>NZ_JBFAAL010000006.1:0-380233 GCF_040639715.1 Micromonospora sp. NPDC023737
GCATCCGGCACGTCATCCCCGAACGGTCCGACCAGGTCGCCCGCCGCACCGCCAAGGGCAGCACCGGAGGGCGACCACCAGCCTTCGACAAGGCGACCTACCGCAAGCGCAACGTCGTCGAACGCTGCTTCAACCGCCTCAAGCAATGGCGCGACCTGGCCACCCGCTACGCCAAACGGGCATCCCTATACCGGGCCAGCCTGGTCCTCATCGCCACTGTCATCTGGCTGCCATGATCGACAGGACACGCCCTAGTCGAGGCGTCAGCGTCGAATGAGCTCCTTGCCCGTCGTACTGCGGTAGATCGAGTCCACCGGTCGAGTATCGCCCGTGCCGTGTCGGTGGGTGGTGACAGGATGATGCCCCATCAGGCCGCACGGACATTGGAGAGACCTGCATGACCCTGCTGACGTCCGAAATGACCGACCGGCTCGCGGAGTTCCGCGAGCGTGCCCTCGGAGCGGGAGTGCCCCTCGACGAGGTAGAGCGGTGGGTGGAGCTCTCCCGCCCGGCGGTGGTCCTCGCACCTACGGGAGACGGGCCGGAGGCGGGATGGTTCGGTGACGAGCGCCGGCCCGGCCCTGGCCCGGACGGCACGTACTCGGCGACGCGGGAGCGGCACCCGGAGGAGAAGCACCTGATCGCGACGGTTGATCTGTCGGCGATTCCCACAGGCGCGACCGGTCTGCCGCTGCCTACCGACGGCCATCTGCTTCTCTTCGCGACCCCCGAGATGGGTGACGAGGACGGCTTCGGCTCCGCGGATTACCTCCCGGTGGGCACCGGGCTCGGCGACCGCGCACGCGAGTACAGCGACTACGACAACTACGAGGTCCCGAAGCTGGCCGGCGTCGGAACCCACGCGGACCTGGAGGCCGACCTGCGGGAGATCGACCCGCTGCGCCCACAGCCGGTGGTGACTCTGCCTGACCACGAGCCGACGTATTACGCGGCCAGGTACCCCGATCCCCTTGCCGCGCGGTTCGAGAACGCGAAAGCGCTTCGCCGGGCCTGGCACGATGTCCGCTGGCCGGGCGGGTGGCCCGGGGGCCACCTGCAGCTCGGGGGCTGGGCCAGTGCCCGGGGCCAGGAGTTCGGCGACCCGGTCCGGTTCGCCGCGTCCATCCGCAGGCGCGGCCGCGAGGAGCTCGACCCTGACGGCTGGGTCCTGCTGGCCCAGTGGATCGGACACCTCGAAGGGATATCCCTGTTCTGGACGATCCCGGCGGCCGACCTGGAGGACCTCCGCTTCGACCGGGTCCAGGTCATCCAGCACTGGACGCCCTGAGCTCTTCCGCGGGACGTCGAGGCAGGACCCCGCCATGACCGACCACCGGCAGCCCGATGCACCGGCACACCCCTCCGGTCCCGCTGCCGGACCGACCCTCTGGACCCGCCGTCGCCAGGCCATGCTGTCCAGCGCCCTGCGCGGAGCCGCCTACTCGGTCGGCGCGGGCAGCGTGGGACTCCTCTTCTGGTGGCTGCAGCAGCGGCTCTTCCGGTAGACGCCCACCGGGCCCGTTCCCACTCCGCCCGGGTGAGTCCGTACTCGGCCTCGCCCGGGCTCGGGGCCCTCAATCGTCTCCGGCCGGTCCCGGTGAAGCCCCTCGGTGGCGCAACCTCGTCCCCGCGCCGCCCGGTTTGGCCGGTGACCGAGTTCGCGGCCGATGCCGCGACGATCACTCGGAGACCTGCGAGCACGATCGCCAGGAGCGCAGGACCGACGACCCTATGGCGGCGGCGGTCGGTACCGGAGTAGATGGCGGCTTCGGGGACGGAGGGTGGACGCTGGCGGCTCTCGGCGGCCGGCTCGGCTGTTCCCCGGCCACCGCCATTCCCTCCCTGGTCCGTAGCCGTTAACGGCACCCGAGGTGCTCGCCGATCCACTCCCACTCCCAGCCGGTGGCGCCGCCGGGGACGTGGCCGTCGGCGACGTAGCGGACCGGGTCGTTGACGACCGGGTTGTGCGGGTGGGCGTAGCGGGCGGCATGGTCCTCGGCCGCGCGCGCCAGCTCGGCCTGCCTCTGAGGGGTGATCATGACGCCTCCGGGGTAGTCGACGAGCGGGGGCAAGACGGCGGCCCCGGCCGGGGGCTGGCCGGGGCCGCTCTGGGTCAGTTGCCGAGAAGCTGGGCGACTAGGGCGTGTCCTGCCGATCATGGAAGCCAGATGATGGCGGCGATGAGGAGGAGGCTGGTCCGGTAGAGGGATGCGCGTTTGGCGTAGCGGGTGGCCAGGTCGCGCCACTGCTTGAGGCGGTTGAAGCAGCGTTCGACGACGTTGCGCTTGCGGTAGGTCGCCTTGTCGAAGGTAGGTGGCCTGCCGCCGGCGCTGCCCTTGGCGGCTCGGCGAACGATCTGGTCCGAGCGTTCGGGGATGACATGCCGGATTCCCCGTTGCCGCAGGGCACGTCTGGTGCAGTCGTGGGCATAACCCTTGTCGGCGATCAACACGTCCGGGCGCTTGCGCGGCCGGCCAGGTCCGGGCTCGTTGACGCGGATCGCGTCGAGCAAGGCGAGGAGTTGGGGGTTGTCGCCGGCCTGGCCGGGCGTGAGCAGGATCGACAGCGGCCGGCCGCGTCCGTCGACGGCCAGGTGGATCTTCGTGCTCAGCCCGCCGCGGGAGCGGCCGATGGCCTCACCATCTTGCGTACCAGGCGTCGCCGGACTTGTCGGGGAGCCCCCTTTTTGCGGGCGCCAGCGGCATGCTGATGCGCCCGCACGATCGACGAGTCGATGCTGATCGTCCACTGCACCGGTGTGCCGTCGTCGTGAACCTGCGCCGCGGCCAGGATCCGATCCCACGTCCCATCCGCGGTCCACCGTCGCAGGCGCTCGTGGCAGGTCTTCCACGGTCCATAGCGCTCCGGCAGGTCACGCCACGGCGCACCCGTGCGCAGCTTCCACAGGATCCCGTTGATCACCTGGCGGTGATCCCGCCACCGCCCCCGGGCACCGCCCGGCTCGGGAAGCAGCGGCGCGATCACCGCCCACGCTTCATCGGTCAACTCGCCACGACGCACCACCGCGACATCGTCAACGATCAACCACTACAAGATCGGCAGGACACGCCCTAGGTGCGCTGTCCAGGGACGTTGGTCAACCTGGTGATGGGTGGTAGGCCGCCGATGGCTGAGTGAGGCCGGTGGTGATTGTAGTGATGCAGGAAGGCCGGTAGAGCCTTCCGGCGGGCTTGTTCGCTGTTGTAGAAGCGGGCGATGGCCCAGCCGTCGGTAAGGGTGCGGTGGAAGCGCTCGACTTTTCCGTTGGTCTGTGGCCGGTAGGGGCGGGTCTTCTTCGGCCGGATGCCGAGCTCGGTGCAGGCGTCACGCCAGGCGAAGGATTTGTAGGCCGAGCCGTTGTCCGACAGCACGCGTTCGACGGTGACGCCTCGGGCGGCGAACCGGGCGACGGCGTTGCGCAGCACGTCGATCGCGGTGGCGGCTTTCTCGTCGTCGCGGATCTCGGCGTAGGCGACGCGGGAGTGGTCGTCGAGGACGGTATGCGCGAACGCGGTACCGATCTGCGGTTCGTAGGTTTTGCTGCGGGCGCCGGTGCGTCCGGCTGCGGCCTCACGGTTGCGTCGGCCCTGGACCCGGCCGACGTAGCGCCAGCCGCCGCCGTCCGGAATGCTGCCGTACTTGGTGACGTCGACGTGCAGCATCGCTCCGGGCCGGTCGTGTTCGTAACGCCGGACGGGTTCGCCGGTGACCCGGTCGAGATGGCTGAGCCGGCTGAGCCGGCAGCGGGTCGGCACCGCATACACGGTCGAGGCCGGTATACCGAGCCGACCGCCGATCTGCACTGGGCCAGTCGCTGTTTCCACCGCAGATGCACGATCTTGCGGACCACCGGCCGTGGTGTCCGGGCCGGGCTGTGATGCGGGCGTGACGAGCGGTCCTGCATCCCGGCCTCGCCCTGCTCGGCGTAACGCTGGGCCCATCGTTTCGCCGTGCGCCAGGACACGTCATAGCGTTCGGCAGCCCGGGCGACCGGCCAGCGTTCGTCGATGATCAGACGCGCCAGCCGCAGACGCGCCCCTGGCGTCAAATCAGCATTACGGTGAAGCACGAAGGCCTCCTGGTTGCCGGAGCGGTTCCTGGACAGCTCCACTCCACAACCGGAGGCCTTCAGCAGTCCAGGATCTGGATCAGGTCGTCACACAACCTCGACCAACCTCCCTGGACAGCACACCTAGGCCGTGTCCTGTCGATCATGTCGAGCCGAGGCGGGATCCAGGTGGCGGCCCGGCAAGGCAGAGGTTCGTCCGGATACCGGTGTTGTATCCGGACGAACTGAGAACCCAGCCGGTCGTCGGCTGGACCCGACGCAGGCCGGCATTGATCGGCAGGACAGGGCCTATCCCGAGTGTTGCCAGGGTCTGCCCGTTGCTGGTCAGCCGGGCGACTCGGTGCGATCGCGCATGGGTACCGGGCGCTCAGCTCGCCGTTGCTGCTGCAGGCCAGGCTTCGGCTCGTTCGCCTTTCCACGTGGGCTGATAGGAAGTCGCCCTGCGGTGCTCCCAACTCATCAGGCTGACGGTGGTGCGGTCAGGTCAACGCCACCGAGTCGGGCGAGCGGGGATCGGTACTCGCCGCATGAAGGGCGGCCAGCAGTCTGGCCTCGCCCCGAGGTCAGCGTGGGGTACGCACTGGGATCGGCGAGGTCCGCGGCTGGTCGGCTCGATCCGGCCGACGCGCCACGCTTCGTGGCCGAGATTGCTCTGGCCGTCTGCGTTGTCCCGACCGCAGCGCCTTCGCGCTGACGCAAGCCGGAATTTGGTTGTACCACCGAACCATCCGGTTGTATGGTCGAACCATGCAGAACGGGGAGGTCGACGCCGCGCAGGAGGCCCTGATGCGGTTCGTCCGCAACTTCGGTCTCCATCAACCGGACCGCACCCCGTGCGGACAGCCGCTGCCGGTCTCGGAGGCACACGCCATGGTGGAGGTGGCCCGCGAGGGGCGGATCCGTCAGGTCGAACTCGCCCGCCGGCTGCGGCTGGAAAAGAGCAGCGTCAGTCGCCTGGTCAGCAACCTGGTCAGCCGTGGCTGGGTGCACCGGGAGACCGCCGACGGGGACGGTCGCGGCGTCCTGCTGGTGCTCACCGATGCCGGTAGCACCGCTGCCGCCCGGCAGGCCGACGCCCGCCGCGACCGGCTCGCCGCCCTCCTCGACCGCATCCCCGACGACCAACGCGACGCCGTGGTGCGCGCGCTCCAGACCCTTGCGGAGGCCGCTGTTGAACCGTCCTGACCACCCCCACGCCCGCCGAGCCCTGCTCCTGGCGGCCGCGGCAGCCGCGACCGCACTGGTCAGCGGCTGCACCAACGACTCATCGGCGCCGACACCGACACCGGCGAGCTCCAGCCGGCAGGCCGAGGTCGCCGATCGGGGCGCGTCCGTCATGCCGTTCGACCTGGACCGCACCACCCATCAGTTCACCAAGACCGACACCGGCGGGGTGCAGACCGTGGTCGCCGACGACCCCCAGGACGCCACCCAGATCACCCTCATCCGGCAACACCTCACCGCCGAGGTCAACCGTTTCCGGCGCGGCGACTTCACCGACCCGGCCCGCATCCACGGCAACCAGATGCCCGGCCTGGAAACGCTCCGTGCGCACGGCGGGCGCATCACCATCGACTACACCGCCACCTCCGACGGGGGACGCGTCACCTACACCACCAGCGACGCCGAGCTCCGCGACGCCCTACACCACTGGTTCGACGCCCAAGTCAGCGACCACGGCCAACACGCCACCCGCTAACACCAAGGCACGATCGCCCAGCGGCTCCCGCAGCACTTGCGTGTTTGCATCGTCGACAGCATTGCCGTGCGGCCGGTCTCCGGCGCCGACGATCACAACCAGAGCGTCGGCCCTGTACGCGAAGGTGACGCCATCACCATGTACGACCTCGACGTTCGCGCCGGCGGCATCCACCGCCGCCCGCTCCGAGACAACCGACCATCCCTCGATCGCCGGGCGATGATAGGAGCCCGGATCGAACCCAACATCGTGCGCTGACGCCCGCAACTCACCGTTGCGGGGCGCCCGCCACACCGACCGTTGCCGAACCGGGGGACGTCTACCCACCGGCACCAGCGAGGGACGGGCCACTGATTGTCCGGGCCGGATCGCTGCTGCCTGCCCGGTCCGGGTTGACCATTACCGACCGTCACCGCCTCCGCAGACAGGCCACGCGGGCCTACCGGTCAGCCGCGGATCAGGGCGACGACCCGGGCGAGTTCGGTCCGGGGTGACGCGGGCGTCGAGGAGAGTCGCGATACCCCGAGGTTCCGCGCCCGGAGCTGGTCGACATCCTGGCCAGCCGCCCGCATGCGCTCCGCGACGAACCAGTACCGGTCAACGCGTTCCGCCAGCGTGGCGCGCTCCGCGGCGAGGTCAACGCCCGGCACGACAACCGTCCCACCGTGCGCGACGAGCTGTCGGCCGAGGTGTGCCGTTCGGATCGCCTCTTCCTCGGCGGGCTTCTGGTTTGTGCAGGTGCGCAAAGTGGTCCTTGTGTCGGTGGCGACACCGCAGTGAGGGTGATCAAATCCCGTGCCGCAAGGAGCCGGCCGGGCGCTGAACCACCTTGCAGGAGCAACAGATGCGCAGAGTCAAGGCACCACCCGCCCTCGCCATCCTGGCGACGGCCGCCCTCCTCGGTACCACCGCCCAGGCCGCGAACGCCGCACCGTCGAGCACGGCGACGGACGCGGAGGCGTCGGTCCCGGCCTCCGTGGCGCCCGCTACGGACACCCCGGCGCTCGTTGACGACCTGGCCGAGCCGGTCGACGCCACGATCGCACCGGACAAGGCCGCCAAGGCCCACCTCACGGGCCACAAAGACCGCTACAAGATCGCCGACCCGGCCGGCACGCTCACCACGGCAGGCGTCGACACCCGGGGAGAGCGGGAGACGGTCCGGCTGAACCAGAAGTACAAGGGCCTGCCCGTGTTCGGCGGCCAGTACGTGGTGCGTATGGAGAAGAAGGCCGGCAAGCGTGCGGTGACCGGCACGTCGGGCAGCTACTTCACGGACCTCGACGTCGACACGACCCGTCCGACGATGCCCGCCGACGTCGCGATCGCCCGAGCGGTCGAGGACGTACGCAGGAGCCTGCACCCCGGTGCCGCCGTCGTGGCCGGGGCGCCGCGGCCCGGTGCGGCCAGCACGGACCTCACCGGCACCGACCAGGGGCTCGTGGTCATGCCGACCGGCACCGGCGTCCTCGCGCGCCGGGTGCTCGTCAAGGGCAAGGACGTCGCCACGGGCCAGCCGGTGCTCCGCGACGTGTACGTGGGCGCGACGAACGGGGTGACGCTGCTCAGCGTCAGCCGGATCAAGTCCTTTGCCACCGCGCAGCAGGCCGCCGCCCTGGCCGCCGGCGGGACCGCTGTCGCGCCGCGGACCGTGCCGGCGCCGTCCACGTCGGCCGACGGCACGACCTCGGTCGTCGGTGAGGGCACGAGCCTGCACGGCGCCACCGTGCCGGTCCCGCTCGTCCGGACCGGCGACGCGGACTCGTACCTCATGATCGACCAGACGCACACCCTCCCGGACGGCCGGACGGTGCCGATCACCACCTGGGACGCCCGCGGCCGGGACTACTACGACCTGCTCGACGGGCAGCTGCCCGAGGGCGTCGGGCCGTTCACGTCGCCGTCGAGCACGCTCGGTGCGGACCTCACCGACGCCGGCGCCGTGGACGCGGCCTGGGACGCCGCGAAGGTGTTCGAGTGGTACCAGACGAAGCTCGGACGTAACAGCCTGGACGACAACGGCATGGCGATCAACTCGATCGTCGGCATCACCTACGGCGGCTACCCGTGGGTCAACGCCTACTGGGACGGCACCCGGATGGTGTACGGCAGCGGCGACGCCGAGTACCTGCCGCTGGCCGCCGACCCGGACGTGGTGGGCCACGAGATGACGCACGGCGTGGTGGAGAACTCCGCCAGCCTCGTCTACGCCGGCCAGCCGGGCGCGCTCAACGAGGCGATCGCCGACTACTTCGGCAACGCCATCGACGTCGACGCGACCGGCACGCCGATGACCGACCCCGAGGCGAGCCTGATCGGCGGCGACCTCTGCCGCACCCTGACGCCCACCAAGTGCGCCCTGCGCAATCTCGACGACGGCGCCACCACGGCTGACTTCCAGCACCTCATGGACACGCCGCAGATGGACGACGGTGGCGTACACCTCAACTCGACGATCGTGTCCGGGGCGCTGTGGGACCTGCGTCAGGCGTTCGGCGGCCCCGTCGCCGACAAGATCGTCTACCGGGCGCTCACCGACTACCTCACCCCCATGTCCGACTTCGTGGACGCCCGCGAGGCGGTGCTCGCCTCCGCCAAGTCCTCGGGGCTGAGCAACAAGGACCTCAAGGTGGTGCAGGCGGCGTTCGACTCGCGCGGGATCACCGCGAAGTGGAAGGCGAACCTCTACGGCAAGAAGACCGACCTCCTGATCGACCGGCTCAACACCGGAATGTACGTCGACATGACGGCGAGCATGGCCGGCGGCTGGTTCGCCGTGCCGAGGGCGGACGCGAACCGCACCGAGCCGACGTCGATCTGGGTGGGCCGCACCGACGGAAAGGGCGCGCCGTACCGGATCTCCCCGAACGACGGGAACCCGCACAGCTTCCCGCACACCGACGGCAAGCGGGTCGTGTGGCTGTCGATCGAGGCGGACCAGGACTCGCCGACGTGGGAGACCGACCGCATCCTGTCGGCGCCCATCGGCGGCGGCCATGTGGAGGAGCTGTACCGCTCCCCGTACCGGATCAACGGCCTGGGCTTCGACGGCGACGTCGTGACGTGGAGCCAGTACGACCCGGAGCAGGGCTACCGCGACGTCGTGCGCTACCTGCAGGGCAACTCGCGGACCGTCCACACCCTCGCGCACCCCGACTGGGTCGGGAACGCGACGGCGCCGAGCGTCAAGAACGGAAAGATCTCCTACGTCCGGTACGAGGACTACGCGCAGCCCGACGCGAACGGCAACTGGTGGTCGCTGGGTGTCGAGGTGTACGACCTCGCGACGGGGAAGGTGACCTTCGCCGGCGGTGACCCCGGGGCCGAGACGATGAGCTACCCCCAGGTGTCCGGCACCGGCGTCGCCTGGGTCATCAACCGCGACTACGGCAGGTTGGTCGACGGCCAGTGGAACCAGGGGACGTTCAACGACTCCGTGCGGCTCTTCGACTTCGCCACGCGCACGAGCCACCTGCTCTTCGAGGAGAACTCGCCGCAGGCGATCCGCGCCGACGTCCTCACGCTGTCCGACACGACGCTCACCGTCACCGAGGAGGCCCCGTACGACCTCTGGCTCTCCACCGGCGGTTACCCGGACAACGCGCTCAACCCGAAGCTCAAGCAGTACACGTTCAACGGGGAGTACGTCGGCCCGGCGTCCTGCAGCCCGGGCGCGCAGATGTTCGCGACCGCCGGCGCGGGGCGCGAGGTGATCTTCATGGACTCGTCGGCAGGCGGTTTCGGCCTGGCGTACGCGAAGGGAGCCAAGCCCTGCAAGTGATCCCCTGTTAGGGGACGCGATGCACGACGGCGCGCCGGGAACTCGTTATCAGAGGTCCCGGCGCGCCGCCGCGTTCGGCATACGCCCTGATCGGCGGATCGCCCGCCTCATCGAGGCGATCAGCGACATGAGCGAGTCGTGACGCGGGACTGCGCAATTCAACGAGCCTCGGTCGAGGCTTGGACCGACGTGGCCGAGAATGAAGGAGGGCCGAATGCGGGTGCCGGATCGGCGGGCCCGGTGCCGCCTTCCGCACTCACCGACTCCTTCAGCCAGCCCCGTTCCGCCGCCAGCAGCGCGATCTGGAACCGAGTCCGGGCACCGAGCAGGGAACCCGCATCGCTGACATGCTTCTGCACGGTACGGCGGCTCACCTTGAGCACGCGGGCGATCGCCTCGTCCTTCATCCCGGTCGCCATCATCCGCAGGATTTCCCGTGTCCGCAGGTCCGGCCCCACGGTCGTCAGACTGCCCTTCGAGGCCGGCCCATCCTGTCGGCTGCCCAGCGACACCGGGTCGGCGCGCTCCCACACACTCTCGAACAGCGCCACCAGCGCGACCACCAGCGCGGGCGAGTGCACCACCAATGAACCCGCCGCCGGGCGGTCCCCGCGCACCGGCAGCAGAGCCGCCGCCCGGTCGAACACCACCAACTTCACCGGCAGCCGGGCCGCCAGCCGCAGTTCCCCGCCCTGACCCGTCCCGCGCAGCGCCGTCTCGAGCGACACCGCGTCGGTAAAGCCCTCCGTCTCGTACACCGACCGCATCCACACCCCCGGTGCCACCAGCGACTCCCCGACGGACGCCTGCCCGGCCGTCACATACGGCGGCTTGGCCAGATGCAGTACCTCAACCGAACTCCCCTTCAGCAGCTGACCGTAGCGCTCCGGCACCTCATCCTCGCGCTCCAGCAACTCCACCAGGTGCGCGGCGCGCGGCCCGGACACCGCCTCGTACACCTCGTGAAGCCGCTCCACGAGACCCTCGACGCGGGCCAGTTCGGCCCGCCGCCGCGCCAGCAGGGCGCCGAGCGACGGCCTCGGCGGGCCGGCCACCCACCGCGGCACCACACCGTCGATCTGCAGCACCAGTGCGGAGTCCGCAAGGTGCCGTAGTGCTCGTTCCGCCTCCGCCAGGGACACCCCGACCGCCGCCGCCACATCGGTGACGTCCGCTGATCGCACGGCCACCAGGTGCTCCAACACCCGCCCGGCGAGTGGATCCAGACCGGCTACCGCCCACGGGCTGCCTGCGATTCCGTCCATACGTTCTGACACTCCTGTGGTCCGAGCTTGCTCCACTCTGGCGGACACCATCGGCGTGGTGGTCAGGCCGCCAGGGCGGCCTCGTCGGCGGCGGGACTGCGGTGGCCCAGGCCGCTCTGCGGCCGGTGCAAGTTGTATCAGCCGCCTGGCAACTGAGGACGCCCGTACCCCGCCAATGGCCGCCGCCGACGAGTTCGCAGAGCGTGGCCTGGACGCCTCCGTCACCGACATCGCCCGCCGCGCCGGTCTCGGTGAAGGCATCTCTCCGCCACTTCGCCACGAAGATGACCTGCTCGCCGCGATCGTCCTCGACCGGATCAACGGCCCGACATGGCCGCCGCCGAGGTGGCCTCACGCGCTGGCCGTGTCGTCGAGGCCGCCGGCCCGTCTCCGGTCGACGTCGCGCCGAGCCGAGACGCCGGGATGGCTGCCGACGTGCAGGAGCCGGCTGACATGCTCAACCGTCTGAAGTTCGCCCTCGGCACGCGAAGGGGGACCAAGCCAACGGGTCGCCGCATCGCCCGGCCCCACGTGGACGTCCTCCGCGCCCCTCGCCCGCGGATGCGCCGCCTGCTGTGGTCAATCCACCCTGGCCCCTTCGCCGGCGTCGTTGAGCCACCGGGCAATCCGCTTGTTCCGACGATCGGCCCGAGTCGTATTCGGCTTCCGCATGGCCCTATCCAGCCTTGGTTCTTCACCGCACGACTCGCCCGCCATAGGGTTTTCATGCCGTGGCGAGGCGAACCAGAAGGAGCATCGACGCATGGAGCAGCTGAACCCGATCAAGGATTTCCTCATCCGGACCGCCGATCTGCCCTGGGTCCCGCAGGGCTCCGCCAACGTGTGGTTCAAGCCGCTGCGCATCTCGCCGGCTACCGGCAGCTGGGTCAATTTGCTCAAGGTGGCCAAGAGCGGGGTGGTCAACCGGCATCGACATCTCGCCGAGGTCGAGGGGTGGGTCATCCAGGGCCGCTGGCACTACCTCGAACACGACTGGCAGGCTGAGCCGGGGGCTTATGTCTACGAGCCGCCCGGCGACGTGCACACCCTCGTGGCGGATGTGGACGCCCCAGACGAACCCATGCTGACGCTCTTCTCGATCCACGGTCCGATCGAGTACACGGATGAGACCGGTAAGGTCGCCTACGTCGAGACTGCGGAAAGCAAGTTGCGTCGCTACCACGAGTACTGCCGCGAGGAGGGCATCGCCCCGCAGGACATCGTATTTTGAGCGCCGTCATGACGGACCGAACGCACCCGCAGACGGCCCGGGACCTGATGTCGATCTCGCCGGTGATTCCCGTTGTCGTGGTGACGGAGACGACCGACAGCGCGTCGCTCGCCGGGGCACTGCTCAGCGGGGGCGTCGGCATCATGGAGATCACGCTTCGGACCAGTGCGGCGTTGGAGGCCATCCGAAGGGCGACTCAGGAGGTGCCCGGCATGGTCGTTGGCGCCGGCAGCGTCAGCACCGTTCAGCAGGCCGAGCAGGCCCGAGCGGCGGGCGCGATGTTCCTGGTCAGCCCGGGCGCGACACCGAATCTGGCTCGCGCTGCGCTTGACACCGGCCTGCCCTACCTGCCGGGAGTCAGCACCGTCAGCGAGATGTTGGCGCTGCGGGAGCTGGGTCTGGACGCCATGAAGTTCTTCCCCGCGGTCGCGAGCGGCGGACTCGCCTTCCTCTCGGCGGTCGCCGGGCCACTGCCTCACCTGATGTTCTGCCCGACCGGTGGCATCACGCCGACAAACGCGACTGACTGGCTCAGCCTGCGCAACGTCGGATGCGTCGGCGGATCCTGGCTCACCCCGGCCGACGCCCTGGCAGCCCGTGACTGGGGCCGCATCGAGGAGCTAGCGCAAAGCGCCACAAGACTCACGAACGCCGTCGCATCGCATGTGTCGGCACCTGCTGAGACGTTCGCCTCCCTGGCCGGGGCGGAGCAGAGTGAGGACCACAACGGCGGCGAATGCGGCACTGCGGCCAATCGTCGATTCTGACCTCGACGCGCTGTTCGACCAGAAGCGTGACCCCGAGTCGGTTTGGATGGCCGCGTTCACCGCCGAGAACCCCGACGACCGTGAAGCGTTCGACGCCCACATGTCGAAGGTGAGGGCCACTGCTGACGTCACGTTGCGCGCGGTGATCCGCGAGGGGCGCCTCGGTGGCAGCATCGCCGGCTTCGTCATGGACGGCGATACCGAGGTCACCTACTGGATCGACCGTGCGCTCTGGGGTCAAGGTATCGCCAGCCGCACCCTTGCCCTGTTCCTCGAAACGGTTCCGGTCCGGCCGCTGTATGCGCGAGCCGCCAGTGACATCGTCGGATCGTTCAGGGGCCTGCCGGGTGCGGGCTTCACGATCATCGGCACGGAGATCTCGTACGCGAACGCGCGGAGCACCGAGATCGAGGGAACGGTGCTGCGCCTCGGTGAGCTACCGGGTGGGTGATCGGCGGTAGGGCATGGGCGGTCCCCGGGACGGCCGTCCGGCCGAGCGGTCACACCGGCACTCAACGCTGTGCCAGGGAACTACTCGAAGTAGATGGAGAACGATGGCCGCTACGCCGGTAGCGGCCATCGTTCAACACCGGCTAACTAGTCCCGGTCCCGGCCGGGCTTCCACTCGGTGGCAGCAATCCCGTTGAGGTCCCAGACGACGTCGCCTTCCCGCAGGGTCAGCTCAGCGGTCAGCTTCTCTTTGCCGTCCATCCGGAAGCCGAAGGAGTCGACGAACCCGAACCGTCCCCGGTCAAGGCTGAACACGGCGACGTCGGCAGGCGCCCCAACCGACAGGTGCCCCAGCTCAGGGTGCTGAATAACCTGTGCGGGCGTCCACGTACTGGCCTCCACCACGTCTTCCAGCGACATGCCGAGGGTCAACATCTTCGACATCACGTTGGCCATGTCCTTCATGCCGCTGTTCATCGACGTGATGTGCAGGTCCGTGGAGATCGTGTCCGGCGGCAGGTTCTCCTTCATGCCCTGAACCGCCACGTCCCACGAGAAGCTGCCGCCGCCGTGCCCGACGTCGTAGACGATTCCCCGGTCCCTGCCCGCCTGCAGGGCAGGATTGAGGCGGCCGTCGTCGCCGAGCTCCCGACGGAGGCCGGAATAGACGTGCGTGTAAACGTCACCCGGCCGTAGCTCCTGGGTCAGAAGCTGCTCGATGGTGCGCTGTTCCGAGTCCGAGCCAAAATCGACCATGACCGGAACATCGGCGATCTCGCCGGCCTGGACCGAGCGGCGCACCGGATCCCACTCCGGGCCGTTGTAATGCGCCGTTTTGATGCCAACGATGAGGTCCGGATGCTGTAGCGCCACTTCGGCGGCCGGCTCCGCCTGCATGTTCTCGAGATCCTGCTCCCGCTCTCCCCCGGCCATACCCTTGCCGACGATGTTGAGGAACGACAGCACCCGGGTCTTCGATCGATCGATGACATTCGTCTTGAATTCGTCGAAGTTCTCCCAGCCCGCAGATCCGGTGTCCACTGCGGTGGTGACGCCGGCCCGGAACGTGAACCCGTCCGGGGCGACGCTGTTCCAACCGGCGGCGTAGTCGTTGGCCGGTCCGACGAACATGTGGGCGTGCATGTCGATGATGCCCGGAGTGACGTACTTGCCTCGGGCGTTGACGACCCGCTCGGCGTCTTTCGGGTTGAGAGACTTGGCGACAGCCGCGATACGCCCGTCGCGCACCGCGATGTCCCGGACACCGTCGATGTTGTTCTTGGGGTCGATCACATGGCCGTTGTCGAGGATGAGGTCGTAGCGGGGCTCGGCCGCGGTATCGGCAGTGCCAGGCCGCTGGGTCGGTGTCGCACTCGCCTGGGTGACCTGCCCAGCCCCGACCAACCCCATCGGAAGGATGACCGAGGCGGCCAGAGCGGCCTTCCGACGCCATGAATTCAGTTTCATCAGCTGACTCCTTCTCCGAACGTTGCACCTGCGGCGCGTTCTCGCCGGCTGGTGCTGATCGGACGCCCAGCGCGGATCACCGGGCGTTCGAGATGGCCCCACGGGATGTGTCAGATGGCGGCGATGCAGTCGATCTCGACCAGGGAATCACCTGGGATGCCCGCAGCAGCCGCGATGGTGGTCCGCACCCCGGGCCTCTGTCCGAAGCGACCGAGGTAGACGGCGTTCATGCCGTCGTAGTCGTCCAGACTGTTGAGGTACACGTTTACCTTGAGCACCTTTTCCATCGATGACCCGACTGCCTCGAGGTTGCGCTCCAGTTCGTTGAGCACGTGCTCGGTGTGCGAGGTGATGTCACCGTCGAAGTGGGCGCCGATGCCGGAGAGGAACACCAGGTTCCCGAAGGTGACGACCGGGCTGAAGAGCGGGTTCTCCGGAGGTTCCCCGCCTGGCCAGTGGGCCTCCTTGACTGGCGGCTTGCACTTGCACTTGTTGCGGTGGTCTTCGTCCTGTCGGTCCAGGGCGACGGCGCCCGGGACGACGGCAGCGACGGCGGCCACCGTGGGAACTCGGCGGATGAACTCCCGCCTGGTCGACTCGCTCATGTTCCTCCCTCTCGCTGATCCGGTGCGGTGCTATTCGCGTGTGCGGCGTGACGGACCAACTGGCCCGCGCCGCTCGGCAACGCCGTCACCCACGTCGTTTGGCGGACCACTTGGCGGCCAGGTACTCCCCCATGTCGAGCGCACCGGCCATCGTCTGGCCGCCGGCCGTGCCGGTGAAGGTGAAGCTGAGGGCGTCGCCGTTCGACTCCGGGTAGTTGCTGCGGAACCGGACCTCGCGGTCGCTGATCGTCCCGGAGAGTGGTCGCGAGACGAACTCGCCGCGATGCGTACCGGTGATCTCGTTGCCCTGCTGGGTCAGCTCGAAGACGTGGGTGGACGAGCTGGCGAGGTACTCGATCTGGACCTCCCACCGGCCGGTGAGGTCGACCGTCGGTGGCAGCGTCGGCGTTTCCGGCTGGGGTGGCGGGTTCTTCAGCAGCTTGTAGAGCTCGTTCGCCACCGTCCGCTCGTCGCCGGGCATCATCATGTATGGAGTGATCGAGACCCCGGTCAATCCGTCGCTGCTGGTCGAGCTGCAGGCGATCCGGGGTTCGCCGGAGTCGAGTGCGCTGACGGCGGCACTGCCGGACAGGCGGAGCTCCTTCTCGTTCCAGAGCACCCGAAGCGACGGTGTCCGATTGGACAGGCCCGTCGGCTGCACGATCCTCGTCGTGACCCCCCGGACCCGCTGCACCCGGTTGGCGATGTGCTCGAGCCATGACGTCCATTGCGCCCACTCGGCGTCGTGGTCACGCCGTACCCACATCTCCACCGCCATCAGCATGCCGATGGCCTCCTCCTTGCCGACCTTGAAGCCGCGGGCGAAGCCGTGGTGCGGGGCGCTGTGCACCCATGCCGCGCGCACCAGGTCCTCACGGCCGAGCACCAGGCCGGCCGATTGCGGGCCCCGGATGGCTTTGCCACCGCTGTACGCGACGAGCGTCGCACCGTTGCGCAGGTGGACGTTGGGGATGGTGAGGATCTCGGCGGCGGCGTCAACCAGGAGCGGCACCCCGCGCGGCTCGGTGATGTCCGCGATCGCCCGGGTGTGCAGTTCGCTCTCGTCCACCCGTGGTCCGGCCATCACGTAGACCATCGCGGTCTGCGGCCCGATTGCCGCCTCGAGCTCTGCGCGGGTGTTCACCTCGACCACGCGTACGCCGACGGCGCTGACCGCGGCCTCGTAGACGTTGCGGGAGTGCCGAGGAATGATCACCTCGGTCTTCTGGAAGCCCGTCAGGTCGGGGATACGGACGTGCAGGTCGGGATTGCCGCCGGCGACGCAGGCGGCGGTCGCGTGGGTCAAACCGGCCGAACAGCCGGAGCTGACCAGGCCGAACTCCGCGCCGGTGAGCTCCGCCAGCCGGGTGCCGACCGCATCCGCCAGCTCGTCCAGGTGTACGTAGTGCCGCGCGGCCGCGTCGATCGCGTCCCGCACCTCGGGCAGCATCAGGGATCCGCTGATGATGGTGAACGTGCCACGAGCGTTGATCATCGGCCGCACGCCGATCGACTCGTAGATTCGCTTACCGATGCGGAGTCCGTCGCCACCTGCCGGCGCGCTCGCCATCGTGGGGGCCGCCATCGCCACTTCCTGCAGAAGTGGACTCAGGGCGAGCACGCCGCCCACGATGCCCCCTCGCTTCAGCAACTCACGTCTGTTCAATGTGCCTGGCTTCATCACAGCTCCTTCAGTCCCTCGCGCGGACGCGGATGCTTGTGCCGGCTCCTGCGGGGCCCGAGATGTGGCGGCGCCTCCGCGGCAGGCCCGCAGCGGACGATCGAGACGGCGGTTGCCGACCACGGTACGAGGGCTTTGACGAGGCGTTAAGCGCATCTCTCTGATGCGAGTATCAGCAAATCTGATTCACTCTTGAAGTGGCTCTAGTCAATGCTCAGCTTCGTTTGCGGAACCTGATCGGAATCGGTCCGACTCTCCCCAACGCGACCCCGCAACGGTCGGTAGCTGCGTAAACATCTCCCTCGCGAGGGGTCTGCACAACCAGCGCGTTGGATCGCCGGACGGCGACGGCCTCGCCTGACGGGCATAAACCAGCGGCCCGATAAATGAATTCCACTCTTGTTATCAATGCCGAGCAGGACCTCACCTACTGTCGTCCGTGCCCCGCTCGGCGCACCGGCTCCGCCATGGCGGAAATGAATGGGCACGACGGACGGCACCGTCGACGCTTCCGTTCCGCATGTCGGCGCCAACGCCATCGCGCCGGGCGTATTCAGGGCGACATTCCCGTTTGTTCGCGGCGGCTGGCTGTGTCACTGCGGACGTGAGCGTGGGCACGCCGATCACCTGCGCCGACCGGGAAGGCCCGGCGGGGCAAGCATTCGCCGCTGAACTCGACGGTGGGAGAGTTGGGCTGCCACTGACTCCCAATGCGCTACACGGCGCCCGGCAGGCGTACAGACTGGGTGTGTCGGAAGGTGTCGGTCGGATCCCAGCGCCGCTTCACCTGCTGGAGCCTGGGGTAGTTCTCCTTGTAGTAGAGGTCGTGCCATGGCACGCCCGAGGTGTTCCACTGAGGATCATTGAGGTCGACGTCCGGGTAGTTGACGTAGCAGCCGTCGGTCACTCCGTTGGAGACGGGAACGCCGCCAGTGCCGCGGTAGACATCGCGGTAGAACTCGCGCAGCCAGGCGACCTTGCCGGCCTCCTCGGCCGGATCGCTCCAATAGTTCTGATACTGCAGCTTCAGGATCGAGTTGCGGTGCGCCGCCGCGGTCGCTCCGGGCTGCACCGCGTTGATCTCGCAGCCGTACGAGCTGACCTGAAGCAGATCGCTGGCGTTCTCCGTGTTGGTCAGGTGCCGGTAAATCGTGGCGATCTGGTCGTCCGGAAAACCGGTCAGCATGTACGTCGACTTGTAGTCCGAGCATCGCGACCAGCTGCCCCCGCCGCCGGAGGACCTGATGGACTGGTACCACTGCACCGCCTGCGGGACGAAGAACTCCGGCCTGGCCGCCTGCTCGCCGGCCCGGACTCGCATCGGCCGTGGCGCGCCCAACCCCGCGCTGACCGCACTGATGAACGCATCCAGCCGCTGCGCCGCGCCCGGCGTACTAGCCTCGATCTGGGTGGACATCGAGATCTCACCGCTCGCCGCCGTATTGAGCGCCAACGAGCTGTGCAGTCCCGCATAGGGCGAGCCCGGGGAACTGTTGGCCTCGTGCCACGTCCCGAAGTTCTTCAGCAGCGTACGGAACCTGCTCTGCGTCATGTCGGCCCAGTCCCAGGAGAGGGAGTGTGAGTACACCTGTCCCGGCGGCTTCGGCAACTGCTCGCTCGGTGGCCGGTTCTCAGTGCCCGGGGTGCGGAGGAAATAGCGGGTGACGATACCGAAGTTCCCCCCGCCGCCACCGGTGTGCGCCCACCACAGGTCGCGGTTGGGATCACCCTCGTCCCGGGTGGCGACCACGGAGCGGGCCCGGCCGCGCTGGTCCACCACGACCACTTCGACCCCGTACACGTGGTCGACGGTCAGCCCGTGCAGCCGGGATAGCAACCCGAACCCGCCGCCGCAGATGTGGCCGCCGGCACCCACCGAACCGCAGGAACCGCCCGGTATCGTCACACCCTGCGACCGATACAGCTCCAGGTAGACCTCGTAGAGCGTTGCGCCGGCCTCGACGACAAACGCGCGACGCGCGTCGTCGTAGTACACGGCACGCATGACCGACAGGTCGATGACGACTTCCACGTCCGCGTTGTAGACGAAGTCCTCGTAACAGTGTCCGCCGCTGCGTACCGACAGGCGCTTGCGGGCTCGTACCGCGTCCTGGACCGCGTCGACCACCTGCTGGGTGGTCTGCACCACCCGGATGCGCTCCGGACTGCCGGTCCACCGCCGATTGCTTCCGTGGACCATGTCCGCATATCGGGCGTCGCTCGGAGTCACCGTGACCGCTTCTCCTGAACTGGTGAGCTGCGGTGCGCCCACCGGCAGACCGGCCGTGGCGGGGCGAGCCGACGCGCCGGCGCTCAGGCCGATCCCGGCCGTGCCGCCCAGCGCCGCCGCGCCACCCAGAAGCACGTTCCGACGGGATACTTCACTCATCCACAACTCCCATCCCTACAAGGTGATTGGGCTGCAGCACAGGCGGACGGACGACAATGCCGGCCTGGAAGCCTGATCCGTACGTCATTCATCAACTCGGCCGCAATTACGATCGCTCTGATGTCGATGCCCGCCGACCTTTTCGAGAGCTGCGGCCTGCGCACTGTCCGGACGTCCGCGCTTGGGTCAATTCCTGGCGCAGTCGGCTTCCTGAACCGGCCCGGGTCCGACTCTATTACGTCCTGTGGCACGGGGTAAACGGTCAGTTACTGATGCCTACATCAGGCACTCTGATAGTGCGCGGCGCATCGTCGCGTTCCACTGAGACGTAGAACGTGTCCGAGAGGGCTCTATGGTGGGTGGATCACCAGACACCCACTGTGGACGTGGACACGGCAGCAGCGGCCGCGCGACAGGCCCAGATCCCGAACGCGTTCTCACGCGTGCTGCCGGTCGGAGCATGGTTGCGGTTGAGCCGTACCCGGTCACCGGCTCCGGTTCGGCAAGCTGGCCGGATCGATGCGCTCGATCCAGTACTCGCGAGCGAGCGCCTCCACGCCCGCTGGCGAGACCGACCGCAGGTGCACGACCATGTCGCTGGTGCCGGCGACCCGTCCGTGCTTCTGCAACTCCAGGATGTGATAGCGCTCCGGGGCGAAGTTGAGCACCACATCGACGCCGAACCTGCCGCGCTGGTCGGGGTGTTCGCCCACACCAGGGGTCACCTTGCCGACCGCCTGGATGCTCAGCCAGACCTGCCAGGCGAGGAGAAGAAGTACCACGACGCCGATCCGGCGAAGCGCCGATATCCGGACGACGCTAGTCAGCATCGATCGCAGGGATGACATCTTCGGCACCTCCCGACAGCAGTTCGGTGATTCGGTTGGCGATGTGGCGGAACTCGGGCAGCTGGGTCGTCTCCCGCCAGGTCCTCGGCCTGGGCAGATCGATCGTGACGATCTCCCGGACGATGCTCGGCCGCTTGGACAGGACGACCACTCGATCGGAGAGAAACACCGCCTCGTCGATGTCGTGAGTCACGAAGAAGACCGTGGGGCGGCGCAACTCGAACACGCGGGTGAGGTCTTCCTGCAGCTTACGGCGTGTTTGGGCATCGATGCTCGCGAACGGTTCGTCCATCAGCATGACGTCTGGCTCGTTGGCGAGCACCCGGGCCACGCCCAAACGTTGCTGCATGCCGCCGGACAGCTCGTGCGGATATTTGTGCTCGAACCCTCCCAGGCCGACGAGCTCAAGGTACTCGCGAGCGGTCGCTTCGCGTTGCTTGGGTGGGACTCTCTTCATCCTCAGCCCGAAGGCGGCGTTGCCGAGCACGGTCTTCCACGGGAAGAGGGCGTGGCTCTGGAAGACGACGCCACGGTCGGGGCCTGGACCGTCGACGACGCGGCCGCCGACCTTGACCGTCCCGGCGGTCTGCTTCACGAAACCGGCGATGATGTTGAGCACGGTCGTCTTTCCGCAACCGCTCGGGCCGAGGATCGAGACGAACTCACCCCGGCCAACAGTGAAGGAAACCTCACCGATCGCGGTGATCTCTTCGCCGGTGTAGGTGTCGACGTAGTCCTTGCTCAGACCGTTGATCTCAAGCGCGGTCACTTTCCTGCCTCCGCCTGTCGAACCAATCCCCAGCGCTCGACTGTCGCCCTCTCAAAGGGCGCAAGGACGAGCGCGTCCGTCGCGTACCACAGGACACCGAGCACGATCATGCCCAGGAAGACCTCGGCCACGTCCCCGACCCGCCGAGCGTCGAACATCATGAATCCCACTCCGCTGGTCCCGACGATGATCTCCGCGGCGACCAGCGCCCGCCAGCCGTAACCCAGTCCGGTTCGGATACCACTGGCCAGCGACGGAAGGGCGCCGGGGACGATCACCTCGAGGAAGACACGCAGCCGACCGGCGCCGAGACTGCGCGCGGCTCGGATCAGTTCGTGGGGTACCTGTTCCACCCCCGCGACGATGCCGAGGACCAGGGGAAACACGATGGTGTAGACGATGACGAAGGTGACAGCGGTCAAGCTGAAGCCGAACCAGACGATGACGATCGGCAGCCAGGCGATGTCGGCGATCGCCTGGAAGAAGAGCAGCAGCGGCCAGGTCAGCCGACGCGCCCAGAACGACATCGCGATCGCGAAGCCGAGCGGCAGCCCGATGAGCAGCCCGAAGCCGACCCCGTACATCAGCCGAGTAAGCGAATCGGAGAGATAGCCGGGCAGCACACCCTTGCGCATCAGCTCGACGAACTCGCCGACCACCGTATCCGGCCCCACGAAGAATGCGCCGGGGAAAACCTTGAGCTCGGCCAGCAGCCACCACAGAAGGACGACCGGCACGAAGGGGCCGAGGACCCGTACGACTGGATTGGCGAAGAGTCGACGCCGGATCGCGAAGACACGCTTCGGTCGGACCGGTGCCCGCGTCGTGATGTCCACCTACGTCGCCCCCTTCATGCCCCAGCGCTCCACGGTGCGGCGCTCCAGTGGTGCCAGCAGCAGTCGGTCCATCACCAGCCAGAGCACACCGATGATCACCATTGCGGTGATGACCACATCGGTGGAGAACTCGGTCTGCGCCAGGAACAGGGCGTAGCCCAAGCCGGCACTGCTCGCGATGATCTCCGCGGCGACGAGGCCACGCCAGCCGTAGCCAAGACCGATCCGCAGGCCGGTCACGATGCTGGGCAGGGCTCCTGGTAGGAGGACCTCGAAGAACATGTGTAGGCGGCCGGCGCCCATGGACCGCGCGGCGCGGAGCAGTTCGATCGGGATTCGCTGCACACCGAGCATGGCGTTGTAGGTGAGCGCGAAGAACATCGCGTTCCACACGATGAAGATGACTGCCGAATCGCTGTAGCCGAGCCACAGCGTCGCGATCGGGATCCAGGCGATGCCGGCGAGCGCGACGGAGAACCGCAGCAGCGGCGCGAAGAACGCCGCCAGCGTGGGGCTGACACCGAGTGCCACTCCGAACGGCAGCGCGGTCAGCACCGCGATCGCGGCGCCGACGCCGACCCGGCGCAGGCTCGCTCCGAGGTGCCGGAGTAGGTCACCGCTCACCCACATCTCTCGCAGTGCTGCGAGCACGTCGGTCACCTGCGGGAAGACCCGCATGGGGGTGTTGGTGACGGCGACCACGGCAGCCCAGATGACGATGAGCAGGACGAACGGCAGGATGAACCAGAACGCGGACACCATCCGGGCGGTAGGGCCACGGCGCGCACCGCGAGCAACCTTGCGGCGCGCGCCCTGGCTACGAATCTCGGTGAGGGTCACGGACAGGCCTTCATCGCTGCTTCACGGTCGAACTGGAAGCCGTCGCTGATCGCCGCGGCCTGCGGCACGGCCGGCAGGTCGTCGAAGAGTTCAGGTCTCGACTGCATCACCTCGAGGATCGGCCCGGGCTCGAAGTACTTGTTGACATCGAAACCGGCTTCGACCACGTCCTGCTCGGCCAGCAGCTGGCTGATCGTGTCCAGGGCGAGGTAGTTGCACTGACTGAATCGGCCGTCGAGTTGTTCGACGTTGTACTCCATGGCCCTGCTCGCCACCTCGGGCTTGGTGCCGGGCAGCCAACGGGCGGCGGATTCCGCCGCGTCGGCCGGGTTCTTGCGCATCCACTGGTCCACGCCCGCGCGAGCGGTCAGGAACTTGGTGACGACCTCAGGATTCTGCTCGACGAAGCTACGGGTGGCGATGATGTAGCCGATGAACGGGATGTACCCCCCGCCGCGCAGCACCTCTTTGGCGCCACTCACCTGGTCGGTGATCACGATCGGCCACGGGTCCCAGACGACGGCCACGTCGATGCCGTTGGTCTGCAGCGCCACGGCCATGTCCGGTGGCGCAGTGTTGACGATCCGCACGTCGGTCGCGGACAGGTTGGCCTTCTGCAGCAGGCCGAGCAGGTAGAGATGGTTGATCGAGCCGACCGAGACTCCGATCCGTTTGCCCTTCAGAGTCGCCAGGTTACTGGTGTCGATGCCGGCCTTGTCGGTCGCGACGACTGCCATCGTCTGGTCGATGCTGCGCCGGGTGGACGAGCCGGTGTAGTTGCCGAGCAGGACCAGGTCGATCCCCTTCTGGGCCGCGGAGATGATCGGTGTACCCGCCTGCACGAAGTCGACGCTGCCCGACTGCAACGCGTTCAGGGCGTCCACTCCGGTGGGGAACGGCTGAGCCAGCTCCACGTCCAGACCTTGCTCCTCGAACTGTCCCGTCTCGAGCGCGACGGGCAGCCCGATCTGGTCGATCGCGGAGACGTACCCGGCCCGCACCTTGACGATCCCGCCCTGGCCGTCGCCGACCGGGCCATCGTCGATGGTGGAACCACCGCCGCACGCGGCCAGCAGCGTCGTGACCGCCACCGCAGCCGCAGTGATCATCGAACGCCTACGATATGACAACAGAATCACCCTCCGCTAGTGGTCGACCGACGCCCTCTTCGTGCAGCGCGGTCATAATCGCGTCGCGACGAGGAATCGGGTTGACCGCTCCGTGACCTTGCGTCGTGAGTGCTCCCGCGACCGCGGCGTAGCGTGCGGCCTCGACCGGGGAGTCCCCGTCGACGAGGCGGGCCAGGAAGGCGCCGTCGAACGCGTCGCCGGCGCCGGTGCTGTCCACGGGCACGACGGGGTGCGGTGGGATCGCGCTGACCTGGTCCTTGTGCCAGAGCAGCGCGCCCTGTTCGCCCATCTTCAGCACCACGATCCGGGGGCCGAGAGCCACGAACCACCTGAGGACGTCGTTCGGCGTCGTGCGCTCACTCAGCAGCCGGCCCTCCTCGATGTTCGGCAGCGCCACATCGCACAGTTGCACACTGCGGGTGATGACCGCCCGGGCTCGTTCCAGTGGCCACAGCGTAGGTCGATAGTTCGGGTCGTAACTGACCAGCGTCGATCCGTTGCGGGCGGCGCGCATCGCGTGGAAGGCGGCGTCACACGCCGACGTGCTGATCGCCTGGGTGATCCCGGAGACGTGCAGGGCCGCTGCCGCCTCGATGGCCGGCAGCGGAACGTCCCGCGGACTGAGACGACTCGACGGCGAATCGGCCCGGTAGTACGTGAAGGAACTGCTGCGGCTGTCGCGGGAGATGAAGTAGATGCCTGTACGTCCGCCCGGCTCCCGCACGACGTGGGTCGTGTCGACACCCTCGCGCTCCCACAGGCGCAGCAGCGCGGTGCCGAACCCGTCGTCGCCGATGCGGGTGAGGTAACCGGTGCTCGCGCCCGACCGGCTTGCCGCGATGATGGCGTTGGACGTGTCGCCGCCGAAGCCGACCGAGAACTGTTCGGCCTCGTCGAGGGACTGGTCCGCTACGGAGCTGAATTCGAGCAGCGGTTCACCGAGGGCGAGTACGTGCATCGCGACCTCACACCCGGTTGTGCTTCGCGATGCCGGTGAGCAGGGAGCCCGTTTCGTGGATCATCCTGGTCTGCTCCCGCTCGCGCGCCTCGATGAGCTGCGCGGCCCGCAGCACCTCGGCCATCCGGGCGGCCGGGACACAGACCACGCCATCACTGTCGGCGACGATCAAATCACCAGGAGAGATGGTCACGCCGCCCATGTCGACCGGCTCGTTCAACGACACCGTCCGGTAACGCCCGACCGTGGTCGCCGGGACACTGCCCCGGGCGTAGATCGGCAGGTTCGGGTAGTCACGCCGAATCTCCTCCACGTCCCGCACGCACGCGTCGAGGACGGCACCACCGATGCCCCGCACCGAGGCGCCGGCCGCCATGAGCCCGCCCCACACCGCGACGTCGGCCCCACCGGCCGCAATACAGATCACGCTGCCCGCTTCCGACTCCTCGATCGCGCGCAGGGCGTACGTCGGCGGCTCCACGGTCTCCGACGGCTCCTCCAGCACGGTGACGGCCGGGCCGACGAGCTTGCCGGGCAGGATCGGCCGGATGTCGCCGGTCAGGTATCCGCGGACCCCGAACTGCTCGACGGCATCCGCGACGGACGCGGTGGCCAGGGTCCGATAGGCGTCGATCATCTCCTGGGGCGGCACGACAAGCACGTGGTCTTCCTTTCGTTGCGGTTGTTGGTGGTCAACGGCACAGCCAGCCGCCGTCGACGACGAGGATGTGGCCGTGGACGTAGGCGGCCGCGTCGGAGGCCAGGAAGACCGCCGCGCCCACGATGTCCTCCGGCGTGGCCCACCGGCCGGCGGGAATCCGGGCGGTGATCTCGGCCCGGCGCTCCGGGTCGGCACGCAGTTGGGCGGTCACCGCCGTCTCGACGTAACCCGGGGCGATGGCGTTGACGTTGATCCCGCGGCCGGCCCACTCGTTGGCCAGCGCCTTCGTGAGCCCGCCGATCGCGTGCTTGCTCGCCGCGTAGGACGGGACGAACATGCCGCCCTGGAAACTGAGTACCGACGCGATGTTGATGATCTTTCCGCCGCCGCGCTGGAGCATCCGGGCGCCGGCGGTACGAGCGAAGTGGAACGCGGCGTGCACGTTCACCTCCATCACCTCGTACCAGTCGCCGTCGCTGAACGTCTCGGCCGGCGCCCTGCGGATCACGCCCGCGTTGTTGACGAGAATGTCGATGTCGTGGGAATCGAACAGCGACTCGACGAACGCGGGCCGACCGGCGATGTCCAACAAATCGAACTGGATTGTCGACGCCCGAGCACCGATCGCCCGCGCCTGATCCGTCACCTCTGAGAGGTCGTCGCGCTCGGACAGCAGAACCAGTTCGGCGCCGACAGCCGCAAAGCCCAAGGCAATAGCACGTCCGATCCCGGTGCCGGCGCCGGTGACAAGGGCACGCCGGCCGTCCAGGCGGAACATCGGCGGCGTCTCTTCCGTCACGGGCACAATGTCCCCTCACCTCTCGCCGGGCTGGTCCCACCATTGGTGGTGCGGACGAGACTAGGCGAGTTGTTGCCGGCCGTTAACAACGGAAATCAAATGGGCGTATCCGCATAACGGATGGCGGCGGCGTGACAAGCCGACGCGCACCGGGGCACACCGGACGCCAACCCGGTCGGTGCACCATGAACGGCCGGGTGGACCCGATGCCTGGCAGCTGCCGGCGGCCGGGCACCCCAGCGCCGGTCACGGCGAGGACCGGGGTGCGTACGACGGCCGTGCCGGCGTTCGGCGGGAACGTCCCGTCGAGCGGAGACAGCGACAACCGCTGACATAGGCGCTTGTCGACACCGACTGTCAGCGCCGATTCGATATCCGAATGATCGGATCCGTAACTCGAACTTAACCGGCCGCGGCGCATACCTATAGCATCTGGCCCCACAAACAACCGATCATCCCCCGGGCCGAGCCGACAAGCTCTTTCACTGACCATTTCCGGCGGGCCGGGACTCGGCGAGTCGCGGCCCGTCCATCGCTCGACCAAATCACCGCCGGGTGCGGCGCGACGCCAGAAGGGAACGAGGCCAGAAGCGTAAGGCATTGACAACCACGGGTTCGCCGAGAAGCTGTGGCACGTCCCGCCGGCCTCGCCGTCGGGCCCGTTTCCGATCCTGTTACCCGATTTCTGAAAGCGCACAGAGAGGGCAAGAACCTCATGACAGCAAATTCGAACCTCGGACGACGGGGGTTTCTGGGCATGGCCGCGGCCGGCGCGGGCGGGCTGAGCCTGGCGGGACTGGTGTCGTCGCCGATGGAGGACCAGGTCGAGTACGCCACGCAGAACGTGTCCAAGACCTCCAGCCCGTCGGACCTCAAGATCACCGACCTGCGCACCGTCACGTTGCGCGGCGTGCCGTTCCGCAGCACGATCGTCCGGATCGACACCAACCAGGGGTTGTACGGCCTGGGTGAGGTGCGCGACGACGGCGACCGGCGGTACGCGCTGCTGCTGAAGAGCCGCCTGGTGGGCCAGAACCCGCTCAACGTCGAGAAGCTGTTCAAGATGCTCAAGCAGTTCGGCGGGCACGGCCGCCAGGGCGGGGGCGTGTCAGCCGTGGAGATGGCCCTCTGGGACATCGCCGGCAAGGCCTACGGGGTGCCCGTCTACCAGCTGCTCGGCGGGAAGTACCGCGACCGTGTCCGCGCCTACGCCGACGCCGCCGTGTCGAACAACCCGAAGACCTACGCCCAGCGCATGAAGGACCGGGTCAAGGAGGGCTACACCTTCCTGAAGATGGACCTCGGCATCGAGATGATCCAGGACGTCAAGGGAGCCTTCAACGGCAGGAACCTGTGGCCGGGAGACCTCGCCCAGTACAACTTCACTCCCGGCGGGTACGGCGCCACCCTGCACCCGTTCACCAGGGTCCAGCTGACCCGTAAGGGCCTGGACGCGATGGCCGACTACGTCGAAGCCGTGCGCGACGCCGTCGGCTACGGCGTACCGATCGGCCACGACCACATGGGACACTTCGGCATCAACGACCAGATCAAGCTGGCCCAACGCCTCGAGGAGTACACGCCGGCGTACATGGAGGACGTCGTGGCGTGGATGTACACCAAGCAGTTCAAGCAGTTCCGGGAGTCGACGAACGTACCGGTGATGACCGGCGAGGACATCTACGGACTCGAGGCGTTCAAGGAGCTCATCGACGCCGAGGCCGTCGACATCGTCCACCCGGACCCGGCCACCGCCGGCGGCATCCTCGAGACCAAGAAGATCGGCGACTACGCCGAAGAACACGGCGTCCCGATGTTCCTGCACTACGCCGGGTCGCCGGTGGGAGCGATGGCCGCCGTGCACATCGCCGCGGCGACCCAGAACTTCGTCGCGCTGGAGAACCACTCGTTCGAGGTCGAAGGCTGGGACAACATCATCAACGGTCCGGCCAAGCCGCTGGTGAAGGACGGCTTCTACACCGTGCCGCAGGGGCCCGGCCTGGGTGTCGAGCTGAACGAGCAGGAGGTCAAGCGCCGGATGGACCCCGCCGAGGGATACTTCAACCCGACGCCGGAATGGGACAAGGCGAACTCCCACGACCGCATCTGGAGCTGACACGCGAGCGGCCGTCGCACCCCCAACGCCGCGGCGGCGGACCAGGTACCGAGAAGGGGGCCGACCCATGCGGTTCGGCCCCCTCCCGCGCCGCCGCCCATCCGTAGGACCCGACCGGACCGCCCGCGTGGTCAGTGCTCGTGGCCGTGGTGGTGACCGTCCTCGCCGTGGCGGTGCCCCACGTAGAAGTCGACCGTCCGGCTGCTCGCTGTGCCGGTCACGACCGCCTCGGTGGTGAGAAGCGCCCCCGTCACCGACGCCGCGGTGCGCAGCGCGCGAAGCGCCACCGACACCGGGTCGACGATGCCCTCGCCCAGCAGGTCGCGGTAGTCGCCGCTGCGCGCGTCGTATCCGATCTGCTCGGGCAGTGAGGCGACGTGGGCGGCGACATGCGCCCCGTCAGCGCCGGCGTTGGTCGCGATCCACCGCAGCGGCTCGGCGAGCGCCTCGCGGACGACGTACACCCCGATTTGCTCGTCGCCCAGGGCCGGCAAACCGTCCAGGGCGGTCCCGGCCTTCACCAGCGCGGCCCCGCCGCCGGCGATCACACCGTCGCGGGCCGCCGCCCGGCCGGCGGACAGCGCGCGCTCCACCCGCTGCATCCGCGCCTCCCGCTCGACCTCGGTATGGCCACCCACCCGAAGCAGACACACCCCGCCCGCCAACCGGGCGATCCGCACGCGCAGCCGGTCCCGTTCCCAGTCGGAGGTGGCCTCGGCGAGACGGGTCCGGATCTGCCGGATGCGCTGGTGCACCGCCGCCTCGCCGCCCGCACCGCCGACGACGGTGGTGTCGTCGCGGGTGACGACGACGCGGCGGGCACTGCCGAGCACCTCGAGTCCGACCCGTCCCAGCCGCAGGCCGGCCTCCGGGGCGATCAGCTCGGCACCGGTGAGGGCCGCCACGTCGCGCAGGGTCTCGATGCGGGTGCCGCCGAGTTCCGGTGCCTTGACGGCGACACTGCGGAGCGACTCCTCCACGTTGTTCAACAGCAGGGTGGCCAGGGCGTCGTCGACGACGTCGTCAGCGATGACGAGCAGCGGCCGTCCGGTCGCCACCACCCGCTCCAGCAGCGGCAGGAGCTCGGCGAGGGCGTCGATCCGCCCGTCGTGCAACAGGACGTACGGGTCATCGAGGACAGCCATCATCCGCTGTGGATCCATTGCCATGTACGGGCTCAGGTAGCCCGCCGGTAGTCGGAGTCCGTCGAGCAGATCCATCTCCGTGCCGGCTGCCTCGGACGCCTCGACCGTCACCACGCCGTCCGGGCCGGCCTTGTCCAGTGCGGCGGCCACCAGTTCCCCCAACTCCCGGTCCCGGACGGCGTTGGTGGCGACCCCGGCGAGGTCGGCCACACCGGCGACGGGTCGGGCCCGGCCCCGCAGATGCGCGTCGACCGCGTCGACGGCCCTCCCGATGCCGCGCTTGAGCGCAACCGGAGAGGCTCCCGCGGCGATCGCCCGCAGTCCGTGCCGCGTCATCGCCTGGCAGAGCACGATCGCGGTAGTCGCGCCGTCACCGACGTGGCTCCTGGTGGTCTCACCGGCTTCCCGCGCCAGTCGCAGGCCCAGGTTCGCGTACGGATCGTCCAGACTCAGGCCCGCAGCGACGGTGTCGCCGTCGGCGGTGACGCTCGGAAGGCCACCACCGGGGCGGCCCAGCACGACGGTCCGGCCGTGGGGACCGAGAGTCACCCGGACGGCGTCGGCCAGCGCGTCGACGCCTCGCTGCAGGCGCCGCCTGGCCGACTCGTCGAACAGGATCTCGGGCATGGACGCGTTCCTTCCGGTGGAACCGGGCAGCGGGAGCCGGCGCGCGGGCCGCCTCCCGCGCCCACGGCTGCTCAGGTGGGCAGTTGGGCCTTGAGGTACGCGGCCATCGACGTCAGCGAGGCCCGGGCCTCCGCGTCCTCGACGTCCTCGGCCACATCGGCGAACCGGTCGATCGCGGCCTCGCTCTGCTCGGCCAGCCGGTCGGCTGCCGTCAGGTTGGCCTGCATCCGGGCCCGGTCGGCGAGCTTGACCGCGCCGGCGGCGTAGAAGCGGTTGACCAGCGCCTCGGCGTCGTCGAGCACCGGCTTGCGACCGCGCTCCATGATCAGCGCCGCCTGGAGCATGGCCCGCGCGTACCCGGTGTCGTACAGCTCACCGCCGTGCCCGCCGCCGCCGACCCCGGCGTACTGGCCGACGATCGATCCGTTCTCGCGGTCGAAGTCCAGTGCCCGGGGGTGCTCGGCGAGGACGCCGCGGTCGTAGCCCTGGCGGACCAGCTCCCGCATGAACGCGAACATGTCGGTCTCGCCGTTGTCGGGGAACACCTCCGCATACCGCTCGCGCGGCTTGTCCACGGTCACGTTGCGGTAGTGGATGTGGTTCACCCGGTCCTTGGCACCGACGTAGCGCAGGAACTCGACGGCGTCGTGGCCGACCTCGGGCGTCACTCCCGCGTGCACGGTCAGGCCGTTGGACGGGCTGTCGTAGGTGTCGATGAGCCGCTTCCAGTCCGCGACGGACGCGAGCACCTGCGGGTTGCCGCGGCTGATCACCGCGGGCGGGTCGTTGGGGTGCACGGCCAGGCGCACCCCGGCGGCCTCGGCCACGGGGATCACCCGGTCGAGGAAATACTTGTAGTTGTCCCAGATCTGCTCGTAGGTCAGCAGCGGCGTGCCGGGGCGCGGCGGCAGGTCCCTCACCGCGACCCCGTCGACCTCCCGGTGGTAGTCGAAGGCCGTGTAGCCGGCGCCCAGCCGATCCTCGTTGTCGATCAGCTCGTAGTAGCCCTCGGTGAGGCGGTGGACGTAGAAGTTGTATTCGACCACGCGGATGCCGGCCTGCCCGGCCGCGATCAACGACTGCTTGATGTACTCGATCTGCTGGTCCCGGCCGTCCTGACCACGCACGATGCTGTCCGTGATGTTGATCAAGTACGCAGTTATGTGCAGACCAGCCGCCTCCAACCGCTGCCGGTCGGCGATGAGGGTGGCCGCGGTCCAGGGCAGCGGCGGAGGGTTGGTGATCAGGGCACCGGTGACTCCGGCCTGCCGCCAGCGACGTACTGTGGCCTGGCTCGGATTGCGGGAGAACCACTGGCAGAGGCGCGGCGTGTTCGCGCTCTCCTTTACCTGCTCGGGCCACTTCAGATACGGGTAGGCCACGCCGCTCGGCCCGGTGGTGACCGTCTCGCCCCCGGCAGCGGCCGCGGCTGGCGCGCCGCTACCCGAGATGGTCAAACCGGCGGCCGAGACGGCCGCCAGTGATGCGCCTTGCTTGAGGACGTCCCGACGGGACTGCGCCATGATGCGTACCTCTCGATCGTCGGTGCATGTCAGTGAGTGACCGCGTCATCAACACGGTCGCGGTCGGACCGGCCATGTCGGGTCCGACATCGGCTTCGAATTCACGAGTTGTCGACAGTGGCCAGCTACCACTTGCCGGGACACCGCCCGGACGCACATCGCATTCCGTGCCCACGGCTCCTTCCGACGAGATCGACGGGCAGAGTCGACCAGCGGGACTGTCGGTGGCTGCGACCGATCGAGTCTCGTAACAAGGCAGTAACGATGGACCTAGGTTCGTGTTGGCAGACGCTAGCCTCGACCGTCACCGGCTGTTAAGAACGAGTTACGGATGATGGCATTCACATCCTTGATTGCTCTCTACCGATGCCGGTCCCTGCCGAGACGTACGAGTCAACGGCGTGCCTGGCCTGCAAGGGGGTTCTAGGTGCTCAGGACGGATACCCGACTAGAGTGGTTCGTCTCCTTCCTCGGGGTGGTGGACACAGGAAGTTTCGTGGCCGCGGCGGAAGCGACACACCGTTCTCAGCCCCGAGTGAGCATGCACGTGGCCGCGCTCGAACGCGAGGTGGGACTACCCCTGTTCGACCGCCGGAAGCGGCCGGTCGCGCTGACCGAGGCCGGCGCCGTGCTCGCGGTGCACGCTCGGGCGGTGCTGCGCGAGCTGGTGGCAGCCGAGGCGGCGATGGCGCCATGGCGCGGCGGGGCGCGGGGAGTCGTCACGCTCGGGTGCTACCCGAGCGCGAGCGCGGCCTTCATCCCGACGCTGCTACGCGACGTCTCCAGGACCATCCCGGACGTCAAGGTGGTGCTTGTCGAGCGCGCGACGCTGGATCTCGACCAGGCATTGACAACCGGCGAGGTGGACGTCTGCCTCCGCCCGATGTCACCTGCGCCAACCGCTCCCTCGGTCGTCGGCCATCCACTGTGGGGGGAACCGTTGGTGGTGCTGCACCCGATGGAGCACCCACTCTCCGAACTCCCGGAACCATTGACCGTCGCCGCCGTGGCGGCGTACCCGCTGATCTCCATCGGCCGCCTCGACGACGCGCAGTCGTCGGAGTTCGAGGTCTACCGGCTCTTCCGAGAGCACAACTTCGAGCTCGAACCCGTACAGGCGACCAACCAGCCGCAAACGCTCGTCGAGCTGATCCGCGCGGGGCTGGGCGTTGGCGTGACCAATTGGCTTGCCGTGCACATCGCCGACACCAATGGGGTGCGGGTACGCCGAATCGAGGGCAACTGTGGCCGCCGGGTAGCCGCATACCGCGACATGTCCCGGCCGATGAACCCGGCCGCCCGCAGCCTGCTCGAGCGCATCATTCAAGCACCCCGACCGCCCGGCACACGGCCGCTCCCGGCAGCCACGGATATCTCGGAGACGAGCAGCTGAGCGTCCAGCGGGTTACGGCGGAGCGGGTCGTGAGGCGACGGACGAGCTTACGCAGGCCGGTCTGCCATCCGTCCGGGCCCTCGGCGCGGCGGCAGTCAACCGACAGCGAAGTGAGGTTCCCCCGGATTGTGAACACCGGGTTATGCCGCGACCTCGAAGAACGCTTCGGCCAGGGTGTAGTCGTACGACGAGCCGGCACGCCCATTGAGCGGCGGATGCCGTGCCGCTGGCAGGCGTCGGAGAAATCTGCCGCTGCCGTATTCTGCGCCCCTGTCGGAGTGGAAAACGGCGGCTACGAACAACTGCTTATCTGGGCGCGGACACACGGCACGGTGCAGCGTGCCGCCATCGAGTGCACCAGCTCTAATGGCACCGCGTTGACCCGACACCTACACGACCGGGGCATCAACGTCATCGAGGTCAACCACCCGACCGAGCCACGCGCCGCTAAAGCGGCAAGACGGACGCCATCGACGCCGAAGCCGCCCCCGCGCGGTCCTGGCCGGTCGCGCAACCACCGCAGCAAAGACGACCAACGGTGCAGTTGAAGCACTGCGCCTGTTCAAACTCGCCAAAGACTCAGCGAACAAAGCCCGTACTCGGGCAATCAACCAACTCAAGGCGGCTCAACAATCAGCGCCTACGCACCCGCTGCGCCACCACCCGGAAGCCCGCGGACACCTCAACGCCCGGTAAGCCAGAGCCCTAATTCGGCGGGCATGAACCTCACTGAGGTCATCAGCGTCGAGGCGCCGATTGACGTACCTGTGGAGCTATTCGGATGGCACCGTCCGGGTGGCTTGGATGGCCCGGCGCAGCCGACCGTCAGCAGCCAACTCCCCGAACATGTAGATCTCCGTGGTGATGGTGCCACCCTTACGCAGCTCCGCGATGAGCCGGTACCGGGCGGCGACATGGTCGCCGTCCACGAGCGCCTGCTCCACTTCGACACGGAGACCAGCTGCCCGTTTGCGGGCTGGACGGATGTGATCCAGCAGCCGCTTCCGGTCCAGCAGCACGCCGTCGTTGACCAGCTCATAGTCCGGCGTGTGGTAGCGGTCAAGCACGGTCGCCGGATCCTCGTCGCCCAGCCCCGCTTCCTGCGGATAGTGGATTAGATAGCTGGTCAGATCGGTACGGGGCGTCATTTGATCTCCCTGAAACGACTTACCTTTGACAACGTGTCTACGCTAATCCTCAGCGGTAGATTAGACAACATGTCAGAGATAACGGGTGGTCGGCGCCGGCGGCGGCGTTCGGACGCCGAGCGCAGCGCCGCCGCTGTACTCGACGCCGCCGTCCAGGTGCTCGGTCGGCATCCGGACGCGAAGGTGGAACAGGTCGCCGCCACAGCTGGCGTCACCCGCCAAACCGTCTACGCCCACTACCCTTCCCGGCCGCTGCTGGTGGCCGCGGTCATCGACCGCATCACCGCCGAAGCCGTCGCCGCCCTCGACGCCGCCAACGTGGACAGCGACACCGTCACCGAGGCGCTGCTGCGCTGGCTGGACGTCACCTGGCGGCTGTTCGACCGGTACCCGCTGCTCCTGCACCCGTCGGCGACCGCCGTTGACCAGGCGGACTCCGAACGTCAGCATGTGGCGGTCAACGGGGGCCTGGAGCGGCTGATCAGGCGCGGCCAGGCCACCGGCGAGTTCGACGGCACCCTCAGCCCGGCCTGGTTGGTCTCCGCGACCATCGCGCTCGGTCATGCGGCCGGCGGCGAAGTCGCCGCCGGCCGCATGACCACCGCGCAGACCGCGGCAGCGCTACGCCACAGCATCTTGCGCCTCTACGACGCCCGCGAGCCCTGATCAGCGACGGTCTCCTGCCACTCCCGGGTCCACTCGATCTTCACCGGTGCACCCAGCCCGGGTCCGGGTTCGGGGATGCCAACGTCTTGGCTCCGATGACGTTTGACAACAGCGCGACTCGCGGCATGAGGGGGGTTGCCGCGAGTCGCAAGCCCGAGCCGCTCGGGGATCCTCACGCACCCGACTGCGACGATCTGGAACGCCGTTGGTTACGTATCACCCGCAGGACGCCTTGATGAACCAATACGCCGACGCCAGTGTTGGACACAGCAAGCCCCGATGCGGTCAGCAGCGCCAGCTCGATATTCACCACGTCGCTCGCAACAAGCAAGATCGGCCACCCTGCAGCGGCGGCGATGAGAGACACCCGCCACCAGCGTCCGAGCACAAGGCCGAAGAGCATAAGCGTCGGGATCACGGCAGGCCCCTTCGATGCTCTTCCAGAATACGCGCATCGGCTGCTGGAGTAGACGAGAGCGGGTGCGATGCCCCGGTGACCCGCGACCTACGTCTACGCGAATCGCTCCAATTCGGTCGCGGCTAGTCGGCGCACGCTCGGGTCGGTGTCGTCGACATAACGGCGGAGGATGCCTGGAGCGGCGTCGGGTGCGAGACGTCGTGCTACGACCGCGATCCGCTGACGGACCAGCGGGTCGGGGTCGTCCGCCAACTCGACCAGGAGTTGCGTCCAGTGCGATCGACTGGCGCCGGTGCTGGCGAGTCCGCTAATCGTGGCTGCTCGAACCGCGGCCTCATCGTCACGCGCCAGCATCGTCAGCTGCGCCGTCACGCGGGGATCGGAGTCGACGGCTTTCGCGAGTGCTTTGGCGGCCTGAGCGCGCAGGTGCGGGTCTTCCTCGGCGGCCAGCGCCAGCAGCTCGTCTACCGCCGCCGATCCACCAATCGAGCCTAGGGCGTTGACCGCTTCCTCGCGGACGCGCCTCTCGGGGTCGTTGAGAAGGCGCCGCAGAGTCGGGGTCGCTTCGTCGCTGCCGATCCTGCCAAGCGCGTACGTCGCCGTCGAGCGGACGCGGACGCTCTGGTCGTCGGCGAGGGCGACAAGTGGCGCTACGGCGTCCGCGCGGCCGGCAGCGGCGCTGAGACTGCTCGCCGCCACCACTCGTACCTGCTCGTCCAGGTCACGCAGGGCCGTGACGAGCACCTCGAATGCCCGGTCGTTCGTGGCCGGATCAGGGATGGAGCCGACCGCCATGGACCGGACTTTTGGATCCGAGTCGACCGATGCAGCGGCCAACAGTTCAATATCCTGTGCCTCGGCCACAAACCCGAGCGCCCATAGCCCTACACGCCGAAGTTCGGGGGTGTCGCCCGTGACGCAGTCGAGCACGATGCGTCGGCTGGCTGCGCGATGAGCGTGCAGCAGTTCGATGATCTCAGCTTGTAGGCTGTCCTGATCGTCACCAAGATCATGCGCGGAGGCGCGCAACAGCGTCGGCAGTGCCTCCACGCCCTCAATACCGGCCAAGACACCAGCGATCAGGTCACGGCCGTAGAAGTTTCCCTCGTCAAGGAACTGATCCAGTGCCTCGCGCAGCTGCGGCACGACGCTGATGTCGCCGGATGCCGCCAGGGCGGTGACGGTCGGGGCGATGTCGTCGTAGTCGTCCTCCAGGTCCACGGCGTGGCGGATCTGCCTCTGACGCTGCCCGGCTGTCGATCATCCAGGCACCATGCCACACCCCAGTCTGGAACGAGCCCACGCGTCAGAAGAAGTCTGATGGTCTCTGCCGCTGCCTGGGCCGCGGCCCCTCACCTCAGCCAGCGGAGGCCCCTGATGAACCGCACCGACCCTCTTGTCGAGCTGATCTCCGACCGGCTCGCCGGCGACCAGCCGCCAGCACAGATCTGCGTCCTCGGTCCCTCGCCGGGTTCCGCAGCGTCGGCCGGAAACACACCCTGCCGGTCGGCAAAGAGCGTGTAGTCCAGCCAGGCCGGCTAGCACTGCCCCATCGGCCCCGTCCAGGCACCTGCTCCCTGATCACAAGTCGACCGGGAGCACCGCGCGGTGGCTGTGGTGTCAGCCCTGGCGACAGTTCCAGGGGCCGGTGCCGGCGTACGTGATGCCCGGGTTTGTAGACATCGCAGAACATGGCCCGGCCGTCGGCGGAGATCGACGCAGCGGCCCGCTTTATCGACGAGACCGCGGGCCAGACGCAGTCTCCCGCGTTCGGTCAAGGGTGCGTCAGCGTGGGGCACGAGGATCTCCCGGATGTCGCGGAACCTTCGACAAGCTCCACCTCACCCGGAGGTCCCCACCCACTTCACGATCCAAGTCCTGTCACCAACGTCCATGGCCTTAGATGGTCCTCGCACGCGCTTCGCTCAGCGTCGGGCAGCAACCCGGCGAGCTGGTCGCTCGCGGCGGTCACCAGGCCTGGCAGGTGAACCGGTTCACGACCTCGCCTGCTCGGCGAAACCGGGGACGGCACCCTCGGCCATCTTGAGTCGGGTCCAGACGTTCATGTTGATGACGATCCCGATGATCTCAAGGATCTCCTCTTGCGAGAAATGCTCAGCGAGCGCGTCGTGTCGGGCACCGAAGTTGTCGGCGACGGTCGCATCCGCGACGCGAGTGAGCGCCTCGGTGTAGGCGAGGGCGGCGCGGGCCGCGTCGTCGTGGAAGTCGGTCTCCCACCAGGCGGTCAGGGTGTCGATCACCGGTCGGGGGATGCCGGCGTCGCGAGCTGCCTCGTAGTGGAGGTTGAGGCAGTAGGTGCAGTTGTTGATCTGAGAAACCCGCAGGCGCAGGAGTTGGGCGAGCTGCCGGTCGATACGCAGGTGAGCCTTGTAGCCGAAGGTGTCGGCGCCGTGGCGGGCGAGCTTGGTCAGGTCCTCGTTGGCTGAGCTGTCGGCGCGCTTGTTGGTGATGGTCACATCGGTCATCTCGTTGCTCCTGTCGTCGTCGGTGATCTTGCAGCGAAAATACCTGGCGCGAGGCGGGTGCCGCTGGCGCGCATACGGGTCGGCGCGATGCGGAGGACATGCAGGGGTCGCTGGCAGTGACTGGGGCGTCGGCGGTGAATCGACTGACGGTGGTGCGAGAGGCCTGCCGCGCCGAACCGGTGCGACGCGCGGCTCCGATGGAGGCCGGGTTTACGCGCTCGGCAACGGGGAAGGGGCGGCCATGCGCACGGAACTGATGAACAAGCTGGAGCAAGCTTCCGCGCTGGATCCCGTCGGGGACCGGCTACAGCCCAAGGTTTGGGCAATACTGAGGCCGCAGCGGGTCAAGGATGCCCTGCACGGGGTGTGGCTGGGTCATCCGCTACACCCGGCGCTGGTGCAGGTCCCGATGGGCGCGTGGATCAGCAGCGCCGTACTCGACCTGCTGCCAGGGCGGCGGCGGATGCCCGGACAGGAGCAGGCCGCCACGACCCTGGTCGCGGTCGGCACGGCGAGCGCCCTGCCCGCTGCGTTGACCGGCCTCAACGACTGGTCGTGGCTCTGGCAGGAGGAACGGCGAGTCGGGCTGGTGCATGCCGCTGCGAATACCCTGGCGGTGGCTCTCTACGCGGGCTCGCTCGCCGCGCGGTTGCGCGGGCAGCACCAGCTCGGCCGTACGCTCGGCCTGTTCGGCCTGGCGGCGGTGAGCGCCGGCGGCTATCTCGGTGCCCATCTCGTCTACAAGCAGACCGCGCAGGTCAACCAGGGCGCCCCGGACATGCACCGGGTCGAGTACGGGTGGCGCCGGGTAGCCGAGGTCGACTCCCTGCCCGAATCCCAACTGCTGACCCGGCAGGTCGACGACGTGCCGGTGGTGGTGTACCGCGACGGCACCGAATTCAATGTCATGCTGGCCCGCTGCGCACACCAGAGCGGGCCGCTCGGGCAGGGCACGATGATCCAGGTCGACGGGCAGGCCTGCGTCGTCTGCCCGTGGCACGGCAGCACGTTCCAGTTGAAGGACGGCCAGGTCGTACACGGCCCCGCCAGCACCGACCAGCAGGTGCTGCCCGTACGGGTCGTCGACGGCGTGCTGGAGGCCAGACTTCCCTGACAGCGCCAGTGGCCGCTGCCCGCGCCGCGCCGCTGCGGCGCCCCCCGTCCTCACGGGGACAAGCGGCCGCCGTGCGGGCTTCAACGGTGGCACGGATCGTTGATATCCAGGCCGCTCAGGTAACGGTCGTACGGCGCGGACGGCTTCGGTGTGTCGACGAGCCCGCAGAGCGTGTCCAGCCATGCGTCCAGGTCCACCGTCGAGGTGGTGAGTGATCCGTCGGAGGCGAGAGTGACCAGGTTCCGCCCGGACACCATCGTCATCCGCACGTCTTTGCTCCGCCGCAGCGTCCAACTTCCGGCCGGCTCGGCGGTGCCCGTGTCCCAGAATCGGAGCATGACCTCCGGCCCCGCCAGGACTGGTTGCATGAGCAGGCGGCCGTCCTGGCTGAAAGTCGCGCGACCACCGGCCGTCCCCGCCAACCCGGTGGACAGCTCGCCGCTCTCGACGTCGACGATGAACAGCCGGCCGTCGCCGTCGAGCAGAGCGACCTTGTCGCCTCGCGCGCTGACCGTGAGGTCCACGTCGAAGGTGGCCTCCGACGAGAACGGGACAGTCTGGATCTCCTCCAGCTCACCGTCGGTCCACCGCCAGACCGTGATGGCAGTGGTGAGGTCCATGAGCGCGAGGGTGCTGCCGTCGTCGCTGGCCGCCACAGCGTGGAACGCGCGGTCCTCCGCGCCGATCGTCCGCATCGCCCAGGTGCGCGTATCGAAGAGCAGCGGGCCGTCCCGCCCGAGCACGACGATGTGCACGCCGTCGGCCATGAAATGGATGCCGTCGTTGGCGCTCAGCGACACGTCGTAGCCAAAAAAGGTCTGATCTCTCCCAACCTGCTCGCCGGTGCGGAGATCCCACAGCGTGAGTCGTGCGGTGTAGCTCGCCTCTCCCTCGTCGAGGAACACCGCCCGGGTTCCGTCTCGGGTGCTCGCGATCGCGTCGTCGATCGGATCGAACTCGATGGGAAGAGTACCCAGGCGTCGGATGCCGACATCGTCGTCTGCTGCTGCCCACACCTCGGTGGTCGAGCCGACCCTACGCAGGGCGAGCCGCCCGTCGGGCGTGAGTTCGCCCGCCTTCGGCACCATGGTCGGCACGGCGTGGCCGACATGCGATTCACCGGCATCGAAGAGGGTCACCGCACCGTCGACCGTTCCGACAGCGACCCACCGGCCGTCGCCGGAAGCGGCGACACTGGTGGCGGGCCAGGCGAACGAGCCGAGGGTCGCCTGGGATCGGAGGGCCGGATCGTAGATTTCGACGGCTCCGCCGCGGGCGCCCACCACCTGTGCGGGATTATCGGCGGGCAGTGTCGCCAGCAGTCCGCCGTCGCGGTCGCTTCCCTGCCGCCGTCCCGCGATCAGGTCCCACAGTTCGGTCCTGCCGTTGGAGTCGGTGCTGATCAGCGCCCGGCCGTCGGGGAAGAGTGCGGCGAGTCTCTCCTCGGCCTTGATCTGATGTGGCTTGCCGACGACGGTCCATGCTCGGCTGCTGGGTGAAAAACGACGGAGCCGACCCGGTTCCCAGGCGAGCAGGCGGTCCCGGTCGTCGAATGCCAACTGCTCGGCACGGCTCGCGCTCTGAACCAGAATCGCACCGGTCCGCGCATCCCAGATGGCGAGCTGGCGATCCTCGGTGCCAGAGGTGTGGTAGGTGGTTGCCAGCCATCGTCCGCTCGGTGAGAACGCAGTCGCCCACAGCCCGTCAGCGGCGTTGGACAGCTCCGTGGGATCGCCGGCCTGCAGGGTCCGCAGTCGCGTCGCCTGCCGTACGTCCCAGACCTCGATCTGATTGGGCCAGACCTCGAGCGCCAGGAGCCGGGCGTCCACGCTGAATTCGAGCCACCCCCCACCCATCGGTACGGAGCCAGTGTCCAGCCTGCGCTCGGCGCCCGTGCGGATGTCGTAGAGGTGGACCACCTTGTCGGATTCGTAGTGCGAGTAGTAGGCCATGGTCGAACCGTCGCGGCTGACAGCCACCTCCGTGGAAGGCCCGCCCGCGGATCCCCGATATCCCGCCACGGCGTTGGCGCCGCCGCGCAAGTGGCGTACGACGTGCTGGTTTGCCTCCACCGCCGCGGCGACGGCCCGCACGGATTCGCTCGTCGGTTGGGCGACATGGGAGTACAGCGCGAGTTGGGCGGCGACACGCGAGTCCTGGTCGGACAGTTGCAGGGACTGTGCCGCCATCGCCTGGGACGCGGAGGTGTGCGCCCGGTCCAGGGCCTCGTTTCGCTGCTGCACGGCGACGATGGACACCCCCATGACGGCGGCAAGGAGGAACACGAGCACGGTGAAGGCGAAACGACGCACCCAGGTGAAGTTGCGGTGCTGACGGATGTCCTCACTGTCGATCTCGTCCTTGGTACGTCCATGCAGAGGCGCGGCGAGCGTGGCGACGGCGTCCCGGAACTCACTCTGCCGCAGCGAGTATTTTTTACCGATCCGTACCTCGGCGAGGTCTACCCAGAGCGGCACGTTCGGGAATTTCCCGCGCAGCGTCTCCGGGAGCGCGTTCGTACGCGACCAGTCGAAGTCGTTGGCGTTCGGGTCCCAAACGAGTGTTCCGGCGCTGACCGCGATGAGCAGACGTTCCATGGGCCGGTTGGCGATCCAGAAGTCGATCTCCTTACCGACCCACGGCGACGCCGCCGCCTCCGGGGAGGCGAGGTAGATGAGGTACTTGCTCTCCTGAAGCTCGGCCAGGATGGATGACCACAGGTCGTGGTTGGCCGACAGGCTGGTGGTGTCCCGGAAGACGCGGATCACCGGGGGTCGAGCCCACGGGCGCGCAAGATTCTTCAGCCCGCGTTCGAGGGCCTTGGCGAGCTGCTTGTCGCGCTGATGGCTGTACGAGATGAAGGCGTCGCGCTTGATGAGCCGACCTCCCTGTCGACGTCCCGAAGGGTTGGGACGGATCGGATTGCCCGTGGACCGTGAACCCGATGGGCGGTCAGCCGGCGTTGCGCTGAGACGGCAGATGTCCCTGGTCCGTCGACGCCGGGTCATGGCCGGCCAGCTGCCCGTGCAGCAACGCGTCGACCGTCTCGTCGCTCATGCCGGCGAGTTTCCCGAGGCCCAGCACGTATGAGCCCAACCGCATCTGCATGGCGGAGAGCTCGGCGCGGCATTCGGCGTTGCCTGGCCACTCCTGCTCGGGTCTGCCGGGCGACTCCTGCTCCCAGAGGTGTAGCTCCGGATGCCAGCGCGAGAGGAACGGGGCGAGTTCGTTGTTCATCATCGCGAGCGCTAGGTGCTCGACCGAAGGGGCGGCACCGACGTGCCGGCTCGGTTCCACCTCATCGAGGATCTGCCGCGTGAACAGCACCAGCGCGTGCAACGACGACAGGGCCTCCCGAAGCCGCCCGGTGCCCGGCGCCAGGGGGCGGATCGCCACCCGGCTCGTCATCTCCTTGAACAGCCGCCAGGCGACCTGTTGCGTGTCGCGGGTGAGCACGAAGTTCAGCTCACTCAGCTGGGGCACGGTCACCTTCACGTCCGTCAGACGGATCCCACCTGCGCTGTACGCGTGCACCACCACCGCGGTCACAGCACCCGCGGTCGCTCCGGCGAGGATGAACAGGTTCTGCCCGTCGAGCAGGCTCGCGTAGTAGATCGCCACGCCGACTGCCGCACCGACAATGAGGCCCACCAGGATCTTGAGCCACCACCATCGGCGCATGCCGCCCCACCCACTCCCTGTGACATGGACAGATCTGGCATCGGTCGCCAGGCTTGCCATCCAATCACGACAAGGCATGTCCCGGGGTACACCAGATCGTGAGTGTCCGGGAACTCAAGCAGGGCACAGTCCCCACAAGGCGATGAAGCACGGCATGTAGTGGATCGGGCGATCATCGAGCCGTCGCTACCCGCGCTGGCCGACATGGATGCCAGCTCCGACCGTCACCGGTAGCGTTCGCCTCTAGCGGTGACGGCCGGAGGTTCTGTTCCTATCGGATACAGGCTTACCTGGAGATGGCGGATGTCGGCTCAGCCCTGGGCCTTCGGTCCGGTGTGAGACCTCGCGTGGCAACACTTCCCAGAGGCCCGGGAGCAGATCGCGGACCTGGTCTGCACCGAGTTGCAAGGCGCGATCGACGCCGACTGGATGCCGCAACCGGTGGATCAGCACAACTACGCGCTACACGCCGTCGGCCCGCTGATCCGGGACCTCGGCCTGGTCGACCTCGACCTCGATTTGGTGCGGCGCTTCTGCCTGTTCTGTCGTGACCTGTTGGGCTACACCGGGCCGGACGAGTACGAGGTGTCCCACGTGCTCGGCATGTACGTGCTCTACGGGTTGGACGGCCCGTCCGGGTCATCCGGCAAGCCGACCCGGAGCTGATCGAGCTGGTACGGGCCCGCTTCCCGGGGATGTGGGCCGAGGAGTGAGAGCCCCTGACAAGCGTGGTCAGCCGACGCCGTGACCCGCGCGGTGTGAACGGTCGCAGCACCGCTCCGTGGCGAGGAGCACTGCGCCGCCGGACAGGCATCTCCGGCGGCGCAGTGATCGGTGCGCGGTGTGCCCCCGGAGTTCACCTCCGTCGCCGGTATCCTCTCGGGCCTGACCTTGGATCGCCCCCGCACATGAGCAACCGCGCCCGGACCGCCGCATGATGCAACCTGGGGCGAGGCCACCTTGCTCTTCCCGCCGGCTCAGGCCCACGGCGGCCGCTCATGGCAGGACGAACGAGAAGCCCCTGCAGGTTCAGCGATTCAACTGAACGTCGATCTTGGCGCGGCGAGCGGTCTCCCCTCGGCTGATGCCCAGCCCCGTGGGCGATGAATCGTGCGCGGCGAGAAGGTACGGAGTCGTCGAAGACGACCGGAACTTGGGCCGGCCAAGTGCTTTCGAGATGGGGCGGGGCGACCAGTTCCCCGCACGAGTCCCACTCCAGGCTGCCCCAGCCGCGCTGGGCGAGGCGCGGGTCCAGAACGGCGCGGGCGGCCAGGGCGAACGATCTGCCCGAGCAGCCCGCCGACAGGATCGGATCCAGGCACCGGACCGGGACGCCACCGTGAACGGTGATCTTGCTGGTGCGGTCGCGGGAAACACCGGCGATCAGGAGCCCGATGTCGAGGAGTTTACGTCTGGCATTAACGCGGAGCTTGCCGTCGCCGCTGCTGGCGAGGCCGGAAAGGCAGCCGGCGCAGCGGACATCGAGCAGAGGAAGACCCGGGCGCCGAAGGGTCCAGGACAAAACGATATGAGGACGCGTAGACATGATCCCTCTGAAGACCTGACGGAAGGCATGAAAAAGGAGCCGACGGCAACGTCGGCGACCGATGCACGGCGAAGGTGTCAGGTCTAAAGAGCAGGCGGCGTCACGCGGGGTGAGGTCCTCTCCTGGGTAGTCCGGAGAAACAGATCAAGTTCCAAGGTAGGGCGGGCCGGGCGGTCGGAGCCATCGATTTTTCGGCCTGGTATCTACCCCATCAGCCCATGCCCACGTGCGGGCTCCCCGACCGAGTGGAGACCGGGAAGCGCCGCACGGTGTCTGTCGTCAGCCCTGGCGACGGTTCCATGGACCGGTGACGGCGTACGTGATGCCCGGGTTGTAGACGTTGAAGAACATGGTCCGACCGTCGGCGGAGAATGTCGCGCCGGCCAGCTCGCCGTACGCCGGATCCTCGGCCGTGCCGACATTGACCCGGTTACGGGCGAAGACGAACACCTCGCCGTCGGCGGTCGTACCGAGGATGTGTTGGTCTCCGACTCCGTCCTCGCACATCATCAGACCCCCGTACGGGGACATGCAGATGTTGTCCGGGGCGTCGAACTCGGGGTTCTCCGGTGCCGGAGTAGGGCGGGTGAAGATGGTTTCCAGGCGCAACGTGTTGGCTCGGGGGTCGTACCGCCAGACCTGGCCGTCGTGGTCGCGGACCGAACCCAGCTCACGCCGGGCGAACGACGAGACGAAGTAGGCGCAGCCGTCCTTCTCGCCCCACCAGGCGCCCTCGATCTTGTACCCGCCGGTGATCGGCTTGCGGTAGTCCTGCGCACGGACCGACTCCGTGGTCGCCAGCGGATCCGGCACGTCAAGCCACTCGATCCCGGAGAAGGACGTGCCCGCCTCGGTCACCACGGACAGGTCCGGCAGGTCCGGGACGTGCAGAGCCTGCAGCACCCCGCCCGCCCGCAGGCTCCCGTGACCGCGCAACGGCCGGCTGGGCAGGAAGCGGTAGAAGCTGCCCAGCGGCGCCACAAACGCGTCCTCGGTCTCGTAGACGATGCCGGTGTGCGGGTCGACCGCGACCGCCTCGTGCTGGAACCGGCCCATCGCGGTCAGCGGTGTCGGATCGGTGTTGCGCGCATCGTCGTAGGGGTCGACCTCGAAGATGAACCCGTGGTCCTTCGTGTACCCGTTCTTCCCCGCCTTGTCTTCGGTCTCCTCGCAGGTCAGCCAGGTGCGCCACGGGGTCGGGCCGCCGGAACAGTTGATGGCCGTGCCACCCAGGCTGACATGCTCGGAGGCAGCACGTCCCGATGCTTTGACGATGATGGTGCTGGTCCCTCCCCCGCCGGCCGGGTCGTACGTGCGTTCCGGCGGAGCCACGACCCGGATCGTCGCGGTCGGGGAGCACTCATGGTTGCGGACCAGACGGGTGCCGCGCGCCTTGTCGGCGAAGGCGCCCATACCGTCGAACCGGCTCGGCACGATGCCACCGTCCAGGCGGACGGTGCCTTCGCGGGACAGCACCGTGTAGCGGAAGCCCACCGGCAGGTCGAGCATGCCGGCCGGGTCAGGCACGAGCGGACCGTACCCGACATCCGGACCGGACACCCCCAGCGCGGGTGCCGCGGTGAACAGGGCGTCGACCGAACCGGCCACGGCCACGGCGAAACCGGCTCCGGCTGAGCGGGACAGGAACTGGCGGCGAGACAAGGACACGGATGAACCTCCTAGACGTCGCGGCCCGCTACGACCCGGCCGACATCGACGCAAGCTGATCGATCCACTACGTCACATCCGGACTCCCCCCGTCAAGGCATCGACCGGTTTTGATCACCACGTCGATGGTGGTGCACTCAGGGAGTCAGTCACGGTACTGATCGGGTACCGGTAGCTCGAACCGACGGCACAGCGCCAGGACGTCAGCACGGTCATCCGCATCACCCGGGTAGGCGTCACGGAACTTGACCGCCCACGCGGCGGCGACGCAGCCCACGACCCGGTCTGCGATCGTGCCGCGGCCGGTCAGGGAACCGGCCGGATAAGCATGACCGGCTTCCGGTGGCCCGAGCACGCCATTGCCGTCCGCGTCGAACACGATCACGTGCAGATCGACGACCGCTCCCGCCCGATGGCGCATCAGGAAGTTCCACGCCGTGGCGCCGGCCTCCCCAATCACGACGAACCCGTGACCCGACAGCGCCTCGACGAACGCGCCGAGATGACGGGCCTCGACCGCGACGTCGAGATCCCCGTGCTCTCGGGTCTGGCCGCCCAGCAGCGCGTCAACACCCCAACCCCCGTCGATCCACAGCCGCGCCCCCGCGCACTCCGCCAGGCGCAGCACACGGAGCACGTCATCCAGCGTGGTACACGCGCCGGGCGGAGTACTGGTAGGCACCGAGGAAGTATGCCGATCCGACGCCCGCCGGCTCGACCGGGTTTTGGTGACACCGTGTAGCGCGTTGTCTGCGGCACCTGAGCGCAGCGCCCAGCGGGTGCTTCCCGGTGTTGAGGGTGGCCGGGCCCGCATGGATGATCAAAGAGTGGATCAGCCTGCCGCGACTCCGAAGACGGACGCACTCGAAGATGCCCTCAAGGCGTTCCTCGATCCGGACACGGCCGGCCGGGGGTCGATCGGCTGGATCTTCGGGGATTCGAGTGAGCCGCCGACGGGGATCGGTACCGTCGCCATGCTGATCGCGTCGCCGGCAACACCGCACGCACACAGATCAGTCCTCATTCAGTCGCTTGTCCACGCGGTCAGGACGGCGGAGGCGCACCCCGAACCCATCCACACGTATCTCGCGGCGCACCGCGGCTTCGTGTATCGACTGGTCGACCTGATAACTGAGCGAGGACCGGCACCGTGGCGCTCGCGCGCCGTCGCGGAGCTTGCCGCCCGAACAGGTCTGACCCGGGCGGAGAGCGCGTTGCTGCTGGCGGGTCTGCCGGTGCGCAACTGGGACGAGCACAGCTTCCTGTCTGACGAGCAGATGGTGACCCTCCGCATCACGGCAAACGAGGCCAAGATCGGCCGGATGGAGCTGCTCACCCTCGCGTACCCGGACCGGATCCGGTTGGTCGATGCGGCCATGCCCGATGATCCCGCCGCCCTGTGGGACCAGGGGCCTGATGTTCCTCAGCTCTCCGCCCATTGGATCGAGACGCAAGGGCGGCGCGCACCGGTGCGCGAAGACCTGCTCGCCGAACTCGCCACGGTCATGGGCTTCCCGACTGGCATTCTCAGGACCTTCGCCGAACCTACGCCCGGCGACTGGTTGCACACCGATGGCGAATGCAGCAGCGTAGCCGGCTGGATCAGCACCACCGCCCCGGCCGGCGGGGAACCCTTCAGCGACCGTCACCTGCCAAGCGCCGCTACCGGTCTCGCGTGGCTGGCGTACCACCTGCCTGCCGGAGACCCCATCCGAGCCAATCTCGGTCGCGTGTACGAACTCATCCGGCTCAGGCTGCGCAATCCCAAACTCTTGATCGGCACGGTGCGTCTCGACCCGAAAGAGGCGTCTACCCACCACTCGCCCGCCGTGGTTGCCGGGGTACGCCTTCGTACTGGCCAGACCTGCTATCACCTCCGTCCGGCCTACATCACCGATCCGCACGATCCTGCTCTCGACGTGATCCCCGATCACAGCCCGATCTCGATCCGCCTCATGCTCGATCCCGCGTTCGGCCGCATGATCACCGCATTGGAATCCAGTGGACTCCCGGCCGGCACCTATGCCCAGAACGCAGTGCTCACTGCTCCCCACCTCGTAACGCAGGTCGCCGACAAGTTCCGCCTCGACGCCGCCGCGGCGTCGCTGTATATACAGATGCTGACGCTGCCCGATCCGACCGACGCCAACATTCGCCGATGGAACAACTGGGACACCACAGAACTGGCCGACCTCGGCTCTGCCCTCGTACGCAGGGGCCTGCTCATCGAAGACACCCGCACCGCAGCAGCGCGAAGATTCTTTCTCCCCGGTCCATGGCTGGAGCGCAAGTTCGTCCCCCCGTTCGAAGCGTGGAAATCCTCGCTCTACGGGTTCAGTCCAGACCAGGAACCGCCTTACCGATGGACACTGGTGAGCCGCCCAGTCGCCGAACTGTTCCAAGCCGCCGCAGAACGCATCCTCGCCGGCGACACTCCGAATGAGTTCGGCGTGTCGATGACCAATAAGCCGTAGGCGGCCACACAACGGCCAATGATCCCGCGCCAGACATCCGCTCATCGGCCACATGTCCGGACACTCCGAGGGCTGCTGGATGGTCACGCTCCGCAGCGCCCGGATCGCGGCCCGAGCAGGCGCCTCGCCACGCCGATCACTGCTGGCCGCGGCTACGCGGGGAACAGCCTCCAGTGCCCCTCGGAAACGACCTCGACGACACCGTCGGTCACCTTGATGGCCGTCTGGTCGTCGATTGCGTACGCCGGACCGGCGATCTCGGCCGCCCATTTCTCGGCGCCAGCCATAGTGTTGTCCGGCTCGAGACCTAGGTGCGGGAAGATCGAGAAGTCGACGACCCCCAGGGTGCGGTCGTCGGGCGCGGACTGCCACTCGACGAAGTCCGCACCGATCCGGGGGGTCAGCACCATGCTCCCACCACTCAACCCCACCCAGACGGTGTCCCCCAGCGACGGCAGGAGATCCGCCAGCCCGGACTGCCGCATCCAGTGGCACAGGTACGTCGCATCGCCGCCGGCCACGAGCAGGACGTCAGCCTCCCGGACCCAGGGGACCCACCGCTCCTCACCGATGCTGGGCAGCGCTGTCAGCTCGAGGACGCCCAGCGACTTCCAACCCAGGCCGCACATGGGTAGCGGCGTCTGCCCGCTGATGAAGCGCCAGGCCGAGGCCGGCCCACCCATGGGGTGAGCCGCCGTAGGGATGCAGAGGGCACTGGAGTCGGCGATCGGCTTGCCCAGCAGGTCGACCAGCGCACCGCGGATGCTCGGATTCTGGACGCCTGCGGACGTGAGAAGAAGCTTCACGCTTGCCTCCTGTACGTACCGGTCATGACGCTCTCCCCCAGAGTTGAGAGATCGGCTGCATGGAAGTACAGACTGGACACCATAACGAAGTTCATCGCTGTTGCGACCCCTCAAGCCCCCTGCACGCGCATTGGCATGTCCGGACCTCCGAGGGCTGCTGGGTGGTCACGCTCCGCAGCGCGCGGATCGCGGCATGAGCGGTCGTGCGAGCGGGCCTTAGCTTGCTCGGCCTCGCCCACGCGGTCGGCGTTCACGGGGCCGTGCGCGGTTCACGGCTACGAACCGATGTTCGACCGGTCAGCCCTGGTATGGCGGCCGTCCAGGCGGATCGTCCATGGGTCGATCCGATCGATCCGCAGGTGGGTGCCGCTCCACGGATCCCGGACGAGTACCGCCCGAACGTTCTCCTCGGACTCCGCCTCCATCACCAGCACCACGCGTACGTCGTCGAGCGGACCGCCCAGAACGATGATCCCTTCGTCGACCAGCAGGTCCATGTACGACGCGTGCGCGAGCCAGCCGATCTGTTCCTCCATCGGCCTCGCAAGATCCCACTGCGGGCCGGCGTGCGACAGGCGAACGAGATACATGGCCTCGTCCTACCACGTGGTCCCACACTTTTGTTGTCAGCTGGTCAGCGCAGCGGCCCGTCTGGCGCCACCACTCGCGGCATGTCCGTGTGGCCGCAACAAGCACGGACAAATCGCTACCGGGACGAGGAGGCTGCGGTCCACACGGCCAGCGCCTGCTGGACCAGGTCGGCGTTGCCGACGACCGGTTCGCCGTCAGGACCGACGACAGTATCTTCCAGCCCGATGCGGGTGGGCAGCCCGAGCCGGCCAGCGTGGGCCACCAGCTGCCAGCACGCCGCCTCCTCCCCGTGCAGCAGACGTTGGCCAGCGACGCCGAGCTCATCGAGGCGCACGAGAATCGCGTCGGCCGTAGCGACGGCCGCCTCGGCGGCGCCATCGACGATCTCCACGAGAACCCGCGTCCAACTGGCCGCACCGAAGCCCGCCAACTCCTGCGCATCGGCGGTCGACCACACCCCTGCCTCTACCCCGACCCCGGCCCGCTGCAACGTCTCAACCAGCTCGGCAAAGCCCGCCTCGCTGACGTTGACCGAGGCGACGTCCGGCCGCGCCGCTACCGGCAGATCGGCCCAACGGGCCACGGCCGCCACCCGCCGTCCGGCATCACCATCGCTGATCCACAGGCCCGTGCTCACCCCCACCGGCACGCCCGGACAGGTCCGGCGCACTGCGGTGACAGCTGCGGCCACATGATCGAGGTGCAGCGTCTCGGCGCCAACGTGATCCCGTGGATGCAGGTGCAGCGCCTCGGCCCCAGCGGCCACCGCATCGACCGCCGCCGAGGCCAACTCATCGGCGGTGATCGGCACCGCAGGATGCTCGTCGGATCGCCGGCCGCCGTTGAGACACGCCTTGATCCGTCTGATCCTTGACCCCACGAAGCGTCCTTCCGCCGGTAGCGGTCGTCACCCTAGCGACGGGCACCGACAAGGACAGCCGGAACAGCATTCAGGGAACGGCCCGCGCATTCACCAAGACATCCGCTTCTCGGCATGTCCGGACACTCCGAGGGCTGCTGGGTGGTCACGCTCCGCAGCGCGCGGATCGCGGCAGATCCGGATATTCGCGCTCGGTTGCCGCGGCCGGGCCATCCTGTTGGCCGCCGGGCCGGATCCCTGATGCTGTCTGGATGCTCGCCAGATCGTTATGCCGGTTCGACGGGCAGCCAGAGTTCACAGGTCGCGGTGCTGAAGTCGTCCGTAGCCTCAAGCACCGCGACGATCTCCGGACCTGGCCGCAGGCGCCACGGGTTGGACGGGAACCACGCGGCTGCGGCCGTGGTCCAGGCGTTCTGCAGGGTCTGCGGATGCGGCCCCGTGGTCCGGATGACCACCCATCTGCCGGCTGGAACTTCGATGATGTCGAGGCCGCCGGGGACCGGTGTACCCGGGGAGACGGCGACCCCGTGAAGGTAGGTCAGCTCGCTGCCCTCGGCGTAGTCGGGGTCAAGGTCGTCGCTGACCGCGAGCAGGCCGGTCGGCTCAGTGTTGCCGAGAGCCTTCAAGCGTAGGTGCTCCTCCATTGGCAGTGTGGTGATGTGCCGCTGGATGTGCGGGTTGATGCCTTGACGGACCAGCCGGATGCGGGCCGCGTGCCCCACGAGCCGGATCTCGGGATGGTCGACGATGCGGGTGTCCACGTGTTCGCTCCCTTCGACGGTCAGACGGAGTGCCGAGATCATCAAGCCTCCGTCCGATGTCAACCTTGGTCGCAGCGCACCGGTCGGCACCCGACAAAAGCGGCGCGGAAAATGTCGGGTGATCGAGACCGGTGCCGCCGCACGATGGGGGCATGAATGACACGACCTTGGTAGCCCGCTTTCTTCGCGACGGCTTCGTAAAGCTGGAGGGCGCCGTCGCGCCGCGCGTGGCAGCGGACTGCGCGCGGCTGCTGTGGCGGGAGACGGGCTGCGACCCGGACGATCCAACGACGTGGACGCAGCCCGTGCACTGGGTGCCCGGCATGGCGCAGGGGCCGTTCGCCGCCGCTCCCAACTCCCCGTTCCTCCATCACGCGTACGACCTGCTCGTCGGCGCTGGACGTTGGGAGCCGCGCTACTCGCTGGGCACGTTCCCGCTGCGCTTCCCACACAAAGAGGAGCCGGACGACGCGGGCTGGCACATCGAGGGCAGTTATCTGCCGGAGGGCGAGAGCTGGTACTTCACCAACGTGCGCTCCCGGGGCCGGGCACTGCTGATGCTGTTCCTGTTCAGTGAGGTCGGTGAGAAGGACGCCCCGACCCGGATCCGGGTCGGCTCACACCTCGACGTGCCGAAGGTGCTGGAGAAGTACGGGGAGGACGGAGCGAGCGGACTGGCCCTTGCGCCCGACCTGGTGGCGGCGTCCGAGCACCGGCCCCTCGCCCTCGCCACCGGATCTCCGGGCGACGTCTTCCTTTGCCACCCATTCCTGGTGCACGCGGCGCAACCGCACCACGGAGCGCGGCCTCGCTTCATGGCCCAACCGCCGCTGATGCCAGCCGCACCATACGAACTGGAGCGGGCCGACGGCGCATACTCACCCGTAGAGATCGCGATCCGTCGGGGTCTCGGACAGGACGCCCTCGGTCCGGACGGGGATGGCACCGACCGCGGCCGGGGCGACTTGCTCCATCGTTCCTGAGCGCCTAGCCGAAGGTCTTGTCGGAAACCTCGGGGAGTCAGGGTGAGGTCCAAGGCGCGGCGCCGGTGAGGTTGCCGTCGCCAATGGGATGCCGGAAAAAGGCGTGCGTGGCGGATCCCGGCCGGCACCCAGCACAGCGCCCCGAGACCGGTGAAGTGTGGCAGGCAGGGCATGGGCGGGCTACGTGCGACGGAGGCGGGTTGGCAGTGGTTCTGCGAGTGAGTGGCCGCAATGCGCGGTTCCAGCAATGGAAAGCTCTCCTCGGCAATCGGACCAAGCGGCAGCGACGCGGCGAGTTCCTCGTGCAGGGCGTACGCCCGATCACCATGGCCGCCGAACACGGCTGGACTATCCGGCAGCTGCTCTACGACACCAGCGCTCAGCTGTCCGGCTGGGCACGCGAGGCCCTGGACACAGTCCGGGCCGAGAAGTTCGCCGTCTCGCGTGAACTGATGCACGAGCTGGGAGGTAAGGCAGACACGGTTCCAGAGCTGCTGGCCGTGGTCGCGTTGCCGGAGGACAACCTGCGCCGTATCCCGGTCGGTCCGACCATGCTCACCGTCGTGTTCGATCGACCCACCAGCCCCGGCAATATCGGGACCCTCGTTCGGTCGGCGGACGCCTTCGGTGCCAGCGGCGTCATCGTCACCGGCCACGCCGCCGACGCGTACGACCCGAAGGCGGTCCGGGCGAGCACCGGCTCGCTGTTCGCCTTGCCCGTGGTCCGGGTGCCCTCCCACCAGGCCGTTCTATCCTGGGTCGCCGACGTCCGCGCCGACGGCGTCGGCATCGGCATCGTGGGAACCGATGAGCGCGGCATCCTGGACGCCGCCGAGTACGACTTCACACAACCCACCCTGACGTTGATCGGCAACGAGACCACCGGCCTCAGCTCCGGCTGGCGGGAGGCATGCGACCAGCTCGTCCGGATCCCCATGTTCGGGTCCGCCAGCTCCCTGAACGCGGCGACCGCCGCGACTGTCGTGCTGTACGAATCGGCACGCCAGCGGGCCGCCGCCGCCCTGCGGTAGCGCACTGATCACAGGCGGCCGCTCCGCGGCTATCCGCCACCATCCCGCTGCCTGACCCGCAGCGCCCGTCTGCGCACAGGCGCCGCAGCCGGACACCACACGGGCGCGGGCGGACGTCGTCCTCGCCGTGATCGTGCCAGGCGGATCCGGCGACCACCCGAATGCCGGTCATGGCGCCGTACGCGCAGATCGCCGATGGCAGCCGCTCCGCCAGGACCTCCGGCCGCATCGCAACGACTCCTAACCGACTCCAAGGCATGAAACGCTGCGGACTGGCGGACGGCACTCGGCCAGCGCGGATTTCGGCATGAGCGTGCGACCAGCGGCAGATCTGCGCGTTCGTGGTGCAGGAAGTCACGCGGCGCGGACGCCATCTCAGGAAAGGTCGGGATCTGGGTGCTCGGCGATGAAACGCTCGCCCGTTTCGTCATCGACCAGCGCGTTGTCGACCAGCCATTCAACAGCCCGCCGCTGCGCGCGCACGTTGCGGAAGGCGCGCCACGCTGGCAGTAGGTGCGGATACTCCTCGTGCAACTCGTTCTTGAACCGGCGGAAGGCGCCCTTGCCCTGGATCGCACGGGCGAGTCTCCGACCGGCCGCCGCGTCACTGATCCTCTCAGCAAAGTCGGCCATATCCTGGTACCAGACGTACGACGGCAGCGGATCAATACCGACCAGGTCGAGGTCGTCAAGGTCGACGGGCGCGTGCCCGTCGATGCCGCCGTCCGTCGTCCAGAACGCGATCTCGCCGGTTTCCGCGTTAATCAACCATCGGTGCTCGTAGTCGGTCTGGTCCTCGAGCGCGGTGGCGAGCCCCTCCAGGTCTAGCTTGCCCAGGTCAAGCATTCGGCAACCATAAACCCGCTCCTGCCCCCGTTGCGACCCACGACCAGCGGCAGATGAGTGCGCGTCCTCGCGTTACTGAACCAAGCGCCGAACCTCGGTCCGGGCACCGGGTACTTCGTCGCTCCGAACGGTGCGCTTGGTCGCCTCGAGATGCTCGACGCGATCGTCTGCCGCTTGCGCTGGCCCGGCCAATTCTCCGCGCCCGAAGACGCCCTCCATCGCATCCAGCGTCGGCTTGATCAGGTTGTCGAGGTCCCACACCTCGTCGGCGTTGCGCGCTTCAGGCGTACGAAACTGGACGAGAACCGAGAAGCGCTCAGCCCACGGACCAAGCCAGTAGTGGTGAATGCCTCGCGGACCGTGGCCTTCCACGCGGGCTCGGCTGCCGACGATTGACATCCTCTCCGCCCTAAAGGACGGAGATTCCCTCCACGCTGCGCGTGGACTGCGCGGCGTCCGGGTGGGTTACCGCTTCTCTGCGCGCTGCCGGCACGGATGCCGGTCTTACGTGCGCTCCACGGTCGTTTGAGTTGTCCGCCTGCCCGGCGGCCAACACGTTCAATGCCGCATTCACGTCCCGGTCGTGGGCTGCTCCGCACCGGCAGTCCCACGCTCGGACGTTGAGCGTCATCTTCCCGCTGATGCGGCCACATGCCGAGCACATCCGGGTGGACGGGAACCATCTGTCCACCCGGGCGAACGTACGCCCGTAACGGGCGGCCTTGTACTCCAGCATCGCGGTGAAGCTGGCCCACCCGGCGTCGTGCACCGATTTGGCGAGCCTGGTCCGGCCGAGACCGGCAACGCACAGGTCCTCGACGTAGATCGCTTGATTCTCACGAACAATCGTCGTGGACAGCTTGTGCTGCCAGTCCCGCCGGGTGTCGGCCACCCGGGCGTGGGCGCGGGCGACCTTGACGACGGCCTTCTTGCGTCTGTTCGAGCCTTTCTGCTTGCGGGAGAGGGCCTGCTGCAACCGCTTGAGCTTGCGGGCCGCGCGGCGCAGGAACTTCGGCGCCGTGATCTTCGTGCCGTCCGAGAGCACCGCGAAGTGCGTCAGCCCCAGATCGATGCCAACCTCCGAGGCCGACTCGGGCAGCGCCTGGCCCGTGATCTGCACGACGAACGAGGCGAAGTACCTGCCGGCCGCGTCCCGGATGATCGCCACCGACGACGGGTCCGACGGCAAAGATCGGGACCACCGCACGTCCAGGTCGCCGACCTTCGGCAGACGCAGACGGCCGTTGTCGAGAACCTTGAACCGGGAGTTCTTGGTGAACCGGATGGCCTGCCGGTTGTCCTTGCGCGACCGGAACCGGGGCGGGGCGACCTTGCGGCCCTTGCGCTTGCCAGTAACCGAGGCGAAGAAGTTGCGGTACGCGGTGTTCAGATCCGCGAGGGCCTGCTGCAACACGACTGAGGACACCCCGCCCAGCCACGCCCGTTCCGGGCTCGTCTTGGCCAGCGTGATGACCCGCTTGGACAACTCGGTGTCCGAGACGTACTTCTCACCCGCTTCGCGTGCCTGCTGGCGCAGGCGCAGCCCGTCGTTGAACACCACCCGCGCGCACCCGAACGCCTGCGCCAGCGCGGTGCGCTGGGCGGCGTCCGGGTAGACCCGGTAGTTGTAACGGAGCTGCACGACCGCCACGTTATCATGTTGGTCTATGGCTGAACGTCAAAGGATACGCACGGGCAGACACTGCGTTTTCGCGATGCACGTCCACTTGGTCTTCGTCACGAAGTTCCGGCACAACGTATTCACCGACCGGCACCTGACCCGAATGGAGGCGATCATGCGGGACGTGTGCGCCGACTTCGAGGCCGAACTGGTCGAGTTCAACGGCGAGAACAACCACATACACCTGCTGGTCAACTACCCGCCCAAAGTCGCGGTCGCCCGGCTGGTCAACTCCCTCAAAGGCGTCTCCTCGCGCCGCCTACGGCAGGAGTTCCCCGACCTCGCACACCACTACTACCAGACCAACAAACTGTGGTCAGGCTCGTACTACGCAGGCTCCGCCGGTGGTCCACCGCTGAACGCCGTAAAACAGTACATCGAGCAGCAGAACCATCCCGGTTAAAGCACTGCCCGGGCCTCACCGCCCTCCCAGCGCGGGCCTCCACCCCCGGCCTGAAGGCCCGAGCACTGGCCCGCATTCCAGTAGCTCGCCGGCGGGCCCACAACCTCCACGATGACGAGCGTCTCGAACCTCGTGAGAAACCATGGTGGTCACCGCAGCCGCTGCAACGAAAGGCTCCCGCCCTCGTTTCGGCACGAGCGTGCGTGGTCAGCCGGTTGGCGAGCACCATCCATCGGCCATGGCGATGATGCGAGCGGTCACCGTGTCCGGATCCACGAGTTGATGCAGGTGAAGCCCTGGAACATGATCGAAGTCCCAGCCGCGTTCCCGTGCGTCCTGCGCGGCTTGTTCGTACGGCGGACCGAACAGCAGATACCCACATGGTGCGTTGTCCCAGCCGTCCGGAACGGGAACCTTCTCCTCGTAGTAGCTGAACGGCAGGCGCGGCTGCTCGGCCGAGACAACACGTCGGGTCTGCGGATCCGGAAACATCGGCGCGACATCGGACTCGTCCCACCACGCCGTCCATTGCGGCAGCCTGCCAACGGTCGCTTTGGGCCGCAGAAAATCCAGCAGCTCGGGCGGTGCCACCGCCGTCGGCCCGCTGCGAGCGGGCAACGCCGCGTCGACGAACATACAGCCGGCCACCGGACGCCGGGCAGCCTCGACGATGACCGGGACGAAGAGACCGGCGTTGCTGTGCGCGACCAAGACGACCGGGATGCCCAGCGGCAATTGGCCGGTGGATCTGCCGACGGTCTCTGCGACGGACGGCCAGAACGGCGGTCCCGCATCCGCAACGCGGAGCAGTGGGGGCACCACCGTAACCGCACCCGAACTCTTCAGCCTCGTCGCGACAGGCGCCCAAGTCAGAGGACCCACCGATGGGCTGTGCACAAGAACAAATGCGACATCCACCGGCTCACCTTGCCTGACGTCGCCTGCTGGCCGCCACCCCATCCGTCACGCCAACGGCGAACACGGCACCCGTAGATCCGCACGCTCACGCATCACCGGCCACCGCGCGCTCATCGCAGATCCGAAGGGCCGCCCGGGGGCCTCACCTGAACTTCGTCCATTGCCCTTCGGAGACCACCTCGACGGAGCCGTCGGCGACCTTGATGGCCGCCTGTTCGTCGATGGCATAGGCCGGCACGCCGAGGTCAGCGGCCCACCGCTACGCGTCAGCGACGGTGTTCTCTGGGAAAGCGTCCAGGTGCGGGAAGATCGAGAAGTCGACGACTCCCAGAGTGCGGTCGTCCGGCGCGGACGGCCACTCGACGAAGTCCTTCCGATCTGGGGCATCATCACCATGCTCCCGCACTCACGCCCACCCAGACCATGTCGGGCAGCGAAGGCAGCAGATCGACCAGCCCGGACACTCGCATCCAATGGCACAGATATGTCGCGTCGCCGCCGTCGACCAGGAGCACGTCGGCCTCCCAGATCCGGCGGACCCATCGCTCCACCCCGATGATGGGCAACGCGGTGAGTTCCAGCACGCCCAACGACTTCCAGCCCAGGTCGCACATGGGTGGCGGGCTCCGGCCTGCGGTGAATCGCCAGGCCGAGGTGGGGGTGCACATGGGGTGCCCGTACGCCGCTGCGGGAATGCAGAGGGCATTGACGTTGCCGAGCGGCATGTCCGGACACTCCGAGGGCCGCTGGGCGGTCACGCTCCGCAGCGCGCGAATCGCGACAGAAGCGGATACCGCCGACCGGTCGTAGTCATGGTTGGGTGCGCCCTGGACCGCGACTCGGTACCGATGTAGTCGTTTTGATGGGTCAGCATTCTGCACTGCCCCGGGGGAACGTGGTCTCAGGTCGGTCGATCCGGATGGGAGGATGGTGTCGATGACTGACGAGGACGTGGCGTGGTACCGGCGGCTGCTCGAAGCGAAGCCGGATCTGGTCGACTTCGTGGGGTGCTGGACGGTTATCCAGCCATTGACCAAGCCGGTCACCGTGTCGGAGGCGGCCCGCCGGCTCGGCGGGGACCCGGCCGACATCGAGCAACTTACCGGGTGGGACTTCGAGGAACCTCTCGGGACGGTGCACCTACACCAGGTGGGGCCCGCCGTGGTCATGGTCCAGACCGCGGGCTGCGAGGGCGTCCGCGATGAGGCTCTGCGGTGGTTGTCCGACGGCGCCGCGGTGCACAGCTCTTGGTGGGGCGCAGCCAACGGGCGCAGTTTCCTATGCTACGCCGCCTTCGGCAAGGTGCTGACCCGGCTCGAGAGCCTCGACGACGACCAGCCCGCCGGCGCGCAACCTACGGCCCTCGACGAGGATCGCGCCCCGCTGCGCGACGACCTGGACTACCCCGCCCAGCTGGCGTTCGTCGAGCGGCGCACCGGCATCCGGCTGGACCCTGCCTGGTTGGACCAGCCACACCCGACGGTGGCGCTGCGCACGCCAATCCCCGACGATCCACGTCCACCGGGCATGTTCGGCGAGGCGGACCCGGACCTGGCGGCCATGCTCCTGCTGGCCGACGAGTCGACGCGGCGCGCCGCGCTGCGCTGGGTGCTCGACCTGCTCGCCGATGAGCAAGACCTGCGCAGCGAGTCAGCAGTCTACGCCGTGCTCGACGCATTGCCGCACGGCTGGCCGAGCAGCGAGGACCTGTCACGCCAATTGCACGCCCTGCGGGTGCGGCTGACGCAGGACGTCAACGCCAGCCCCGGAGGGTCGCCGGAGCGCTGGCGGCGGTATTACCGCATGCGCGCCGGCGAAGCCGTCGCCGCGACAATCGCCGCCTTGCCCGGCCGGTCGTACCCAACGGACACCTTGTGGTACGCCCAACAGGCGTTTCAACAGCGGTGGCCAGCCATCCGCGCGGAATTGTGGAAGCGGGCACGGCATCAGCGCCGGTAACCGGCCGCCCGCATGACAAGCTGAATCATCGTGACCGAGAGTGGCAATCGGTAGGCGGCATGAGAGTGTGTCTGATCAAGTTTGGACCGAGAGCGGCCTCTGGGATTAGTAGTGGGCAAGGATCTGCGCCACCGGATAACCAAGAACAGCGGACACCGCCGCGAGTTCCTGCGCATCAAGCTCGTACTTGGCGCGCATCGGATTCATGGCGCTCACCTCGAATCGCGCGAAACCGACTGGCCAGTCGTAGTGAAGGGCGTCCAGCGAAACCATCGCCTCGCAGCAGGGAACCGTCGCGTCTAGCTCATTGAAGCTCACGCCGTTTTGCTCGATCAGGTCGAAGAACCACTCCACATTGATGTCGCTGCCGCAGTGCGGACATGTGACACGGGTGGTGTTCTCCCCCGCGTCGATCAGCGTGACTTGGTCGTAGAACTCATACTCGACGTGCTCGACATCGTCGCCCGGCCCCGAAAAGAGCCGGGCGACGTATGCCGTAGCTGCGGTGGCCGCCTCGGGGGCCGGTTGCCACCGCAGGTCGGTCGGAATCAAGCGGATGTACCCGTCGCTCACGGCGCTCATGATGCCTGATGCAGTTGATCAACCCGCGGTAGCTACCGACGGCGAGGTGAGCACGCACGATCAGCGGCAGATGCGTGCACTCGGTCCTGGGTAAACCGCCGACCAGCGATACGCGCCAATCCTCCCGGGTGAGCTGCGCTCAGACCGGAAGGACCTTGTTGGCTAGCCGTTGAACTGTTCCCATTCGAGGCGAGAGCGTAGGGGCCGCAGCGCTGAACTTTGCCGGCTGCCGACGCTCAGCCAGATACCACGCTCGCCGTGGTCCGCGGCCATGGCGACCAGTCCGGGAGCCACCCAATGGCGCGTCGGGTCGCCAGGTACACGCATCGGTTGCAGCGGGACGGGAACCAGATCTTTGACGAACCGGTCCAGGACCTCCGTGGTGACCGCGGCGAAGCCGGTGAACGGTGACGTGCTCGCCGCTTCGTTGAGGGCGAACTGGAGCAGGAAGCCGCTGAGGCGTTCCCGCTCGCGTAGCCGCTCCGGGCCGCCGTCGTACCAAACGACGGGATCGTCGTCGGTAGGGTCGATCAACGCCACCCAGACGCCCTGATTTTCGGCCGCGAAGACCACCAGCGGCTCGTCTTCCGCGTAATCGATCTCGTCGAGCGGCTCGATGAAGTCCTGCTGGCCGAGGATCTCCTCGCGGCCGGCGGCGATGTCGTGGAAGGCCAGCAGCGGGGCCGGAAGTTTCATGGCCGCGTGCCAGGGTGTGGCCGGTCGCACCGGCACGTCGGCGTACCACGCGGTCAGAAAGGAACGCAGTGCCCGGGTCGGGTCCTGCGCCACATCGTCTAGCCAGTCGATACCGGGTACCGTCGGCGTCGGGACGACCGACCGTCCTTCGATCATCGGATGAGTATAGAAGCCCGGGTCGAACCCAATATGTGCGCTGGCACTGGGCAACACACCGTTACAGGGGCGTCCGCCATACCGACCTCGCTAACCGTAACCGGGCTGTCCTCCTATCGGCCCAGCGGCGGGCGGATCTTGGACTGTTCGGCCGAATAGCTGCGGCCTGCCGAGTCCAGGGTTGACCACCGCCAAACCGTCGCCGCAATCGGCAGACGCACTTCGGCGGTGACGCGCACCAATCTCGGCATGTCCGGACACTCCGAGGGCTGCTGGGTGGTCACGCTCCGCGGCGCGCGGATCGCGGCAGATGCGCGCACCTGATGATCACACCCATTGGCTTCAACCATGCTTCAACTTGCACCGTAGTGCGGACGCTGTCTCACGCGGAGGGTGCCAAGCATGCGGGCAATTCAGATTCCCTCGTTCGGCGGTCCGGAGGTGCTGTCCCCTGCGGAGCTGCCCGACCCGGCACCCGGCTCCGGCCGGGTTGTCGTCGGCATGGCCGCCGCGGACGTCATTTTCCTCGACACCTTGCTAGGCAGCGGCTGGGGTTAAGACTTCTTCCCGCGGACGTTGCCGCAGGTGCCAGGTGGCGGCGGAGCGGGCTCTGCGGTGCAGATTGGCGAAGGAGTCGACCCGGCATGGATTGGCCGGGCTGTGGTCGCCCGGACCGACGGCGGTTACGCCGAACAGGTCGTCGCGGACGTCGCGGAGACCATGCCGGTGCCCGGACGGGCTGGCCATCGAGGCGGCGGCGGCGCTGGTGCACGACGGCGTGACCACGCTTAGCTTGGACCGATTGGGCGCGTGGGAGAAGGGAGAAAGGGTGCAGGTCTTGGCGGCGGCCGGCGGCGCCGGATCGCTGTTGATACATGGCCGTTGAGGCCGGCGCCCGAGTGCTGGCCGTCGCACCCAGCGACGCCAAACTGGCACTGGCTCGCGAACTGGGCGCAGAGGTTGCCGTCGACTACACGCGGTCGGATTGGATCGACCGGGTGCGTGAGGCGACCGGTGGCGGGGGCCACTCTGGTATACGACGGGGCAGGTGGCCCACTCACACGGCGGCCTTCGACGCGATGGCCGACGGCGGACGGTACGTCACCTAGGGCACCGCCGACGGTTTCGCCGCCCCGGACCCTGAGTCGGCCGCGCGCCGAGGCATACAGGTATTCACTCCGCTGCTCGACGGTCCGTCGGGCCGGGCCGGGAGACCGTGCGCGAACTGCTAGGCCTGGCACTGCAACGGGCCGCGGAAGGACGATTGCGGCCGGCGTTCGGAGCCACCTACCCGCTGCAGCGGCCCGCTGACACCCACCGCGCGCTGGCCGCACGCACGACGGTAGGCAAGTCACTGTTGCTGGTCGGCGACCGAGCGGCCAGCTGACTTAACCGTCGACGCCGACGGAACGGCGAACCGACGTCACTACGTCAGCAATGGCCTTCTACTCCGGCCACGGACTCAACGCGGTCTAGGCGTATGCCCGCCATCCGCATCCTGACACGGCTACGCACCGAGCGTGCGGTCGTCCTGCGTCAACCAATTGGGGGCGGCACCGATGTAACGGTGGCCATGATTGTGGCGCTCTCACGCAGGGATGTTGACCATCCCGAGGACCGGGCCGCTGGCCCGGTCGATCCCTTCGACGTTAGGACCTGATGTCTGTTCATCTCCGCCCCATCCGGCGGCGCCTCCTCCCCAGCAGTCTCGTGGTCGGCGCGCTTGCCGGGCTCGGTGCCGGCCTGCTACCCACCGCCCCGGCCGGCGCCGCTCCCTCCCGGGCAGACCTGGTGGTCGCCGCCTCCGTCGCTCCCGTCGAGGTGCCCGCCAGCGGTGGTTGGTCGGTCCTGAGCCTCGACGTGCGCAACTCCGGCACGAAGACGAGCCAGGACGTGACCGTGGCGTTCACGCTTCCAGCCGGAGCCTGGTTCTCCACTGACGGGTTCGTGGTTCCGCCGAGCTGGCACTGCGACCTGGAGGGCGCCGCAACCTGCACCCACGCTCCGCTGGCTGTCGGGGAAATCGCCGACCTGCTGAGCATCCCGTTTGGAATCCCGGCCGGGACCGCCGGCGACACGCTGACCGTCACCGCCACGGCGTCGGCCGGCACGGAATCGTCGATCACCAACAACACCGGCCAGGCACACGTGCGTTACGTGCCCAGCACAGTGGATCTGGAGATCGTGCCCGCTGCGACCAACCAGCAACTACTCCCGAACGAGTATGTGAATCTTTCCTCGTCGGTCCGGAACACCGGGAACTCTCCCTCGGGTGAGGTGACCGTCACCATCCCGGTGCCCACCGGGTTACAGGGCTCGGAGACGTCGAGTGAGGGGTGGGACTGCGCGTTCGGCGACGGCGTGGCCGACGGCCGGACTGGCTGGCGCTGCATCCACGGCCCGCTGCAGCCGGGCCAGACGAGTGAGGAGCTGTACTACGGCGGACTCCTCACCGCCACCACCGTCGGCGACGTCGTGACAGTGGAGGCGACCGCGGCGACGACGGCGCTGGAAACTACCACCGAGAACAACACTGCCCGGCACACCCTCACGGTCGAGCAGGGGGCCATCGTCCACGGCACCGTCTGGGTGGACGGCAACAACAACCGGGTATGGGACGCGTGCGAGGTGGGCGCCCCGGTCGGCCCCGAGGGGATCGACCGCATCAGCGTGCTGCCGGCCCCCGGCCAGTCCGGCTCCGGCGGGCTGACCACCGTCAACCCCGACGGCACCTTCACTGCCTACGTTCGTTCAGGCACCTACCGCGTGGAGTTTCACGTAAACCACCCGCACGACTTCATCGACTCGGTCGACTCGGACCTCGTCTACTACTCGAACGAGACCGGTGGCGCCAACTACGGCTACACCGACTGGGTCACCGTAGCTACGGGTGATGAGGTGACGTTGGACGCGGGCGTCCGGTCACGCTTCATTCAAACCTGCTGACACTCCTCGGCGCCGTTCCGGCGGCTCCGGGCGGTCCGGTCTCGCGGCCGGGCCGCCCGGATCGCATCGGCGGCTCACGGCACACCGTGCTCGCTGAGCACGGGTCATGCACGGTGAACTGGCAAGCCCAGAACCGTGTGGGACGCCGCGTCGGGCGATGACGGGTGTGATGCCGCGCGTTCGTAGCTCGTGGCGGTAGGTGTCGAAGTCGTAGCCGCGATCTGCGTAGATCCGGTCGGACCGTTGCCGGGGCCTGCCTCGGATGCCCTTGATCCGCGGGATCTTGTAGACCAGGGGCAGTAGTTGGGTGACGTCGTGGCGGTTGCCTGCGGTCAGGCTCGCGGCGAGGGGAATGCCGCCCGCGTGATGACGTGGTGTTTCGAGCCTGGCTTGCGGCGGTCGACCGGGCTCGGACCGGTTTTGGGCCGCCTCTGAGGGCCCGGATGTGGGAACCGTCGATCACCGCCCGGGACACGTCGAGCTGGTCGGCCGCTCTCAGCTTGCCGAGCAGTACTTCGTGCAGTCGTTGCCACACGCCCGCGTCGTTCCAGTCCCGCAACCTGCGCCAGCACGTCATGCCTGAACCGAACCCAAGCTCCTGGGGCAGGTACTCCCACGAGATCGCGGTGTAGAGCACGAACAGGACCCCGCACAACACCTTGCGGTCATCGAGAGGCTTACGGCCCGGGAACATCGTCCGACGCGGTGGTCGGGGTGGAAACAGCGGTGCGATCTCGCCCCAGAGCTCGTCCGAGACGATCCGCGGCGGCCGCTCACCCCTCCTCACGTTCAGACAGAACGACCCCTCACATCCCGAAGACACGCCCAACAGATTGCCTACGCTCTACGCCATGAGGTCGGAGGAAATGGGCCCACACGGGGAGACGCTCAGCCGGCTGGGCCGAGAGGCCAATCATCGAGACGTGGAACAGGCGTTTGTCGCGGCGGGATGGACCGCGTGCGGCGCCGGCGACTGGGCGATCGCGCTGCGCTCGCCGGACGGCACGGCGGCCGCGCGCATCAGCCCGTTCGACCCAACCGGCCCATACTCCGCTGCGCTGTACCGGAAGGCCGCGCACACCCGCCAGGTCCCAGCACTGTTCGCGCACCGCCGTCTGACCGGCGGCGGCGATGTTCAGGTTCTGGAATGGCTTCAACCCGTCCCCGAGGACGAAGCCGTCGCATTCCACCGGGCGGTCGCCGAGAAGGCCCCCGAAGTTGCCGATCTCGTTGATATCGTGCGCCGTGTCCACGAACAGGCTCGGCGGGAGCTCCCGTGGTGCGGACCGCTGGACCACAATCCGGCCAACGTCATGCACGCCACGGATGGGCGACTCGTCGTCGTCGACCTGTTCTACGCCGACGGCCCGAACCTCTACGCGACCGCGGCCACGAATCCCGACCTCGTGGTCGCGCTGATCCCGGAAGCCGAGCGCCGATTCATGACCGAGATCCCGTTGGCCGCCTCCGGGCCGTGGGAGCTGGCGGCACGGGAGTCGATGCGCGCCGGACTCGCGGCAGCCGACGCGCGCAAAGCCGCGAAATCGACACGGCGACCTTCGCGAGACTAGAACAGGCAGGACATGGACCAAGGCACCCGCGACGAGGTGCTCGGCCATTTGGCTGAGGCAGTCGGGTCCGTCGCAGTCGCACATCCAACGCGGGTTGCCATCGACGGACCGCCCGCGGCAGGCAAGACCACGCTCGCCGACGAACTGGCCGTCGTCCTACGCACACAGGGCCGCGACGTCATCCGCGCGACGATCGACGACTTCCTTTTTCCCCGGGCACAGCGTTATCCGCGCGGCGAGTACTCGGCCGAAGGCTGCTACTTCGACGCCCACGATTACGACGCGCTGAACCGGGTTCTGCTCGATCCGCTCGGCCCGGGCGGAGATCGACGCTTCCAACCCGCGGTCTACGACCACACCGCGGATACTGTGCTGTCCCCGCCGGTCACGACCGCCCCAGCCGACGCCGTGCTGATCTTCGACGGCGTCTTCCTCATGCGCCCCGAACTGATTGATCGGTGGGACCTGCGCATCTTCGTATCGACCGCGCTCGAGACGACCGTGAATCGTGCCGTGATCCGAGAGCGCCAGGTGTCATCTCGGGCCGAAGTCGAACGGCGGTGGCGCCGGCGTTACATCCCCTCCCAGCAGCTCTACTTCGCTACGGTCCGCCCTACCGATCATGTCGACATCATCGTGCACAACGACGAGCCCCAGCAGCCGGCCTGGGAAACCCCGACACACTGATCGGACTCATCTCGGCTACTTGTTTCATTCACCGGCGACCGTGGCCCGGCCAGGCTCCGGTAGAGGCGAGCTGCCATCTGGCCCGTCGGCTTCAACTAGGAGCATGATCTGGTCCTCGGGCGGCGAGTACCCTGTGCCGTCATCATCCGAAGGGGGCCGGGACATCGGGTGTAACTGATCTCCGGTGACTCGGTCGAACGTGGCAAACCCAAGCCGGCGGACGTTCCGCTAACGGCCGATCTTGTCCAGCTCGGCTCGGTCGTCGTCGGAGAGGGAAAGTCCCGCGCCCGCGATGTTCTCGCGCAGGTGTGCCGTGGACGAGGTGCCGGGGATCAGCAGGATGTTCGGTGAGCGCTGCAGCAGCCAGGCCAGGGCGACAGACATCGGTGTCGCCTCCAGCCGGGCGGCTACGGTCGACAGCGCCGAGGACTGCAGCGGGCTGAAGCCGCCGAGCGGGAAGAACGGCACGTAGGCGATGCCTTGGTCAGCGAGCGCGTCGATCAGCTCGTCGTCCTGCCGGTGCGCGAGGTTGTACATGTTCTGCACGCACACGATCGGCGCGATCGTCTGCGCCTCGGCGACCTGTTCCGGCGTCGCGTTGCTCAGTCCGAGGTGCCGGATCAGACCCTGCTGCTGGAGCTCGACGAGTGTCTCGAGCGCCTCGGCGACTGAACCGGGCTGGGGTCCCTCGGCATTGCCGAGCCGGAGGTTGACCAGGTCGAGCGCGTGGAGACCGAGGTTGTCGAGGTTCTCGTGCACAGCGCGGCGCAGGCTTTCCGGGTCACGGGCCGGGGGCCAGCCGCCCTGCTGGTCGCGGTTCGCGCCGACCTTGGTCACGATGTGCAGCGACTCGGGGTACGGGTGCAGTGCCTCCCGGATCAGCTGGTTGGTGACATGCGGCCCGTAGGCGTCGGCGGTGTCGATGTGGGTGATGCCGAGTGCGACGGCCTCGCGGAGGACGGCGAGTGCGCCGTCGTGGTCGGCCGGCGGTCCCATGACCCAGGGGCCGGCGAGCTGCATGGCGCCATAGCCGAACCGGGTGACGGTCAGGTCTCCCAGCGTCCAGGTTCCGCCGGGCAGGGAAGTGGAGGCCATGCTCATACCTCTGGCTTTCTGTGTCGCGCTGAGCGGTTCTGATGCATCGCGGATGCCTGCTCCACTATCAGGGTGTAACTTCCTCGCGGGAAGTAGGCACCTGAAGGTGCGTAACTTCCCCAGCGGTGGAAGGAGCGGTTCGATGGCAACGACGACAGCGCAGCAGAAGCGGGCACAGGCCAAGCTGGAGTACGACGCTTTCCTGGCCCAGTGCCCCAGTCGCAAGCTGCTCGACCGAATCTCGGACAAGTGGGTCACGTTGGTTGTGGCCGCGTTACGCACCGACGGCTCGCATCAGTTCGGCGCCGACTGCGCCGGTGAACCCCGGCCGATGCGGTACTCGGAGCTGTCGCGCCTGCTGGCCGGCGTCAGCCAGAAGATGCTGACTCAGACGCTGCGCTCCCTGGAACGCGACGGTCTGATCACCCGCACCGTGGTGCCGACCGTGCCCGTCACGGTCACCTACGAGCTGACCGACCTCGGCCTCTCCCTGCACCAGATGCTGCGCGGCTTGAAGGACTGGGCCGAGACGCACATGGACGACGTGCTCGCCAACCGCGCGACGTACGACAGCCACGTCGCCTGAGCCCGGCAGACACGACGTCACCCCAGCCCCGCTACCTCAAATCGAGTTACTGCATGATTGTGACCGGTGGGTGATCCTGCGAGGCGGTGCACCGGTAGACCTGGAGGGTGTAGCCACGACCAATTTCCACCTGTGTCGGGCTGCGGTCGACCGACTCCTCCTCCGTGAGGGGACGCCAGCTGCGGCTGTCGCCGTCCCATTCGTCGCTGGGGATGGTGAGAAGAGGTTCCAGCGGAGCGCCGCAGCACCGGAGCTCATCAGGGCCCGCCGGGCTCCGGAAGGTGAAGGAGGCGGACCAGCCACCGATCTTCCAACCGGGAGCGATGGACAGGTCACCTCGGTAACCCGGTTGTTTCTCGTCCGGTGACTGCAGGAGCTTTCTCTCGCGGGAAATGATGCGTTCCGCCAGCTCGTCATCGAGCTCGTGAAAAGCCGGGTACTCGATGACCTGCTCTGGGTACAGAACGCAAGGTTCCGGCACGTAACAGCCCTGACCGACGAAGGTCGGCTCGGGCGGGTCCATCAGCAGGTCCCGCACGCTTGTGGACCGCCGCCACCGTAGGTGCACCGCCGACCGCGCATCCATGATCTCGTCGAACGGGCACCACAGCACCTGAAGCATGTCGGCGCCATCGGGACAGGGCAGATCAGGGACGTCCCGGGCGTAGAGCTGCGCCAGCGGGATGAGCGGCAGCGGCTGCCTTGGCAGCAGCGCCGGGTCGTAACCGGCATCGATGCGGTCCACGACCTCCTTCTCATCGGCGGTGAGCAGATTCGTTCCCGGCGGTCTGGGCCGCCGCCACGCCGTGGCGAGGATGCGTCGACGCGTGCGGACGTCCTCCAACGTCGTCAACTCGTACGGCTCGTGCTCGTCGCTGCAGGTCGGCCAGGCCTCGCCTACCGGCCACAGCAACGGCCCACCCACCGAGCTGTCATGCACGGTCGGCTCTCCCGGGCGGGGATGAAGTCGGGTGGCGGTCCTGGACATCCCTGCCAGTTCCGGAAACAACGAGACCACATCCAACGGACGCGGTGGGGTCGTGGGCGTCATGATCTCTCCCCTCCTGATCAACGGCCTGCATCCAACCACGTGGCGCTGACAGCCGAGGAGCCGTCACAGAGGCCGCCGGTCATCCCGTCAGATCTTCTGTGACTGCTGTTCGGCGCGACGAGAGGCTCCACCTCGCCGTAGGGCGCGGGTTGCCGCTACCGGCTGCCACCCCATGGCATCAGGCGCCCATCACCCATCAGGCGCGGAACAGGCGTCCGCTGATCGGCGGGGCGGACGTTCACCGAAGGCGGCCCGGCAACGTGTGGGGACGGCGGCGGGGCCACGCTCGAATCGGAGCTGGCCAGCCTTGATCACGGTCCCAGTTGTCGTCTGCGGAGGTGAATGCTGCGGTGCACCACTCAGTCGGCAGCAGAACAGGTCGCCGCCAGGTCGCCCGCGGTCGCGGGGACTGTCGTAGTCGTTATCTAGGCTGACGCCGTGAGCATGAACGGCAACTGGCTGCGCGTTTCCCCGGACGAACTGGAACGCGCCAAGACCGACCTCGGCTGGGCCTACGAGATCGCCATGACGGCGCGCGACGACAACTCCGAACGCTGGACCGCCACCGACAAGGCATGGAACGGCCTCGATTTTCTACTCGACCGCCTCGGCTTCGAGATTCCGCTGGTGCTGGGAGCGGAGAGCTTCGTGGAGCTGCCGGACGTCGAACCCGACAGCGACGAGATGTTCGACTTCCTGGAGAACCTCGAAGACGACTGGGGCTACGGGCCACCCTCCTACCTGACACCGGCCCAGGTAGCCACCGCGGCGTCGCAACTGGCCACGCTCACCGAAGACGACCTCATCCGCGGCGTCGACCCGCAGGAGTTGAACCGGGCCGAGGTCTACCCCGGGACCTGGGAAAGACCGGGCGAGCTGGCTTGGGTGGCCCACTACCTGCCCGACGTCCGAAGCTTCTTCGCCGCAGCCGCCAAGGAGGGCGACGCAGTCATCTGCTGGCTCGACTGATCCGCACGGCTCAGCCCACCGAAGTACTGCGGGGAAGGTGGGAGCGGCGTCCGCGGCCGCCCCCGGAGTACGTACTCACACCCCCGGTTCAGGAGCGCTACCTGCCCTAAGTAATCAACCGCCGAGCGTGACGCCTTACTCACCGGGCACGGGAGGACAGCGGCATGACAGCGCATGTGATCTTGGGACAGCAGTACCGGGTGGCGCCGCGCCCGGCGGACCACATGGCACGGCCGCTTCTGCCAGCATCCGGCGGGTGCACAGGCTGATGATGCTCCTTCCCGTGATGACCGCTGCGGCTACGGTGACGCGACCGAGATGGGAGCCACCGAACAGTTCACCCAGAGCGGCGTCAGCGTGGAGCCGACGGTCAAGGCCGGCCAGGTTGTCACCGCACGGACGGTAACCGGCACGTACGAGGCACGGCGCGGAGATGTCGTCCTGATTCCACTCCCCCCGGCGGCGCTCACGGCCATACGTGCCTCACCCGGCGCCCGCGGCTACTACGACCAAGTCCGCGCCCGCGGGGTCGGCCACCGCGCCGCGCTGCGCCAGCTCGGCAACCGACTCGTCGGCGTGCTCGGCAGCTGCCTGAGGACGAAGACCAGCTACGACGAAGAGACCGCCTGGCCCACCCTCACCAAGCGCCTCGGATACGTCTGTTAGCGGCCGACCGAAATTCTCCAGTGGCCGCTGCCCGGGAGCGACCCGACCGCGCGACTACGAGCGTGAATATCCGGTGTGCGATGAGCCTTCCCGCCGGGCACGCGGCTATAACGACGTGGTGCGGAGAAGACCGAATCTTGTCGTCGTCAGCGGTCCGCCCGGCGCCGGCAAGACCACACTCGCCCATCGGCTCGCCCGGGAGATCGGCTGCCCGGCGATTTGCCGGGACGAGATCAAGGAAGGCATGGTTCATGCGTCGGCGGGCGACTTCATCGCCGCGCCGATCGACGAGCTGACCATGCGGACACTGCCGACGTTCTTTCAGGTCCTGGGACTACTTCTGGTGGCGGGCGTCACCACGGTGGCCGAGGCAGCCTTCCAGGACCGGCTCTGGCGTCCACACCTGCAACCCTTCGGCGGACTCGCCGACATCCGGGTCGTCCATTGCCAGATCACGGCCGAGACGGCATGGGACCGTATCCACCAGCGGCGGAACGAGCACCCAACGCGGCGCGCACATCCCGACGCGTATCTCATCGACCAGCACGTGCACGCGGGCCAGCACGACAGCTTTGACCGCGTCCGACTCGACGTGCCCGAGCTCGAAGTGGACACCAGCGATGGCTACCGACCAGGCCTCGATGAGATCGTTGCCTTCGTCAACGCCGGACGATAAACCACGCCGTCACGTTCAGTAGTTCTGCTAATGGCCGTCCCGAGGGAACTTCGACCGCTGTCAGGACACCCCACTACTTGACGGCCAACACACATGGGATGTCTGCGCTCTGATCCCGTCATGCATGTCGTCGTCACGGGCGCACTCGTGGAAACGGTGCGCCTGTTACTCAACGTGACGCCCAGTCGGCGGCATGACCGTGCGTTCGCCAGTGAAAGGATTGCGGTCATGGCAGCTGAAGCAACTCCGGACCGTGAGGTTGTACTCGACACGGAGCGCCTGCTGCTCAGACCTTGGCGGGTAGCCGAGGCTGTCGTCCAGCGTGAGCTCTGGGCCGAACGTGATCCACGAGTGCCGTCGCACCGCCGAATCGACGCGGACGGACACCCCACGCTCGCGGAGCTCGAGGATTCGATCCGCACCAACCAGCTGTGGTCGACCGGGTTGCTGGCGGTCGAGCGGAAGGCCGCTCACGACGTCATCGGCTACTGCGGGCTAGTCGACAGCGGGCGAGGATCGGACGGGGAACCGGAACTGGCGTTCGAGCTGCTACGCCGAGTCTGGTGCCAGGGCTACGCAACCGAGGCCGCGTTGGCGGTTCTGGACTGGGCGAGATCGTCCGGGTACGAACGTCTGTGGGCCACGGTCTGGGACTGGAACACCGCTTCTCGCCGTGTGTTGGCCAAGGTCGGGTTCACCGAGACCGAGAGGAAGGAGGTGGACCCGGTCCACGGGACCACCCTGTTCACCACAAGACGGCTCTGACACACCCGATGCTTGGCCTTGAGGGCGGCCCCGAGCACCGACGGCAGGCATCAACAGTCCCCCGCCGAGTTCGTGCGGTGTCTGTCCGACAGGCCGGCGGCCTCCGTTGGCGGGATAATCGCCAGGAATGACCGCCCGCCTGGGCCTGCTTACGGTCGCGCTGGGCGGTGGGGACGGGGCGAGGTTGCGCGACTACTTCGCAAAGGTCTGGGTGCGCGCCCGTATTCGGCCAGGGCGTGGAACGCGGCCTTCGGCGTCCACGAGCCGTCCGGCAGTACCCGCACGATCCCGCGCGCGGCCAGATCGTAGTCGTGCTCCGGGTCGCCGGTGGTCGGTAGATGCCGGTTCGCGAACGTGTATACGAACGCTGCCTCCACCCCACCGTTCTCGTAATCGTGCAGCAGGTCCACGAGGTAGCGGGCCTGGCCCTCCTCATCACGCTCCAGCTGTGCGGTCAGCTTCGCGGCGCGGCCGCGCTCGTCGTAGGTCACCGGTTCAGCCGCGCCCGCGACGTCGGCCGCGCCGCGGAATGTGCAGCAGCCGAACTCGGTCGCAGCGTACGGCTTGCCCTGTCCCACCGCGGCCGCCAGGGTTGCGGGAACGCTGCGGCGTTGGTCGCGTCGCGTTGACATCCTCTCCGCCCTAAAGGGCGGAGATTCCCTCCACGCTGCGCGTGGAACACGCGGCGTCCGGGTGGGTTACCGCTTCTCTGCGCGGTGCCGGGACGAGTCCCGGTCTTACGTGCGCTCCACGGTCGTTTTCGTTGTCCGCCTGCCCGGCGGGCCAACACGTTGATGGCGGCGTTCACGTCCCGGTCGTGGGCTGCTCCGCACCGGCAGTCCCACGCTCGGACGTTGAGCGTCATTTTCTCGTTGATGCGCCCGCAATTGGAGCACATCCGGGTGGATGGGAAGAATCTGTGCACCCGGGCGAACGTGCGGCCGTTACGTGCCGCCTTGTACTCCAGCATCGCGGTGAAGCTGGCCCACCCGGCGTCGTGCACCGATTTGGCGAGCCTGGTCCGGCCGAGACCGGCAACGCACAGGTCCTCGACGTAGATCGCTTGGATGCCCCTATGTTCGTCAAGGGGTCATGCTGGTGTGGGTTGGAGCAGTCTGTAGATCTCTCGGGCGACGTAGCGTTTTAGGCAGCGGATGATCTCGCGTTTGGTTTTGCCTTCGGTGAGACGCCGGTCTCGGTAGGCGCGGGTTCCTGGATCGGTGTGCCCACGCCTTCAGTGCGGCACATCCGGTCATCGGTCGACGCCTGCCCTCGTGCTGTGCTGCCTCCCGGGCACACTGAAGAGCATCGGAGACACGGCGTGCGCGAGGCCGCTGAGGTCGTGGACTTACGTCGACTGTGACGGGGCAGAATGACAAACAACTGGTGGAACACCTCCACGGATCAGCTCATGGTCTGCTCGCGCGGTGCCCTCGTGGAGGTGGCGGCGGTGCTACCGACAACGGGCAGGTTCGTCGTTGCCCGGCTTGACGGAACGAGGATGGCCGATGCAGACCACGTCTTCTCCGAGTTCTCCGACGCGCTGCTCTTCCCCGGCTACTTCGGCTGGAACTGGAACGCATTGTCCGACTGTCTCCGTGATCTGAACTGGTTGCCTGCAGACGGCTATCTGATCGTTATCGAGAACGCGCCCCGGTTGCTGTCGAGTGATGCCGAGGATCAGCACACGCTGTTTCGGGTCCTCTCCCGGGCCGTTCATCATTGGGCAAGCCCGCTCGGCCAGCCGGACGGCAAGGCTGTTCCGCTCAAGGTGGTGCTTCTGTGCGACCGCGACGAGGAGGCGGCGCTGTTGCTACAGGAGATCGCCAGCGCAGTCCACAACACGCGGTGAAATCGTCGTTCCTCGCAACCGCCGTCTGCCACCCGCTCGTCGGAAGATCCGTGAGCGGCTGATCACGTTCCAGAGGCCATGTAGCCAGCGAGGATGCAGTTGGGGCGCCGGTCAAGGTTCTTACGGACGCGGTCGTAGCGCGTGGTGGTTCGCGGATCGGCATGGCGGGCCGCGATCTGCACATCACGCGGGCTGACGCCGGCGTCGAGCGTGGTGATCACGAACGTGTGCCGCAACAGATGTGGGTGCATCCTTGGCATTCGGATCCCCGCCGCGTGGGCGAGGTGCTTGAGCCGGCGGGTGGCGGTATGCCGGTCCATCCGAACACCGAGGGTATTGCGCAGGATCGGTCCACTGGTGCGCTCGTCGACGGCACGGTCGATGGCTCGGGCCACCACGGGGGGCAGCGGAACGAGCACTACCTTGCCTCCCTTGCCGCGCACGCGTAGGACCCGGTACCCATGCTCCTCACCCAGGTCGGCGATGGTCGACCCGGAGGCTTCGAAGGTCCGCAGCCCGAGCCGACCCAGGAGCGCGACCAGGGCGGAATCGTTCGGGTTGGCCGACAGCCGGACGGTGGTGATCAGGGCTTCGAACTGCAGGTGCTCCAGCCCGAGGGTCGGCGACTCGGACGGCACCGTGGGCCGACGGACGTAGTCGGCCGGCGAAGGCTCCAGGGCGGCGTCGATGACGCAGACCCGATAGGACCCGATCACGATCGACAGGCGCCGCCGAGACCGTCGAGGGCTGGTAGCGGCGTACGTCCTGAAGCCAGCGCGCGTACCGCTCGACGTCCATCCGGGCCCTGGCGAGCGGATCAAGGCCTGGTCGGTGCATCAGCGGAGGAAGACTCGCAGGTCGGACTCAGCGATGAACGCCGGTCCGTCCAGAGCGGCATGAGCGCGCACCGGACTACCGCGGTTCAACGGACTGGCAGCGTCAGCGCCGCCTAATGGATAGATCCTTGATGAGGCAGGTGGTTCCGTCACGGCCGGCGAGTGGTGTCAACCGGTAGCCTTCGCTCTCATAGAGGCCGATGTTCCGCAGGCTCTTGGCGCCGGTGAACAGCAGGATGCGGGGGCAATCCGGTTGGGCGGCGGCTTCGGCTGTGCGTAGCAGCCACCGGCCCAGCCCCTGGCCTCGTAGGTCTGGGACGACGGCGAGCCGACCCACATGCCAGTCGGTATCGACGCGGCGGGCCCGCACCATGCCCAGCAGTCGGCCGTCCAGCCAGATGCCCGTGGTGTGCCAGGTCGCCAGCCAGTCACGCACCTCCTCCAGCGACTCGTGCAGGGCCGGTATCGCCATGGTGTCGTTGGCGACGGCCTCGTCCACCCAGCAACACCGTTGCAGCACAGTGACCTCGGGCGCGTCGTCGGGCGTCAGCGGTCTCGCGTAGGACCCTGGCAACGGTCCGGACATGGCCCCGGCTCGTGCGCGTTCGCGCATCGGGCGTAGGGCGTGGGCGACCCGGACCAACTCGTCCAGCAGGCCGACACCCGCGTTGTCGCGGGCCGCGTCGGGCCGTAGCCGACCGTTCTCCGTCGCGTCACCGATGCGGATCGCGACCGTGGCGCCCAACGGAACCAGGCGCAGCGTGGTGACCACCTGCTTGGTGTGCTGAACCGACCGGGTGCCCGCCGAGGTGTTGCCGTAGCTGACGAAGCCGATCGGCTTCCAGGCCCACTCGCGGCTGAGGTAGTCCAGCGCGTTCTTCAGGGTCGCCGGCATCCCGTAGTTGTACTCCGGCGTGACCGCGACGAACCCGTCCGCCGTGTCGACGATCGCGCTCCACCGACGGGTGTGCTCGTGCTGGTAGATGCCCGACGACGGGTGCTCCTCCTCGTCGAGGAACGGCAGGTTCAGATCGCCGAGAGGCACCGGCACGAGCTCGACGCCGAGTTCCGCGGCATGAGGGGCGATCGTCTCGATCAGCCACTGTCCCACTGCGGGACCGAGGGCGCCGGGGCGGGTGCTGCACATGAGCACCAGGACACGGATCGACTTCGTTAACATGGAAACGAAACCTAGATGCTAGGTTGATTACATGTCAACAAGACGGCCAGCCGCCGACAACGCGCGTTGGTTGACCCCCGATGAGGAAAGGGCGTGGCGGGCTTTTCTGCGTGTGATGGTCGCCGTTCGGAGCGGCACGGCGCGCGACCTGGCCGCGATCGGCCTCTCCGAACCCGACTACGAAGTACTCAGCACACTGTCTGAGCAGTCCGACCACATCAGCACCCTCGGGGAACAGGCCGACAAGATGGGCTGGTCGCGCAGTCGGCTGTCCCGGCACGCCACCCGGATGGAAGCGCGTGGTCTCCTGCGGCGCGAACCCGATCCGGCCGACGGCAGGGGCTGCCTCCTCGTACTCACCGCGCACGGGCTGGAGACACTCGACAACGCGGCACCGGCCCACGTCGAGTCGGTACGACACCACTTCATCGACAGGCTCGCCCCGGAAGACCTCATCGCTATCGAACAGATCGACCGGAGGCTGGACGAACCCAAACGGCACCCGTCAGCATGATCGTTGGTGGGTAAGAGCACTCATCTCGGCACGAGCGAGCGCCGACGGCCGCGGCCCGGTCGCACTCCGCCACCGCTACGCCTTCGCCGGTGAACGCGCCCTGCGACATGATGCGCACCTGATCGGTCGTGCCCGGGCAGGACAGCCCATGCCGATACGCGACGAGGTCGAGCGAGGCGGCCGCGCCGACGGCGTCGCTGCGGGATAGTCATCGCAAGCACATAACGAGATGAGCGCGCATCGCGGCATGAGGACGTGGTTTGCGCTTGGCGGAAGCAGGTCGACCGACCGCTGTTAAACGGCTGAGCCAACGCGGCATCCGGCACGTCATTCCGGAAGGCTCCGACCAGGTCGCCCGCCGGGCCGCCGAGGGCAGCGCCGGCGGACGATCACCCGCCTTCGACAAGCAGGTCTACCGCAAGCGCAACGTCGTAAAACGCTGCTTCAACCGGCTCAAACAGTGGCGCGACCTGGCCACTCGCTACGCCAAACGAGCATCCCTCTACCAGGCAAGTCTCGTCCTCATCGCCGCCATCATCTGGCTTCCACGATCGACAGGACAGGCCCTAGGTAACCGGCCGTGATCGTCTGTTTCTGGCCAGGTCGAGCGCGCGAGACCTGAACTCCGGTGTGTTCACCTGAAGCTCGACGTAGCTTCTGATCGCTTCGTGGCTATTGCTGTCGAGGCTCTGATCGACGCGCAGCCGGTCGAGCACGCCGTGCCTCCACTCCTGGGCGTCCCAACCGGGATCCTCTTCCGGCCTTGGCTTGGGTACGGTGAAGACATCGAGATCGATCGGAGCCGGAATGGTGCTGGCGATACACCGTGCCTCAGCCCGGATGTCCTCGAGCCGCATGCCCGAGTAGCTGCCTTCCACCTGGAACACGGTCTCGGCATGACCTGTGTTGCCCAGAACGTCCGTCACATCGACGGCGACCTGGAGATGATAGGTGTCACCCGGCTGCGACGAGAGGGTAAGCGATCGTCCGCCCGCGTCGACCTGGCAGCCGACGTCGAAGCTATGGACGTCTCGGACGATCCCGACGGACGTCGTGCCCGCGACCAGCGGTTTGCCGTCGATCTTCCAGGCCACCGTGGGGTTGAGGAATCCGGACAGCTGAACGACGACAGTCGCTGTCGTCTTGGTGGTCCAGGTTCCGAACTGGAGTACGTCGCCACAGTGGTTGGTCCGTTCGCTGGTTACCGTGCCATCAGTGGTCGTGGACTCTGCGGCCGATGTGACGAGATTTACGATCTTGGGAAGATCGGGGGACGGGAACGCCTGCCCGGACGGTGGCGTGCGGGGAACGTAGTTGTCCATGTGCAGGATCGCGTAGATGCGCTTCTTGTAGTCGTCGGCCCGGCAGTTGTGCCGCGTCACCGTGATGCCGTCGGCCGTGTTGGTGATGTCGAACTCGAGGTACAGGTCGTCGGCCAGCGCTGGTGCCGGCTGCTGCCGTGGGACGTTCGGATCATAGATCCAAAGCCGGACGACCTGTCCATCCTGTTGGTAGGCGTAGGCCAGAACCTGGTGGTTGGCGCCGATGTCGAGCTCGGACGTCTGCACCAGCCCGATCGGAACGAGCTGGCCCAGGTCGAGCAACTCGCGGATGCGGGGCCATTCCTCGCGGTAGGTGATCCACGACTTGCCCTTCATGGCGCCCAGACTCTGTAGGACACCCTCGTCGTCGTCCGGGTAGAGGGGCGAGGAGTAGGACAGCCAGCGATGGCCGCGGCCGGTCAGGTCGAAGCTGTCCAGCAGGCGCTGGCGGATGTGCCGGAACAGCGGGTCGTTCGGGGACTGGGGAGCGATCGAGAGGCCGGACGCGTCCGTAGCGGCGGGCGGGGGCAACTGCCGCGCGTTGAAGTAGTCCATGACCGTGTAGACCATGCCACCGCACAAACCGGTATCCGCGTGCGTGATGGGCACCAGGTCGTCCGGCATCGAGCCGATGCCCAGCGCGTCGGCGACGTCCGCCATGGCGTCGCGGAAGCTGTTCCAGAGGGATCCGAGGCTGACGACGGGCAGGTCGCCGTTCCATCGGTTGCTGAACTGGAAGCCGTTGACCGAAGGGCGAAACCCTGGGACCGCTACGCGGTGGGTCTTGCGGAAGCTGATCTCCAGGATCGCCCGGTTGCCCTTTTTCTGGCCATGGGCGTCCACATACGCGGCGTAGTAGCCTTTGGGCGCCCGGACGTGGAAGGTATTGCCGTACTGGGATTCGATCAGCGGGCTGTTGGCGAAGATGTAGAAATCGCCTATGACGGTACCGGTCTGATCGACCACGTCGTACCAGGCGCGCGCCTCTACGCCGGTCAAAGGAACAACACCCGAGACAGATTCTCCTTCAGCCTGCCAGTGCAGGCCGGCTCCGGGCGCTGTCGCGGGAAACTGAGACGGCTGCCAGCCCCCAGGCGTCCAATCGCCCGAGGTCCAGTGGTGCCTGAGTCTCAACGTGGCGTCGGACTCGTTGACGACTACCACCCTCATGAAGTTCCGAGCCATGCGAGCCCCTCAATGAGTCGATTCCACTGCGAACGACCGGTGGTGCCGGCCTGCATCGTCCAGCGAGGCGAGTTGATGCGGGGTTGAGTGGTGCGGATTTCTGGAGGGATTTCAGTCGTGGGTGGCTGTCTGCGCCAACCAGATCCCGTCCCAAGGTGGCGGTAGCAGTCAACTTAGATGGCGGCTTTGCCGAGTCGACCGGACTGTCGGTGATCCGTCTGGTACGCGAGGCGGAATGCCTGCCGGCCACGGCCGTGCTCCCGCAGGCGGCGAAGCATGCAGAAGTGCCTCCTCGCCATTCGAAGCTGCTGCCCGACGCGCGAGAGTCGGGGGCGATGCGTGATCAACCCCGACCCCGCGCGGTGCCGAGGCGGACCCGCCGGACAACACTGCTTACGCCGGATTAGTCCGCCAGTTGCCGCCAGCTCGTCGCTCGGCCAGCTACCGCCTGTTGGCCAACTGTCAGTAGCTGGTGTCCGGACGAGCGCGACGCGACTCTGTCTTCGTCCGCGACCTCGCTGGCACCGGGGCGCTCACGGTTCTCGCCGTCAGGCATGAGCGCCTCCTAGGCGAAGACCGCCGCTGCGGCGTCAGTCTGCGCCTTCAACGAGGAACGTTTGGATCAGCACCAGCAGGGCGGCCGCGGCCACGGCGAGCAGCGAGGCCCCGGCGACGTCGACACGCTTGCCGTTCCCTGGAGCCGAACGGGCCGTCGACAGGCAGGCGGGGACCGCTAGCAGGGAGAGAGCGGGTAGCGCCATCGTGATCCGCCACGAGACCGCCGTGGTGACGAGTCCCCCGGCCGCGGCCCGTAGGTGCGCGGCTGGGACCGCGGATCCGTGTATGCCCGGTGGACGGCTCCGACACGGACGGCTCCGACGTGGAGTGGAGGTGACGGATCAGGCCGGGAAGACCTCCACGTGGGTCAGCCGCGCGTCGCCGTGCCGCCAGTCGGCGACCGCGATCGCCACGTAGCGCCCGGAGGTCCGGACGGCGATGTCGGATTCCGGGCGCGGACGCGCGACGGAGGCGACCTCGACGTAGTCGAGGCCGTCGGCGGAGACCGCCACGGTGACCGGCCGGCGCCGACCGGGGGTCCAGGTCAGGTGGAGCGAGGCGAGGTCCTGGCGCGTTCCGAGGTCGATCACCATCCGGCCGGTCGGACCGGGCTCCCAGGAGGTACCCGGGTCGCCGTCGACGGCCGCCGACGGGTCGGTCATGCCGGCCGGCAGCGGCGACGTCGGGTAGGTCGTCCGGGACCGGGCGAGGTCGCTGGTCGGCGTCACCGGCGCACCGGCGAACTCGACGTCGCGGCTACGACCAGCGGGTACGGTCACCCGACGGGTGGCACCGCTGGCGGCGCACGCCACCTGTACCGACACGATGTCGCCGGCGGGTGCGGTGATCGTGAGGTGGTGGGAGTCGGTGACGTCGAACCGGGTGCCGGCGGGGACCGCCCTCGCGGGCGCTACCGGGGTCGCGGTGAACCGGGGTGGCTCGACGCGTGCGGTGGCGGCGGCGAGGTCGACCTGGTAGTCGGTGGTGCCGGATCCGGTGACCTGGCTCCCGCGGTACAGGCGCGGCGTCGTGGGCTGCGGGAGCGTGACGGTGGCCGTCGTGATGTCCTCGTCGGACAGGTTGAACACGCTGAGGTATCCGTCCGCGTCGCTGACCCGCAACGCCTCCGGCCCGCCGCTCGGCAGTGCACGGGACGCCGCCGCGGCCAGGGCCGAGTGGTTCGCATCCGCGTACCCCTCGACGATCAGCCGGGTGCTGCCGGCGGCCGGTCCGCTGGAGAGGGTGACGTTGGTGCCGGTCACCGTGATCGGGTTCTGGCCGTTGTGGACCACCAGGCCGGCACGCCCGTCGACGTCCAGCCAGGAGCCGGCGATGGTCGGGCGGTCCGGCACCACCGCCGCGTCGCTCCAGGTGACGCCGTCGAGCGAGGTCTGGATCACGTACCGGGTGCCGTAGGCGGCCTCCCAGTCCAGGCGTACGCCGCTGATGTCCGTCGGCGCGCCGAGGTCGACGGCGAGCCAACTGTCCGGGCGGGCGCGCTCCTCGCGAGCCACCGCCCAGCGGGTTCCGGTGTTGCCGTCGGTGGCGTTTCGTGCGGGGTAGGCCGGGTCGGACGACGAGGCGGTGGTGGGTCGGCCGGTGGCGAGGTCGGCGCCGCGGGCGTCGAGCACGGCGAGCGCGAACAGCGAGTAGCCGTACTGGGTGGCGGGGGCCTGGCCGAGCATCCGCACCCACCGGGCTGACCGGGGCGGGAGGCTGACCTGGTCGGTCCCGCCGTCGCCGAGGCCCGATTGTCCGGCCACGGTGACGGACCCCTGCTCGCCGGTGAAGGTGCGGGTGCCGGTGAGCCCGGGTACGCCGGGCATGTCCAGGTTGAACAGCGTGAGGACACCCTCGTCTTCCGCGATGCCGGTGGTGGCGTACACGACCGTGCCGGTGGGGAGCGTGGCGTATCCGGCGGTGCCGCCGGCGACCCGCAGGACGGTGGCGGTGGCGTCGACACCGTCGCGCGCCACCGTGTACGCGGCGGAGGTGCGGCCGAGGACGGGCGCGGACTGCCTCGGCAGCAGCGACGCGGCCCGCGTGTCGAACAGCCAGTTGTCGTGGGCGGGGGCCCACAGAAACGACACGAAGCCGGTCTTGCTGACCGCCGCGGCGAAGGCGGTCGCGGTCTGCTGGGCGGTCAGGCCGGCCTGCTCCCCGAAGTCCCTCGTGCCGGCGGCCGCGGTGAAGAACGTGGTGCTGTCGACCGGCTGGACGACACCGCCGTTGGCGGCCCGCCAGGCGTGGAAGAGATAACTGATCGCGACCTCGGCCCGCGCCTCCGGCTCGTACTTCGGTTCGCCGCTGAACTTGGTAAGTCGGTCCTCGGGCGGGTAGTTCAGGTAAGGCATGAGCCGGTCGGCCAGGTCCGCCTCGGCCCGGGCCGCGTGCCGGTCACCCTGAACCTGCGCGAGGAAGGCCAGCGGCAGGACGTCGCGGCCGTACAGGTGGTAGCGGTCCGCGACCATCGGCATGAACGGTTCGCCGGCGTCGCTGGCCATCAGTCGCATGGTCCGCCACAGCTCAGCGCCGTTGGGTTGCCGGGTGAGCGCCTCGGGGAGTGGTTGACCGGCGGTCAGGAAGTGCGCTGCGGTGCGACCCGCCGTACGCCAGAGCTCTTCCTGGTAGTGCGGCCCGAAGGAGCCGTGGTTCTCGACCAGGAAGGAGTCGTGGATGTTGTGGGCGGTGTTCCACTGCGCGACCGTCCGCCCGTCGACGACGGCGTGGCTGGCGCGGTCGGCGGGGGGAAGTCCGGTCGCGTTGATCGTCCACGTGAGGAACCGCTCGCGCCACCCGGCGGCGCGGTCGTCGTCCGCCGCCCAGGCCAGGCCGGGCGCGATCGCCTGGGCGTAGACGCCCATCTCTTCGAGCTTGGTGTCACCGATCCAGCCACCGGTCAGGCCGTTCGGCGTCCAGTCGCCACTGAGCGGGTCGTCACCCGTGCCCAGGCCGGAGGCGTACGCGGCCTGTCCGCGGGCGATGCGGTCGACGTTGGTGCGGGTCGCCTCGTCCAGGTCGGCCCAGAGCAGCCGGGCGGCCAGGATGAAGTAGAGCTCGAAGGTGCTGTCCCAGAAGAGTCGCTGGCCCCACTCGGTGCCGCCGGCGAGGCGGTTGGTGGCCGCGTACCGTCGGATGGTGGCGACGGTGCGGCTGTGCAGGGTGTCCCGGTCGACGCCAGCGGCTGCCGCGTCGTATCCGGGCGCGGTGAGCAGGACCGCGTTGCCGAGGACGACCGCGAAGCGGAAGTCCGCGAGACGGTAGGCGTTGAGCGCCGGATCCCACTGCTGCTCCGACCATCGCGTGTGGGCGAGCAGCAGTGCGTGGTAGGTGGCGGCGACCGGGTCGGTGGCCGCGACCGGCGACGTGGGCGCGAGCGGCGCGGCCTGGGCGCTGCCGGCGGGCGAGGCGATGGCGAGGCCGCTGCCGATGGCACCGGCAAGGACGAGGAGCCGCCTGCGGCTCAACGCGAAATCGGACATGGGATGGCCTCGCTCCCCCGCTGACAACGTTGTCTCAGTCCCACAGGCTCCGATGATCTTCTCCGGATGTCAAGGGGCGCGAACCCGTTACCGCGTGCTCGACGCCACGGACACCCGGGCTTGACGCGCGACGGCCGCCGAACGTAACAGTGATGGTTGCTTTTGCCACCCAGGTCGGCGAGACTGCCGGGGTGGCGGCCAACAGCAGGGTGACGATCGCGGCTCATGCCCTGGCCTGGATGGAACTGGCCAGGCGGCGCGGTCGTGAGGTGCTCACCTCCGAGGAGGTGGCCGCCAGCGTCAACACGAACGCGGTCATCGTCCGACGCAGCCTCAGTGACCTGCAGCGGGCCGGCCTGGTGCGGGCACGCCGCGGCAACGGCGCCGGCTACTCCCTCGCGCGGTCGGCGACGGAGATCACGTTGCTGGACGTCTGGCTGGCCGTCTCACCGGAGCCGCTGCTGGCCCTGCACCACGGCGAACCGAACCTGGAGTGCCCGGTCGGACGCGGAATCCGGCCGGTGCTCACCGACCTGTACGACGAGGCGACCGACACCTTCCGGGCGGCGCTCGCGCGCTCGACCGTCGCCGACATTCTGCAAAGGATCCTCGCATGATCGTCGAATTGCGCCGCTACACCCTGCGTGCGGGACGCCGCGACGAGCTGATCGACCTGTTCGACCGCGAGTTCGTGGAGAGCCAGGAGGAGTCGGGAATGGCCGTGCTGGGCCAGTTCCGCGACCTCGACCGGCCCGACCAGTTCGTATGGCTGCGCGGATTCGCCGACATGCCATCGCGCCGGACCAGCCTGGCGGCCTTCTACTCGGGGCCGGTGTGGGCGCGGCACGCAGCAGCGGCGAACGCGATGATGCTCGACTCGGACGACGTGCTCCTGCTGCGTGAACTCGTCGCGGTGCCGGTCTTCGACCGCGGCACCGACGACTCTGAGACCGTGCTGCACGCGACAATTTGGTACTGGGCCCTCCCCTTCCCCGACCCCACCCCCAACCCTGAGGAGGCCGTGGCCGTGCTGAGGACCGAGTACGCCGTGAACGACTTTCCCCGGCTGCCAGTCCGGGAGAAGGAGCACGCCCTGGTCTGGTTCACCCGATCGCCCCTACCGACGGACGTTCCTGCCGGGGTGGTGAAGACCGAGAGCTTGCGCCTGCGCCCCACCCGCCGCTCCAGCCTGCGCTGAAAGGGAGACCGGCGCGCCGACCCGGGCACCGGACGTCCCCACATCCGCCGTCACCGTTACCTTTCAGTGCCCTCTAGTGAGCACACGTTCGGTAGTCCTACCTTGCGGTGGGAAAGTCCCGGTCTGACCCGCGGTCGCGGTGCCGGGTGGACGCTTCGTCGCCACCCGCCCCGCGAGCGAGGTCTTACGGTCGGCTCCACGTCCGATCGAGCCTTGCGGCTCCGGGTCTCCGGCCACTCCGGTACCCGACTCGCGCCCTACCAGCCGCGCGAGATTCCGTGCTGCGTTCTGGTCCCGGTCCAGGACCAGCCCACAGGCGTCGCACTTGAATGTCCGGATCCGCAGAGGCAGCTTGGCTTTCACCACCCCGCAGTCGGAACAGGTCTTGCTGGACGGGAACCAGCGGTTGGCCGTGACCAGCCTGCCGCCGTTCCAGGTCGTCTTGTAGCCGAGCATGGTGCGGATGGTGCCGAACCCGCAGTCGGAGATGGCCTTGGCCAGGTTGCGGTTGCGGACCATCCCGGCCACGTTGAGGTCCTCCACCACGATCGTGCCGTAGGTGGCGGCAAGCCCGGTGGTGAGCTTGTGCAGGCCGTCGCGGCGCAGGTTCGCCACCCGGGCGTGCGCCCGGGCCAGGTCGGTGTTGGCCTTGTGCCACCGCTTCGACCCGGCCCGCCTGGTGCGCCGGTCCGGGCCGACCCGGCGTGAGGTCCGGAGGGCCAGGCGGCGCTGGTGTTTGGCGGCGCTGGCCAGGTGCCGCGGATTGTCGACGATTTCGCCGGTGGACAGCACGGCCAGGTGCTTGACCCCGACGTCCACGCCGAGCACCGCGTCCGGTCGGGCCGGGGTGCCGATCTGCCGGTCGACCTCGACGGAGAATGAGATGTACCAGCGGCCACCGTCCAGCTTGACCGTGGCGGACAGGATCCGGGCGGTGCCGGCCTCCAGGCGGCGGGCCAGCTTACGGGCCGACTCGTGCAGCTTGATCGTGCCCAGCCGGGGCAGAGTGACGTGCTTGCGGTCGGCTTCGACCCGGATGGTGCCGGTGGTGAACGTGCAGGACTGCGACTTGTTCCGCTTGCCCTTGAACCGCGGGAAATGAACCTTCGGCCCCTTACGCTTGCCGGACTTGGAGTCGCGCCAGGCGTCCAGCCCGGCGACCAGGTTGCGGATCCCGGCGGCGTACGCCTCCTTGGAGTTGTCCGCCCACCACGGCGCCACGTCGCCCTTGACGGTGTTCCACTGCTTGCGCAGCGCCGGCAGGTTCCACGGCACGGCCGGGGTGAGCTCGTCGCCGGTCAAACCGTAGGTCTTCTCCGCGGCCCGCTGGTCCATCTGTGCCTTGATCAGCCCGAGCGCCCAGTTGAACGCCTTCCGGCTGGCCCCGGCGTGTGACCACAGGGCCTGGATTTGGGCGGCGTTCGGGTCCAGCGCGAACCGGTACGCCTGGTTGACGATCACGACTCGTCTTCGGCGGTGGCGACGGCGACAGCGCGGGCGGCCCGGTTCGCCGCCGCGCGCTTGCCGTACAGCCGGGCGCACAGGCTGGTCAGGATCTCGGTGACGTCGCGGACCAAGTCGTCGTCCAGTTCGGCCGGATCCACTACCAGCAGCCGGCGGCCCTGCCCGGCCAGCGCAGCCTCGACGTACTCGGCGCCGAACCGGGCGAACCGGTCCCGGTGCTCCACCACGATCGTCGTCACAGCCGGGTCGCGTAGCAGCGCGAGGAACTTCTTCCGGCGCCCGTTCAGCGTCGACCCGACCTCGGTCACCACCCGCGACACGGCAAGGTGTTGCCCGGTGGCCCAGGTGGTGACTCGGGCGACCTGCCGGTCCAGGTCCGCCTTCTGGTCGGCCGACGACACCCGGGCGTACACCACGGTCTGACCGGTGCCCGCTGCGGACGGCGTGACCGGCTCGCCAACCATGATCAGCCGACCGAGCCGGTACGTGGGAACGGGCAACATCCCGGCCTCGTAGCGCCGCCGTGCGGTCGCGTACGAAACACCGGTGGCCGCCGCCCACTCCTTCAAGTTCATGCAGCGACTCTAGCACCCTAATGAGCACTAGAGACGACCGGCACCCATCAGTTGCTAGCCCCTGCCGTACCGGGTCGCCTGCCCTGACATCCCGCCGACGAGCACCCGGGGCGTTGAGACCGCGTAGTCGCAGTCCCTTCCCCTCCTCGGTCCAGACGAGCTTGTGGGCGTCGCGTCCGAACCGGGCGGCGAACTTGGCGCGGCCGTTGTGCGGCTGGTCGGTCACCTCGGTGACGGCCCGGTCGCCGATGGCCAGGCGTGAACCGGGCGGCAGGGCGTCGAAGCTCAGGTCGAGATCGACGTAGCTGGTGTACTTCGAGCTGGTCCGGGACGACGACCAAGAGGTCGAACACCGGTTTGGATACCCAACGATGAATCGTCGCCTGGTCATCGAGAAGGCCACGGGCGAGGGCAGGCCAGACGATGATCGAGACGACAAGGCCTGCCGCGCGGTGTTCGTGAAGATCACGCGGTTTCATCGGAGCGAGGCATGCTGGCCAAGGCGTGGCACCTACGCGGCGTGAGCCGTCCGGGGCAGGCGGGCTAATAGCCTCCTCCCGTTCGCCGGCGCCCTGCCGAAGGACGAAGGAAGGGCGCCCCAGCGGCTGGAGGATGCCCGCTGCCAGGATTGATGCCGCGAAAGCCGTCAGTCGGCGCTGCGGCTGGCCGCCGACGGCGGGGTTGCGGTCAGGTTGAAGTCACATTGCGGTGCGGCACTGGTCTCCGTCTTGACGACTTGGCCGTTGATCCGCAGCCGGCACTCGACCGACGGTTGCCCGTTGACGAAGGCGAGCCGATCGTCCACGTTCGGCTTCTTCCGGGCGGACCCGGTGACGTAGACGTAGACGTCGTCGGGCCAGGTCAGCGTCAGGTCCTTCACCCAGTTCGGCGCCGGGGTGCGTTCCTCTTGGGTTGCCACGTTGTTGTGGCCCCACTGCACCACCATGTCGAAGAGCTCGATCGGGCCGATCAACGCCACCTCGAGTGTGACCTTCTGCTGCACCGGCTTCTGCGCGTCCAGAGCCGATGTGTCAGGCGAACATCCAGCCAGCAGGACGGTCAGCGCGGTAATCGCGGCGAGGCGTCGCATGCATCCTCCTCAGGGACATCGGGGCTCGCGGCCGGCCGGTAGCCTAGCGATCCATCGCCGCCGGCGGGGTCCCTGTAGTTGTCGCATGCCGTGTTCGGGCAGGTTCGGTGTGGGACGCCGCGGCGGCAGCAACGGGGGGTGCGAATGGACGTGGACCGAACCGCAGAGGCAATCCAGCGCTACCTGCTGGACCGAAAAGAAAGAGTCCAAAAGGTATATAAACGGTCCGGGTGGCTTTCGATCTCGACGAACAGCCACACCTACGACCCGGAGCCCGCGGATTGGGCCGTGGCCGGGGAGGACTGGGTAGCCGACGCGCTCCGGGTGGCGGCAGGACGTGATCCGATCTGGACCACCCATGGTTTGCTCCTTCCGGTGCAGGGCGAACCGTTGCACCTGAACCGTCCGGAGGTGATGGCGAAGCTTGGCCGGCGGGTCGGTGTCGGGTTGAACCCGCTGGCGTACGCCGAGCTGTTCGGAGAGCTGTACTCGTGGAAGATCGACGGCCCCGTGGTGTATCCCTTCGGCGAAACACGGTGGGCTCGGCCGGGTTGGTTGGTCCGCGAAGCGGACCACTTCGCCCAAGAGACGGTCGTGCCAGACGCTCCCCCAGTGGCAGCCCCAACGTTCAAACAGAGGCCCGACGGCGAGTGGACATTGTCGTTCTACTCGCACAACCGCGTGCTACTGGAGTGGCGGACGGCGGTGAACATCTACACCTGGACGGTGACCGGCAGTCCGGACCGGGACGCCACCTGGGAGCGACAAACCATCGCCGACATGGTGCTGGAGGCGCCGCCCTGGGAGCGCCCAAGCGGATGATGCCTTTGCTGCCCGCCGTACGCAGTCGGGACGAGGCGGACCTCTACCTGGAGTTGCATCCGTGCCCGCGGTGAGGGTCGATGGAGGCCGCTTGGGAGGAGACGCCCGCCACGCAGGGAACCCGGCCCGCGTATCGGTACAGCGGCCACTGCGCGGACTGCGGTGACCGGCGCGAGTTCGTCTTCGCGCTGCCGGAGGGGCAGCGCGCCCCCGCCTCTCCCGGCCCGCATCCCACCACCCGCTTCGGTGGGCCGCAGCCCTCGGCGCTGCTCGACCCAGGCGAGTGCGATGTCGGCGCCTCGCGGACTGCTGGGAAGGGGCGTCAGTCCATGCAGCGGACTCGAACCGCAACGTGCATCCACTGGGCGCCGCCAGTGTCCCAGTCGATGACGGTCAACTCGGCGCGGTGATGATCCATAGAAACTGGATCGTCGCCCTCCCGGGCCAGACAGGTCGGATAGGTGCCATCCGAGCGAAACGTCCCCGCGGCGTCCTGCCAATTGTCGGTAAGCACGGAGTAGATCGTGTCCCCCTCGTTGGGTTTGCGGACGGCGCCGTCCGTCTCGAACGCGATCAGCCGCGTCTCCTCGTTCGACCACGTGACAGTCCCCGTCAACACCACTGCGGTCGCCGAATGCCGCTCACGCGACAACCCGATCCGATAGCCACCGAACCCGGCGATCACTGTGGCGATGACTGCAAGCGCTACCGACACCCGCGCGCGCCGAATCTTGGCTACGGCGGCAATGCGTTCTTCTCCCATGATCGACATCAAAGCAGGGTATGGCGATCCCGGCCGAACGGGTCGACGCGCTGGCCGCCGGGCTCGCCAGTGGCCTGCGATCAGTCCGGGGCTTACACGTGCACACGCCAAGTCGCCGCAGGCATGAGGCAGTCCGAACTGAGCCGCCAACGGGCCGTCACGGCACGAAGTGCCGAGCGCGGCAAACCACCGATACGGTTCACCACTCAGTCGGCAGCAGAACAAGCAGCCGGGCCTCACGAGGTGGGTTGAGGGCCCGAGAATCCCTCGGCCCCCATCCTGCGGTGATGGGTGACGGAAGAGGAGACGCAGGTGAGTGAGTCCCCAGCGGGACAGTGGGCATGGGCCGAGGACCCGAGCGGGCGACCCAACCCCGCAGGACTGTCGACGGCGGGGTTCCGGCGGCCCGTCGCGCTGGCATAGGCGAAACCGCGCCGCATCGGGCATGGCCGGCGGCCGCACGGGTAGCCCGCTGGGCATGGAGGCTTCACTGGCGCATCTGCACGGCGGGCCGCTCGACGGTGTGCAGCGCGAGCTGCCCGACGGGCCCGGCGACCTCGTGGATTTCACCCACGAGACGCGCGACGGCACCTGGTACGTGCAGTACCGCAAGGTTCGCTCGGCCGGCGACGGCTGGCACTACCAGGCCACCGGCGGGATGGAAAAACAGGACGAGGAGTGACATCGGCGGCGCGGGCCTGATCCGGGGTTTCCGTCCCCGGCACGAGGGAAGCCAGCCGCATGGCCGAAACCTTCGCGGATCAGGACCTCAAGACCCTGCGGTCGATTGCGCGCGCTGCGGGGATGCCGGACACGGACGGGATGCCGCACGACGAGCTGGTCGAGATGTTGCGGCGGGCCGGACTGGCCGAGCCGGACGGTGGGCCGGCCGACACCAACGTGGCCGAGCAGGGCGGTGCGTCGGGCAGGTACCGCGGCGAGGGCGTCGGACGCCGGGAGTCGGCCGGCGGGTCGGGCGCGCAGACGGCCGCCGCCGTCGACCAGCCGACGCAGGACCCGGCCCGGTTGTCCGGGCTGCCCCGCAGCAGTCTGGACCTGGGTGACGAGAGCACCGGCGGTCGGGCCGCCGAGGAGGCGATCGGTGCCCGGCGGGGCGAGTCGGTGGTCGACGACCGCGCCCAGGATGCGCGGGGCGTGCAGGGTGAAGACCAGGACCCGGCCGGGCTGTCGGGCCTGCCGCACAGCAGCCTGGACCTGGGTGACGAGAGCACCGGCGGTCGGGCCGCCGAGGAGGCGATCGGCGCCCGGCCCGGTGAGTCCGACACCGAGATCGACGACCGCACGCAGCGCTGATACCGCCGGGGGTGGCGGGGCGTGTATGACGCCGTCGCCCTGCGGGTGCCTGGACATCGATCGGTTGCGTACCTGCGTCGCGGCGGTGCCGTCGCCGCGCACGGCTGATGGACGTGGCCTTTGGCGGCCGAGATCACCTGCTGGTTGCGGCCGTTCGCGAACACTTCGCCGCAGCAGATCCTGTGTCACACCTGCGGTCGCGGCAAGGATCAGACGATCATGATCTCGGGCGGGCCGCTGTTCGGTGGTCGTGGCCCTGGATTCGGGCCGAAGTTCGTGGACCGTACCGTTGAACGCGGTGCGGCTGGCGCCGGGTGACGGCGCAGCCACGGTCACCGCTGGGCAGCTGCGAGACATCGTGGGACGGCTGATCAGGGCCGGGCAGTGGCGGGCCGATGACTGGGGTCCTGGTCGTGGCCGACGCCTGCTAGGACGCGCCCAGACTGGCGTGCCTCCTGCCTGGCCACCGCCTGTCGCACGTAGATCGCACGCCGCTCGTGCGGATTCGAGCTGGAGATGGTCCCCGGGCACGCACGGGCGCTAACGTGCCGTATGCCGGCATGGTTCCAGTCCCGCGGCCGACGCCAGCAGGTTATTCCTGACCCGAAGCCCACCTGCGTGGGCGTAGGCCGGAACCGTGGCGCATCGCGTCGCGGCAAGCCGGTTCTCCGGCTGCCGGACCACGGGCCGAAAGCTGGAAACCTGGCCCGGCCCCGGCCGAGAGGGCGCGTGCCCCTTGGTGCCAACCCAGGTTCACATGACCACCGCTCGCCGCCTACCCGAACATGCACTTAGTTCACTGGGTTAGCCGGAGGTTGAGTGGAGCTAGTGCCCGTGATCTCATCGGGGCGCCAACTCAGGAGTGACATGCCCCGACGAATGACCTACCGCCAAATCGCGGACGACATCGCCGCCCGCATCGCCACCGGCGAGTACCCACCCGCGTCCAAGATTCCTTCCTATAGCCAGTTGTCACAGCTCTACAGCGTTTCCGTTGCAACCGTGCAGCGTGCGCTTCTGGTGCTGCACGCCAAAAGCGTCGTGTATGGAGAGCCTGGTCGAGGCGTCTACGTCAAGGGGCATGACGACTCGTGAAGTTAGGCGAAACAGGAGACGCGGACGTTACGCCGACTGTGTGGAGCTGAACCCGTTGGATCCTCGTGGGAGCGCACCAAGTCCGGCAATACCAGTGTTCGGCTATGGAGTCGTGCAGGTAGGGAGGTTATGCGAGTCGCATTCATGTTGCGCCATTTGCACGAACGGGCATCCAGCTTGTCCGGGCGCCTAAGACGCCGCTAAGCGCGGCGTCATCGGGGCACGTTCCTCACCGCGCGCTGAAAGCCCCTCTCCGGCCGCCGCCTTGCGGACTGGCGGCGGGACGTCGCCCCCAGCGGCATCAGCCCAGGATCTGCGCTCGACGCGTCCACGATTGAACGCTTCGAGGTGGTTATCGCCGCCTTACCGGGTCGCGGACGAGATCTTCGCCGAGCGCCTCGACCTGGTCCGCCTGGGTCAGTCCATCAACGAGGGAAGCCAGAACTGCAGGAGCGCGCGCTGCGCAAGACGGGCTCGCTGGCGGCGGTCGCCGGCCCTGCATGTCAAGGGCATCGGCGAGACCACGCCACCCTGGCAGATGCCGTCTAGCTGATCTTGGCGGAGGGCATCTGCCGATGATGCCTGCAGGTCGATCTCAATCCGCCGTGTGGGTGAGCACCTCAATGGGGGTGATCGCGAGATCGACGTTGAAGTCGTGGCTTGTTTGGGGGCCGAGCAGGTAGAAGGGCTTCGGTGCGGCGAGGGGTGGGGCCGCCAGGGACCCGGAAGGCGCATCACTCCCAGATCTGGTCTCGACTCTCTCGCGCGTCTTCGGCGTTCGTCGACAGCACCGCGCCGGGGTCGACAAGACGCAGGCCGACGCCGCGCACCGCCTGGATCCGCAGCGGGCAGTTCAATTCGTCGAGCTTGCGGCGGAGTCGCTTCACCACCGACCACACGTTGTCCCGGCCGCCGAGGTGGTCGTTGCCCCAGACCGCGCGGTGCAGCGACTCGAAGGTGCAGATGCGGCCGAGTTGTGCCAGCAGAAGGTACCGAAGCAGGTCGTGCTCGAGCGGCGACAGGGGTACGGTGCGCCCGGAACAGGTTGCCACCCGCCTGTCCGAGTCGACCTTCGGGACGACATCAGCCGTTGCTATGAGGGCTGGCGGGAGCGGCTCGACGACGCGTGGATGGACTGACGGCGCTTCGGCGGGCGGGGCGCTGTCGACAAGTAGCGACAAGAGCTCCTCCGGCGACGAGACCAGCAGCACCGGAGCCTGGCTGGTCACCAGCGACGCCAGGCGCATTCTCTCCGCCGTCGAGGCGGCGATCGCGATGATCAAGGCTGCGCCGTCGGCTCGCGGTGGAGGTTCCATCCGGACATCCCCGATGGACTTTTCTCTCGGAGCGAGAGTCATCTTTCTCCTTACCTGTGGCCTCCTGCGTTCCGCCTGCGTCGCCGGCCCGATGGACCGGAGCAGACGCTGGTAGGACCGGAACGACCCTCCAAAACCCTCTGGGCGTCGCGTGGATCACGTTGGCTACCCGAAAGGACACTATGAACTATGTGAATGAAGTATCAAGTACAGCGTGTGGGTAAATCGTCACTATCAGTCGACAAGGTTGACAGTTATCGTCAGGGACGTGGCGAAGTTGGGCAGAAACTGCCCACCGGGTCCGGGTGAGGTGTAGGGGCTCATGACGCTGGTGTGGCGTTGACCAGCAGCGACCCGGCCGGCCGTCGGAACAGTGACCTCGCCGATCTGATCAGGCAACTCGCCGACGTGGACCGCCTCCTGGCGCTACACCATCGGGGTCTTAAGAAGCCGATACCCGTGACCCAGCCGGAGTCGGTGATGCCCACGGCGTGGCAGGATCCATCCTGAGTCGGTCGGAAGCAGCGACGTGAGAGCCACGAGGTGGTCGTCTGCCGCCCACAACACCGCCCGGTCGCCGGGGTCGAGAACACTCTCCTTGATCGGCGGTCAGCCGAGCGGCGAACCGTCAAAGGAGTAATTGAAGTCGTAGGGCTTCCTGCCACCGACTCGGCTGAGGGCGGCGGCGTGCCGGACCTCCTGGTGGTCGACGTACGACACGACCCGGCCGACCGCGGGTCGACCTTGTGCCCGGGGGCGGGCTTGGCGCGGCAAGGCCGGCAACTCCGCCCTCGTAGGCCGCGACCGGGCCGAGTGCCATCTGCACCACGTAGGTCTCCGTCGACTGCAGGCCGGCACTCGCGGTGCTGGCCCCCGGCACGATGGTGAGTCCCATGGGCACTACGCCCAGCGCAACCGGCGCCGTCGTCCGCTGCTGCCAGGTACCAGCGGTTCGGTCGTTCGGGCCACGTGGCCCTTCCCTGCCGGCGGTCCGCTTCGGAGCATCCCACGGCCGGAGCCGACACGTGTTGTGCGTGCAGCCTCATGACTTACTCATCGGTCGCCCCTGTCGGCGTCATGCGATGTCGGAGAACCCGCCATCTCGCGGGGTCGGCGCGAGGACCCGGATACACCGCACGGTTATGACGCGCTGATCATCAGTTAGCCACGAGTTGACCGGAGTGCTCCCGAGTTGCCCATGCCGCCGTGTAGACCCACCTGCGCCGCGTCATCCATGTTGGTCTATAGCCCACGACCGTGGGGACCGTGCGCGTCCTGTCTCTGCGGCGCGCTAGTACATGGAGGTTACGTGCACACACGAACCAGGCATGCGAGACGCGCGTCAGCCGCAACCGCGGCTTTCGCGATTCTCACGACGGTGATGGCGAGCGCAGGACACGCCGCGTTCGCCGCGCCAGCGACCACAGCACCGCCAGCCAACCCGGCCGACAAGCTCACCTCGGCCGTGGAGAAGACGCTCACCGCGCACGACTCCGCGGACTTCTGGGTAAAGCTGTCGGCGAAGGCCAACCTCGACACGGCGCCGAACAACGCCGACTGGGGCAAGCGCGGCCAGTACGTCTACGACGCGCTCACCAGCACGGCCAAGACGTCCCAGGCCGACGTGATCCAGCAGCTCGAGGCGAACAACGCCGACTACGAGAGCTTCTGGATCAGCAACCGCATCCTCGTCGAGGACGGCACGCTGGAGCTCGCCAAGGAGCTCGCCGCGCAGCCCGAGGTCAGCCAGATCACCGAGACCACGAAGTTCGACCTCGTCGAACCGGTCAAGCGCGAGAAGGCGCCGGCGAACGCCCCGGCCGCGGTCGAGTGGGGCCTCGACTTCATCAACGCCCCTGAGGTCTGGGCCCAGGGCTTCACGGGCGAGGGCATCGTCGTGTCGAGCGTCGACACCGGCGTCCAGTTCGACCACCCGGCGCTCGCCGACGGTTACCGCGGTCGGCAGCCCGACGGGACAATCGTCAACGACTACAACTCGTTCGACTCCTCCGGGCGGTGCGGCTCCGGCAACCCGTGCGACGTGAACGGGCACGGCACGCACACCATGGGCACCATGATGGGCGACGACGGTCAGGGCAACCAGATCGGTGTCGCGCCCGACGCGCAGTGGATCGAGGCCAACGGCTGCGACACCTGCTCGGACGCCGACCTGCTCGAGTCCGGTCAGTGGATCACCGCGCCGACCCGCACGGACGGCACCGAGCCCGACCCGGCGAAGCGGCCGCACGTCGTCAACAACTCGTGGGGCGCGGTCGCCGCCGGGGCCATCGACGACTGGTACCAGGACATCACCGACGCGTGGGCTGCCGCCGGCATCTTCAGCGCCTGGTCGGCGGGCAACAGCGGTCCCGGTTGCCAGACGACCTCCTCGCCGGGCGCGAACACCACGAACTACTCGGCGGGCGCGGTCGACTCGTCGGGCCGCATCGCGTCCTTCTCCTCGCGCGGTCCCGGTGAGGGCGGCGGGATCAAGCCGAACATCTCGGCCCCGGGGGTGGCGGTTCGCTCCTCGGTCCCCGGTGATGGGTACGCGGTCTACAACGGCACCTCGATGGCCGCCCCGCACCTCGCGGGCGCCGTCGCCGTACTGTGGAGCGCCGCACCGGCACTGATCGGCGACATTCCGGGCACCTGGGAACTGCTGAACCAGACCGCCCACAACGTCGACGACACCTCGTGCGGCGGCACCGCCGAAAACAACAACGTCTACGGTGAGGGCACGCTCGACCTGGCCGCGCTGATCGACGCCGCGCCGATCGGTGACATGGGCACCGTTGCCGGCACCGTCACCGAGACCGACGGCGACCCGATCAGCGGGGCGCGCGTGACGGTCGACGGCGAGCGCGACCGTACCGTCACCACCGGCACGGACGGCACGTACTCCGCCCGCGTCGCCGTGGGCGACTACCAGGTCTCGGCCTCGGCGTTCGGCTACCTGCCGTCTGCCCCGACCGGCGCCACGGTCACCGTCGACGCGACCACCACGGTGGACATCGACCTCGAGGCCGCGCCACGCCACACCGTGTCCGGCACCGTCACGGACGTCGCCACGGGCAACCCGTTCGTCGGCACCACGGTGAGCATCTCCGCACCGATCGACCCGGTCACCACCGACGCCAACGGCGCGTTCGCGTTCGCCGACGTGCCCGAGGGCACCTACACCGTCTCGATCGAGGGCGGCACCTGCACGAGCGCGTTCTCGGCGGAGGTCGTCGTCGACGGCGACGAGACGGTCACCGCCGAGATCGCCCGTCGGTACGACGACTTCGGGTACTTCTGCACGGTCGGCAGCGACGGGGCCGCCACGGGTGACACCCGGGTGAACCTGACCGGTGACGACGCGGCGACCACGGTCCCGCTGCCGTTCTCGTTCCCGTACTACGAGGGCGACTACACGACGGCGTACGTGACCACCAACGGCCACGTGAACTTCGCCGGGCTCTCGAGCGCGTACAGCAACACTGCGATCCCGAACAGTGTCGCACCCAACGCCGCGATCTACCCGCTGTGGGACGACCTCTACTTCGACGACTCGTCGGGTCTCTACACCGCGGCCACCCAGGTCGACGGCGTGGACGCGTTCATCCTCGAGTTCCGGAACGTCACGTTCTACGCCAACCGCGCCGAGCGGACGAACTTCTCCGTGACCCTCCTGGAGAACGGCGAGATCGAGCTCGGCTATGGGGCCAACTCGGGCGGAGCGGCGGCCGGCAGCTCGGCCACGGTGGGTATCGAGAACGAGAACGGCACCATCGCCCATCAGTTCTCCTACAACACCCCGACGATCAACCCCGGAATGTCGATCCACTACGACTCCGCGCCACGAGGCACGGTGGCCGGCACGGTGACCGACCGGAACACGGGTACGCCGATCTCCGGCGCGACCGTGGCGGTCTCCTCCGAGGCCCAGAGCAAGACCGTGACCACTGGAGCGGACGGCACATACTCGACGTCGGTCCTCACCGGTGGCTACTCGGTCAAGATCACGGCGCCGAAGTACGAGGCTGCCACCGGTTCGGTCATGGTTACCGAGGACAGCACCGTGAGGTTCGACGCCGCGCTGGCCGCGGGCATGGTGACCATCGCTTCGGACGGCGACACGCACGCCGACCTGCCGATGGGCGGTTCGCACACCGAGGAACTCACGATCACCAACGAGGGCACCGCCCCGGCGTCGGTCGAGCTCGAAGCCCGCAGCGGCGAGTTCGCGCCACTCGCCACGGGTGCTCTCACGGCGGTGAAGGGTAAGGCGACCGTCCCGGCGTCGGTGGCCCCGAAGGGGAAGCTGTCAGCGGCCGGCTCGTCGATGTCACGGTCGAGCGTCAAGGGCGAGACGGTGACGCCGCAGGCGGCGCCGATCCCGGCCGACGAGATCACCATCACGCACTCCGCGTCGCAGGCGATCATCACCGGCAACTCGGCATCGTGCAACAACGGCCTCACCACCCGGAACAACTCGTACCTGCGGACATTCACGCTGGCCGACTTCGGGCTCAACAGCCTGGACGTATCGAGCGTGTCGTTCGGGGTGGAGGTGAACCAGGGCAGCCAGCCGCTCACGGTCAACCTCTACGCGCTCGAGGGCGAGCTGCGGTACGCCAACATGACGCTCATCGGCTCGGCCGACGCCACGGTCCCGGCCGGTAACGGCACTCTGGTGACGGTCCCGGTCGAGGGCGCGGTTCCGTCCGGTGGCACCTTGGTGGTCGAGGTGGCCGTCCCTGCGGATGGCTACTTCTTCATCGGCTCGAACAACGCCGGCCAGACGGCTCCGTCGTACATCGCCTCGGTGGACTGCGGCATTTCCGAACCGGCCGAAACATCGTCGATCGGCTTCCCGGACATGCACATCGTGATGAACGTGACGGGTAGCACGGGCGGCGCTCCGGCGGACTGGGTGTCCTTCGACAACCCGTCCGTCACGCTCGAGCCGGGCGAGTCGGTCACGGTGGAGGCAACCATGTCGGCCGACGTCGACCAGCCGGGCGCGTACTCCGCAGCGATCGGTGCCAGCACCAACACGCCGTACAACGTGGGTGAGGTGCCGGTGTCGATGAACGTCACCGCCCCGAAGTCGTGGGGCAAGATCACCGGTACCGTCACCGAGGCCGGCGGCCAGCCACTCGGTGGGGTCATCGTCCAGGTGAACGGCGGCAAGGGGTACCACACGACGCTGGTCACCGAGGAGGACGGCACGTACGAGTACTGGATCGACTCGAAGGTGAGCCCGCTCACGCTGATCGTCGCGGCCGAGGGCTACGTGCCTGAAACGGCGAAGGTCACGCTCAAGGCTGGGAATACCGTCACGGCGAATTTCTCGCTCGACCCGCTCCAGTAGCGCGTACACGGGGCGCGCCATAGCGCGCGTCCCTACGGCGGCGACCCGGTCACCATCCAGGTGGCCGGGTCGTCGGGCATCGAACGGACCTGAGCGGCCTGCTCCCCCGGCATCAGGGTCAGAGAGACCCCCGACTCGGTGGCCCCCGTCGACGTGACGATGACCGTGACGCCGCCCGGGCTTGCAGCACTGGATCCTGACCCCGGACGGGCGGATCAGCGAGTTCGGGTATGCGTTCCACCACCCGGCGGCTATGTCGTCAGACGCGTTAGCCCAGGTCACCTCACTACTCCGGTCCGGTGGTGACGCTTAACAACCGCGCTGCTGCCGCGGATCGCCTCGTGAGGCAGTCGTAGGCCGAACTCGGCTTCCTGTTCGACGCGTAGGCCTAGGGGCAGCCGTGGGGGCCAACACGATCAATGCCCGTCTCCCGTGACAGGAAACCGGCCCTTGACCTGCTACGCGCCCGAAGGGACTCGAACCCCTGACCTTCTGACCCGCAATCAAAAGCTCACCGGCTGCTGAGTACCAAGCTCTCGAGCCCGCACATCGACCATGAGCGGATAACGGCTGGCGCGGGTGCAGTCTGTGGGCCATGGTTTGGGCGTGATCGTCATCCAGCGGGTGCGCGTGCGATGGAGCGCGGCTGGGCGTGGCGCGCCACATGCCGAAGCCCGCCGAGGACTCAACCGCCCGTTGATACTTCCCGCGCCGCTGCCAGCAGGCGATGTTGTGGTCCATGACGTCCTGGCTGATGAGGCCGCCAGCTACGCACAATGCGTCGACGTCCTGACCGGCGGCGTGAGCATCGCCCGCAGCCTCACTCTGTGGCTCACCTTCGACGGCGCGGCGGTGATCGTCGAGCGCCTGCCCGGCGAGGCAGCCTTTCCCCGAACGGGAGTGTCGGCCCGGTTGTTCACCCTCACGCACGGGCAGGTCGGCCGGTACAGAGCCAACTTCCGGTTCCGTTTCACCGACTGCGCGTGCGACCCCAGCTGGTACTACGAGGACTGGGTGGTCCATGTCAGCAACGGCGATGTTGCGCACGACCGGTTTCGGAGCGGCAAGCCGGACCGCGATGTCGACAACCGTGTCCATCTCTACGGCGGCCCCGCGCGCCGAGGTAACCGCTAGCCGCCGCCCATCACTCACGGCCGATCACCCCTTGCCTTCAGCGCGAGCAGTCCGCTGCCGCCCCGCGCACGATTGGCGGCAGAGGTGGACGTTCGTTGGGAGCCGGTGCTCCCAGTCTCGTCCGTTTCGAGCGTGTTTGGTAAGCCCGCAGTGGGTGGTGCAGGGGCGCTGAGGGGTCACTCTTGATTCGGAAGATGGCCGCGTTCCGGGGGCCGTTCATCGACCGGTCGCGTGGTCTGCTCGGCCAGCGCGACGATGATTCCCCCGTGGCCGCGGAGCCAGCAGAGAGGGTCTTGTTCTCGTACTGCAGAAGCTCGCAGACAAGTTGTCGTACCGCACCCCTGACCCCAAAGGCGTCCGAGGCAGCGTTCCTTCGCAGGACGTGAGCCTCTGGAGTGAGCAGTTCGGTGCCGAGAGGGCGCGCCGATCATGTTGATCGTGGGGCTCGATGTCGCAGGGCATCCTGCGGCCGGACGAGTTCGTCGGCTGCCTGAGCACCGGAGGCCGGCGGGCGATCCGGTACGAGCACCGTGACGCCGGCATGCCGGGCACCGTCGGCTTCGCGGCGGAGCGTTCACCTGGGACGACATCGAACCGACGTGTACCGCGTGCTGGACGCCCATCGTGTGTAAACCGCGTACCTGGTCGGCCACTCGGCGGGCGGGTTACCCGGGCAGCCCGTCGCCGTGGAGCGGCTGGAGGCGCGGTTCACTGACCGTCATCGGTTCGGGCCACCAAGACCCCGTACATGGCAGCGCCACCGTCGGCACCGAGCCGCTACCAGACTCAGACGGACATAACGGCTGTTACCGCACGTTGGACGCGAATTAACTTCTTGTGGCATGACCAAGGCCGGATGTTACGGAATCCGGAAGTTCCTCTCGTTACGCATGAATCCGCCTAACGTTCGACATGGCTCATCGCACTGAGCCCGACCAGAAGGAGTGAGGAACATGTCGACGAGATTCTTGACCAAGCTCGCCGGCGGGGTGGTGCTGGGCAGTGCTGCTCTGCTGCTCGCCGCGCCCGCCACCGCGCTCGCCGCGGGCGACGAAGAAGCCAAGGAGCCCAAGGCCTCGAACCAGGGGCAGGAGTCGAGGAAGAAGTCACACGAGGAGCCCAAGACGTTCGACCTGAAGGACAAGGAGGGTAACGGCGTCACCTGCGCGACCACCGAGCAGATCAACGAGCAGAACATCGTCAACATCATCAAGGACAACACCATCAAGAACAGCGTCGTCACCTTCAACCTGCGGGCGCAGCAGGCGGCGTCGAACTCCATCGGGCCCCTGCCCAACACCGTCGTCGTCTGCATCCGGGACATCGATGTGGACGTGGACGTGAAGACCAACCTGCTCAGCGACCTCCTCGCGATGGTCGAGGCGAATCTCGACGAGGCCGGTTCGCCGGTCGGCAGCGCCCCGGCGGCTGCCGGCGCCTACGCGGGTCCGGACGGCGCCTGGATTTTGCCGAAGACGGCCGCCGTCGCGGCCGGTGACGGTGGCTCGCTCTCCGACACCAACACCGGTGCTCTGACGGCGATCGGTGCCAGCATGATGGGCGTGGGTGCGCTCGGCGGCATCGCGCTGCTACGTCGGCGGTCCGCCAATGGCACTGTCGCCTAAGGCGGCCAGGATCGCCAGCGGCCGCCACGGATTCCCGTGGCGCGCCGCTGGCATCTTCCTGGTCGTCCTTGTCACGCTCGGCGGAGCAGGATTGATCGGGATCGCGGCCATGGCTCCCGATCCCGTCCGGCCGCCACAGCCCGACCTCGCCGCCGCACCGCCGTCCCTGGCGTCACCGTCGGAGGCCGATCCCACCACACCGACTCCGACTCCGACTCCGACTCCGACAGCGACTCGGAAGGCGACGCCGAGCAAAGCCAAAGCGTCGCCGACCACCGGGGTGACTCAAGGCGAGGCGCGCAGTGTTCGCGGCCTGCCGACATTGGCCGGGATGCCGCGTTCGCAACCCACCCGCATCAAGATCCCGCGGATCGGCGTAGACGCGCCGACGACTCCGCTCGGGCTGGACAAGAACCAGCAGATCGCGGTCCCGCCGTTGAACCAGCCCAAGACGGCCGGGTGGTACAAGCTGGGACCAAGCCCCGGCGAGGTCGGGACCGCGGTGGTGGTGGGCCACGTCGACTCACGCGCCACCGGTCGGGCAGTCTTCTTCCGTTTGGGCGAGCTGAAGCCGAAGGACACCATCGAAGTGCTCCGCGCAGACGGCAAGAAGGCCCGTTTCATCGTCGACGGCGTGGCCCGCTACCCGAAGAAGCAGCTCCCGCTGAAATTGGTCTACGGCCACACCGGCAAGGCACAGCTGCGCGTGATCACCTGCGGTGGTGACTATGACAAGGCAGCGCGGTCGTACAAGGACAACATCGTGGTGTTCGCGACTCTAGCCTCCGCCCCTGCCGGCTGAGGCGTTGGTCGGCGAGACCCAGGCCGGGTGGCCGGCGGTGACTCCGCCACCGAATACCAACGCTCGGCGGTACCGGTTGGACCGATGTCAGGCTTCGCCGGACGGGGACCAGGTGCGGCGCCCTACCGGCCGAACGACCTGTCTCCGTCCGGCGAGGCTGGTAGCCCTCGTGGTGCTCGGCGAGCAGGTGAGCGACTGCGGGCTGCGTCCATGGAAGTGATGTACGACTTGCCCTCATGGGCGTGTTGCAAGGATGAGAGACGGCCACGGCGCGATCCTCCGAGACGGCTAAGTCGAACGAAGTGATGCGCGATGGCCGCATATAAACGTGAGCCCTGTTGAGCTGCTGTGCGACCGCAGATCGCGGGCGCGTCGCCTGAGGTTTACAGGCGCCGTCTTGCGGACTGTTGGGCGGCTTCAATAAGCGGACGGGCCCGCGGTGGTCTCCGCGGGCCCGCCCGGCCCTGATGCCGGCAGTGCCGGTTAGCGTCGGTTGAAGAGCTGGCCGCGTACGGCCCCGCCGGGGAATTCGACGGTGTGCAGGTTGGCGTAGTAGTCCGACGGGTGCTCGGCGATGTCCTTGACGAGCGCGGAGTCGACACCGGTGGCGGTACCGGAGATGGCCACGATCGTGGAGGGGACGGCCGTGCCGAACAGCGGGACGACCACCGGGCCGTTGGCGCCGAACCGCCCCTTGTGGATATGGCCGAGAGTCGGCTTGAGGCCCACCCAGGCGAACGAGTAATCGACCTGGGTGTTGCGGGCCTTGACGAAGGCGACCGCTCGTCCAGTCGGATCAGCGACGGCGGGCCCGTCGGCGACCGGGACCTCCTGGTCGCCGGAGAGGAACGCCTTCTCCATTCCCCCGTTCTTCAGCAGACCGAGCAGGTCGGTGGGCCGAGCGAGCTTGCTCAGCTGGCCGCGTACGGCGCCGGCGGGGAACTCCTCGGTGTGCAGGTTGAGGTAGAAGTTGCTCGGGTCGGCGCGGATCGCGTCGGCGGTGGCCCGATCATCGACGGTCACCACACCGGAGGCCGCGGTCGCCGTGTCCGGCATCGGCGTGGCGAACAGCGATAGTTTGATCGGACCGTTGACCTCGGCGCTCCCCTCGTGGATGTGACCCACCGTCGGGGCGCTGATGCCCGTCCAGGAGAAGGCGAATGTGACCCGGTCGCCCTGCACCCGGACGAGGCCGGTGGCGCTGCCGTCGCGGTCGCCGAGGATCCGCCCCGCTAATGCCGGCTGGCCCGGTGCCTGCACGAGGTTCAGGCCGTTCATCTCGGCCGCGAAGTAGCTCGGCTTGAGTTTGGCCCGTTCGATCGCGGCTGACTTGTCCGGCGTGGCGTTCGGCGCACCGTGCGTCATGTCGGCCATGTCATGGTCCGGCGGTGATGTCGCGGTGCTCGCGTGCGTGGCAGCGGACGGCGTGGCCGCCGTCACCGGGCTGCCCGCAGCCGCGACGAGAGTCAAACCAAGCGCCAGGCTCGACACAGCGAGAAGCGGAGCTCGCATGGAGCGTGTCCTTTCGGGGAGTGGGTGCCGTGCGGGTCTGCGTGGCACGACTCATCGCGGACACGAGTCGGGGAGGCTTCTGGTTCATGATCAATTCTGACGCGACGGATTGAACCGCAGGAAGCGATGACCCGTGTAAACGGCGACTCCATACGTCAACGGCTCGAAGGAGACTCCCATGCGCACTCCGATGATCATCCTCGGAGTGGCTCTGATCGCCACCACCGCCGCATGCGGCAGCACATCCGGTCCCGCCGGCCAGAGCGCACCGACCACCGCGGCAGGCCAGAGCGCCGGGGAGCAGAATGCGGTGCGCGTCCAGGTGGAGGAGTCGAGCCTCGGGCCCATCCTCACCGACCAGAACGGCCGGACCCTGTACGCGTTCCTCAACGACAAGGGCGGCACCAGCAGCTGCACCGACGAATGCGTCGCCACCTGGCCGGCTCTGATCAGTCGTGACCCCGCTACGACCGGGACGGGCGCTAGCCGAGAACTGCTTTCGCAAACCGACCGGGCGGAAGGAACCAACCAGGCCACGTACGGCGACTGGCCCCTCTACTACTACGTCGGTGACATCGGCCCTGGCGATGTCGACGGACAGGGTGTCGATGACGTGTGGTTCGTCGTCGGCGCCGATGGGAAGCTCATCAAGAAGACGCCGTAGCTGCATGTCGTCCTCGGGTTCGGCGCACCTGGACCGCTTGTCGCTGCCCGTGGACGACCGCTCCTTGGGTGGTTGGCGACGACGCAGCACGGTGATAAGTCGCGGACGCCCCGATCAGCGGGTCCTCGTGGGCGCCGGGACGGTCCACGGCAACCGGTCCCCATACGCCCGGGGTGCCACGAGCCGTCACGCTCAATTTCCGGGATGGTGTCGTATCAAGGCCTAGCCGTTCGTGGAACCAGTGTGCGGCGGCCGGCTGGGCCGCCGGACACGAGGAGTCGGGAAGGCCCTCGTCCCGGGACTGAGAGGAGACGACCATGACGGAGTACCTGATCACCTTCAATGATGAGTGGGTGCCCGCCCATACGGCGGAGGAGATACGCGAGAAGGGCACGGCCGGCCGGGCCGTGATCGAGGAGATGCGGACCCAGGGTGTCCTGATTTTCAGCAACGGCGGACTCGACCGGTCCACCGCGGTGTGCAGTGTCGAGGCCGTAGACGGCAAACCCGTGTTCACCGACGGCCCGTACGTCGAGACCAAAGAGCACCTCGGCGGCTTCGCTGTCGTGGACGTGCCCGACGACGAGGCCGCGCGGTACTGGGCCGGCAGGCTCGCGACCGCGCTTGACTGGCCGCAGGAGGTGCACCGGTTCCGAGGTCCCGGGGAAAAGTGAGCGAGGTGCCCAGGTACCTGCTGTCCGTCTACGGACCGGCCGAGCGCACCGAGGTCGACGCCTCCCCCTCCGAGGAGGCCACGCTGCGGACGTTCGCCGCCACCCACGCTTTCACCGAGAGGCTCCGGAGGGACAGCCACGTCGTCTTCGCCGACGGCCTGGAGCCCCCCGCGACGGCCACCACCGTCGACGGGCAGGGCGAGAAGCCGGCCTTCACCGACGGGCCCTACCTGGAGACGAAGGAGCACCTCGACAGGTTCTGGGTCATCGAGGCGGCCGACCTCGACGTGGCGTTGGCACTCGCCGCCGAGGGGTCGAAGAAAGCGTGCCGCGGCACGGTCGAGGTGCGTCCCTTCCGAACCGGGGAACCCGTCCGAACGCCGCCGGCGCCGTGACCGGTCCCAGCGTCGAGCAGGCGATCACCCGTGTCCACCACGAGGAGTGGGCGCGGGTGGTCGCCGGCCTCGCGCGCCGTTTCGGTGACCTCGACGTCGCCGAGGAGGCGACGGCCGAAGCGTTCCTAGCGGCTGCGGAGCGGTGGCCGGGCGATGGCGTACCGCCCAATCCCGGGGGTTGGCTCGCCATCACCGCGTCCCGCAAGGCGATCGACCGGATCCGTCGCGAGTCACAGCGCGACGCCAAACACCAGGAGGCGCGGCTCGTGTACGACGACAGCCTTCCTGAGCCGACCGGCCCGGTCGAGGACGACCGGCTCAGGCTGATCTTCACCTGCTGCCACCCGGCGCTCGCCGTGGAGGCGCGGGTGGCGCTCACCCTCCGCCTGCTCGGCGGCCTCACCGTCCCCGAGATCGCCCGCGCCTTTCTGGTGCAGGAGACCACGATGGCGCGGCGGATCACGCGCGCCAAGGCAAAGATCAAAGCGGCGCACATTCCGTACCGGGTACCGTCGGCTGACGACATCCGCGAGCGGCTCGCCGGCGTGCTCGCGGTCGTCTACCTCGTCTTCAACGAGGGCTATCTCGCCGGCGAGGGGGACGACCCGGTGCGCGTCGACCTCACCGACGAGGCAATCCGCCTCGGTCGTCTGCTCCGAACTCTCCTCCCGGAGCACGGCGAGGTAGTCGGCCTGCTTGCCCTGATGCTCCTCACCGACGCCCGACGGCCGGCGCGGGTGTCCCGCACCGGGGAGCTGGTGACTCTCGACGAGCAGGACCGCGGCGCATGGGACCGTACCCTCATCGCGGAGGGCAAGGCCCTGGTCCGCGAGCGGATCGAGGCGGTAGCGGCCGGCGGTGACCCGCCCGGGCGCTACCAGCTGCAGGCCGCGATCAACATGGTCCACACGGATGCCCCGTCCGCCCGGGACACCGACTGGTCCACCATCGTCGCTCTCTACGGGCGCCTGGTGCTGCTCGATCCCTCGCCGATCGTGCGGCTCAACCGGGCGGTCGCGATCGCCGAAGTCGACGGCCCCGGGGTCGGGCTCGCCGAGATCGACCGGCTGGCCGAGGCCCTCGACGGCTACCACGCTTTCCACGCCGCGCGCGCCGACCTGTTACGGCGGCTCGGGCTCGGCGGCGAGTCGCGGGCGGCGTACGACCGGGCCATTGGTCTCGCCGGCAATCCCGCGGAGCGGGCCTACCTCACCCGCCGCCGCGACCAGCTCGCCGCATGACCGGCACGCCGAATCAGCCCCGCGCCGGGCTACACCGCAGCCAGGATCCGCGCGAGCTCTGCCGGCTGCGTCAGCATCGGCCAGTGCCCGGAATCGATGTCGACCAGGTCGACGTGCTTGGCCCGGGCGAGGTCCGGGATGTCGCCCGCAGCGATCCAGGCCCGCGCCTGCTCCGGCGTGAACTCGGGGCAGACGATCACGACAGGTATGTCGAACCGCCACTCATCCGTCAGTCGTACGACGCCCCTGGCCACGCCCACCGGGACCGGGATCGCGGCAGCCTCGAACGCTCGCCGCGCCTGCTCGTCCAGGTCGGCCGCGTCGGCGCCTTCGAACGGGTCCCAGCCGGGGAACGGCATGACGCCGTCGGTGATCTCGAAGAAGTCCGCGTACGGCTGCCCGTCGTCCGAGGGGAACCCGCCGATCAGCACCACCTTCTCGATCCGACCGGGCCGCGCGTCGGCTGCCATCCAGGCCAGGGTGCAGGCGGCGGAGTGCCCCACCACCACCGACCTGCCGCGGCCCGCGTCCACGGCGGCAAGCACCGCGGTCATCTGGTCGGCCAAGGCCGCTGAAGAATTCCCGTCGCCCTGACCGGGCAGGGTCACCGGCACCGGGTGGTGGCCTCTGTCCCTCAGCTCCGACGCGACACCGGTCCACGCCGATGCGTCGAGCCACAGGCCACCCAGAAGCACGATCTGTTCTGCGGTCATCGCATCAACCTAGAGGCAATTCCGGACGATATCCTTCCGGGTATTCTCGCCGCCGTGCCAACCGGTCCGAGTCCCACCGCCCGGGCGCTGCGCGCGCTCGAGATCCTGTATGAACGTCCCGGCACGACTGCGGACCAACTCGCCTCGCTCCTGGGCGTGACGGAACGGGCCGCGCGGCGCTACGTCGGTATCCTTCGCGAGGCCGGCATCCCGGTCGAGTCGACCCGCGGGCCGTACGGGGGCTACCGACTGGGCCGCGGCACCCGGCTGCCGCCCGTCGTCTTCACTCAGGAACAGGCCCTCGGTCTGGTCATGGCCGTGCTCGACGGGCAGCCGAACGCCATCGACGCCGACGACCCGGTCGGCTCGGCGCTCAGCAGGGTGATCCGGGCACTTCCGGAAAGCGTTGGACGGCAGGCAGCGGCGCTACGGGCCTACGCCGCGGCCACCCCCGACCGGCATTCGGCCCGCCCGAATCCCACCATCACCAGTGCCCTTGTCACCGCCGTCGCCGATCGGCGCCGCATCGAGGTCACCTACCGAGGCGGGAGCGGCGAGGAGCGGGACACTGAGGTCGACCCGTGGGCCGTCGTGGTGCGGTACGGACGCTGGTACCTGCTGTGCCATTCGCGCCGCGCGGACGCGATCCGCACGTACCGGGTCGACCGGATCCGGTCCGTACGGCAGACTCCGCACACCTTCACACCACCCGAGGACCTGGATCCGGTGGCCGCGCTCGAGGAGAACCTGGGCGCGGGATGGACGTACCCCACCCGGGTGGTGTTCCACGCGCCGTGGGAGCAGGTGGCCCCCTGGATCCGGCCGCCGATGGGCCGCCTCCAGCCGGACGGCGACCGGTGCGTACTGGTCGGCAGCACCGGAAACCCCGCGATGTACGCGCAGGAGTGGCTCGCCCCGGTCCCGTTCGACTTCTCCGCGGAAGAAGGCCCCGAACTGCGTGCCGCCGTGGCGGCGGTCGCGGCCCGCTTCGGCGCGGCTGTCTCGCGTTCGGCCGTGGACCACGGCGGGGAAGAACGGTTCATCGGGCACGGCGATTGACCGGAACCGGGACTCGAAGTCTTCGAAGAACGACGTCCCGGCCGCCAGAAGAGTTGTCCGACCGGGGCTGTGCGATTACCGATCCAGTCACGGGTTGGGTGTTTCGTCCACTAGATCGGCTTCCGGCCCGGGTCATCCGTACTGCCGATCGGCGGCCGGCGGCGCCGCCTCCTGGCCGGGTCGCGGCGACTCTCAAGCCTCGAACGAGCGCAACAGGAGTGACATCCGGTCGCGGAATCCGGCGGCGATGCCCGGGGTGTGCCCCGCGCAACGCTGTCACAGGCGAGCACGAGTCCTGATCGGACGATCACGCCACCCGATCCGACGCCTGGCACCGGTCCCCGGGCAGCAGGACTAGCATGCCGTCATGGCGAGCACCGAACTGGATGAGCTGATCGTCGCGGACGCCGAGGCGCTGCGCGCATGGTTGTCAGCCAATCACGCCACATCGCCCGGCGTCTGGCTCGCCCTCACCAGGAAAGGCGGCACAGCCACCACGCTGACCTGGCAGCAGGCCGTCGACGAGGCCCTCTGCTTCGGCTGGATCGACGGGCAGACCCGCAAACGGGATCAGGAAACCTCCTGGATCCGGTTCACCCCGCGCACACCCCGCAGTTCCTGGTCGCAACGCAACGTGGCCCACGTGGCGCGGCTGGAGTCGGAAGGGCGAATGCTGCCGCCAGGGCGGGCCGCGATAGAAGCCGCGAAAGCCGACGGGCGGTGGGCGGCGGCCTACGCCCCGCCGTCGGAAGCCGAGGTGCCCGCCGACCTGCTCGCCGCCATCGCCGCCGAACCCGCCGCCCAGGCCATGTTCGACGTACTCACCAAGACCAACCGTTTCGCCCTCATCTACCGCCTCAATGCCGTCAAACGGGCGCAGACCCGGGAGCGGAAGATCGGCGAGTTCGTCGCCATGCTGGCCCGCCACGAGACGATCTACCCGCAGAAGGCCAAGCCGGCGCACCCGCCGAAACCGGCGTCCGCCTGATCGACCGCGCATCGCCCGCCAGGCAGCGTGAACGGCGGCCGACGGACGAGTCGCCGGATCACCCTCATCACATCCGTTCCGGGGTCCGGATGCCGAGCAGGTAGAGACCTTGCCGGAGCACCCGGCCGGTCAGGTCGCACAGCACCAGCCTGCTCTCCCGGACCGGTCCGTCAGCCCGCAGCACCGGGCACCGCTCGTAGAACGTGCTGAACGTCGCGGCCAGCCGGTACAGGTACCCGGTGAGGTGGTGGAACTCCAGGTTCACCGCCACCTCGTCGACCGCCCTGCCGAAGCCGATCAGCTCGAAGGCGAGTGCCCGCTCGCCCGGCTCGGCCAGCGAGATTCCCGCTCCCGGCTGCGCCGCCACCCCTGCCCGCCGGAAGATCGACTGAATCCGCGAGTACGCGTACTGGAGATAGGGCGCGGTGTTGCCGTCCAGCGAAAGCATCCGCTCCCAGTCGAGCACGTAGTCCCGGTGCCGATCACTGGACAGGTCCGCGTACTTCACCGCGCCGATGCCGACCGCCCGGCCCACCTCGACCACCTCAGCCTCGTCCAGCTCCGGGTTCCGTTCCCTGGTCAACGCGGTGGCCCGAGCAATCGCCTCCGCCAGCAACCCGACCAGCTTCACCGACTCGCCGGCCCGGCTGCGCAGCATCCGCCCGTCCGATCCGAGGATCGAGCCGAACCCGACGTGCTCGGCCCGGGCCGGCGGAGCCAGCCATCCCGCCTGCGCGGCGGCGGCGTACACCATCTCGAAGTGCCGCCGCTGCGGCAGCCCGACCACGTAGAGCAGCCGGGTCGCCCCCAGCGTGCCGGTCCGGTGCCGGATCGCCGCCAGGTCGGTCGCCGGGTAGCCGTACCCACCGTCGGACTTGCGCACGATCAGCGGCAGCGGCGCGCCGTCCCGCCCGACGGCGCCGGGCGGGAACACGCAGGCCGCGCCTTCGCTCTCTCGCAGCAGTCCGAGCCGATCCAGGTCCTCGACCACCGGGCCGAGCAGCGCGTTATAGCTGCTCTCACCGTGGAAGTCCCGCTCGGTGAGGGTCACGTCGAGCAGGTCGTACACGGTCAGGAAGTAGCGCTCGGACTGTTCCACCAGCAGCCGCCACAGCCGCAGCGTCGCCTCGTCACCACCCTGCAATGCCACCACCCGCTGTCGGGACCGTTCCCGGAACACCTCGCCGGCGTCGAACTTGGCCCGAGCCGCCTTGTAGAACGAGTCCAGGTCACCCATCGACAGATCCTGCGCCGCCTCGGCCTCGCCCAGGTCGACCAGGTGCTCGATCAGCATGCCGAACGGCGTACCCCAGTCGCCCAGATGGTTGGCCCGCAGCACCCGGTGCCCCAGCCACTCCAGCAGCCGGGCCGCCGCGTCGCCGATCACCGTCGATCGCAGGTGCCCGACGTGCATCTCCTTCGCCACATTCGGCGCCGAGTAGTCGACAACCACGGTCTCCGGCGAGGCCGCCACCGGCACTCCCAGCCGCGGGCTGGCGGCCAGCGTGCGGACCAGCCCGGCCAAGGCCTCGTCGGCGACGGTCAGGTTGAGAAAGCCCGGCCCGGAGATCTCCACCACACTGCACAGGTCGGCCAGCTCGGCGTACCGCAGCACCTCGGCGGCGATGGCACGCGGTGGCCGGCCGAGCCGCCGGGCCAGTGCCAGCGCCGCGTCGGACTGGAAATCAGCCCGCTGGGAGCGCCGCACAACGGGATCCACCGGCTCGTCCGCCACCCTCGCGAACGCCGGTGCCAGCCGTTCGGTAAGAAGTTTCTCCAAATCCATGGGTACGCCGTTCTCGCTCGAATCCGCAGCGCGGATCACCAGGTGAGGATGCGGGCGGACCGAGGACGGTCGACGACGACCGGCGGCTCGATCCGCCGGTCGCAGAGAAGGTCGCTCAGCGCAGGCGGTCGTCGGACCGCCGGCGTCGCAGCGCGCCGAACAGGACGTCGAGGGACGCCGCCGGGAACGCGCACGAGCTGATCATGCCAACACCCTAACGGGGCTGTCCGGCGGCGGCGCAAGCCTTTTTCCGAGCCGACGAATGCTCGTCTCAGGTCGTGCACGTGGCTCGCCACTCGGCCAGCAGCTTCACCACGTCGGGGTGTCGATCTTCTGGTGTCGGCCGGGTGGCGTGGTTCGCGAGCCGCCTCTGGGCCTGGGAGCCTCGCCAGCCATGTGGGGAGTCGAGCAGGTGCGTGATGGTGCGACCGAGCGTGTAGACCGTGGTCCGCTGGTCGATAACCGCACCCCGGACGAACTCTTCCGGGGCCATGTAACGGCGGGATCCGGGCAGGCGCTCGGCGTCGAGGGTGAAGGGGCCGGGCCGGTACTCGTCCAGGTCGATCAGCCACATGCGTCGGCTGTCGAAGTTGTAGAGGAAGCAGCCGTCATAGAGGTCGACCGCGACGTAACCGGCCGCGGTGACGGCCACGTGCGCGTCGAGGATGGTGGTGACAGCTGCCTCGACCTCGGGGAGGGGCAGCTGCTGGAACCGGGTAAGTGTGGCCCGGTTCGAGCCGTGCTTGGTGGCCTGGTTGAGAACCGCGCCGTCGTGCCAGGGGTAGACCAGCACGAGTCCGTCGGGGCGCTTGAGGACCCGTGCGGGGCGGATGATCGCTGGGTGTTGAACCGCGGTGTGAAACTGCGCGGCTCGGACAAGTGACGGGCGGGCCTGCACGGTGGTGGCCCTCTTGACGAACCAGCGACGCCCAGCGTCCTCGACGCCGTAGGACAGGCAGCCCGAGTCCTGGTCGGTGAAGACCGTGAACGCGGACGCGAGCGGCAGGCCGGCCATACGAGCGAACCTACGCCCTCAGATGGCCGCTCCGGTTCATCGAGGGTCACGAACCGCCTCGGCAGATCTCCCGGGTCGCATCTTGTGACGGTGCGTAACCGGCGATGGCATCGACGTGGTCGAGGAGGCGGCGGGCCGCGGTGATACCCGGACGCAGGATCCCGGCGGCGGCCGAGGCGACGCGCCCTTTGAGAAGTCTGCGCAGAGCCCCGCCCCCGGGTCGGCACCGTGGATCACTGCGCCCTGGTCGACCTGCCGATTCCCGGGTCTCGCTCCACCGGAGGTGAGCTCCGCGTTTGGAGCTCCTCGTCCTGACCTTGGTGCGGCCTTCATAGCTGTAGGCGCCTCCTCGGCTAAGATCGCGGCGTCACGCAGTTCGCCGAACTTCCGGCGGGTACTGCGTCCGCCTGTTGGCAACGGTCCGCAGGGAAGCCCCACGAATCCAGGGAGATTCCGATGCCGGAGCCTGAGCCCGTTCAAGACGCCCACGCCGAGGAAGCCGACCCGGCGACCACCACCGAACCCGAGACGGAGACCGACGAGCCCGCCGCTTATGCGAACCGGGCTGCCCGCCGAGGGAAGGGCAAGGTCGCCTCGCCGCAACCGCACGGGAAGGGTCAGCGCCTCAGCGGCCGGGGTTCGGTCCAGGGCCCACGCCAGTGGGGCAACCGCCGAAGCGGCTGATCCGTCGTCGGCACCCAGCTCCGGGTGTCCGCGGCGGTGGCAGCGGGCGGCACGCCCCCGCACCTCGGCCGTCTCACGCTGCCTTCGGCGCCCCTCCCATCCATCAGCGAGCGCTACCGTTGCACCGCTCAGTTGAGCGCCACGACGTGGGCTGCGGTCTACCGCCGCGACGCCCATAGATCAAAGCCGGAAAGGCCACCACCATGAGCAAGCCCATCGATTACGACGCACCTCGCCGACCTGCGGTTGAGGTCGAAGACGACAGTCTGGAGGAACTCAAGGCGCGAAGCTCGGCACCGCAGTCAGCAACAGTCGACCTCGACGAGGCCGACGCTGCCGAGAACTTCGAGCTGCCCGGCGCGGACCTGTCCGGGGAGGAACTGACGGTGGCGGTCGTGCCGATGCAGACGGACGAGTTCCGATGCACGCGCTGCTACCTGGTGCACCACCGCAGCCAGCTCGCCGCGCAGCCCGACGGCCGGCAGATCTGCCGGGAGTGCTCCTGACGTTCACCCGTCACGCCGAGGTTCCCCGGCACTCCGGACGACCACCCAGCCGTGCGCCGGCGGGGATCTCCGCGTCCACCGCCGCCGCCCGATCGTTCGTTCAGTCGTGAAACCCGCTGACTCACCCGCTCGAAAGCAGCCACCTGCGACGTGCCGAACCGGAACGCTCGCCGACTCCCACCGACCGGGCTGCGGCACGTCGTGACGCCTAACGCGTCGACGGCTTCCGGTCGGCGTCACCCTCGACACGGAACGGGGTGCGCAGGCGCGTCATCGCGGCCGAACTCACGTCGACGGCAGGTATGTGGTCGAAAGTCGCATTCGCTCCCGGTGCTTCACGGAACAAATTCGAGTCATGCACGGTTTCTTGAGTCAAGAGCTGCTCCAGGTTTCCGCGCCAACGCGCGTCCCACCCGCTCGCACATGCAAGCCGGGTGCCGAAAATGAGCGGGCCGGCTCCGGCCACTCGCCGGGGCGTCGGTTCCGTTTCGCGGGCCCGTGCAAACCCTAACTCAAAAGAGCCGTCGTGTGCGGCTCGGCCGGGGTGCGGGTAGATTGATCAACGAGTCCGTCGGTTTCCGACCACGGCCCGCATCTGATGTCGACCACCACGCGCCGCGACCAAACGGTCAGCACCGTGCAGGGCGACCCCTTCCACGTTCGGAGACACCCATGGCGGCACGCCGCCCCCAGAAGACACCCCTGGAAACACCCACCTCCTTCGCCGACCTCGGCGTGCCCGGTCGCCTGGTCGCCGCGCTCGAGCAGGCGGGAATCAGCACGCCATTCCCGATCCAGGCCGCCACGCTCCCGGACTCACTCGCCGGACGCGACGTGCTGGGCCGAGGCAGGACCGGATCGGGCAAGACGTACGCCTTCTCGCTTCCGGTCCTCGCCCGGCTCTCGGCCACCGCTGCTCCGCGGCTGCCCGGCCGCCCGCGCGCGCTCATCCTGGCGCCCACCCGCGAGCTGGCGACCCAGATCGAAGCGACGATCGCACCGCTGGCCACCGCGCTGTCACTACGAACCCTGACGATCTTCGGTGGGGTGAGCGCACGGCCGCAGGTCAGCGCGCTGCGTGCCGGGGTCGATATCCTCATCGCCTGTCCCGGCCGCCTCGCCGACCACGTTTCGAGCGGCCACGCGATCCTGGACGCCGTCGAGGTCACCGTGCTCGACGAAGCGGACCACATGGCCGACCTGGGCTTCCTGCCGGTCGTACGGCGGCTCCTCGACAAGACACCGCCCCGCTCGCAGCGGCTGCTGTTCTCGGCGACGCTCGACGCGGGCGTCGACGTCCTCGTGCGGCGGTATCTCTCCAATCCGGTCACCCACAGTGTCGACTCGGCGAAGTCCCCGGTCGCCGCGATGACCCACCACGTGCTCCGGGTGCGCCACGACGACCGGCTTCCCGTCCTGATCGACCTCACGGCCGCCCCGGGGCGAACGCTCGTGTTCACCCGCACCAAGCGGGGCGCCAAGAAACTGACCAGCCAACTGGTCGCTTCGGGCGTACCCGCCGTCGAGCTGCACGGCAACCTGGCGCAGAACGCCCGCACCCGCAATCTGGCGGCGTTCTCCGCCGGTGACGCCCGCGCGCTTGTCGCAACCGACATCGCGGCGCGCGGTATCCACATCGACGACGTGACTCTCGTGATCCACGCCGACCCGCCCGCCGAGCACAAGGCGTACCTGCACCGCTCGGGGCGGACCGCGCGTGCCGGAGCGAGCGGCACCGTCGTCACCCTGATGACCGACGACCAGGTCACCGACGTACGGAACCTCACCCGCCAGGCCGGCATCAACCCGACGATCACCGAGCTCAGGCCCGGCGACCCGCTGCTCACCGAACTCGCCCCGGGCGAGCGTCGCTTCGTGACGCCTCCCCCAGCGACGACGGCGCCACATCACGGGCGAGGCCACAGCGCAACGCGGCGCACGAATCCACGCGCGGCGGCAGGCGGATCGACCGCCGGCGCAACGCGCGGAAGGGGTTCGGAGAGCCGTCGCGCGAGTGCCGCCGAAACCACGTCCACGCCACGGGGCGCGGCGGCGTTCTCTGCCGGCACCCGAGTTGGCAGCCGGCGCGGTCAGCGCTAACCGCGAAGACACCGCGCGCCCGTGCTAGCCTCACCGAGTTGCAACCTTCGGTTTGTCGCATACTTTGCCAGCGCCTGGTGGGTATCTAACCCGCCAGGCGCTTTTGGTTCTGCCGGTTCTTCCGAACCAGCGGCGGCGGCAAGAGGACCGCAGGTGCTCCATTCGCTACTCGGAGGAGAAGACATGGCATTCGGCACAGTCAAGTGGTTCAACGCGGACAAGGGCTTCGGCTTCATCTCGCAGGACGGCGGCGGCGCCGACGTCTTCGCGCACTTCTCGGCCATCTCGTCGAGCGGGTTCCGCAGCCTGGAAGAGAACCAGCGGGTCGAGTTCGACGTCGAGCAGGGCCAGAAGGGCCTTCAGGCCGCCAACATCCGGCTGGTCTGATGTTGGCTCCGCCAAGCCGTGGCGACGAGATCTCGGCCGTCGCCACGGCGGTGGCTGAGACCACGGGCCGGCGAATGCCGGTTCGTACCGACAGCGGCGTCCTTCCCGGCCTCGAACCGCTGCTGTCGCAGGCGCTGTCCGCCCCCGCGTGCGCCGCCGGGGCCGGGGCCGACAGCATCGACCGGCTCCGGCTGGCCCCGGTGCCGCTGGTGCCGGAGGTGCGACTGGTCATGGCCGAGGACGCGATCCTCATCTGGGCACGACTCGAAGCCGCAGCGGGCCGGGTCCTCCCACCACCGTTCTGGGCGTCGGCCTGGGCCGGCGGTCAGGGTCTCGCGCGTTACATCCTCGACCACCCGGACACCGTGGCTGGTTGCCATGTCCTCGACGTCGCATCCGGCTCCGGATTGGTCGCCATCGCCGCAGCGATCGCCGGCGCCGCGAAGGTCACCGCCAACGACATCGATCCCTACTCGATCGCGGCGATCAACGCCAACGCCCACGCCAACGGCGTCGAGCTGACGCTGTCGTCGACCGACCTGCTCGACAGCGACGTCGACGGCGTGGATGTGGTGTTGGCCGGTGACGCGCTCTACCACCCGTCGGTGGCGGCCCGGATGCTGCCGTTCCTCGCCCGAGTCGCGACGAAGGGCACTCGGGTCCTTGTCGGCGATCCGGACCGGGGCCACCTGGCCCACGACTGGATGGAACGGCTGGCGACGTACGAGGTGCCGATCAGCGGCGCTCCGGAAGACGCGCAGCTGCAACTGACGAGCGTGCTCAAGCCGCGACGCGACAGCGTGGACAACCGGCGAGGCCAGGCCGGCCGCGGCTTCGGCCAGTTGATTCATCCAGCACATCCTTAGTGCCGCGATCGTCACGGCCCGTCTTGCGCAGGCATAACAACCTGCAGATCGATTCCTACTGTCTTCGAGGCGCGGCGGCGTACCGACGCCAACGCGAGCCGCCGCCGACACGTTCGATGCGGCGACGGAATGCGGTTCGGGCGGCGGCCGGCACCAGCCGCCGCGGCTACCCGGTCCAGCGGCCCTCGGCGGCGGTCCGGGCGACGTACTCCTCGAACGTCCTGGGTGGCCGACCGAGGACCCGTTCCACCCCGTCGGTGAGCGCCCCCGAGCCGTCCAGGCCGTCGCGGATGGCCACGCGGAGTGCCTGGTTCCTGCGCGCCACCTGAGGTGGCATCCCTCCGTCGAGCAACCGCTGGAGGTACGCCTCGGGTGTGATGTCGATGTATCGGATCGTGCGCCCGGTGGCCTTGCCGATGAGGTCCAACGCCTCCTCAAAGCCGATCGCCCGGGGACCGGTCAGTTCATAGATCTGGCCGTTGTGGCCGTCCTCGGTGAGCGTCGCCACCGCGACTTCCGATATGTCCTCCGCATCGATGAAGGACACCAGCCCGTCGCCGCAGGGCAGGTGAAGCGCCCCGTCGAGAACGCTTCGCAGCCAGATGCTCTCGCCGAAGTTCTGCGCGAACCAGGTCGGCCGGAGGAAGGTCCACTCGGCACCGGACCTGCGCACGGCGGCCTCCACGGCCCGGAACGGATGGTCGTCGTCTGCCACGCGCAGGCCGATGCCCGACAACATCACCATCCGCCGCACGCCAACGGCCGCCGCCTCGGACACGAACTCCTGGATGCGCGACACGCCCTCCGGAGTGAGCACCGGGTTGGGTGCCACAAGGTAGACGGCGGTGACGCCGTCGAGCGCGGGCGCCCAGGTCGTCGGGTCCACGAGGTCGAAGTGAACGTCGCCGCCGGCGCGGGCTGCCGACCGCACCGGCCGGCCGGCCGCTCTCAGCCGCCGGACGATGCCGCGGCCGGTCTTGCCGGTACCACCCACGACGAGGATCTCGCCAAGTTCGTTCATCACGCTGACAACCCTTCTGCCGGTCCATTCGGCGGTACGTCGACGAGCGCCGCGACCTTCCGGTGGCGTCGTACGTGTGGCCGCCGGGAGGCCGAGGCCTCGGGTGGGGGTCCGGTGCTTCCGGCGCGGTCGCTACCCGGAGATGAGCGTCGCCGCTGCCGGGACGGGCATCGGAACCGACGCCGAACGCCGTACGGCCGGCGATGCGAGGTTCGAGCAGCCGGCTGCCGGTGCGGCGAGGCCGGCCGCCGGGGCTGCCTCGGTGCGGGCGGACTTGCGAGCACGAACCGCGCGCCGCCGTGGGCCCAGCCAGTACCGCCACCGATACGGCAAGCCGACGGCGTCAGTTCGTCATTCGACGATGGACGGTTGGGGAACCGGGTGAGGCCGGATTCCGGGAAACGGCTGCTGCACGATCTGCCGGCCGATGCCCCGAGAACCGCCGGTGACGATCGCTACCCGCTGCGCCGTGCCCATGTCGAGCCTCCGTTGACCCATGTTTGTTCTGTTGACAGCACGAGTCTGCCCGCGCATCAGCATTACAACCAACGAATCATTTTGATCGGCCGCATCTCTATCGTTGATCCGGCGAATATCCGGATAACCGGAAGCAGCCTGCTCACGTTCAGAGAGAACGGGTTCCCACGTCCCCCTGCCGCGCACCCGGCATTCGGAGATTCTGTGCATCGGGGTGACGATCGCTAGGTGAGCACCAGCTGTCCGAGCTCCTGGGTGCATCGGGTGAGCGCTACGTAGAGCCCGTTCCAACCACGCGGCTCAGCGGCGATGCCCTCCGGGTCGACGACTAGCGTCGCATCCCATTCCAGGCCCTTGGACTGAGTCGCGGTCAGCACCGGCGCATCGTCCAGCACGGCCACGAGTTCGGCGATGCGGTCGGCGGGGGCGATGACGCCGACCGTGCCGCCGCGCCACCGCTGCTGCAGCTGTCGCAGAGCTTCGGTGGCGGCGTCGGCAAGCTCGGCGGGCGCGATGGTGAGCACCCAGGGGGCGATGCCGGAGGAACGTACCGCCCGTGGCGGCGCGTTGTGGCTGCCGGCTTTCTTCAAGACGGGTTCGGTGAGGTCCATGACCTCACGTGGTGTCCGGTAGCAGATGGTCAGTTCCGCAGCCGTCCAGCGGTCTCCGAAAGCGGCCTGCACCGCCTGTGCCCAGCTGGTGTGCCGGTGTGCTGCCTCCGCCTGGTCGATGTCACCGACCGCGGTGATGGAACGACTGGGACAACGCCGCAGGACCATCTGCCACTGCATCTCGGACAGCTCTTGCGCCTCGTCGATGACGACATGGCCGTACACCCAGTCGCGCTGCCGGCGAGCATGGTCGGCGACGAACTCGCCCTGTGGTTGCGGGGCTTCGACGTCGCCCAGCAGGTCGGCGACCGCGTCGAGCAGGGGGATGTCGCTCGATGCCCACGGTGTGGGCTCGGCCGAGACAGCGGTGATCTCCTCCGCCGACAACTGCGTCGCGAACCGGGCCAGCAGGGTGCGGTCGGTCAGGAGGTCACGCAGCAGGGTCTCGGCGTCGAGGGTGGGCCACCATGCCTCGATGAACCGCGCGATGGTGGCGTTCTCCGCGATGCGGTGACGAAGGTCCTCTATCTCCTCTTCGGAGAGCAATCCGTCGACGTCGCTGCCGCTGGGCCCGCTGCCGACCTGGTCATGCTGCATGCTCTTGTCGACGCGGGCGAGGATGTCCTCGAAGCCCTCTTCCATCTCGTTCATCAGCGCCTCGCGCTGCTCGACGACGGCTTCGGCAAGGATATGGTGCAGCTGCTCGGCGAACGCCTGGCGGGCGCGGTGGTACGGGCGTCCCTGCACCGCCGAGGCGAGCGCCTGTGCCACCGTTGTGGCTGCGATGACGTAGAACTCGCCCTCCCAGCGCAGCTTCAACTCACGGGGCCGGGGTAGCAGCGACGCGATGTAGTTTTCGAGCGCGGGCTGCCACAGGGCACGGCCCTTGATTTCGGCGAGAAGCCGGCTCTCGTCGCGGCCCACGCGGATGCCGGGCAGCAGGGTGTCGCAGGTCGCCGAGACGACAGCGGTCTCACCGAGCGCGGGCAGCACCTGGGCGATGTACTGGAGGAACCGCGGCGAGGGACCGAGGACCAGGACCGCCTGCTCGGCCACCTTCGGGTGGGCGAACAGCAGGTAGGCGACGCGGTGCAGGGCAACCACGGTCTTGCCGGTGCCGGGACCACCCTGAACGATCAGCGGGCCGGTCGCGTCGGCCCGGATGATGTCGTCCTGTTCGCGTTGCAGCGTGGAGATCGCCGTCGACATGCGGCCGGTGCGCCGCTGGTCCAGGGCGGCCAGCAGGGCTCCTTCGCCGACGAGTTCCGCCGTCGTGGTCCCGTCCAGCGGCTCGTCGTCCACGCCGACGACGACCGATCCCGTCGTGCGTACGTGGCGGCGCCGCGCCTGACCCTGTGGGTCGACAGCCGTCGCGGTGTAGAACGGCCTCGCTGCGGGGGCGCGCCAGTCCACCAGCAGCGGCTCACCGTCCTCGCCGTCGGCGCGGAGACCGACACGGCCTATGTGTCGAACGGTGCCGTCAAGGCCGTCGAGGCGGCCGAAGACCAGACCTTCCCGCGCTCGCCGCAGCTCCTCGTACTGCCGGCGGAGCATGCGCAGCCGCGCCCGTCCCAACGCGTCCAGGGCGTCTGAGGAAAGCTCGGCCTGCAGGTGGTCGGCAAGCGTGTCGCGCCGGGCGAGGGCCAGGTCGAGAAACTCCTGTTCCTCGGCGACTGCGGATCGGCGTGCGACGCCCTCGGCCGTCGAGGTTGACGATTCGCCGTTTGGTGTCATTTCGCTGACGCCAGCAGTGCCGTTGTCAAGAGCAGAATTCCGGCGCATCCGCAAATCCTTGTATTGGTGCCGTCCCTCGGCCCGGCTGACCGCGGGGATTCCGGCGGCAAGCATAGGGGTGACTCCTCCTCGTCGGCCAGGAAACCTGTCGGCGGAGATGGGAATCTCAACACCTTGCAGTTCGGGGACAGTTTGTGGCCTCACCCCATCTTGATTTGCCTATTGACAGTTCAGTCCTTGTCTGACCTGGATGTCGACGGTGACGGTGCTCGTGGCGGCACTCGACCATCGTGTGGATGTCGGCCAGGCCGGGACCACGGATGATTCGACCCAGCCGCAGGGGGCACCTCCTGCGACTGTCGGCGCCGGCGGCCACCCCCACGGTGCTGCGGCACCTCGCCGGACTCCCGAACTGGCCCGCGAATCCGCCACGAAAGTGGCCCACACAGCAGGGACGCCCACGCCGCCGGCGAGTCTACGGAACGGATCATCCCAGCTCGACGCCGGTAGCGAGTCGAAGCGCACCGTTTACCCGGTCCGCTCGGCGCCGAAGCCGGTGGAAGATCAGGCACCCGTCGTTGTTGGGCGGGGTTTCAGCCCGGAACCGGCGATTGGCCATGATCTTCGCTGGCGGTCGTCGCGATCAAGGAATGGCCCCGACTCGGGGAAATCGGCCTAGCCGAGCTGCCGGCGAGATTCTCGCTCCATCATCGCGTTGAAGCGTTCATCGCGCTCCCCTTCCGGGCGGCGGGCGGTGTAGACGATCCGGTAGCCGTCCGGGTCGGTCAGCTGCAGGTCGCGAGTGTTCCACGGCGTGTCGGCCGGTCCGTCCACCACGCCACCGCCGTGCGCGCGAGCCCGCTCAGCGATCGCATCCAACTGCTCGGCCGTGGCCATGAAGCTCACGGTCCAGTCACCGCCAACCGGCGGCACTCCGCTGCGCAGCAGAATGTCCTGGTACCGCCAACGGCGAAGATGCACCAGTACCGGCGCGCCGTCGGGGCCGGGCAGCGTAAATAGTGAAATGAAGTCAAGCCCGTTGACGTACCAGTCGACGGTGCGGTCAAGATCCGCGACCGTGAACGTGACGAACGCCGGCATGCCGTAGATGTCACGCGTGACCTCGGTGTTCATGTCATCCATGCGGCGACCATAAAGACTGACGTGACGTGAGGCTCAAGCACGGCGTGCGGAGGGCGACCAGGCCGGGAGTGCTGCGGCGGCGGCAGGTGCTGCGGCGCCCACCAGGTCGACCGCCGTGACGCCTGCCGGCGCGTCCCAGACGGCACCATCGAGACCGACCGCGGCCACATCACCGAACGCGCGAGAGGGTGGCTGACCACGAATCGGGCCGAACTCGACAAATCGTCGCCTAGGTTACTGCCCAGGAGACTGTCGAGACCGGGGGGCGACGTGGAGAGCTATCCGGCGATCGAGGATCACGGGCTCATCGGCGACCTGCAGACCGCCGCGCTGGTGACGTGCGACGGAACGGTCGACTGGTTCTGCGCACCGCGCTTCGACTCGCCGAGCATCTTCGCCGCGCTGCTCGACCGCGAGCGGGGCGGCTACTTCCGCGTCGCCCCGCACGACGTCCAGTACGTCACCAAGCAGCTCTACCTGCCCGGCACGCCGATCCTGATCACCCGGTTCATCAGCGCGGACGGCGTCGCCGAGGTGACGGACTTCATGCCGGTCACCGGCGAGCGCGCCACCGACTCGCACCGCCTGGTCCGCATGGTCAACATGGTGCGAGGCACCATGCGCTTCCGCGTGGAGTGCCGACCCCGGTTCGACTACGCCCGGGAGAGCCACGAGCTGGAGCGCCACCCGACCGGTTACCTGTTCCGCAGCCCGTCGTCGACACTCACCTTCAACCCGGTCGACCCGGTGCGGCAACTGTGGGCCCAGACCGGGGACGTCCGCATCGAGGGCGGCGACCTGATCGCGTACGGCACGCTCAACGAGGGTGACACCGGCGGGGTGGTCCTGGAGACGGGCGGCACGGAACCCCGGTTCTTCCCACCGGACGAGGTCGAGGGCATGCTCGAGTGGACCCGCGACTACTGGCGGCGCTGGGTCGAACGCTCCCGCTACACCGGTCGATGGCGCGAGATCGTCGAGCGCTCGGCCATCACGCTGAAGCTCATGACGTACGCGCCGACCGGCGCGATGATCGCCGCGCCCACCGCCGCGCTGCCCGAGCTGATCGGCGGCACCCGCAACTGGGACTACCGCTACACCTGGGTACGCGACACGTCGTTCTCCGTGCACGCGCTGCTCGGCCTCGGCTTCACCGAGGAGGTCAGCCGGTACATGAACTGGCTCGACGAGCGGATCCGCGAGGCCGGTGACCACCAGAATCCTTTGAAGATCATGTACCGGGTCGATGGTTCCTCGGATCTGCACGAGGAGGTGCTCGACCATCTGGAGGGGTACCGAGGGTCGAGCCCGGTGCGGATCGGCAACGGCGCGGCCGACCAACTCCAGCTCGACATCCACGGCGAGGCCCTGTACGCCATGCATCTCGCCGACGAGCAGGGCATCCGCGTCTCGCACCAGGTGTGGAAGAGCACCGTCCGGCTCGTCGACTGGCTCTGCGAGAACTGGGACCAGGCCGACGCCGGCATCTGGGAGAGCCGCCACCACCCCCGCAACTACACGTTCGGCCGGGTGATGTCCTGGGTGGCGATGGACCGGGCGATCCGCCTCGCCACCCGCACCGGCCGCCCCGGCGACATCAAATGCTGGACCGAACAACGCAACCGGATCTACGACCAGGTCATGGCCCGTGGATATCACCGGGGACGCGGCAGTTTCGTGCAGGCGTACGACGAGAACATGCTGGACGCGGCGCTGCTCGCCATGCCGGCGGTCGGCTTCGTGACGCCGAGCGACCCCCTCTGGCAGTCCACCCTCGACGCCATCGAACGCGAACTGGTCTCCGACAGCCTGGTCCACCGGTACGACCCGATCCACTCCCCCGACGGCCTGCCCGGGCACGAGGGCACCTTCAACATGTGCACGTTCTGGTACGTCGAGGCGCTGGCCCGCGCCGGTCGCCTGGACGACGCGCGGCTCACCTTGGAGAAGATGTCCACCTTCAGCAACCACCTCGGCCTGTACGCCGAGGAGATCGCTGCGACCGGCGAGCAGATCGGCAACTACCCGCAGGCGTTCAGCCACCTCTCCCTGATCAACTCAGCGCTGACACTGAACGACCTTCTTGACGCCGAAGCCGACGCCCGGCGACGCCGGTAGCGCGACCGCAGCCCGAGACGATTGCGAATGGCCGCCGCTAGGGAAGCTGCAGCCTCGACGCCGCGTAAGGTCCGCCCACCGGTCATGACCAGGATGAGCAGGAAGCTTCCCCACTTGGCGGGACCTTGCCGTCGTAGGCACTGACCGCCCGCCGAGCACTCCCGAGTGACGGCAGCCGAAACCGCCCGAGGCGATCCGAACGGTGGGGTGGGGTTGTTGGAAGGTACCGGCAGGGCAGGGGCAGGTTCGCCTCGCCCGCCGACTAATCACCTTGCTGCCCTACCGGCCGCTGCCTACCGTGTGGTGATGACCTCGCGACTGCTGACAGTGACCTTCGATGCGCAGGACCCGGCCCGCCTGGCGCAGCTCTGGGCCGGGATGCTCGGCCGGGAGGTCATCGAGGACACCGGTGGCACCTTCCTGCCCGGCGGGGACACCCAGCTCGGCCTCCGGTTCGCCTCGAACGCCGAGCAGCAGGAGGGCCCGAGCCGCAGCATGCACCTGCACCTGACCAGCGCCCGCCCGGACGACCAGGAACACACGGTGGCGAAGGCCCTGGGGCTCGGCGCCAGCCACCTCGACGTCGGACAGCGCCCCGAGGAGGGACATATCGTCCTGGCAGACCCCGAAGGCAACGCGTTCTGCGTGATCGAATCGGGCAACAAATTCCTCGCCGGATGCGGCCCGCTCGGGGAACTCGCCTGCGACGGCACCCGCGAGGTCGGCCTCTTCTGGAGCGAGGCGCTGGGCTGGCCGCTGGTGTGGGACCAGGATGAGGAGACTGCGATTCAGTCACCGCACGGCGGCACGAAGGTCGCCTGGGGAGGCCCACCCGTGCACCCGAAGAAGGTGCCGAACCGGCAGCGCCTCGAACTCACCCCGCACGGTGGCGACCAGCAGGCGGAGGTCGACCGGCTGATCTCCCTCGGAGCCACTCGCCTCGAGGTCGGCGAGGACGGCACCGTCGTGCTGGCCGATCCCGACGGCAACGAGTTCTGGGTGCGAGGAAACTGACCACAGCGCGGTCGGGCTGTCGTCCCGGAGGGAGCCCACGTGCGGGCAACTCGAACAGGACGCTGGACAGGCATCGTCGTGGCCGGCGCTCTGTGCGCCACGCTGGGCTCCGCGGCACCGCTCGCCCCGATGGACCCTGGGTTCACCGCGGCGATTTCATCGATGAGTACGCCCGTCCGGACGGCACCCCGGCTCGCGGAGCCACAGCCCTGTGCCGACATCACCGGCTTCACCTGCTCGTACCTGACCGTGCCGCTGGACCGTCACGGAGGCACGCCGGAGACGCTTCGGTTGCGGGTCGCCACCGCCGACAACACCGCCGCACCTCGTGGCGTCCTCCTGCTGCTCACCGGCGGGCCGGGACAAGCGGGTGCCAGCCTGCTTCCACGACTTCGTCAGCGCTTCGCTCACCTGCTCGACGACTACCGGCTCGTCATGATCGATCAGCGGGGCACCGGCGCGGACGCGCTCACCTGCGAGCCGCTGCAGGCCGAGGTGGGCGCATCCGATGTCACCGTGCCGACACCCGAAGCGGTACGGGCGTGTGCGCACCGGCTCGGAGCAGACCGTGACTTCTACACGACCGCGGACACTGTCGCCGACCTGGAGGACCTGCGCCGGGCACTCGGCGTACCACACTGGACGCTCGACGGTGTCTCCTACGGATCGTTCGTCGCACAGCACTACGGGCTGACGTTTCCGGACCGGGTAAGCCGGATGGTGCTCGATTCGGTCGTGCCGCAGGACGGACCCGACGCGCTGTACGCCGCCAGCCTGCGCCGCACCGGGTGGATGCTGCGCCAGGCATGCCAGGAACAGAGCTGCGGCTTCGACCCGGCCAAGGCATTGGCCGACGTCGTACGCCGCCACGGCAACAGCGTCGGCGTCTTCAACCTGATGGTGACCGCGAGCATCACAGATCCGAAGCTCACCGGCGCGGGCTTCCCCCCGGTGCTGGCGCTCCTGCGCCGGGCCGCCCAGGGGGATCCGGCCCCACTCCGCGAGGCCGTCGCCGAGTTGCGGAGCGGCGGCGGCACGTCCGCCGAGCAGTACAGCGCGGGCCTGCACCTGGCGACACTCTGCGCGGACCTGGTGCACGCACCGTGGGGAGACTCGACGACGACGCCGCAGCACCGGGAACTGGCCATCGACGAGACGGCGCGGAAGCTACGTACCGATCAGGTGTGGCCGTTCGAGCCGCGGACGGCGGTCGGACACGGTGTCGTTCAAGGCTGCCGGCACTGGCCGCCGTCCCGCGCGAACCCGCAGCCACCGAACCCGCACCTGACCATGCCCGTGCTCCTGATCAACGGTGATCGGGACCTCTCCACACCACTCGAGTGGGCGGCCGCGCAGGCGGCCCGCACGCCACGGGGCAAGCTGGTGACCATCCCGGGGATGGGTCACTCGATCCAGGGCCGCAACCCGGTCGGTGATCAGGCCGTGCGTGACTTCCTGCTGTCCTGAGCCGCCCCCACGTCCATCGCCCGGCGCGGGCTATTCGGCCACATGTCCCGCCACACCTCGTCGACGTGGGCGAGGCAGTCGACGCGACAGGTCACAGCGTCTTCAGACCGGAACCGGTCAGCGGCACCACCACCTGGGCGCCGGCGATCTGATCGCGCAACAGCGGCAGGGCAGCCACCGCCACGGCGCTCGTCGGCTCGACCGACAAACCGGCTCCACGCAGATGCCGCTGCGCCGCGCGCACCTCCTCGTCGGCGACGACGACCGCCGCCCCGCCCGTGTGCCGCAACACCCGGAGAAGCTCGTCGCCGCGCACCGGCCGGCTGGTCAGGATGCCCTCGGCGATCGTCACCCCTTCGTCGACGGCGACGGGCCGCGGCCAGCCCGCACGCCACGCCTTCGCGACGGGCGCGCAGGCCATCGACTGCACGGCGAACATCCGGGGCACCGCGGCCACCAGCCCGGCCCGGCGCAACGCGGCGAACCCACGGGCCAACCCGAGGAACAGGTTGCCCTGCCCGACGGGGCAGACCACGGCGTCGGGCCCCGCGCCACCCAACTGCTCCCAGATCTCCCACGCGCAGGTCGACTGGCCGCTGAGGAACAGCGGGTTCCAGCAGTGACTGGCGTACGCGGCGACGCGGGTCTCGCGCCGGCAGACGGCGGCCGCGGCACCCCGACCGCCCACCACCTCGACGACCTCGGCGCCCATCTCGGCGATCTGGCGTTTCTTCCCCGCGCCGGCGTGCGCGGGTACGAACACCCGGGCCCGTATCCCTGCCGCCACCGCGTACGCCGCCAGTGATGCGCCCGCGTTGCCCGACGAATCCTCTACGGCCTCCTCGACGCCCACCGCGCGCAGGTGGCTGACCACCACCGCGGTCCCCCGGTCCTTGTACGACCCGGTCGGTGCCAGGAACTCCAGTTTCGCCAGGAACTCTCCCTCCGGCACGGCGACCGGCACGAGCGGTGTGCCGCCCTCACCGAGGGTGACCGGCGGTACGGCCGGCAACATGGCCGCGTAGCGCCACAGCGACCACGTGGTGCTGTCGATCGCCCGTGGATCGAACTCCGGTGCGGCGGCCAGCTCCCAGGGTGCCTCGCAGTCCGGGCACCGCCACAGCGCCGGGTCGGACGTGACGTGTCCGTCGGCGCACCGGAGACCCACCGGCGGCGCTTGCCGGTGAACACCGCGCAGGTGGGCGGTCGGCGACGTCACCGGACGGCCGATCCGATCGGTTGCCCGCTCGCCAGCGCCCGCCGATCGATCTTGCCGTTGGGTGTGCGGGGCAGCTCGTCGAGGACGCGGAACTGCTCGGGCACCAGGAAGTCCGGGACGCGAGCCCGCAGGTACGCCCGGACGTCGTCGAGGTCCACATCGGGGCCGCTGACCACGGCGGTCAGCCGGACCGGCTCACCACCGGCCAGGACCGCCGCGTCGCGGACCGCGGGGTGCCTGCGCAGCAGCCCTTCGATCTCGCCGGGCTCCACACGCTGGCCGCGGATCTTCACCTGGTCGTCGATGCGGCCGTGGAACTCCAACGCACCATCGGCACGCACGCGGCCCTGGTCACCGGTCCGGTACATCCGGGCGCCCGGCTCGTCGTCGAACGGGTCGGGCAGGAACCGGGAGGCGGTCTCCGCCGGCCGGCGCAGGTATCCCCGCGCCACCCCGACACCACCGATGTAGATCTCGCCGATCTCACCGGTCGGGACGGGCTGGAGCGCGTCGTCCAGCACGCGGACCCACGCGCCACCGATCGGGCGGCCGAGCGGGACCGGGTCGGGCACCGGAGCGCCCGCCGGCACGACCAGGTACGTGGTGGTCATCGTGCATTCGGTCGGCCCGTACTGGTTCACCAGCCGTACCCGCGGCCCGAAGATGCGGCGTGCCGCGACACAGTCGGAGGCGTGCAGCCGCTCTCCGGCGAAGAGCACCAGCCGCACCGATGGCGCGGCACCGGTGGCGAGGTCGGCCATGCCGCGCAGCAGGGTCGGCACGACGGCGAGCAGGCAGGTCACCCGGTGCCGGCGGATCAGCGACAGCATCGCCGCGGGGTCCTTCGCCTGATCGGGGCCGAGCAGCACCACCCGCGCGCCGACGCTCAGCGGGCCGAACAGGTCGCGTACCGAGGCGTCGAAGGCGAGCGAGGCGATCTGCAGCACCGTGTCGGCGGCGGTGACCTCGTGCTCGCGCATGATGTACCGCAGGTGGTTGACGACCCCCCGATGATGGGCGAGTACCCCCTTCGGCGTGCCGGTGGAGCCGGAGGTGTAGACGACGTACGCGGGGCTTGCCGGCCCCCCGACCGCCCCGAGCGGTGCGGTTCCGCCGGCCGGCGCGGCCTCGGCGAGCAGGGTCGCCTCGCCCACGACCGGGCACGACGGCGAGATCCCGGTCAGCTTCCCGTCGCTGAGCAGCAGCCCGGGCTGGGCGCTGTCGAGGATCGACGCCAGCCGTCCCGCCGGCTGGGCGGGGTCGAGGGCGACGTACGCGCCGCCGGCCTTGAGGACCGCGAGCGCCGCCACCACCATCGCCACCGACCGGTCGATGGCGATCGCCACGAACGTCTCCGGGCCGACTCCCCGAGCCCGCAGTGCGGTGGCGAGCCGCCCGGCCCGGGTGTCGAGTTCGCCGTACGTCACCCGCTCGGTGCCGGCGATCAGGGCCGTCGCGGATGGTGTACGCGCCGCCTGGGCGGCGATCAGCTCGTCGAGCCGGGTAGCCGACGCGTCGGGCTGCGGCTCCGCCGGTTCGGGTCGCCGTAGCTGCTCCACGCCGATGAGGTCGTCGGGTGGCGCGTCGGGCACCTGCTGATCGAACCGGGCTAGGGACGGCACGAGCGTGGCCGTCGCGGTCAGTGCCAGCATGGCCAGCGCCAGTGCCAGGTAGAGCAGGCCGATCCCGCGGCCGGGGCCGGTTCCGATGATCGTGCCTATGGTCGAGGCTAACGGTCCGCCTTCCACCATCAATGGCTCGAGCAGCCGGCCGCCCAACGGGCCGACGACGGCGTACCCGATCGGCAGCGTGCCCCAGGCGATCATCTGGTTGAGCGCGAAGACCCGGCCGTGGAACCGCTGCGGGACCTTCACCTGCACGATCGTGGCGTAGATCCCCTGGGTGATCGAGAGGGCCAGGCCGGCACCGAAGAGCCCGGCGGCGACCAGGAGAAGCGCCGGGCGCAGGCCGACGAGGAGATAGCAGGCCGACATGGCGGCGGTCGCGATGAGCACGCCGGTGGCACGCCGCCGGGTCGGACCGCCCCAGACGATCACCACCAGCCCGCCGATCGCCGCGCCCACCCCTTCGGCGAACGCGACCTGACCGACCTGCCCGAGCGTGCCGAACCCCAGGACCAGCGGCGGCACCATGATCAACGCGGCGCCGAGGAAGACGTTGAGCGCGGCGAAGAACAGCAGCATGCTGCGCAGTCCGCGGATGCCCCAGGTGAAGCGCAGGCCGCCGAGGAGCGCGGCCAGCAGTGGTTCGTCGCGGATGCGGCCCAGGGTTCGGGGGAAACGCACGACGAGAAGTACCACCAGGGCGAACGCGTAGCTCAGCACATCGAGGAGCACGATCCCACCCAACCCGAGCAGCCCGAGCAGCCCCGCGCCGAGCAGCGGCGCCACCACGTTGGCGAAGCCGGTGGCGAGCTGGTTGACGCCGTTGGCGTGGCCGAGGTACGCCTTCGGCACCAGCTGGGGGGTGGCGGCGAGGAAGGCGATGCGCTGGAACGCCGCCGCCGTGGTCAGGCAGACGACCAGCACGTAGAGATGCCACACCCGTAGCTCTCCGCCCCAGTACAGCAGGCCCATCAGCAGCTCGGCCAGCCCGGCCGCCAGCCCGGCGCAGAGCATCACCCGGCGCCGGTCGAGCCGGTCGACCAGGGCACCGGCCAGTGGGGAGACCAGCAGGGTGGGCACGATGCCGAGTGCGGCGAAGAGAGCGAACGAAACGTACGAGCCGGTCTCGAGGTAGATCCAGACCGGGATCGCCCACTGGGTCACCGCCGAACCGCTCAGCGAGGCGAGTTGACCTGCCGCGACGGCCAGGTACGTGCGCAGGTTCCGCGGTGTGTCGGCGACGTCGGCCGTCGGCGCATCGGCGGCGGCCGTCGGCGCGTCGCCGTCGGTTTCCGCCGCCACGGCGCTGGTCGGATCGGCCACGGGTGCGCCTGAAGCGGGAACACGATGCACCGCCTCCGCCCGCCAGCCCACCTCCGGGCCGCCCAGACCGCTGAACCCGCCCGCCGCGATCGCCCGGTGGACGCCGGTCAGGATGCCGGCCAGTTCGTCGGCCCGGTGACTCAGGAAGTAGTGCCCTGCCTCGTCGATCACCACCACGGCCGTCGTGTCGGAGACGACCTGCCACTCGCGGAACCGTTCCTGGTGGAACTCGGTCACCCGGTCACGTTCCCCGACCACCGAGATCACCGGTGCGCGCAGCCGCGGACCAGGCTCGGCGAGCAGGCCGGTGTAGAACTCCTCCGCGGCCTGACCGTCGCGGCGCATGTTCGCCACGATCCGGTCGGCCTGCGCCGGTTCGAGCTCCGACAGGTCGACGCCCATGCCGGTCAGCCAGTTGGCGTACACCCGGTTGCTCGCCAGCCCGTCGAGTCGGCGCAACAGCGTGCTCAGCACCCCCTTGGCTCTTGCCGCCGGGAACACGGCCCCGAGGTACAGCGCGTCGACCGGACGTCCGGCCGCCTCCAATCGGCGGGCCAACGCCACCGCGACCGCCCCACCGACCCCGCAGTGCCCGTACAGGACGATCGGGCCCGGCACCCGGTCCAGGATCTCCGCCAGGCAGGCGTCGACCAGCTCGTCGAACGGCAGCGCCGCCTCGTCGAGCCCCACGTCGTGGCCGGGGATGGCGACGGCGTAGAGCGCGTGGCCGGGCGGCAGCGCGTCGGCCAGCGTCTGGTAGACCGCGGCGCTGCCACCCCCGTAGGGCACACAGACGTAGGAGACTGTCCGTTCCCCGGGTGGCGTCAGCTCGTGCAGCAGTTGGCGGCCACCTTCGTGCGCACCGTCGAGGAGCGACGCGAGCCTGCGGATCGTCCGGCAGGTGACGACGTCCATCACCCCGATCTGGCGGGCGCGGCCGGCGGTGAGCGGGCGCAGCTGGGCCACCAGCCGCACCGCCAGCATGGAGTGCCCGCCGACGGCGTAGAAGTCGTCGTCGACGTGCACGTCGGCGACCCCGAGCACCTGCGCCCAGATCGCGGCGATCGCCTGTTGGGTGGCGGTGCTCGGCGCCGTCTGTCCGACCGGGGCCGGTTCATCGACCGGGGCGGTGCCGTCGTGCGGCGGCTCGGCGGGCGGTGGGTCCACCGACCCGGGCGCCGCCGGAAGAGCGGCGAGGTCGATCCCGCCGTCCGCGGCGCGCGGCAGGACCGGCACCTGCACCAGGTCGGGCGTGAGGTGCGCCGGCAGCACCTCGGCGAGCGCCGCCCGTACCTTGGCCAGGTCACCCGCGGGCCGGGCGACGTATCCGACCAGCCGGGGACCGGTGGGTGTCTCACGTACCACCGTCGTGGCGTCCGCGACGCCGGGCGCGGCCCGCAGCGCCGCCTCGATCCGGTGCCGCCAGCGCAGCGTGTTCAGCAGTGGCCGGTGGGCCGCCGGTCCCAGCACCTGTACCGTGCCGTCCGGCCGCCGCAGGCCGAGGTCTCCGGTGGGCAACTCCCCCACCACACCCACCGGCACGGGCTGACCGGCCCGGTCGACGACCCGCAGGCCGTCGACCCGCCCCCACTCGTCCAACTGTGTCCGCTCGGCCTGGTCGAGCAACGCGAGCGACCACAGCGGCGTGTCCGGCGTCCGGACCGCCGCCGACAGCAGGCGCAGGTAGCGGGCGACGAGCGTACCGGCGGTCGGTGCGGTGAACAGCCCCGCGTGGTACTCCAGCCGGACGTACCGGTCGGTCACACCGAGCATCAGATCGTCGCGGGCCACCCCGTTGCCCGTGCCGGTGCCGATGTCGGGCAGATAGTTGAAGCCGAGCTGGTAGAGCGGCGGCACGCTGGGATCCCGGCGCGGCGCGACCGCCTCGACGACCTTCTGGAACGGGGTGTCCTGGTACTCCCACGCCTGCCGCAACTGCTCGCGCACCCGGTCGACCAGCGCCGCGAAGCGGGGATCGCCGGACAGGTCGAGACGGAGCACGAGCGTGTTCACGAACATGCCGATCAGGGGTTGTACCTCGGGCAGTTCCCGTCCGCCGACGGGCACGCCGACCACGATCTCCTCGTCGCCGGAGAGCCGGTGCGCGAGGGTCGCGTACGCGGCGAGGAAGACCATGAAGGGGGTGGCGCGTAGCCGCCGCGCCAGCCCGGCCACCGCGGCGGCGAGCCCGTCGGGCAGATCGACGGCGACGTCCGCGCCCGGTGCGGGCCCGCGTGCCGGCCGAGGCCGGTCGGTGGGCAGCGTGTGGACGAACGGTGCGCCGTCCAGCACCGACCGCCAGTGGCGCAGGTGCGCCGCCAACGTGTCACCGCTGAGCTGATCATGCTGCCAGGCGGCGAAGTCGGGGTACTGGATCGCCAGCTCGGGCAGCCGCGCCGGGATGTGGTCCACGAGCGACCGGCACAGCTCGTTCAGTTCGGTCCGCAGGTTAGGAATGGACGCCCCGTCGAAGATGGCGTGGTGGGCCACGAGGACGAACCGCCACTCGGCCTCGGCCAGCCGCAGCAGGGTCGCCCGCCACAGCGGTGGCGCATCCAACGGGATCGGCCGTACGGCTTCCGCGTCGACGAGGACCGTCAACGCCTCCGGTGGCTGCCCCCGCAGGTCGACCTCGGCCACCTCGACTTCGACGCTGCCGTGGACCACCTGGCACGGCTCGCCGTCCACCGCCCGCAGCGACGTCCGCAGCGCCTCGTGCCGGGACACCACCTCCCGGAACGCGCCCACGATCTCGTCGGCGGACAACGGATACGGCAGGTGCACCGAAGTGATGATGTTGAAAGCGGGTGAGTTCGGCTCGACCTGGTCGACGAACCACAACCGCTCCTGCCCGTACGAGGCGGGCACCACCCACTCGTCGTCCGGCGTCGGGTGCTTCTGCCCCTCGCTCATCGGCTCGGCCTGGCCAGACGCGGAATGGTCGTCGGCGCGGCCGTGGATGCGGCGGGTGCGGCATCGTCCGCCCTGGACACCAGCTCGGCCATGGCGGCCACGGTGGACGCCGCGAAGAGGCTGCGCATCGGCAGTTTCACGCCGAGCGCGGTCCTGACCTGCCCGATGAGCTGCACCGCGACCAGGGAGTTACCGCCAAGTTCGAAGAAGTCGTCCTCGGCGCCGACCTGCTCCACACCGAGCACTCGCCCCCACACCTCGGCCAGGGCCGCCTCCAGCTCGCTGCGCGGCGGCACGTAGTCGGTGCCGGCGGGACGCTCCTGCGGCGGTACCCCGTCCGGCTGCGCCTCGACGGTGTCCACGGTCAGCTCCCGCGCCGCGCGCAGCGCCTCGTCCAGCGGCCGAGCCGAGACCACGACCTGCGGCCCGAGGTCGGCGGCGAGCAGCCGGTGCAGTGCCTCGACACCGTCCGCCGGCCGGATGCCCGGCCCGCTGTCCGGTACCCCCGTGGTGCGCCGTGCCGCCCCGCCCGTCGGGGCCGCACGAGCGGAGTCGGTCAGCGCGGCGGCGTCGACCCGGCGCAGCGTGAACTCGCCGATCTCCACGACCACCCGGCCGGTCTCGTCGAGCAACGTCACGTCGGCGACCAACTCGTCGAGGTCGTAGGCCCGTGGCACGACATGGCTGAACAGCCGTTGCGGCAGTGGACCCCACACCCGCACCCGGCCGTACGCGAACGGCAGGTAGCCGTGCGCGTCGCCGAGCCACCCGAAGGAGACCGCCTCGTCGAGGACGGCTGGGTGCAGCGGCCAGCGGGACAGCTCCGCACGGACCTGCTCGGGCACCGTCAACTCCAGCAGCGCTTCCACCGGCCCGGAGCCGGTGGCCGCCGTCACGCCGACGCGGCGCAGGCAACGCCACCGCGGTCCGTACCGCAGGGCCGAACCGGCACGCTCGGTGTCCGGGTCGTACGCCCGTTCCTGGGCGCACCGGGCGCGCAGCGCGACGAGATCCCGCACCGGCGGTGCGGCAGCCAGCCAGGTGGCCTGGCCGCGGGCGTGGCTCAGCGTCCCCGCCGCACCCTCGCTCGCCACCTCGACCTCGGATCCGCTGGGCCCGCCGTCGACGACCACCCGCACCGCGACCTGCTCTCCGTCGGCCACGGACAGCGGCTGCAGCAGGGTGACATCGCGCAGTTCGACGGCGTTTCCCGGACCCGGCGCGGGAACCGCCGCCGCGAACGCCGCCCGAACCAGTTCCAGGTGGCCGGTGCCGGGCACCATCGGCACCCCGCCGAGCCGGTGTTCGTCCAACAGCCAATGGGTGCGTGGCGAGAGCGGACCGGACAGGACCGCTTCACCGTGCTCGCCGATCTGCCGCCGGACCAGCACCGGATGGTCCACGACGGCGGCGCCGGCACCGAGCATCCGCGCGAACGCGGCCGGCACGGTGGTCTCCGCCGCCATGCCGACCTCGCGCCAGGCACCCCAGTTCACCGCGATCACCCGGCCCCGCCAGCCGTGGTCGCTCTGCGCGTACGCGTCGAGGAAGCTGTTGGCGCCGCAGTAGTCCACCTGCCCGAAGCCGCCGGTCAGTGCGGTGACCGACGAGCACAGCACGACGAAGTCGAGGTCGAGGTCGCCGAAGACCCGCTGCAGCGCGAGCGTGCCACGCAGCTTCGGGGCGAGCACCTCCTGCGCCACCGTGCGCTGCTTGACCTCGGCCATCCCACCACCGGGCAGGCCCGCCGCGTGGACGATGCCGTCGATGCGGCCGAAGCGGCCCAGCGCCTCGGCGTGGACCCGCCGCAGGTCGTCGACGTCCGCCACGTCCGCAGCGCGGACCAGCACCTCCGCCCCGGCCTCCTCCATCGAGCGGACGGCCGCGATGGCACGACCCACCCGCCCGGGCGCGCCGTCGTACGCGGCCCACTCGTCGCGCGGCGGCAGCCCGCTGCGGGACAGCAGCACCAGACGTGCCTTGGCTCGCCGGGCGAAGTCCTCGGCGATGGTGATGCCGATTCCGCCCAACCCACCGGTGATGAGGTAGACACCCTGCTCCACGAGGGCAGGTGAGCCGCCGGCCGGCACCTTCACCTGCTGGTGGTCGGGTACCCAGCGGCGCCGTCCGCGCAGCGCAACCAACTCCTCGCCGGCGTCGTGCAGCAGTTCCGTGACCGCCTCCGCCGGCTGATCCACGTCGATGTGCCGCACCGTGAGGGTGGGCAGTTCCCGCGGTACGACCTTGGCGATGCCGGCGACCGTGGCGTGCTCGGGACGGCTGAGGCCGCTGCCCGTCACGTCGAGCGCACCCGAGGTCACGATGTCGAGCCGGGTCGGTCCGGCCGCGGCGGCCAGCGCCTGGACCAGGTGCAGCAGGCTGAAGAACCCGAGGTCCTGGGCCTGCCAGGCGGCCTGCGGGTCACCACCTGCCGGGACGGCGCCGGCGGTCCAGGCGTGCACGACCCGCTCAGGCGTCGCTCCGTCGGCGGTCAGCCCACCGACCAGCCGAGCGTAGTCGGCCGGGTGCCCGGGCCTGACCCGGAACCCGGAGGCGTCGTGGGCGTATTCGGTGCCGGGCCGTACCTCCACCACGGCGGCGCCGCAGCCACGCAACGCGTCGGCGACACCCTCACCGTCGGTGAACACGAGCCACCGCCCGGTGCCGGGTTCGGTGGCCGGTGCGACGTCGGGCGGGCGGACCCGCCAGGCCGGCACGGTGAACCACTCGTCGACCGGCACCTCCCCGCGGCGCGGGCGGGGTACGACCGCGGCGGGTGTACCCCGCTCGACCCAGTGGCGGCGGCGCTCGTACGGGTAACCGGGCAGCGCCACCCGCCGGCGCGCCGGTGCGGTGCCGCCGGTGGGGCCCTGCGACGCGGCGAACCGCTTCCGATCGACGGCGACGCCCTGGGTCCAGAGCCGAGCGACGGCCGAGTACAGGGTGGCGCAGTCGCCCTGTCGCTCACCTGGCGCGGGCAGGCTCGTCAGCGGCGGTGCAGTGGTACGCGGCAGCTGCATCCGGACCAGCGAGGCGAGCTGACGACCGGGTCCGCACTCGACGAACGTCCACCCGTCCTCGGCGACCAGCCGCGCCACCGCGTCACCGAAGCGCACCGGCTCACGCAGGTGACGCACCCAGTAGTCCGGATCGGTCGCCTGCTCGGCGGTGATCCAGTCGCCGGTGCGGTTGGACAGGAACGGCACCGACGGGGCCTGTCGGGGTGTGGCGGCGACCTGCGCACGGAACGCGTCGAGGATCGGGTCCATCATCGCCGAGTGGAACGCATGCGAGGTGCGTAGCGCCTTGACGTTCACGTCGTCGCTGCGCAGCCGGGCAGCGAACTCCTCGACGATCGCGGGCGGGCCCGCCACCACGCAGATCCCCGGGCCGTTCACCGTGGCGATGTCGAGCCCGGCCGGCAGCATCGCGGCGATCTCCGGCGCGCCGCGGGACAGGGCGAGCATCGCGCCCGCCGGCACCGACGCCATCAGCCGGCCGCGGGCGGCCACCAGACTCAACGCGTCCGGCAGCGTGAACACCCCGGCGAGGGTCGCGGCCACGTACTCGCCGATGGAGTGGCCCAGCATCGCCGCGGGACGTACGCCCCACGACGCCCAGAGCGTGGCCAGCGCGTACTCCACCGTGAACAGGGCCGGTTGGGTGTATTCGGTCCGGCCGAGCACATCGGCGGCGTCGGGCGCCCGGCCGAGGATCAGATCGAGCAGGTCACGGTCGAGGTGGCCGCGCAGCACGCCGACGCACTCGTCCACGGCGGCGCGGAAGACCGGCTCGGCGTCGTAGAGCTCCGCGCCCATGCCGGGATGTTGCGCGCCCTGTCCGGAGAAGAGGAACACCACCCGCCGTCCGTCGGCGGCCAGGCCGCTGTGGCGCCGCTTGGGGTCGGTGAGCGCGGCGGCGGCGTCGGCCGGGTCGGTCGCCACCACCGCAGCCCGGTACGGGTGTTCGGTGCGGCCGACCCACAGCGTGTGCGCCACGTCGGCGAGGTCGACATCGGGATGCGTACGCAGATGATCTCCGAGCCGTTCGACCGCGGCGGACAGAGCCGTCTCCGTCCTCGCGGACAGGGTGAGCACCTGCGCCGACCGGGCCGGTGCCGGTTCTTCGGCGCGGGCAAACGCCGGCGCCTGCTCGACCACGAGGTGGGCGTTGGTGCCGCCGAACCCGAACGAGCTCACCCCGGCTCGGCGTGGCCCGGCATCGGACACCCAACTCGTCGGCGCCGTGGTCAGGTAGAACGGGCTGTTCGGCAGGTCGAGCGCCGGATTGGGGGCCTTGACGTTGATCGTCGGCGGGATCACCCCGTTCTCCAGCGCGAGCAGTGTCTTGATCAGCCCGACGACACCGGCGCCCTGACTGAGATGGCCGATGTTCGACTTGACCGAGCCGACGCCGCACCATTGCCGGTCGTCGCTGTAGCGCGCGTACACCTCGCGTAACGCCGCCAGCTCGATCGGGTCGCCCACCTCGGTGCCGGTGCCGTGCGCCTCCACGTAGGTGATGGTGCGGGGATCGATACCGGCCAGCTCGATGGCCTGCGCGACGACCTCCGCCTGACCGTCGACGCTCGGCGCGCTGAAACTCACCTTGCCGGAGCCGTCGTTGTTGACGGCGTTGCCGCGGATCAGCCCGTACACGTGGTCGCCGTCGGCGAGCGCGTCGGTCAGCCGCTTGAGAACGACCACCCCTCCGCCCGAGCCCCACATGGTGCCCGACGCCGCGGCGTCGAACGGCCGGCAGTGCCCGTCCCGGGAGATCACCCCACCGTCGAGGACCAGGTGCCCGCGCCCGTGCGGCAGCTCCACGCACACGCCGCCGGCGATCGCGGTGTCGCACTCACCTCCACGCAGGGCCTCACAGGCCAGGTGGGCGGCGACCAGCGAGGTCGAGCACGCGGTGTGCACGGTCAGGCTGGGCCCGCGCAGGTTCAACTTGTACGAGGTCAGCGTCGCCACGTAGTCGGGGAAGTTCCACATCGACAGATCCATGTGGAACTCGCCGGCTCCGCTCGGACGCAGATGCTCGTAGGCGTACGTCTCACCGCCGGTGCCCGCGTACACACCGACGGATCGACCGCCGGCGAACGGGTCGTAGCCCGCGTGCTCCAGGGCGCTGTGCGCCAGTTCCAGAAAGAGCCGATGCTGCGGGTCGGCCACCTGGGCCTCGCGGGCGCTGAGACCGAACAGCGGCGCGTCGAACGCGTCGTACTCGTCGAGAACCGGCGCGGCGGGCACGAAGTGCGGATCGTCGACCTCGTGCTCCGGCACGCCGAGGGCGAGCTGGTGCGCCCGGTCGAACCAGGTCACCGACTCGACCCCGGCCACCAGGTTGCGCCAGAACTCGTCGACGTCCTTCGCCCCGGGAACCCGGCAGGCCATGCCCACCACGGCGATCGGTTCGACGCCGTAGGACTGCGGCTGCTCACTCGACACTGGTTGCCCCCCTCACTCGACTCGCCGCCCTGGCCTCGCTCCGGTTGCGGATCCGTTCCCGCCGGGAGGTCGCCCGCTGTACGGCCAGATCGATCCCGTCCCCGCCGCCCGCACCGTCCAGGTACGCGGCGAGTTCCCGCACCGTGGAGTAGCGGAACAGGTCCACCAGCGGAACCTCCCGCCCCAACGCCTCGGTCAGCCGGTGCTGGACCACGGCCATCGCGAGGCTGTGCCCGCCGACCTCGAAGAAGGTGTCGGTGGCCTGCACCCGCGGCACGTCCAACGTCTCCCGCCACACCCGGGCGACCAGCTCCTCGGTAACCCCCGTCGGCGCGGCCGCAGCCACCCCGGACGGCGGGCCGGCGGGCGCCGCCACGGAATCAGGCCCTGACCGTGGGGGCGCACCCGACGCCGGGACAGCGCGCTGCGCGGCCCGCCACAGCGCGCCACCGGCATCGTCTCGGCCGGCCGCGGGCGCGCCGGTGGTGTCGTCGGCTGCCCCCTGGTGACCGATCGTGCCCGTCGGCGCTCCCGGCGCGACGGTGAGCCGATCGAGCAGATCCAGGTAGCCGTCGAGGAGCGCGGCGATCCGCTCCGCCGTGAACAGATCCGGGTTGTAGACGGCGTCGAGCGCCAGCACACCACCGCGTTCGACCAGGTAGACGGTGAGATCGAACGGGGAACCCGGCAGTGCGGCGGGCACTCGCTGCGCGGCGATCCCCGGCAGGTCGAGCGCCGGTTCGGCGAAGTTGAACACGTTGAACAGCACCTGCACCAGGGGCGAGCGGGTCGGGTCACGCGGAACCCCCAACACCTGGACGATGCGCTCCAGCGGCGCGTTGGGGTGCGCCAGCACCTCGAGCAGTTCCTGCCGGCACGCGCGCACGTGATCGGTGAAGCTGGCCGCGGGGTCCGTACGCAGGCGTACCGGGACGATGTCGACGAAGAAGCCGACGAGTTCGGCGACGGCGGCCAACCGCCGGTCGGCGACGACCGCACCGACGACGTGGTCGGCCCCACCGGTCAGGCGGCGCAGCGCCTGACCGAACGCGGCGAGCAGCACCGTGGCCGGCGTCGCGCCGAGCGACGCGGCCAGCCCGCGTACCCGCCCGTCGACCTCGGGTGGGAACGAGGCGGTGGCGAACTCGCCGCGATACGTCTGGGTGGCCGGGCGGACCCGGTCCGCGGGCAGGTCCAGCACGGTCGGGGCACCCGCCAGGTGCTCCTTCCACCAGGCGAGATCCTGCTCGCCACGCGCGCGGTCGCGGGCGGCACGCCACACCGCGTAGTCGGCGTAACCGGCCGGCAGCGGCCCGAGGCCGGCCGCGACGTCGCCCACCGGCCCGGTCGCTCGCGCCGCCGCGTACGCCGCGCCGAGCTGCGCGTAGAACACCGCCTGCGACCAGCCGTCGAAGACCGCGTGGTGGAACGCCATCGCGAACACGTACTCGTCGTCGGCGAGCCGGTACAGTTGCGCCCGCCACAGCGGGCCGGTCGCCAGGTCGAACCGGGTCGCCGCGCACGCCTGAAGTCCGCCGCGCAGCTCGGCTTCGCGCCGGTCCACGGTCAGGGTGGACAGGTCGACCACCGGCAGCGGGGCGTCGCCCGGCGGGTCACAGGTCACGTGCGGGGCGCCGGCGACCCGGGTGATGCGCCAGCGCAGCACGTCGTGCCGGCGCACGACCGCGGTCAACGCGGCGCGCAGCGCAGCCACGTCGAGCGGGCCACACAGCCGCTCCGCCATCGCGGTGTTGTATGCGGCCGAGTCGGGCGCGAGCTGGTCGAGGAACCACAGCCGGCGCTGTGCCGGTGAGAGCGTCGGCGGATGGCCCACCGTCAGCTCGGGCTCGGCGAGCGGCGTCACGGCGGCCACCCGGGCGGTGAGAACGCCAAGCGTGCGGGCATCGAAGACGTCCTCCACGGCGACTTCCCGGCCCAGTTCGGCGCGGAGCGTGGCGACCAGTCGCATCGCGGTCAGCGAGTCACCACCGGCGGCGAAGAAGTCGTCGTCGGGGTCGGCGGGAGCGCCGAGCACACGCCGCCACACGTCGGCGACGGCGGCTTCGAGGTCACCGGCCGCCTGGGCGCCCGGTGTCGCCGGCCGCTCCCCCGCACCGGCGGTGGCGACCTCACGCAGCCGGGCCGCGTCCCGCTTGCCGGCGGTGTTCAACGGCAGCGCGGGTACCCGGACGATCCGGCGTGGCACCATCACATCGGGAAGGCGTCGGCGAAGGTACGCCAGCACCTCGTCGTCGGACGGCTCGCCGACCGGCACCAGCACCGCGACGAGTTCCCGGTTCACGTCCGGCCCCACCGCGACGACCGCCGCCTCCCGTACCCGCCGGTGTCCGCACAGCACGTGCTCGATCTCGTCGAGTTCCACCCGCTGGCCTCGGATCTTGACCTGCCGGTCGGTCCGGCCGAGGAACAGCAACTCACCATCGGGCAGCTCTACGGCACGGTCACCGGTGCGGTAGAGCCGCGCCCCGGCCTCGCCGGAGTACGGGTCGGGCACGAACCGTTCCGCGGTCAGGCCGGGCCGACCGAGGTAACCGCGGGCCAACCCGACGCCACCGATCAGTACCTCGCCCGGCGTGCCGGCGGGCACCTGCACGCCATGCTCGTCGACCAGGTAGATCCGGTGGTTGGGCAGCGGACGACCCATCGGCAACGGCCGGTCCCAGCGGCCGGTGGCGGTGAAGCTGGTGACGCAGACCGTGGCCTCGGTCGGTCCGTAGCCGTTGGAGAACCGGCGCACCGGCCGGTCTGCCGGTCCGGCCCACCGTTGCACCTGTGCCGGGTCGGGCGCCTCCACGCCGGTGAAGACCGTACGCCAGTGCGGCAGTTCCGTCGGGTCCAGCAGTGGCAGCAGGGCCGCCGGCACACAGCCCCAGGTGACCTCGTGCGCCTGAGCGAAACGGTGCAACCGGGCGGGGTCCACCCGGTCGGCGTCCGGCACCAGCGCGATCTCGCCGCCCACCACCAACGGAATGAACAGGTCCTGCACGGACGCGTCGAACCCCAACGACGCGAAGCCGAAGGCGCGGATCCGTTCGTCGGCGCCGGTGTGGGCGCCGAACGCGGTGACGTGGGCGACCACGCTGCGGTGGCTGACCACGACCCCCTTGGGTCGACCCGTGGAACCGGACGTGTAGAGCACGTACGCCGCGTTGTCCGGCAGCGCCGGGCAGGACGCCGGACCCACCGGCGCGGCAGCGGCGTCCTCGGCCAACGTCACGTCGACCAGCGTCACCGCCACGTCGGACAGCGCCTCGCGGCCGGCCGGATCCACCACCGCGACGGTGATGCCCGCGTCGGCCACGACCTCGGCGCGCCGCCGCCACGGATGCGCACGGTCCAACGGCACGTAACAGCCGCCGGCGAGAAGCACGCCGAGCACCGCGACCAGCAGGTACGGCCGGCGTTCCGCGCAGATGCCCACCGGCGTCTCCGGGCCGACGCCGAGCCGGCGCAGCGTCCCGGCGAGCACCGCCGCCCGTTCGGTGAGCTCGGCGTAGCTGAGCCGCTCGTCCCACTGCCGCACGGCGACCGCGTCACCGCGCCGGGCAGCTGTCGACAGAATCAGCTCCGCCAGGGTCCGCTCCGGATACGGCAGCCGCTCACCGGCGATGTCGCTGTTCGTCACTGGTTCACTCCCCAGGTGCGGGGCGGCGCGGGGTCGACCACCTGCAACCGCAGCTCGGACTGGTACCGGAGCCCGTCGGCGTCGGGAACCCACGCCTGATGCGGTCCAGGCAGCGCCTCGCTCACCACGAGCGCGACCCCGCCGCCGGCGCGCTGGCGCGCGGCCCGCACCATCGCGCACAACGACGAGGCGAACAGCGGGCTGGACAGATCCACGTAACAGGGTTTGATCTCGGTCGCCAGCTTCACGTAGACCTGTTCGGGTAGCCCGAGCGCGCGCCGCCACCGGCGGACCGCGAGATACCGCCCGAGGCTGCCGGTGGCATCGGCCAGCCCGCACTCATCGGCTGTCGTCCGCCACGTCTCCCGGACCACCACCAGCCGGTCGATCACGATCCGGGGGGTGTGCGTGGCCGTGCTGACCAACTTGAACGCCTCGGACGCGTGCATCGACAGCAGCTCGCTGAACATCTCCACCACCGGGGTGGGGGCCCGGCCGGCACCGTCCACGACCAGCTCGCCCGCCACGTCCCGGACCCGCAACGCGGTGATCGGCACGAGCCGGGCGTCGGCCCCCGGGGCGGGAAGGAATCCGAGCCGGGTGTCGGTGCGATGGTGCAGCCGGAAACCGACCCGGGCGGTGAGCCTGGGCGACGACGGCGGAAACAGCAGCCGTACCCGACCGGCGCCCAGATCGGCGGCGAGCCATTCGCGCAGCCGGTCGGGTGCCTCGTGGCCGGAGACGAACACGCCGCTGTCCAGGGTGGACCAGGCCGCGTGCATCTCGCCGAGGACGGCGAGGCAGTCCCCGCGGGCGAGCGCCGCCACGCTGTCCGCGCAGAACTGCAGGTCGGGGCTGTGGATCCGGCCGGCCGACCAGCCGGGCCGGTCCGCCGGGAACACCTCGGCGACCCGCTCGGCCAGGTCCGGCGTCCGCAGCCGCACCACGCTGGTGCCCGCCGGAACGTCGGTGAGGCCGGCGAGGGCCGCGAACCGTGCCGCCAGCTCCGCCGACACCGTGTCAACCGGCCGGTCACCCTCGCCGAACAGCAGGCCCTGGGCCAGGTACCACAGCTCGGCGAAGGGCACCTCCGCCGACCCGAGCTCCGCCGCGAGCTCCGCGTAGAGGTTCCGGAAGGCGGCACCGTACGCGTCGGCCAGCTCGACGGTCAGCCACCGCGCCACCTGGAGAAGCACACCGAGCGGGGCGGCGACACCGTCGAGCACCGACGCGCCCAGCTCGACGTCGAGGTCACGGACGGTGTCCTCGTAGCAGACCGACCGGCCCGCGTACGTCTCGCCCTCGCGGTGCACAGCGGGCGCGCCGGTCACCGCGACGAACTCGGCATGCAACACGTCCAGTGCGGCACGCAACCGACCGGGGTCGCCGGCGGCGTCGGCGACCGCATCCCGGGCGGCGCGAAGCCGGGCGTAGTCCGCCGCGACCGCCGCCCGAACCTCCTGGTCGCCGACGCCCTCGATCAGCTCCGTCAGCCGCGCTTCCGCGCGCGCGTCCATCGGCAGGTCGCAGCCCCACCACACCAGCCCACGCTCGACGAGTTGGTCGAGCACCAGGTACACGTCGTCCACCTTGCGCAGCCCCGACCCGCGCTGCGGTTCCCGCGCCACCAGCTCCGCCGCCACCTCGATCACGGGACGCCGCCCGTCGAGCAGACCGAGGACGGCGGCTTCGGCCGGGGAGAGCTCCACCGGCGGCGCCGCCGGCCGCAGGATCCGCTGGTCGCCGTCGCGCCAGAGGTGCACGTGCAGACCTGCCGGCAGCCACCGCCGTACGGCCGGATCGGCGGCGATCCGGTCACCGAAGGCGGCCAGCGCCCGCCACTCGAAGGCCACCATGCGCTCGCGGGTCAGCGCCGGGCCGGGGGTCACCGTGGTGGTGTCGGCGGCGGAGATGCCGACCCAGCAGATCGGCCCGAAGAAGCCGATCGTGTCGTTCTTCGCGGCGTACCGCTGCCAGTAGCGGGCGATGACCTGCTCCCGGGCGCGGCGCTTGTCGTGGCTGCGTTCGTCCGGCCCGCCCCGGCGCACCGCGTCGAGTGCGACCAGCGCGTTGAGGTTCTGCCACGTCACCGCCTCACGAAAGCGTGGATCACCGGCCAGTTCGTAGATCACCTCGCTGGTCGCGGCGACCGTGCTCGACAGGGCGGCGGCGAGTTGCTCTCCGGTCGCCGCGCCGTCGAGATGGGCGTCGGCGACGGCGGCCAGGTCGGGCGCGGACAGGCGCAGCATGTCCGCGCCCGGGAACCCGGCGGCCCGCAGGACCGCTTCGCGCCACACCGCCCACCCACCGTCGCCGAGCGGCACGAGATGCTCCCCCGGCGGGAGATCATCGGTCGGCGGGACGGGTCGAGCGGTTTCGCCCGCTCGGCCGGCCCCGGTGGCCTTCACCAGGTCGGCGGCGACGAGCGCGGCGACGTGGGGCGCCCGGTCCTGAAGGAACATGTGGCCGCCATCGATGGTGTGCAGAGCGAACTCCGCTGTGGTGTGTCGCGCCCATTCCCGCATCCGGCTCGGCCCTGCGTCGGCGTCGCCGCGACCGGCGAGGCACACCAGCGGCACCGGCAGCGGCTCCTCGTCGCGGTACGCGTACCGGCTCAGCCACCGCAGGTCGGCCCGGAGCACGGGTACGAAGATCTCGAGCAGCTCGCGGTTCACCCGCACGGTCTCGGGCAACCCACCCATGGCGGCGATGCGGGCCAGCAGCTCCGGCTCCGGTGCATCGGCCAGGTCAGCCATGGTCTTGGGTAGGTGCGGTGGCCGGGCCGCGCCGAGGTAGAGCCGCCGAGGCATCGGAGCCCGCCGCCGGCGCAGCTCGCGGACCACCTCGAAGGCGAGCAGGCCGCCGAGGCTGTGCCCGTACATCGCGAACGGTCGGTCGGCGCGTCGGCACACCGCGTCGACCACCTGGTCGAGGGTGAACTCCGGCGGCTCGCCGATCCGTGCCTCGCGGCCGGGGAGAGCCAGCACCTGCATCTCGACCGTGGCGGGCAGCGACGCCGGCCAGTCGCGGAAGCTGCTCGGGCCGGCACCGGCAGGTGGCAGACACAGCAGCAGTTCGGCGCCGTCCCGGCGGCCGCCCACCCCGGCGAACCACCGTACGGTTCCGGCCGGCGACGTCGCGGCCCTCACAGCCGACCCCCGGCGAGCTGTGCGGCGCCCACCCGGTCGATCCAGTGCCGTCGACGCTGGAACGGGTAGCCCGGCAGCGGCACCCGCCGACCCGATCCCACGGGCGGCTCACCGCCGGCACGCCACCCGCCGGCCCGCTCACGGAGCGCGACCGGCACCTCGGCCGGCAGGGACGGGACCTGCCCATCGGCGACGGTCCGCAGCCCCTCCGCCGCCTGTACGACGTCCCGGGCGACGACCGCCTCGCGGTGAGCCAGCCGCCGCCGGCCGGCGGCGAGGGTGAACGCCACGTCGGTGAGGGAGGCCGCGTCGGCGTTGGTGTCGCCGGGCTCGCCGGTGAGGTGGTCGGCCAGCCGGGCGGCGAGATCCCGCAGCGCCTCGTCGGTGGCGGCGCTGAGCGGCAGCAACGCCCAGTCGGTGCCGCCGGAAGACGCGAGCGGTGCCGGGGCCTGCTCGACGAGGACGTGCGCGTTGGTGCCGCCGAGCCCGAACGAGCTGACCCCGCCGCGGCGGGTACCCGTCCACGGGCGTGCGTCGGTGGTGACGACGAAGGGGCCACCCTCCAGGTCGACTCCGCGATGGGGCCGGGTGAAGTGCAGGGTTCCCGGGATCACGCCGTGGTGCACCGCGAGAACGGCCTTGATCAAGCCGGCTACGCCGGCAGCCGCGTCGAGGTTGCCCACGTTCGACTTCATCGAGCCGAGCACGCAGAATCCGCGCCGGTCCGTGCCGGACCGGAACACCCGGGTCAGCGCCTCGATCTCGATCGCGTCACCGACTGCGGTACCGCTGCCGTGCCCCTCGAGGTAGCCGAGGTCGTCCGGGCGCCAGTCGGCCGCGGTGAGCGCCTCGGCGACCACCGCGCTCTGACCGACGACCCCGGGCACGGTGAAGTCGCCGCGATCGGCGCCGTCGTTGTTGACCGCCCAGCCGGGGAGTACCGCGTAGATGTGGTCGCCGTCGTGCACGGCGTCACCGAGGCGCTTGAGGACGACCGCCCCCGCGCCGTTGCCGAAGACCTGCCCGGTGGCGTCCGCGTCGTACGGCCGGCACACGCCGTCGGTCGCGAGCGTCCCACCCGGCCGGTGCCGGTAGCCGGCCTGATGGGTGGAGACCACCGACGCCCCACCCGCAACCGCCATGTCGCACCGGAAGTCGAGCAGGCTCTGCGCCGCCTGGCACACCGCGACCAGTGAGGAGGAACAGGCGGTCTGGATCGCGACGGCCGGTCCGCTCAAGCCCAACGCGTACGCGACCCGGGCCGGCAGGTAGTCGCTGGAGGCGCCGGCCAGGATGTCGTCCCAGTCGTCGCAGAATCCGCCGGTGGGCCCCACCGCGGGGTTGCCGAGCAGGTGGTGACGCAGGTACCGGTTGGCGCCGCAGCCACCGAAGACACCGACCTGGGTAGTGGCGTCGACCCGGCCGTAGCCGGCGTCTTCCAGCGCCCACCAGGCGACCTCGAGGAAGAGCCGGTGCTGTGGATCGAGCAGTGCCGCCTCGTCGTCGCGGTAACCGAACAGCGCGGCGTCGAAATCGGTGAGCCCGTCGAGGTGGCCGAACGCCGGCACGAAACTCACGTCGTCGACGACGTCGGCCGGCACACCGGCGGCAAGCACCTCGGCCCGGGAGAACCGGCGCACCGAGTCCTCGCCCGCGCAGAGGTTGCGCCACAACGCCCTGGTGTCGGCGGCACCCGGGACCCGGCACCCCAGACCGATCACCGCGATCCGGTCGTCATCGACGCTGATCATCGCCTCTCCCCCGTGCGGGCCGCACGGCGGCGGCGCATCCGGTCGGCGACCCGGGCCAGCCCCGCGTCACCACCGGCCGTGGCAGCAGGCGCGCCGACCGCCGCACTGTCGGGGGCGGCGTTCGCGGGCGTGCCGACCGTGCGCAGGTATGCGGCGAGCGCGGTCACCGTGGACAGCTCGAACAGCCGCGCGAGCGGCACCCGGTGCCCGAGGCCCGTTTCGAGCCGCTCCTGCACGAGTGCCAGCAGCAGGGAATGCCCGCCCAACTCGGTGAAGCTGGCATCGCGGTCGACGTGGGGCAGGCCCAGCACATCGGCCCAGATGGCGGCGACCGCCCGCTCGACGGGGTCGGCCGCCGCCTCCGCCTCCGCTTGCGACACCGGCGGCGTCGGCAACGCGGCGACGTCGAGTTTGCCTGTCGCTCCCATCGGCAGTACGTCGAGCAGCGCCACCGCGCGGGGCACCATGAAGTCGGGCAGGTTCGTGGCCAGCGCGCTGCGCAGGGCAGCCGGGTCGAGTGGGCCAGACGCGGCGGTGTCGCAGCCGGCGGCCGGCTCGGTGCGCGCGGGCACGACGTACCCGATGATCTCCGTCTCCCCGCCGTCGGCCTCTCCGGCGCGGGGCCGGGCCACGACGGCGGCCTGACCGACCCTGGGCAACGCCGCGAGCTGCACCTCGATCTCACCAAGTTCGACGCGATGACCGCGGATCTTCACCAGCCGGTCGGCGCGACCCAGGAACTCCAGGCGACCGTCCGGCAGTCGCCGGGCGAGGTCACCGGTCCGGTAGGTACGCGTGCCGTCACACTCACCGAAACGCTGCGCGGTCAGCCCCGGCAGCCGCCAGTAGCCGAGCGCCACGTGCGGGCAACGCACCACCACCTCACCGGTGTCACCGGCCACGCCGGACTCGTCGATCAGCAGCACCTCGATGCCGTCCAACGGGTAGCCGATCGGCACGACCGTGCGGTCGAGCGCCGCGTCGGCGGGCAGGTGGTACTGCGCCGCGAAGCTGATCTCGGTGGTGCCGTAGCCGTTGACGAACACGGCGTCGGGACTGAAGTGACGCCGAGCCAGCTCCACGTCGTGGCGGGTGACCTCCTCTCCGCCGAGGAGCACCGCCCGGATGTCGGGCAGCCTGCCGCCCTGCCCGAGGCTGGCGCTCAGGTAGCGGTAGACGGTCGGCGTGGAGTGGTAGATGGTGACCCGGTGCCGGGCCAGGGCTCGCGCCAGGTGGCCGAGCCCGTGCGTACGGATGTCGACCGGGACCGCGGCGGCACCCGACAGGATGGCACCGAACGTGTCGGTGATCGCCATGTCGTAGCCGAACGATGTGAGCACGCTGGTCCGGTCGTCGGGTGTGATCGCGAAGTTGCGCACATGGTTGGCGATGCCGAAGAGCACGTTGCGGTGGCTCTGCACCACACCCTTCGGCGCACCGGTCGAGCCGGAGGTGTACAGCACGTAGGCCGGGTCGTCCGGCTCGGCGGGGCTGGTGAGCGCGGCGAGCACCGAATCGAGATCCGGGGCGTCGTGGTGGTCGGCGACCTCGACCACCCGCAGGCCGGGCCGGTCCGCAAGCGTCACCAGCTGCTCGGCCCGCTCGGCGTGAGCGGCGTCGACGAGCAGCACGTCGGCGGCGCTGTCGGCGAGGATGCCCGCCAGCCGGCCGTCCGGGAAGCTCGGCTCGAGCGGCACGTACGCCCGGCCGGCCACCAGCGCGGCCAGCAGCGCGGTGACGGTGGTGACGCCGTGCCGGCACAGCAACGCGACCTGCCCTCCGCGGGCCGACCCGATCGTGGTCGCGGTCGCCGCGACGGCCGCGGCAAGTCGGCGGTACGTCACCTCGGCGTCCTCGGTCAGCACCGCGGGACGGTCCGGATGCCGGCGTACCTGCGCGGCGAAGGCCGCCGGAATGGTCTCGCCCGTCATCGGCCGGCCCCCACGGCCAGCGCGATGTCGTCGAGCGTGGAGACCTCGACGTCCGCCTCGGCCGGGACGAAGTCGCTCCCGCCGTAGCAACCGCTGCCGTGCAGGACGATCTCGTGCCCTGGCGGGACCAGCCCGCGGTCGATGGCGTTGAGCACGCCGGTCAGCCCCATGACGATCGACCACTCCCGCAGCTGCTCCGGATCCGCCGGAAGGTTCGGGCTGTCGCCGTCGAACCAGTCCCGCAGCATCGGGTAGCGCGTCAGGCACTCGCGCCGCGACACGACGATCCCGTCGCCGCCGAACCGCCGGATGAGCTGGTTCATCGCCGGTGAGGTGGCCGGCTCGTGCGTGTAGAAGGTCGGGTCGAGCACCTCGGCCGGGTCGTCGGTCGCCGCCGGGAACCGCGGGTCGGCCTCCTGCACCGACACGCCGCTGACCGGATCGCGCCGGTACGGGGGCATCTTCGTCCGCGAGAAGCTGCCGCACCTGAGGTTGAGCACCATGTCGGGTGTGCCGAGGTGCTGGACGAGCAGGAAACCCGGGCGGTCGGTGGGCAACGCCCGGCCGTCCGCCTCGAGCACGTCCCGGCCCAGGTTGTAGCCGAGCAGACCGTACGCGCTGGACACCGAGTGGGCGTGCCAGCGCGGTCCTGCCGCCGAGGTGGGCGACACGTCCGCTTCGAAGGCGGCACGGGCCGCGTCGGCCACGAGGTAGTTGCGCAGGTCCAGCGAGTACCAGAGGTTGACCCCGTGCCGGTCGTACGCTTCGGTGGCGTACTTGTCGACGAAGGCACGCCCGAGGGTCTTGACGTCCTGCGGGGCACCGCCGACGTAGCGCAGCAACGGGTTCGCCGCCCGCAGCGCCGGGTCGGCGGCGAGCCGGTCGTGGCGGAACTTGTGGCGCGTGGATTCCGGGGCGAGCACGACGACGGAGAGCTGATCGGGCCTGACCAGACCGGTCTCGATGGCCCGGCCGACCGCGTCACGCAGCGCGATGCCCTTGTTCGCCGACGTGGGGGTGAAGATCCGGATCGGCTCACCGGTACGCCGGATGTGTTCGACCGCTCTCGCCACCATCACCAGCGAGGCGAAGGTCTTCGTCGTCCGGGTCCCCGGGTTACCGGTGAGGTCGAGGAACTGGATGGGGTGGCCACCGTAATCGCCCAGCCGGCGCCACCGAGCGGTCGCCGGCGCGAAGAACTCCCGGACGTCGTCGGCCAGCGCCGGCAGCTCGAACGCCGGCGCGAAGGCCGGCGTCCCGGACGCGCCCGCGGGTGGCGGCGCGCACCGGGCAACGGCGGCGGGGATCAGGTCGTAGTAGTCGATGACGAGGTTACGACTGGTCGCCGTCGACGCTGTCGAATCCATCTGCGTTCATGCTCCTTAGATCGGGCCGCTCCCGGCGGCTACGACCGGAGCCGCCGGGACGAGCCGCAGCCGTCGTCGTAGCTCGGTCAGCCGCTCGAACGCCTCGTCGAGCGCGGCGACAGGCCATCCCGCCGCCAGTTCAGGCAGGTACGGCGCGAGCACCTCGATCGCCCGCGGCGAATATTCGACCCGCCCGTCGACCACCTGCACGCCGTCGTCGCGGCCGACCCGCAGGTTCCACGAGACCGCCTCGGCACGGGTGATCCCGGGCGGGAGGCGCATCGCCACGGATCCACCGGACACGGCCACCGGGTATCCGCCGGGGAGCCCGAGCGGCCCGGGAAGGCTGGTGTGCAGCTCGGCACCGGTGACGAGGGCGATCAGCAGTCGAGCGGCGGCGTGTCCGGCGATGCCGTTGAGCTCGCGCCGGTCCATCGCCCGCGCGGGGCTCAGGAGACCTGTCACGTCGGGCACCGGACGCCCCGCGTGCCAGGCCCGCACCTCGTCGTGCGGACGCCCGGGCTCGGACAGGTGGACGTGGTGACCGAGCAGGGCAAGGTCCTGCTGGTCCGCTTGGCCGAGGGCGGCCTGTAGGCAGGCGGCGAGGGTCGACACGTTGCCGATGCCGCACGTGATCGGGACGCCGAGAGCGGCCAGGAGCGGGTTAGCGACATCGGGAAAGCAGCCGTTGACGACGAGCGTCCGTGGGCTGGCCTGTGCGGCGGCCCGAGCGAGCCGGACGATCAGGGCGGTTTGCAGGGGCAGGGTGACTCCGAAGCCGGCCCGCGCGATCAGATCCGTCCACATCGACGGCATGGTGGTCTTCTCGTACGGGCTCTGCGCCGACGTGCAGCAGACCAGCACGCCGGGCTGGAGTCGGGCCAACGCGTCGACCTCGTCGTGCAGTGACTCGGCCGCGAAGGTGACCGCGAAGGCACCGGACACCGCCGCGCGGACCTGGCAGATCCGTGCGAGCTCACCGGCCGCGTCGCCCCTTGCGAGCACCGTGACCCGGATCGGTCGTGCCGGTGCCGGCAGTGCTGCCAGCGAGTAGCACACGGAGCGGGCCAGTGAACCACTGCCGACGACTGCGATGTGTGGATCGATCATCGAGGCGATGGCGATAAGATCGCTGCGCGCGATGGGTCGTTGATGATTATCGCGCGAAAGAACGGCCCAGCCATTTCGGCCTCCCCTAAGACCAACCAGCGTGCCCGCGAGGCGCGGGCTGCCAGGGCGGCCAGCAGAGGACGTCGTCCCCATTGGAGGCCGCTGGGTGGTGATGATGCCACGAGATTCGCATGCCTGGTAGCCCGCCTCGACATACGTAATAAGGACGGCCGAAGTCCACCCAGGTGCCATTTTTGCACAGATCGAGATATTTAATTTGGTGATATACACCCCTTGCCTGCCTCGTCCGGATAATCCACACCGATCCTTCGGTTCGGGAACTTGTCAGCGGCAATGGGTGTCTCGTCTGGGCATCGATCCGGCGCACCGCCCGACCCGGCGAACCCGCTGCCGGGGCCCCCTGCCACCGCCCGCTCCGGTCTGCCGGCGACCGCGCGATCCGCCGACAGTTCCTGGCAACCAGCGCCTCGGACACGGCCACCGCATTGCATCGGACCCGCAGCCGCACCACGCCGTTCCGGCAGCGCACCGAGATCACCCCCTTCGGGCGACCTATCGCCCGAGATTCGGGGCGGTAAGGTGCCGAGACGGCGGGGCCGACGCAACTTGCCCACCATCACCGCATGAATGAAAACCACGCAGCTCCCATAACCAGCTATAGGCCACGAGCCGGCCCGGATTGGATCGCGAGATGACCGTGGAAGTGACAGCCCGCACCGGCCTCCAGGTGGCAGATACGGTGGCGACGAGCCTGGCGATACGCGTTTCCGGGCCGTTCTACTTCACGCCGGACGGTCTGCAGGCGCCACTGCTCAAACGGCTCGCCGAGCTCGTCCCCACCAAGAACGTCGTTCGTGAGGACACCGCGGTGGCGATGGCGGCGGGAGCCTGCCTCGCCGGGCGTACGCCGGTGGTGCTGATGCAGAATTCCGGCCTCGGGCAGAGCGTCAACGCCCTCGCCTCCCTGGTGCTCCCGTACCGGCTCGCGATGTTGCTCGTGGTCGGGATGCGGGGCACGGAGCTCGACACCACCGAGGAGAACCTGGTCATGGGAGCCATCACCGAACAACTGCTGGCAGCCATGGGGATTCCGGCACACCGATGTGGTGAGTCGGATCCGGAAAGCGACGTCACGGCCGCACTCGCTGATGTCGACGCGGGACGGACCGCCGCGCTGTTGATCAAGCCGGGCCTGTTCGGATGGGCTGCCGCCAAGTGACCTGCAAGAGGCAAGCGATCGCGGCGATCCTCGATGCCGCCGCCACCACCCCGGTGATCTGCACGACCGGGTACACCTGCCGCATCGCGCAGAGCCTGGGCCACCGCCCGCACAACCTCTACCTGACCGGATCGATGGGATTGGCGGCAGCGGTCGGCGCCGGAATCGCCGCGGCCATCGACCGCCCGGTCATCGTCATCGACGGCGACGGCAGTGTTCTCATGAACACCTCGGTCCTGTGCACCATCGGCGCCATGCCCGAACTCCCCCTCACACACGTCGTCCTGGACGACGGCCGGTACGCGTCGACGGGCGGGCAACCCACCAGCTCCGAACGACACGACCTCGCTGGCCTCGCCTCGGCGGCCGGCTACCCGTACGTCTTGTCGACCAGCGAGCCGGCTGAGCTCGCGGCGACCGTCGCGCGACGGACCACGGGGCAGGCCGGTCCGCTGTTCCTGCATTTCCGGCTGTCGGCATCCGTCGAGGACCCGGGGCCGCGGATCGCGGAAGCGCTGCACGAGCACGCGGCGGGATTCCGGCGAGCGGTGCTCGGCCAGTCCGCCGCAGGGTGAGTTCTGCCAACCCCGACCGCGGCTCCCCCACCGTCGATCACCGTCTTTCCGACCCCGAGCACGACCGGGTACGCCCCGCCGAGGCCTGACGACCCAATGGGAGCGCGACCATAGTGCCAGGCGTTAACGTCGATTGACACCAATGTACCGGCGATGTTTCAATGAATTGACCGCCGTGTGTTAACGCTAACATTCATGCCACAACCCGCTAATCATGTCGAACACCTGCCCACCGAAGGGCTGCTGCACCCTGCTCTGATAGGCGAACACCAGCACCCCAACTCACGCTAGTTAGCGGTAACAGCAATACCTGCAGATAGCGCGGAACAGAGCGCTTCCCACCTGATGCGATTCCGCCCGCGGTAACAGAAACCCCCACCACCGCGACCGCCCACCCGACGGCCCGAGGAGCACCGCCACCGGGCGTCGCCGGTGGGCACCGCAAGCGCCCGTCCCACCCTCAGGACTCGCGAAGAGGAGCTGTTGCGACATGGTCAGAGCCCCCGCACGCACACGAACCCTCGCCGCGCGTACCGCCGTGGCGCTCGCCCTGGTCGGCGCGACGCTGACGATGGCGCAGGCGGCGCAGGCCACGAAGCCGGCCGCGCCGCCCAGGGCAGAGGGACCATGTGACATCTACGCCGCGGGTGGCACCCCCTGCGTCGCCGCGCACAGCTCGACCCGCGCCCTGTACGCGTCCTACGACGGCCCGCTCTACCAGGTCCGGCGCACCTCCGACGACGCCGTCAAGGACATCGGCGTGGTCGCCCCCGTCGCGCTGCCGTTCGCCGACGCCGGCGGATACGCCGACGCGGACGCCCAGGACACGTTCTGCGCGAAAACACTCTGCCTGATCACCGTCATCTACGACCAGTCCGGTAACGGCAACCACCTCTACCAGGCACCTCCCGGCACCTTCCGCGGCCCCGACGTGGGCGGCTACAACACCCTCTCGATCGCCGACACGGCGCCGATCACGATCGGCGGCCACAAGGCGTACGGCGTCTACATCATCCCGGGCATGGGGTACCGCAACAACGACGCCTCGCACCTCGCGAAGGAGGACGAGCCGGAGGGGATCTACACGGTCTTCGACGGCACCCACTACGACAGCGGCTGCTGCTACAACTACGGCAACACCTCCACCAACAGCCGCGCGGTGGGCACCGGCACCATGGAGACCGTCTATTTCGGCACCGCCACCGCCTGGGGGCGCGGCACCGGCCCCGGCCCATGGATCATGTCCGACATGGAGGCCGGACTGTTCTCCGGATACAACGCCCGGCAGAACGACGCCACCCCGACCATCGACTCCTGGCGCTTCGTGACGGGGGTGGTCAACGGCGGTGGCGGCAACCAGTGGGACCTGCGCGGCGGCAACGCACAGCAGGGCCCGCTGACCACCTACTACAGCGGGATCCGCCCCGGCTCCCTCACCAACAGCAACTACTTCCCGATGCACCGGCGGGGCGCCATCCAGCTCGGCAACGGCGGCGACAACGGCAACGGTTCGGCCGGCACCTTCTACGAGGGTGTGATGACGAGCGGATACCCGACCGACGCCACCATCGACGCCGTCCAGGCCAACGTCGTGGCCGCGAAGTACGACGTGCAGCGGCTCAGCCTGTCGCGGGCCACCACGTTCACCCCGGGTACGGCCCAGGAGGTCACCCAGACCTTCACGAACACCACGGGTTCCAGGGCGGTGGGCGTCAAGTTGAGCCTGTCCACGCCGGCCGGCTGGACCGCCGTGGTCAAGGGCACCGACGACACCTCAGTAACCTTCGAGGACCCGGTCGCGCCCGGCGCGAGCGTGAGCGCGACCTTCACCGTCACCTCGACGAGGACCAGCGCCGGCTACCTGACGGGCCGCGCCCAGTGGACGAACCCGACCCGCGGCGGCCGGCAGTCGACGGTCACCAGCCAGGCGGTGCGCAGCGCCCTCCCGGTCCGGATCAACGAGGTCCGGTTCCGCACCAGCAGCAACGCGACAGATCAGTTCGTCGAGCTCTACAACGCCTCCGCCGACGAGGTCGACCTCTCCAACTGGACCCTGACCAACACCCCGAGCGGCTCGGCCGCCGTCACGCTGGCCACGATCCCAGCCGGGACGAAGCTGGCGAGCGGCGACTACTACCTGCTCGGCCTCTCCGGCTCGGGGCTGGCGGCTCCCACCGCCGCCGGTGCGACCACCGTCAACGTCCGGAGCACCACCGGCCTCGCCGTCGGCCAGCAGATCCAGGTCGGCACCGGCTCAACCCGGGAGACCCGTACGGTCGTCGGCGTCGGCTCGGCGGCCAGCGCCGCGACCACCCTGTTCGTGCCGGTCACCCACGGCTCGATCACGATCCCCGCCGGGTCCACCACCATCCCGGTCACCAGCGCGGCCGGCTTCACCGTCGGTCAGCAGATCGGCATCGACACGGGCGCTGGCTACGAGCAGGCGACCGTCACCTCGGTCGGCAAGGCGGCCACCCAGACTACCCTGTCGGCACCGGCGGCCGCGGGCGCGACCAACCTCAAGGTCGCGGCCAACGCCAACCTGACCGTCGGTGACACCCTCACGGTGGACGCTGGGGAATACAAGGAGACCGTCACGGTCGCGGCCATCGGCACCACCGGCGCCAACGGCACCGGCGTCGACCTGACCGCGCCGCTGCGGTTCGCCCACCGGTCCGCCGTCGACCTGGCCGGCCGCGGTACCGGCGTCAGCTTCTGGCCGCCGACCGCCCGGCCGCACAGCAGTGGCGTGTCGGTGCAGGCGCTCGGGGCCGGCGTCGCTCTCGACCAGCCCCTCGCCAACGACCACCCGACCGGCGCGCCCGTGGTCGGTCCGCAGATAACCACGGCGGGCTACCAGGGGTCTCCGGCACCCGACCAATGGTTCGGTGGCAGCCTCTCGGTCAGCGCGGGTTCGGTCGCGCTGCGGGACGCCAGCGGCTCGGTGGTCGTCGACGCCATCGTCTACGGCTCTCAGCAGAGCAGCTCGAGCGGTAACGGCACCATCACCAGCCCCGAGCTCGCCGTCCTCGAGGCCGACCAGGCCGGCGGTGGCTGCATCGCGGTGGTGGCCGGCGCGGCCGCCAACCCGGGTCGCAGCAACGCCCGCTGGCTCGACGGCAGCGACACCGACAGCCTCTGCCGTGACTTCGTCACGACCACGGTCCCCACGCCCGGCGCGGCCAACATCAGATAACGCCGCAACTTCCGGTGTCCGCCCGACACGGCGGGCCCCGGAAGTCTCGGACCAGTGCGGTGCGCACCGCGTCCGCACCCCCGGCCACCGGTCCCGCCCGGCCGATGGGCCGGTGGAAACCCGCCCTCTCCCCAACCCCCAGGAGGCATCGTGTCATCGGGATCGCTCAGTCGACGCCGGCTGTTGCAAGCCGCCGGTATCGCCGCCGCCTCGGCCACCGGAACCTTCGCCCTGGGCACCGCGGCGATCGCGGCCGTACGACCGGCGCGGCCGGACGTCGGGGCCGGCGCTCTCCCGTTCGACCTCAGCCAGGTCCGCCTGACCCCGAGCCGCTGGCTGGACAACCAGACCCGCACCGTGAACTACCTGCGCTTCGTCGACGTGGACCGGCTGCTCTACAACTTCCGTGCCAATCACGGCCTGCCCACCGGCGACGCCGCGCCGAACGGTGGCTGGGACAGCCCGACGTTCCCGTTCCGCACCCACATGCAGGGGCACTTCCTGACGGCCTGGGCCCAGGCGTGGGCGGTGCTCGGCGACACCACCTGCCGGGACAAGGCCGACCAGATGGTGGCCGAGCTGGCGAAGTGCCAGGCCAACAACGCCGCCGTCGGGTTCACCCCGGGATATCTGTCCGGATTCCCGGAGTCGGACTTCACCGCCCTGGAGGCACGGACGCTGCGCAACGGCAACGTGCCGTACTACTGCATACACAAGACCCTGGTGGGTCTGCTCGACGTCTGGGTGCACATGGACAACACGCAGGCCCGCGACGTGCTCCTGGCGCTGGCCGGCTGGGTCGACGAACGCACCAGCCGACTCACCACCACCCAGATGCAGGCCATGCTGGGTACCGAGTTCGGCGGCATGAGCGCCGTCCTGGCTGACCTCTACCAGCAGACCGGCGACGACCGCTGGCTCACCGTCGCCCAGCGCTTCGACCACGCCGCCGTGCTGAACCCGCTCGCCGCCAACCAGGACCAGCTCAACGGGCTGCACGCCAACACCCAGGTACCGAAATGGATCGGCGCGGCCCGGGAGTTCAAGGCCACCGGCACCACCCGCTACCGCGACATCGCCAGCAACGCCTGGGACATCACGGTCGGCGCCCACACGTACGCCATCGGCGGCAACAGCCAGGCCGAGCACTTCCGGGCTCCGAACGCCATCGCCGGCTACCTGCGACAGGACACCTGCGAGGCGTGCAACACCTACAACATGCTCAAGCTGACGCGAGAGCTGTGGCTGCTGGACCCGGACCGGGTCGCCTACTTCGACTACTACGAGCGGGCTCTGCTCAACCATCTCATCGGTCAGCAGAACCCGGCCGACGAGCACGGGCACATCACGTACTTCACGCCGCTGAACCCGGGTGGCCGCCGGGGTGTGGGGCCGGCCTGGGGCGGCGGCACCTGGAGCACGGACTACGACTCCTTCTGGTGCTGCCAGGGCACCGGCATCGAGACCAACACCAAGCTGGCGGACTCCATCTACTTCCACAGCGGCAGCACCCTGACGGTGAACCTGTTCCTGCCGTCGCGGCTGGTCTGGTCGCAGCGCGGCATCGTGGTGGAACAGCACACCTCCTATCCGGTCAGCGACACCACCACCCTCACCGTCCGCGGCAACGTCAGGAAGTCGTGGACGATGCGTATCCGGATCCCGGCCTGGACCGACGGGGCCAGCATCCAGGTCAACGGCGCGGCGCAGGACATCGCCACCACGCCCGGGACGTACGCCAGCCTCACCCGGTCCTGGGCGCCGGGGGACGTCGTCACGGTCCGCCTGCCGATGCGGGTCGTGGTGGAGGCCAGCAACGACAACGCCGACATCGCCGCGATCACGTACGGCCCGGTGGTGCTCTCCGGCAACTACGGTGACGCAACCCTGAGCGGCCTGCCGTCGCTCGACCCCGCCTCGATCACCCGCGCCGGCTCCGACGCGCTCGCCTTCACCGCCACCGCGAACGGAAGCACCGTCGACCTCGGGCCGTTCTACGACGCCCACGGGCACAACTACACCGTCTACTGGGCCACCGGCCCGGGTGGCGAGAGCCCGCCGAGCTTCCGCCTCGTCAACGCCGCCACCGGCCTGGTCCTGGGCATCCGGGACATGTCGCTGGCCGACGGCGGGCTGGCACTGCAGTGGGGCGACACCGGGACCGCGGACCACGACTGGCAACTCGTGGTCGACGGGAACGCCCTCCGGCTGCGCAACGTCAACAGCGGCAAGGTCCTCGGTGTGGAGAACATGTCCACCGCCGACAACGCCCGTGTCCTGCAATGGAGCGACAACGGCACCGCCGACCACCTGTGGACCGTGGTCGACGTCGGCGACGGGTCCCACAAGCTGCGAAACGTGCACACCGGCAAGCTGCTCGCCGTTCTCGACGGCTCGACCGCCTGGGGCGCGCAAGCGGTGCAGGACAGCGACAACGGCACGCCGGACAACCAGTGGCGGTTCGTGCCCAACGGCGTCTGCCGCATCCAGAACCGGGCCAGCGGGCTGGTGCTCGGAGTGGCGGACATGTCGACCGCCGACGGCGCGCCGGTCGTCCAGCGGGGTGACACGGGCGCCGCCGACCACCGCTGGACCGCCGTCGTGGACACCGGCGGCTACCTGCGGCTGCGCAACACGCACAGCGGCAAGGTCCTCGGCGTCGAGGGGGACGCCGGCAGCGACGGCGCCCACGTCGTGCAGTGGGCCGACAACGGCGCCGGCGACCACCGGTGGCGGCTGCGCTACGGCACCGACGGCTACTTCCGGATCCAGTGCGCCGTCGGCGGCCGGGTCCTCAGCGTCACGGAGGCCTCCACGGCCACCGGAGCGCAGGTCGTGCTCGAGGACGACAACGGCGCCGACGACCACCTCTGGCGCTTCGTCTGATCTGGCTGACACACCGGCGCACCGGGTGTCGGCGGCAAGGAAGTTGTCCCCGTTCGGAGTTTCGGCAACCCAGAGAAGGTTAGGAGCCCAATGGCTATCGAGAGAACCGCTGGAGTGAGTCGACGAAGTGCAGCGGCTATCGGCCTCGCTCTCGCGGTAGGAGTAGGGATTGGCCAACTGACACCGATCGTGCCGGCCGCGGCGGAGAAGCCCGCGCCGCCGGCAGCGCCGGGCGGCGGACCACAGACCCCGTCCGCCAAGGTGCCGCTGGCCGGTGTCGACATGACGCAGACGTACGTGAACCCGGTCAATCTGCCGGGGATGGCGGTCCGCAACATCGTGGGGACGATGCCGCCGACGGACGCGAATGTCGCGAACACCTCGCAGATCCCAGCCAGCTTGAACCAGGAGACGTGGACGGCGGCGTCCGGGCGGACTCTCGCGAGCCGATCCACCGTCGGTTTCAGCAGGATCTCGGAGAACTCGGCCCGGACCGGGGCGGACTGGTCCGCGCTGAACGTCGACGGGACCATCTACCTCTACGCGTCCGGTGCCATGCAGAACGCGCCGAACAACAACCGCACCGTCTGGTCGACCACCGACTACCTCACCTGGACGCCCCACCAGATGAACCTGGGCGTGGTCGCGCCGACCGTGGCGCAGGTCGGCGACAAGTTCTACATGGCCGGCAACAACACGCCGGTCTATCAGGCGGACTCGCCCACCGGGCCGTGGACCAGCATGGGGAGTTTCCTGCGCCCGAACGGCCAGACCCTGAGCGTCGGCGACGTGCAGTTCTTCCTCGACACGGACGGTCGGCTGTACCTGACGTACAACATCGGCTCGCCGATCATGGGCGCCGAGCTCGACCCGAACAATCCTCGGCAGCTGATCAGCGACTCGGTGGTGCTGTGGACCTTCGACCCGCGCCAGGAGTGGCAGCACATCGGTGACAACAAGGCGACATACACGCATGGGTACGTGGAGGGTTCGCAGCTGTTCAAGGTGGGCGACACGTACTATCTCTCGGTCGCGTCCGGCGGCACCGAGTTCACCACGTACTCGACCGGGGTCATGTCGTCGGACAAGCCGCTCTCCGGGTTCAAGGAAACGCAGCAGAACCCGATCGGCTACGGCGACAACCACCCCAGTGCGGTGTATCCGAACGCCGGGCACGGCAGTTTCGTACTCGACGAGTCCGGCAACCTGGTGTTCTTCTACACCTACGTCATCGCCTACGAGGAGTTCTTCGAGCGGCGGCTGGGAATGGACGTCTGCAACGTGATTCCCGCCGGCCCGAAGAAGGGCACGATCGATTGCGAGTTGTCCAACACGCCGCAAATGGCCCCCGGGAAGAAGATCTCGGGCCGGGACGACGTCGGGCTCTACAACGTGGCCACCAACAGCCAGGCGTACTGGACGAGCAGCTACGCCCCGGGGCGCAATCCGTACTACGGAGGGGACCGCTCCCTGTCCACCTGGTGGGAGCCGGCCGACAGCGACACCGCACCCACGTACATCAGGGGCTTCGGGACGATCTTCTACATCTCTGCTGCGCAGATCCAGTGGAAGGAGCTCGGGCGCGCGTTCACGAAGGACAACGCCGTCCAGTACACGCTGGAGTACAAGGACATCGCTACGAACACGTGGCTGCCGCTGGTCGACCGGAGCACGAACACCACCGCGTACACGGCTGACTACGTCACCTTCGACCGAGTGCTGACGAACGCAGTCAGGCTGAAGATCCTGGGTACCACCGAGAACGTCAAGGTCGGAGTCCACGAGCTCAACGTGTTCGGGGAGAACCACACCCTGGCCGTCTCGAAGGGCATGATCAACCCATAGTCTGAAGGTGGTGCGCCCGATGTAGCCCGGCTTGCCGGCTGGGAGCGGGTTGCTGAGCTATCCAGGAAGGAGCGGGCGAGATCAACCGATTTCGCCCGCTCCTTTTTGTGGCTCATCTCAGCACGCCTCGGGGTGCTTGTGGCAAACCGCGTTGGGACGGTTGTGCGACCTCTCGGCGGTGTTGCGGGCTTCAGGTCCGGGCTGCGGGTCCGGTCGAGCCGCGCACGATGAGCTGAGTGGGAAGCAGCCTGCGGGAGCTGGCCCGGCCTTCCCGATCGTTGAGAAGTTGAACCAGTAGCTCGACGCCCGACCTGCCACACTGCTCCTTGGGCATGTCTACGCTGGTCAGCGGCGGGCTCACCAGGCCTGCGGTGGGGATGTTGTCGAACCCGACGACGCTGATGTCGGCGGGCACGTTCACGCCGCGGGTGTTGAACCCGCTGAGGAGCCCGAGGCCGATCATGTCGTTGAACGCGATCACGGCGGTGACCGAGGCGGCGAGGATCTGGTCGGCGACCGCGATGCCACCTTCGAGGGTGGGTGTCACGTTGCCGGCTTCGACGACCTCGAGGTCCATTCCCGTCGCCACACTCCTGATGCTGCGGAGACGCTCTCGGTTGACCCACGAGCTGCGGGGGCCGGCGACGTACGCCACCCGCCGGTGGCCAAGCGCGGCGAGGTGGGTGATCGCCTGACGGATGCCGTCGGCGCTGTCGAAATTCACCGATGGCAGGTGGCCCACGCGGCGGTTGACGAAGACGACTGGGGTGTCGCCACTGACGGACCGCAGGTCCTTGTCGCTGGCGCGCGGGGAGCACAGCAGGAAGCCGTCCACCTGTTTTGTCATCGTGCGGATGAGCTCGAGCTCGGCGGCCGGGTCCTCGTCGGTGTCGGCGAGGAGCACCGCGAGATCGAACTCCCGCGCCCGGCGCTGGACGGCCTTGACGACCCCGGGGAAGAACGGGTTGGCAATGTCGGGCAGCACCAGGCCGATATTGCCGGTACGGCCGGTGCTGAGGCTGCGGGCGACCCGGTTGGGCCGGTAGCCCAGCTGCGCGGCGGCTTGGTGCACGCGCTCCCGGGTGGCGGGGCGCACCTGGTCCGGCGCGGCCAGGGCGCGACACACCGACGACTGCGACACCCCGGCCAGCCGGGCGACATCCTTGATCGTCGCCGCCATGTGGCTCTCCCTCGCGCTTATCCATCCAGCATGGCACAGCCAGCCAGGAACACTGCCCAGACCGCAGGTGCTGGAACCGATTCCAGTGTTTGTCAGTAGCCGTTGTCAGGCCGAGAACCCTACCACGATGTCTGTTGATGAATTCACCACTCTGTGCTCGGGGTATTGACAAACGTTGTGGTTTCGGGCCACTGTTGGAATCGGTTCCAGAACGTTTCACCCCACCCACTTCACCTCCACCCAACCAGTCCAGCCATGACCTGCCCGAGATCGCCACGAGTTCGATTTCCAACGTTCCGGGCCAATCCCCGTCGCGGCTTAACCACGCACGACATCCCCGGACGGCGCAGTCCGATCGGTTCGATCGCATCGAACCCAGGCGGCCGGACCATCCACCCTGTCCTCAGGTGGGCGTACAGCGCATCCCGCCGTTCGCGCGGCGCCGGGTGGCGGCATCGGGCTCCACGGCCCCGACCGATCAGTTCGGTGGGTCCGCCGTCGACGGGGCCCACGGTGCTCGACAAAGCGGGTGACCAGTGATCGAGGGGAGGCGATAACCGATGGCGATGAAGCGTTCGCGCTAGCACCGATCGGAGTCTTCGCCACTCGAAAGAGGGAATGCAAATGAACGTACTTTCGAAGTCCAGACTGAGGCGGAAGCTTCTCGCCCTGTTCATAGCTTCCACCACGGTCGCCGCCAGCCTGGTGGTTTCCTCGCCATCACCCGCCTCCGCCACGTCCTTGGACGACAACTACAACGGTTCGCAGATGTGGCTGCACTACGTGCCTGTCAGCAACCCGGGCCTGCTGCGTCAGTACCGGCGTGTTGCCTCGACCGTCATCGTGGAGAACGTTGACGAGAACAAGGTGTACCGGCACACGACGGATCTGAGTATGGAACCGGGCTCCACCGAGAAGCTGGTGGAGAGCAGCCTGGAAGCGGCGCGGGATGAACTGGAGAGGGGTCTCGGCACGTTGCTGGACCAGCCGGTAACGGTGCGGGCCACCTCGGGCGGCGACATCCCTGACGGCTCGGTCATCGTGGGAACCCCGGACAGCTCGTCGGCGGTGGCGCAGTTCGTTCCCGCCGGCGACCTTGCCTCGGTCGGCGACGAGGGATACGTCGTCCGTTCGGTGTTGAAGGGACGCAGCAACGTTACCGTCATCGCCGGCAACACCGAGCTCGGCGCCCTGTACGGAACCTTCGCCTTCCTGCGGCTCATCCAGACGCAGCGGCCCGTCCAGAACCTCAACATCTCCGAGTCCCCGAAGATCAAGCGCCGGGTCCTGAACAACTGGGACACCGAACGCCTCTACGCTGGTAACAACGCGACCGGGACCGGCGGGTTGAACGGCGAGAACGGCCAGATCTTCGACTTCGCCGCCACTGGCACCAGCGCCGGGCGTAACCTGCCCGTCATCCTTGACCGCTACATCGTGGCGGCGCGGGCGATGGCGTCGGTCGGGGTCAACGGCATCACGATCAACAACGTCAACGCCGATAACGTGTACCTGACGACCAGGAACATTGCGCAGGAGGCGGCGCTGGCCGATGCCCTGCGCCCGTACGGCATCAAGCTGGCCGTGTCGATCAGGTATACGGCGCCCACCGACAGCCGGTTCGCGCCGGACACGTTGACCAACAGCCAGTTGGATCCCTACAGCCCCGCGTTCCGGGGATGGTGGACCCGCAAGGCGCAGCAAATCCAGGCGTCCATTCCGGACTTCATGGGCTTCACGGTGAAAGCCAACTCCGAGGGTCAGCCGGGACCCCAGGACTTCGGCTACGACCACGGGGACGGCGCCAACGGCATCGCGGCGGCGGTGGCGCCGCTGGGCATGACGATCTTCTGGCGTACGTTCGTGTACAACGCCGAGGTGGACAACGACCGGTTGAAGCGGGCCTACTTGGAGTTCGGCTACATCGACGATGAGCCCCAGCCTGACGGAACGACCGGACGCATCGCGGACAACGTGTTCCTGCAGACCAAGAACGGCCCGCTGGACTTCCAGGCCCGGGAGCCGTTCCACCCGATGTTCGGCCGGATGGAAAACACCAACCAGGCCATCGAACTGCAGATCACCCAGGAGTACACCGGCCAGAACAAGATGCTCACCTACCTCGCGCCGATGTGGGAGGAGGTGCTGAAGTCCGACACCTACGCCACCGACAAGGACGGAAAACTGCTGAAGGACCGTCTGGTGGGCAACATCGTGGACGGCACGGCCCAGCACCATCCAGACACCGCGATCGTGGGGGTGGCCAACCTCGGCAACGCCGAGAACCTGACCGGTCACCACTTCTCCCAGGCCAACCTGTTCGCGTTCGGACGGCAGGCCTGGGACTGGACCCTCAAGTCTGAGGACATCGCCAAGGACTGGACCCGGATGACCTGGGGCAACGACGGCCACGTCGTCTCCACCATCGTCAAAATGATGATGGGCTCCCGGGAAGCCCTGGTGAGCTACCAGACACCACTGGGTATTGGACACCAGTTCACCGGCAACCACTACGGCCCCAACCCGGCGGAGTGGACCACCCGGGACGACTGGAGCCCGGTCTACTACAACAAGGCCGACAGTGCCGGCCTGGGCTTCGACCGCTCCCCCACTGGTAGCAATCTCGTTGCCCAGTACTTCCCCACGCTGGAAAAGCAGTACGGCAACATCGACACGGTCCCGGAGAACCTCATGATGTGGTTCCACCACGTGCCGTGGGACCACACGATGAAGAGCGGCCGGACCTTCTGGGACGAGCTGGTCTACCGCTACCAGATGGGCGTGCAGTACGTGACTTGGATGCGCGAGGCCTGGGACTCACTGCAGGCTTATATCGACGTTCGACGCTTCAGTGAGGTGCGGGCCAAGCTGGCGACCCACGAGGTGGACGCGGGCACGTGGCGCGACACCAGCGTCAACTACTGGAAGGAGTTCAGCGGCAGGGACATCCCCGTGGACGGTGGTCCGCTTTCGGCGAAGATCGCGGTAAACGGCAAGGAAATCGGCGGGTTCAACCTGTCCGCCGCCTCCTACACGATCCCCGTGTCCGCTGGCGCGTCGCCGACCATCAACGCCGTGAAGACGGCCGACCCCGCCGCCCGCTACGAGATCATCTCTCAGGCGGACAGCGTCCCCGGTCAGGCCATCGTCAAGGTCGCGAAGGAAGACTTCTTCGGTCCCATTGTGAAGAACTACGTCTTCAACTTCGTACACGACACGACGCTGAAGAACCTCAAGGTCAACGGCAAGGACTTGGCTTCCTTCAGGCCGGACGTCCTCAGCTACAACGCGCTGCAGGCGGCGGGCGTGGAATCCGTCGCCAAGGTGGAGGCCGTCGCCAACGATCCGGCCGCCACCGTCACCATCGACCAAGCGACCACCCCCACCGGGCAGGCGAAGATCACCGTCACCAGCAATGGCGCGTCGTCGGCCTACACGGTCAACCTCAGAACCGCCATCACCGGTAGCGACGAATTCGAATCATCGCAACTAAGCCCCCAGTGGCACTGGGTACGGCCAGACGACAGCAAGTGGCGCCTTGCCGACGGATCGCTGGCCATCACCTCTGAACAAGGCGACTTGCAGGGTAACACCAACACGGCGAAGAACATCGCATTGCAGGACGTGAGCGGCGACTGGACCACCAACTCGAAGGTCGTCTTCTCGCGACCGCTAGCCAACAACAACGAACAGGGCGGCATCATCGCCTACGCCGACGACAACAACTACGTGAAGCTGGCCTGGGAGATGAGCAACGCGACGGCGGCCACCAACAAGCTTCGCGTCGTGCTCCTCCGCGAACAAAACGGCACGGCGGCTACGGTGCAGATCACTGGAGCCGACGCGCAGCAGATCGTCGGCGCAGACGGCGCCATTTGGTTCCGGCTCACGAAGGCGGGGAACACGTATAAGACGTACTATTCAACCAACGGGAGTGTATACAGATACATTGGATCGACGACGCTGAACGTCGAACCGACGGGGGCCGGGCTAGTGGCCTTCAACCGGGGCGGGACCTCCACCGATCTCAACGTCGCCTACGACTACTTCCGCATCGCGAGCCAGGGCGAACGGGTTCCGTAGCCCTCCGCTGGCGTCCGAGTACCCGCTGGACGAATGCGACGGCGGACTCGGTGACATCGGCCGGCCTGTGACGGCCAGGAGGTGAGCGGGTCGGCGTGCGTCAGCACGTCGACCCGCTCACCGTCATCGAGCAATACGTACGGTCGGAGGGTGGCCGTGCTGCTGCGCGGCGGGCCCGGTGACGGCCAGGTGGTGCCCGGCGGCGGGGAAACCGTCGCGTGGCAGGCCTGCCTGTACGAGATCACACCCGAGTACGGCCACCGCGATGGCCGCGATCTGCGGGTATACCGCCATCGCGCCGACTGCTGCGAGCCGTACGGCCGGGGTCCGAAGATCGCTGCGAGTGACCAGCCACGTCGGGCCTGTTCGCTCGGCAAGTAATCGGACGTATGCACGATCACTGCGTGGAGGAGGCGACCCGAAGGTGGTGGAACGGAAAAGGACGCCTCGCGCGCCGCGACGTGTGGCTCGTCCGCCACACGCGCTGGAAGGTCATCGCCCGCGCCGGGGACACCGAGATGGGAGCGGTGCTGCGGTGGGAGTTCAAGACGGAACGGGAAGCCATGCTCATGGTTGATTGTCTTCTGCGTGCCGGCACCGCCGGTCAGTGGCGCGAACAAGAATCCGGGGCGCCACCGCCGGGCGGCAACGACGACATGAGCACCGCTCCGACCAAGCCCGCCTCTGGGACACGGCGCGCCGAATGACATCTGGCAGCGCTTCCCCGGCATGGGTCTGTCTGTAGTCATCGAGGGCCCAGAGGCGTTCAGGCGGCGCTGGTCTCCTTCACTGGGAGCCGTGAAGGAGACCAGCCGCGCGCTTAGCGGGGACGTCCAGTAGGGGGCGGGCGAGATCAACCGATCTCGCCCGCTCCCTTTTGTGGCTCGTCTGAGCACGCCTCGGGGTGCCTCCAAATCCGAGTGCAAGAGGTGGACGACCTGTGGATCAAGATCCTTTCTATGCTCGCTGCCGCACCGTTAACGTCTGGTAATTGGCGGCGTAGGGCTGGTAGGTCGGGTTGCCGGAGTAGGAGACGTGGACCCGGTACGTGCCGCGCTTCAGGTCGGCGGTCGGCAGCGCCACGACGGCCTTGCCATCCGCCAGTGGCACGACCTGTACGGCGCCGCCGAAGGTGACGGTGACCTCACCGGTCGGGGTCGGAGCCTGCTGCTTCTGCCCGCCCGCCGGCCGAACGGTCACGTTCAGGCTGAACGTGTCCCCGCGGACGACCGATGCCGGCGCCGCTTTCGCCTGGACCTTGACGGCGGCCGACCCGGACGGTACCTCGAACGACGCCGCACCCTCCGACGCCTCCAGATAGTCGAAGCCGAGGTACTCGGCCTTGACCGTCCGGGCGCCCGCAGGCAGGTCCGTCGGCAGCGTGACCGTGGCCGCGCCGTCGTCCAGGTAGGCGAGCTTCGACCACGAGCCGGTGCTGAACCGCACCTGACCGCCGGTCTCGAACCCGTCCGCTGCCTTGACCGTTGCGGTGGCCGTGGTTGTCCGGGCCCCGCTCGCGTACGGCTCGACAGCCACCTCGGTGCTGGTCGTGACGTCGCTGTTCGGGATCTTGCGGATGTCGTTCCACTCACGGAGGGTCAGCGGGATCACGGTGCCGTGGCGCGGACGGACGACACCCGCGTTGGTCATCGTGATCGCCTTGGCGTTCCAGGTGGGAGCTTCGATGTTCTCGTGGCACGCGGCCTGGTATCCACCACCGTTCGTGTACCGGTCCCCCCAGAGGTAGAACTGGCCCGGGCAGGAGGTGTCACCAGGGTTGGCCTTGAAGATGACCGGCCCCTCGTACCCCTGGTTGGCGGCCCAGGTCGTGCGTCCCAGAGCCGGCGCGACCAGCGTCCAGTTGTCGATGTTGCTGTCCAGGAAGTCGGTGTGCTTCTCCGAGAAGATGTCCGAGCCCTGGTTGCCGGCTTCATTCTTGGTCACCCGGTAGTAGTAGTCACCGACCCGGATCGCGGTCGTGTCGATCCGCGACCTGGGGGCCGGGTTCTGCCAGACCTTGGGCTCGGAGAACGTCTGGAAGTCGCGCGTCGTGGTGTACCACATCTGCGCGTTCCCCTGACCGGTACGATTCACGGGGTCGTTCCACAGCGACTGTGCCCAGAACACGGCGTAGGCGCCGATCTCGTCGACCCACAGCGACTCGGGCGCGAAGGCGTTGCCCGCGTTGTCGGGCGCGACCTTCACGTGCCGCTGAGGAGTCCAGTTCACAAGGTCGTGCGACTCGAACACCTCGATGTACTGGGTATCGTTGATGGCGTATCCGCCCTGGTCGTACCAGTTCAGGTCGGTAGCGATCATGTAGTACGTGTCGCCGTCGGGTGAGCGGACGATGTGCGGGTCACGAAGGCCCTGGTCGCCCAACTGGGAGATGAGCGACGGCCGGCCTCCGGTCAGACCGGTCCAGTCCAGAGCGGTGTTGCCGTTGGACGTCGCGAACATGATCTGCTCGCCGTCGGCGATTCCCTCGCCCTTGAAGTACCCCATGAAGTAACGCTCGTACTCCTCGGACCGGGGCATGGCGGTGATGGTCACCGGGAACGACTTCGTCTGCGAGGCCGAGCCCTTGGTGATGGTCGCCGTCAGGGTGGCGGCAACATCCGGACGGCCGAAGGACGGGCGGGTCACCTCACCCGTCGGGGTGACGAGCTCGGTGCTCGACTTCCAGCTGATCCTGGATCCGAACTCGCCGTTGGCGGGGAGGTTGAGGTTTCCGCGCACGTCGTCGGTGTCGTACAGGGCCAGGTCGAACCTGTCGCGGTCCACCGCCTGCGCGTCGTCGAACTCGGCCTTCACCACGATGGGGATGTCCCGCGTCGTGACCTCGTCGACGCCCTTGCGGACAGTCGCCGTGAGCGTGGCCGTCGCGTCCGGTCGCCCCTGGGCGGGGCGGGTGATCCTGCCGGTCACCGCGACCTTGCGTGCGCTGGCGACGGCTGGCGGGGTGTAGACCGCGACGACCGACGGATCCGAACTCCTCCACGTGATGGCCGAGCCGGCCACGGAGCCCACCTTCGGCAGCGTGATGTCACGCACGATCGCGCTGGTCAGGCCGAGATCGATGGCGTCGGCGTCGGCGTGAACGCCGGTGGAGACGGTCCTCTCCGCCAGGGCGAGCGTCTCGTCGAGGCTCACTGCCCGGTCGTAGACCCGGAAGTCCCGGATCGTGCCGCGGAACGAATAGTGGCCCGAGTTCTGCGAGCGTGCGAGGAAGTTGCAGTTGGTCCCCGCCGCGTTCACCGAAGGCGGCGTGGTCAGGTTCGTCGACGTGGCGTGCAGCACGCCGTCGAGGTAGAGCCTGCCGGTCCAGCTCGTGCCGTTCGTGTTCAGCGACTGAGTGTAGGTGACGTGCGTCCATGCTGCCTCGGGCATGCGGACCCGGTTCTGCTGGAGGTTCGTCGAGCCCACCGCAACGCGGAACCGCTGGGTGTTCGACGCGAAGATGGAGCCCTGGGCACCGGTGTCGACGTCGCACGAGCCGGACTTCGCGCCGAAGCCCCACATCTGGTGCTCGCCGACGTTCGCCGGGTCGATCCACACGTCATAGTCGACGGTCAGATTCGACATGCCGGCGGTGATGTCTTTCGGCAGGGCCACGTACGCGCCGTCGAGGGCGCTCTCGTAGGAGTCGGGGTTGAACCTGATTCCCTCCCCGGTCAAGGTGGCCTTCTGCGGATTCACGAGCGTGGCGTTCGCCGCCGAGCCCGCGCTGCCCGAGTTGACCAACGTCGTCCCACTGGTCTCGTCGAGGGCGAAGTGGTGCACCAGACTCGCGTCGAGCCCCTCTGCGGCCGCGTGCGAGGGCGTCGGTGCGAACGAGATCGAGAGAAGCGCACCCAGCGCCAGGCCCGTGACACCTCTACCCTTCCGGGTCAGCCTGGGACGCGACCTTGGCTGTCGCATTTTCAATTGATTCTCCTTAATCGGGCTACTGCCGGTCTCCTCTTAAGTGGACGGAGTTGTTAACGTTAACAATGGCCACTGGCCGGGGTCAACGAGACGATCTGTCACGGTCCGAGGTCCTGGAGTTTCGCCGCCGGTCGGGATCCTCGTGTTCACATCCGGCCGGCCGCTACGAGCAGGCGGGCGCGTACTCACGCAATCTCCGCGCCAGTACTGCCACAACGATCAGGCAACACCAATTTGACCCAGCGACGATCAAAGGCTCATCGACCAGCAAAAATCCGTCGGCACCCGACGGCTGCTTGTTCGATTCTGCCCAAGAGCTCACCAGGCCGGCCCCGGCCACAGGCCGTCGGTGGCACCCGAGTTGGCCTCACCAGAGCGATGCCGATGCCATCGCGGCGCGGATCAGAGCCGTGCGCAACGGACCAGGAACACCTCGCTGCCACGATTCGGCCCCGTGCGACAGCCCGCACCGACGAGGTACAGGGCAGCGAAGCGCGGCCGAGGCCGTCCTACCAGCGCCTTCCCGACGGAATGACGCCGGCCCCAGATACGGCAGGGCGGGTCGGCCGGTGCCTGCGCACCTCGCCGACCCGCCCCGCCGTGGGTGCGGAACGTGCAGATTACGACCGCACTGCGATCGGCAGCGTCTTGAGCGGGCCGTCACCGTTGCCCAGCACCAGCGCGCCGATGTAGAGGCGGCCCGGGGTGAGCCCGGACCAGCGCAGCGTCAGATCCGCCTCGGCACCCGCCTGCACGGAACGGTTCTCGGGGGCGATGGTCAGCTTGCCGTCCGCGCTACCGGGCGCACCGGGCAGCAGAGTGGTGATGGTGTAGGTGTTGTCCTCCTGGCCGACCGGCATGTTGAGGGTGTAGAGCTGCTCGATGACCAGCGTGTAGTCCCCGGCACCGGGCAACACCACGTTGGCACCGGTCGGGCCGCCGTAGACGACGGTCACCACCTTGCCGGCGCTGTCGTAGACGTCGATCATGAAATCCGCGCAGGGAGGCAACGGGTCAGCACCCCAGTCGATTTCGGTGCAGCCCGGGCTCGCCCCGGTCACCAGGATCTGCGGATTGACCGTGCCGGCCGGTACGTGCACCGTGCCCCGGTAGAGCGACGCGGGCAGCGGTACCGGCAGGTTGTCCGGGGAGCGGGAGTCCCAGAGCGGCACATCGCCGTGCAGGGTGGTCGTGGTACTGGTTCCCGCGGTCAGGCCGATGGGCTGCGCGGCCAGGACGCCCCGGTAGCCGACCTGCGCGGTCATCGCGAAGCTGCCGGAGGTGCCGGTGCCGGTGATCTCGTCAGGGGCGATCAGCCCGGTGTTGTGTACGACCAGCGGGATCTTGACGTGGTGCTGGAACTGGTCGCGCCAGGTCAACGAGCCGTCGGCCCAGGTGTCGAACGCGCCGGCCCTGTTGGTGATCTCCACCTTGAAGCTCGCGGTCCGGCCAGCCCGCACGTAGAGCTTCGCCGGGGTGACCTTGACCGAGTAACCGGCGGGTGCCCGCACGTCCGAGGTGTAGGTGCTGGCCCGGTCACTGACGTTGGTCACGGTACGGGTCACGGTCTGCGTACCGACCATGTTGCCCATCGCGATCGACGGGTAGTTCAGCTGGTTCGTCTCGATCGCACCGGTCGTAGCGCAGTCGTCGGCGGGCACCGAGTAGCCCTTCGCGGCCAGCCCGCACAGGTACCTCTGCCAGTCCTGTTCGGTGGAGTCGTAGACGAGACCCGGATCGAACGCATCGCCCGGGTGGACCTCGCCGGCACCGTAGTTGAACGGCGTGGCGTCCGCGTCACCCAGCTTGATCGGGTTTCCCTTGTCCGTGGTGTCCACCGCGGTCGTCATGAGCGCCGACCGGATCGCCGACGGCGACCAACTCGGGTGCTGGGCCCGCAGCAGAGCGGCGATGCCCGCGATGTGCGGAGCAGCCATCGACGTACCTGATTCGAGGGCGAAGTCCTGCCCGCCGATCGCCGGGGAGAACGCCGCCGCGACGTTCACGCCGGGGGCGCTGATGTCCGGCTTGAGCAGGTCGCCGTCGTTGATGTTCGACGGTCCCGCCGAGGAGAAGCCGGCAATCTCCGGCGCTTCGACCGTGGTCAGGAAGCCCGCCGAGAGCGTCGCCGTCGCACCGCCCGCGGCGATGTAGTCGGCGATGGGGCGCGCGGCGGCGTCGGTGATGTGCACCGTGGGCACCGCGTGCAGGTCGGCGTCCAGGGAGTTCACGCCGTCGTTGTACAGCACCATCGCGATGCCGCCGGCCTCCGCCACGGCGGCGCTCTTCGCGACCCGGTCGGTGACCCCACGCTTGCAGAACACGATCGCACCCTTGACCTTCGCCGGGTCGAGGGTGCCGTCCTGGCACAGCTCCGCAGCCTGGCCGGCACCGGGATCCACCGCGCTGGCCTTGGCCGAGACCAGCGGGGCCGGTCCGACGCCGGCCGCGCCCACACCCACGCCCGTGATGGTCTTGCCGTTGCCGAGGGTGAGCGTCCGGCTGAACTGGCGATCGATGGTGCTGGCCGCCACAGTGGTCACCCACGGCGTGGAGTTGTCGATCGTGCCGGCCTCGGGGCCGGCGTTCCCCCCTGCCGCAGCCACGAAGACGCCGGCCGCGGCGGCGTTGAGGAACGCCTCCTCGATCGCGGTGAAGCTCTCCATGTCGTCGCCGACCGAGTAGTTGATGACGTCGACGCCGTCGGCCACCGCGTCGTCGATGGCGTGCACGATATCGACGCCGCTGCCGCTCGCCGAGCCGACGCCGTTGTCGTAGAGCGCCTTGTAGATCGCCAGGCGGGCGGCCGGCGCCACCCCGGAGATCGCACCCATGGACTGGCCGCCGATCGTGGCCGGCACCCCGTAGTCGCCCGCCGCGGTGCTCGCGGTGTGGGTACCATGCCCGTTGCGGTCACGCGGCGAGGAGTACTCGTCGGGGAAGAGCTCGGCGAGGCCGCTGTACCAGCGCGCCCCGATCACCTTGTTGTTGCAGGTGACCGGCGCCTCGATACCGACGTCGCAGGTGCCCTTCCACTTCGCGTCGATGGTCGCCTGGTCCGGGCGCGGAGTGGGCAGCGCAGCGAAACTGGCGCTCTCCGGCCAGAAGCCACTGTCGATGACGCCGATGATGACGCCCTCACCGGCACGGCCGGACCCACCGAACTGCTGCTGCCACACACCCTGTTGGCCGGTCAGCCCGAGGTAGTCCGATGTTCCCGCGGTGTTGGCGTGCACCTGCACGTCCTCGTAGACGGCTCGTACGCCTCGGGTGGCACGCAGCCGGGCGACCTGCGTACGGGTCAATTCGGCGGCGAAGCCGTTGAAGGCGGTGTCGAAGGCAACGTCCGCCTTGCCGGCGGGGACCCGCGCGCCGGTCAGCACGGTCTCGCGCTTCTGGCGCAGGTACTCCTTGTAGGCCCTGGCACTGCTGGACTTCCGGTCGAGCTTGCCACCGGGGGTCGCCTTGGTCGCCGCCAGGCCTGCTACGCCGCCGGCGTAGGTGGCCAACGGCGCCTCCGCGAGCTGGACGAGGTAGCGGGCGGTCGCTCCGCTGCCGGCCGGAGCAGTCTCCGCTGCCGCTGTCCCCGGCGCGCTCGCCAGGCCTGTCGCGGTCAGTGCGACGCCGGCCAGGATGCCGACGAGGCCGCGTCTGACCCGACCTGGCACGGATGGGTTTACTTGTGGCACGTAGTTGTCCTCCACATTCGATGCCGACTGCCACTGTGGTGACGGTCGCCGAAATCTAAGATCAACAACGCGTTGTTGAGAAGTGCCCGTTACGCGACTGTCACCTTGGGAGCACCTCGTGACACGTGGTCTCGGCGCGCTTCCGCTGCGGTGCCGGGCTCGGCAACACCACCCCACCGCGCTGAAATCGGCCCCTTGACGAGGCGGCGGAACCTGCATGCGGCGGGAGTTGGAGTCGGTGGCGGCAGTGCATTCAGGATGACCCCGATATGCGTGATGGAGACCCGCCGTTCGAACTGGTTGTCACGCTGTGGAACAGCCTGATCTCCGACACAGCCTGATCACACAGAGCCCCGCCCTTCGGACCGTCCCTGCCATGGTGGGCGCATGCGTCGTGGGCGGGGCACATGCCGAGATCTACGACGGTCTGCCCGGCTGCGCCAACGTCGGTTTCGTCGTCGACGGCACGGTCTACCACCCGGGCGACTCACCGTTCGTCCCGCCGTCGCCGGTCGCGACGCTGCTCGTGCCGGCTGCCGCACCCTGGCTCAAGCTCTGCGAGGCGTTGGACTTCGTGCGGGCAGTGCGGCCGACGCGGGCGTTCCCGATCCACGACGCCACGCTCAACGAGCTCGGCCAGGAGTACTTCGACGGCTGGTTGGACTTCAAGGGCGGCACCGAGTACGCGCGCACCCCGGTCGGGAAGTCGGTGACAATCCGCTAAGAGCGCGTGTCTCAGCAAGCGGCAATCCGCCCGTCAAGGACATGGCGAAGGTCAGTCGCACTCCCGCTCGTGAAAAGCCGGGCGGATGGGGAACCACCGCGTGGACGGGCTGAGTACGCCCGGCACGGCGTGAACCGATGGCGGAGGTCGTCGGACGTCGGTCACCGGCTCACCAGGTGGGGGGAAGGCATGGGGTTCATCACCGCGAAGGACGGCACGGAGATCTACTACAAGGACTGGGGCAGTGGGCCGGTCGTCACGTTCTCACACGGATGGCCGTTGAGCGCGGACGCGTGGGACGGCCAGATGCTGTTCCTGGCCCAGAACGGGTTCCGGGTCGTGGCCCACGACCGCCGGGGGCACGGCCGCTCCGGCCAGGCCTCGGCCGGCAACGACATGGACGGGTACGCCGACGACCTCGCCGCGGTGATCGAGGCCCTCGACCTGACCGATGCGACGCTCGTCGGGCATTCGACCGGCGGCGGCGAGGTGGCCCGCTACATCGGGAGACACGGCACCGGCCGAGTGGCGAAGGCGGTGCTCATCTCCGCAGTACCACCGATCATGGTGCAGGGCCCGGACAATCCCGAGGGCCTGCCGATCAGCGTCTTCGACGACCTGCGCGCGCAACTGTTCCAGGATCGGTCGCAGTTCTACCAGGACCTGGCGCAGATGTTCTACGGCGCCAACCGGTCCGGCGCCACCGTGTCGAAGGGCATCCTCGACCAGTTCTGGCTCTGGAGCATGCAGGCCGGGATGAAGAACGCGTACGAGAGCATCAAGGCGTTCTCGGAAACGGACTTCCGCGACGACCTCGCCAAGTTCGACATCCCCACCCTGGTGATGCACGGCGAGGACGACCAGATCGTCCCGGTGAAGGACTCGGCACACAAGACCGCCGAACTCGTCGCGAACGCCCAGGAGATCTACTACCCCGGCGCGCCGCACGGGATGACCGCCACGCTTCAGGACCGGATCAACAAGGATCTGCTCTCCTTCCTGCGCAGCTGACCCGCGACCTGTCCGACGGGACGCGTCGGAAAAGCCCGGACGGCCGTCAGCGGACGCCGTCCGGGACGACGCTCCCGTGGCGCCAACGGCGCCGGTCCCGCCGCCCGCCGCCGGTCGCCCGTCGTGCGGCGTCAGGCGGCGGGCGTCAGGCGTTGAGGTATGCCAGAACGGCGAGGACCCGACGGTTGTCGTCGTCGGAGGGCGGCATGTCCAGCTTGGCGAGGATGTTGTTGATGTGTTTGCTCACTGCCTTCTCGGTAATGCGGAGCTTGACCGCGATCGCGGCGTTGGAGCGCCCTTCAGCCATCTTGCCGAGCACTTCACGCTCGCGGGTGGTGAGCACCGCCAGTGGCTCGCGGCGGGCGAGTAGTTGCGAGATCACCTCGGGGTCCATGGCGGTGCCGCCGGCGGCGACCCGGCGGACGGCGTCGACGAACTCGCCGACGTTGGACACCCGATCCTTGAGGAGGTAGCCCAAACCCCCGTCCGGAGTGCTGAGTAGTTCGCGAGCGTACAGGGGCTCGACGTGCTGGGAGAGCATGAGGATCGGCAGGCCGGGCATCTGGGTGCGCGCCGCGATCGCGCATTGCAGACCCTCGTCGGTGAATGTCGGGGGAAGGCGGACGTCGATGACCGCCACCTCGGGCTTGTGTGTGATCAGGGCGGGCAGCAGGGCCGGACCGTTGTCGACGGCTGCGACGACGTCGAAGTCGAAGGCCTGCAGGAGCCGGGTCAGCCCGTCGCGGAGGAGGGCATGGTCCTCGGCGATGACAACGCGCACGGCAACTCCATGGTGATGACGGTCGGGCCCCCGGGCGGGCTGGACAGTGCGATCGTGCCATCGAACGCGGCGAGCCGACGTTCGATACCGCGCAGACCGGTGCCGGCGGCGGGGTCGGCGCCTCCTTCACCGTCGTCGGTGACCACCATGGTCAACGCACCGTGAGCGTGACGCATGGACACCGATGCGGTGTGGGCGCGGCTGTGCCGGATCATGTTGGCCAGCGCCTCGGCGACCGCGAAATACGCGGCCGACTCGACGGGCGTGTCGGGCCGTCCCGGCAGCTCGATGTCGACCGTGATCGGCACCGGCAGGCTGAGCGCGAGCGCACGGACCGCGCCGCCGAGTCCCCGTTCGGCGAGCACCGGTGGGTGAAGACCACGCACGAGGTGCCGCAGCTCGTCCAGCGCCGCGACCCCGGACTCACGCGCCTCGGCGAGCAGCTTGTGGGCCTCGGCCGGGTTCCGGTCGATGAGTGTGTCGGCCAGACCGATCACCATGCTCAGCGCGACCAGCCGGGCCTGGACGCCGTCGTGCAGGTCGCGTTCGATGCGGCGCAACTCGGCCGCTTGCGCATCAACGGTGCCGGCACGCGTCACCGTCAGCTGCATGACGCGCAGCCGGAGCTCGGCGGCCCTGGTGGGCGCGAGGAAGAGCCGGGCGAAGTGGGCATCGACGCGACGCAGCCACGGCGCCGCCCACAGGCCGGCGGCGAGGATGACGGCGCCCTGCGGTACGCAGAGCAAGCCGGCGCTGAACGTGTCGATGGACCAGATGCCGCCGTAGCCGTACCAGCCGGTGCCGAGCCAGATCCACAACGGTGTCAGTGTCAGACCCGCGAGCCCGTACAACGGCACGACCACACCGATCGTCCCGAGCGTGAACCCGACGATCGCGCCCGGCGCAAGCCAGGCGAGGTCGCGCCAGGTGGCCGGGTCCGTCACCGTCCACCGGAAGCGCCGCCAGCCACCGGCCACGGCCCGTTCCGGGGGCGGATGGTACGGACGGGTCACCAGTACACCGGCGCGCGAGGCACTTCTTCGCTCGAGATCGGCGCGCATCCGAACCAGCGTCATCGTCCAGGGCACCAGCGCCAGCCCGAGGAACGGCACCGGTGCCAGGGCCAGCGCGACGAGCGACACGACGAGCAGCGGGATGTTGGTGAGCGCCAGGCCGATCGCGGCCAGGCCGCCCAACCCCGAGCGCACACCGCGCCGAACCCATCGGCCCGTCCGTCCGCCCGCCACGACCATCTCCACAGATCATATTGTGCCCGCCAGTGCTTGGCTCGCATGGTGGTGCCAGCACCCCCATGCCGGAGGGCGTAGCGCTCCTGACGCATCCGATGTCAGGCGCTTTGATAGAAACATGACGATCACCATGGAGCCGCCGCGGACAGCGACCGGCAGTGATTTCGCCGTCCTGTCCCGCCGGATCAACGGCGAGGGGCTGATGCAGCGGCGACCCGCGTACTACGTCGCCCGGCTGAGCGTCGTCACGCTCATGTTGCTCGGCGGTTGGACGGCGTTCGTCGTCATCGGCTCGTCGTGGTGGCAGCTGGTGACGGCCGCGTTCCTCGCCGTCACATTCACCCAGGTCGCCCTCGTGGCGCACGACCTGGCGCACCGCCAGGTTTTCCGCACCAAACGTCCCAGCGAAGTCGCCGGGCGGATCGCCGGGAACCTCGGCGTCGGAATGAGCTACGGCTGGTGGATGGACAAGCACACCCGTCACCACAACAACCCCAATCATGATGACCTCGACCCTGACGTCGCGCCCGAGGTGCTCATCTGGGCCACCGAGTCGGCCCTGGGCCGGCGTGGGCTGAAGGGTTTCGTCACCCGGCATCAGGCCGCGCTGTTCTTCCCGCTGCTGACCCTGCTCGCCATCGACCTGAAGGTCTCCAGCATCAAGTCGCTGCGCAACGGCCTGGTGAAGCGCCCGCGCCTGGAAAGCGCGTTGCTGATCCTGCACGCCGTCGGCTACCTCTCGGCACTGCTGATCGTGCTCTCGCCGTTGCAGGCCATCGCTTTCCTGCTCGTTCACCAGGCGCTGTTCGGCGTCTACCTCGGCATGACCTTCGCACCCAATCACAAGGGGATGCCGCACCCGACCGGCGACGAGGACTACCTGCGCAAGCAGGTGCTGACCTCCCGCAACGTCCGTGGTGGCTGGCTGACCGACGCGGCGCTGGGCGGTTTGAACTACCAGATCGAGCACCACCTGTTCCCCGGCATGCCGACGCCCAACCTGCGCAAGGCCCAGCCGATCGTGCAGGCGTACTGCGCCGAGATCGGTGTCGCCTACGAACAGACCAGTCTGATCACCTCGTACCGCGAAGCCCTGCAGTACCTGCACCACGTGGGCGCACCGGCCCGCGCCGAACACGCCGCACGCCGGGCCGGCTGAACCGCACCAAAGGCTCCCCTGCTGCCCAGAGGGTCGGACGGTTGGGATGACCACCTCTCGCTGTCGGCACAACGAGGTGGTACCCGCACACCAAGCCCCTCCCTCGTACGGCGTTGGAGCCACGGTCGGCGAAGTCTCCTGGTCTCCCCGGCGGTGGCGTCGGGGAGACCATGGCACCACTCGCTCAAGCGGACAGGATCGCTCGTTGCGAAGGTGACCGGCGGCTACCGCTCAGGCGGCGGGGCGGCGGAGCGCAGGTCGACGGCGGTGTCCAGATAGCGGAGGCGGGCCGGCGCCCACCTGAATACCGAGGTTTTCCACTCCGCCTATCTGCGCGGAATTTTGCGATGAGACGCCAAACGGCGGCCTGCTGAACCAGTCAGGCCGCCGCGGCAGAACGTGAATCAGAGCGAGCGGATGTCCGACGCCTGCGGACCCTTCGGACCCTGGGTGATGTCGAACTCCACCCGCTGGTTCTCCTCAAGGCTGCGGAAGCCGCTCGCCGAGATCGCCGAGAAATGGGCGAAGACGTCGTCGCCGCCGCCGTCCTGGCTGATGAAGCCGAAGCCCTTGTCGCCGTTGAACCACTTCACGGTACCTGTAGCCATGTCTACTCCTTCGCAGGCTCTTGGAGACCGCACTATGCGGACTCGTACGCCGCCGCGTTGATCACCCGCGTCGGAAACGACACGAAAACGAGAACGAAAAAAGCGCCTGCGGGTTCTGGATGACCCATCAGGCGCCGAAACGTCAACGGAAATCAAAACTGCAACGCGGTAACCGTAGCACAAAATTCGCCGCGCGCTGCCAGATCCATGCGCGCGGCCTCCGCCACAGCACTTCACCCCGAGGCGCAACTCCGGTCGCTACGACACCTCGGCAGCAGAGTACGACGAGCCGATCCCGTGTGTCGTTGCCGTACTCCCGAATACTGCGAATCACTTTCGGCCTGCGCCGGACGTCCTCGAAGGCGATGTCGAAGGCGTTCAGGGCGGGTATCCCGGCGCGGGCACGGCAGGCCGATGGACGTCTGATCGAGGCCGTCGGGGGTAAGCGCGGCGGCAGCATCCGGTTCGCGCAGTAACAGGAGGCACCGTGACCCTCACCGCGCCCACCGCCACCATCGGCCTCGACACCGCCGCCGACGTGGCCGCCCAGCTCAGGGTCGATTCGATCCGGTCCAGCACCAGCGCCGGGTCCGGACACCCGACCTCCGGCATGTCCGCTGCCGACTTGTTCGCCGTCCTACTGACCCGGCACCTGCGCTACGACTGGGATGACCCCCGCTCGCCCGCGAACGACCACCTCATCCTGTCCAAGGGACACGCCTCCCCGCTGCTGTACTCGCTGTTCAAGGCGGCCGGGGCCATCTCCGACGACGAGCTGATGCAGGGCTACCGCCGGTTCGGGCAACGCCTGCAGGGCCACCCCACGCCCGCCCTGCCCTGGGTCGACGTCGCCACGGGCTCACTCGGCCAGGGGCTGCCCGACGGCGTCGGAATCGCCCTCGCCGGGAAGTACCTCGACAAGCTGCCCTACCGGGTATGGGTGCTCTGCGGCGACAGCGAAATGGCGGAGGGTTCCATCTGGGAGGCGCTGGACAAGGCCTCCTACTACCAGCTCGCCAACCTCGTGACCATGGTCGACGTCAACCGGCTCGGCCAGCGCGGCCCCACCGACCTGGGCTGGGACCTCGACACGTACGCACACCGGGCCGAGGCGTTCGGCGCCCGGGTACTCGTCGTCGACGGCCACGACCTTGCCGCCATCGACGACGCGATGGCCACGGCCGCGAACCCGAGCGGAGACCGACCCACGGTGATCCTGGCCCGGACGATCAAGGGGCGCGGATTCTCCGAGGTCGAGGACAGCAACGACTGGCACGGCAAGCCGTTCCCACCGGACATGGCGGAGCGGGCCATCCGCGAACTCGGAGGCGAACGCCACCTGACGGTGCGGGGGCCACGGCCCGAGCCGTCCTCCGTCGACGGTTCGAGCCCCACCAGCGGCCCGGCGGCCCGTCCCGTCACCACCCAACCGACCGAACCGGCGACGCCCGCCCGGTACGACCTGGGCCAGAAGGTGCCCACCCGCAAGGCGTACGGCGACGCCCTGGTCGCGCTCGGCGCCCAGAACCCGCGCATCGTCGCCCTCGACGGCGAGGTCAGCAACTCCACGTACGCCTTCGAGTTCGCGCGCGCCCACCCCGGACGGTACTTCGAGATGTTCATCGCCGAGCAGCAGATGGTGGCCGCGGCGACCGGGCTCGCGGTTCGCGGTTACCGCCCCTTCGCATCCACCTTCGCCGCGTTCCTGACCCGGGCGTACGACTTCATCCGGATGGGCACCGTCTCCGGGGTCGACCTGTGCCTGGTCGGTTCGCACGCCGGCGTCGAGATCGGCCCCGACGGACCGTCCCAGATGGGTCTCGAGGACCTCGCGATGATGCGCGCGCTGGACGGCTCGACGGTCCTCTACCCCAGCGACGCGACCAGCACAGTGGCCCTGACCCAGGCGATGGCCGTCCTTCCCGGGATCAGCTACCTGCGCACCACCCGCGGCAAGTACCCGGTGCTCTACCCCGACGGAGAGAGCTTCCCGGTCGGTGGGTCCAAGATGCTGCGCTCGTCCGACCAGGACGAGGTGACGCTGATCGGCGCCGGCGTCACCCTGCACGCCTGTCTCGCGGCCGCGGACACCCTGGCGGGCGACGGGATCCGGGCCCGGGTCATCGACTGCTACTCGGTCAAACCGATCGACAACGAGGCCATCGCCGCCGCGGCGGCCACCACCGGACGGATCGTCGTCGCGGAGGACCACCGCGCCGAGGGCGGCCTCGGCTCGGCGGTCAAGGACAGCCTCGTCGCCGACGGGCGCACCCTGCCGGCCCTCGCCCATCTCGCGGTACGCGGCATGCCGGGCTCCGGGTCGAGCAAGGAGCAGCTCGCCTGGGCAGGGATCGACGCCGACCACATCGCCTCCGCTGCCCGGCGCCTGGTGCACGACTGACGCAGCGCCACGCGGACGAGGATCCGTCGCGCCGATCAGGGGACGGACGTCGGACGAATCGGCACGCCGCGGCGCGGCAGCGTGCAGGCCGTGCACGAAAGGCTGACGCGGGCGGCAGGTGCTCGTGCCGGTCGACGGATGCGCCCGACGCGGCGGCAGGTTACCGCCATACTGCATGCGGAAGAGTACGGGTCGCCTACGGTGACGTCCTCTGGCGGCTACCTGGAGCGGCCCTGTTGTCTGCGGCGAGAGCTGTGAGCCTCGCCGGACCGGCCGTCTTTGATCAGCCGGAGCCGGTCACGGCTGGGGTAAGCGAGCAGCCAACTCCGTCGGCAGCACCCGTCGCAGGGCCTCCACCGTCGCCTTCGCTCCGAACCGCTCTGTGGCCAGCCGTTCAGCACGGGCGGACGCGCTGAAGATCTGGTCGACGGGTGCGGCCCGCAGCACGGCGACGATCCAGCCTTCCAGATCCATCACGTCGGCGGGCAGCTCCAGAGCCTCCGGTGTCGGTGCCGGCCGGGGCGCCTGGTCGGGGATCGGTTCGCCGGCTGAGGCGTACCGGCCGGGTGGAAGGCTCACCCGGTAAGGGTGGACGCAGACGGCGACGCCGTCGGTAGTGGCGCGCCACCCGAGGTTCGGGCGGTACGTGAAGTCGGGTCCGGGCCGGTCGGCCACGTCGAACTGACCCGGCCCGAGCTGCTGGCCGGGACACACGACGCAGGTCTCTTCACGCCAGCGCGGAAGCGGCTCGGACATGGCGCCGATCGTACGGCAACCAGGAGGTACCGGGGCATGACGCCCTGCCCCGCAGCCTCGACAATTCGGCGAGGCCAGCGACCATGGCGATTCCGGCAGCACGCAGGCTCGCCATCAGGTTGTCAGGGCTGCTGGACGAGAGGACGTCGCCTGTCAGCGTCTGCCCCGACTCGGAGGCGAGACGGGCGGGTGCCAGCGAGAACCACCGCGCCATGGGCACCGAGCGCCGGCTCGTCGCGGACGAACCAGAACCGGGCCTGTCCAGGAATGCCGAAGAGGTACAGGTAGGGGGGCTAGCCCCATGTCGGGCTTCGGGTTCTCCGGCTGGTGCAGCCATCGGCGACCTTCATACGGTCGAGGCACGCTTTTCCCCTCGGAAGGAGCCTCGACGTGAACGCACGTTCCGCAGTCCGAAGAACGGTGAGGTGGCGCAGGGCCGTGGCGGCCGCGACGGCCGGCGCGGTGCTGGCCGCGGCGATCGGCGGTGGGGTCGGGTGGGCCGCCCCGCCGGCCCCGGACCACCGATCCACGGTCACGGGGCTACAGCAAGGCCTCGACGAACTGCACGGCCTCGGCGTGTCCGGAACGCAGGGCCTGGTCCGCGACGGGGGCCGGACGACCGTGGCCCGCAGCGGCGTCGCCGACCTGGACACCGACGCACCGATGCCGGTCGACGGATACTTCCGTATCGGCAGCGAAACCAAGACCTTCGTCTCGGTGGTGCTGCTACAACTCGTCGGCGAGGGCCGGATCAGGCTGGACGACCCGATCGACCAGTGGCTGCCCGGTGTCGTCGACGGCAACGGCAACGACGGCCGTCGCGTCACCGTACGCCAGGTCCTGCAGCACACCAGCGGTCTCTACGACCCCACCGGTGACCTCCCCGCGCTGCAATCGGCCGACGAGTTCCTGGAGCACCGGTTCGACCACTACACCGCAGCGCAACTGGTGGCGATGGCGATGCAGCACCCGCCACTGTTCGCCGCCGGCACGCACTGGAGCTATTCGAACACCAACTATCTGGTAGCCGGGATGCTCATCGAACGGGTCACCGGACACCGGTGGTACACCGAGGTGCACGCCCGAATCCTGGTGCCGCTGCGCCTGACCCGTACCTTCTACCCCGGCGACCGGCCGACGCTGCCCCAGCCCCACGCCGAGGTATACCAGCAGTTCACCCCGGGCGGTTCGCTGGTCGACACGACCGTCTTCAATCCAACCGTGGCCGCCTCGGCCGGCGGCCTGGTCAGCACCACCAACGACCTGGCCCGCTTCTGGCAGGCATTGGGGCGCGGCCAGCTGTTGCGGCCGGGACAGATGGCCGAGCTGCACCGAACCGTGCTGGCCGAGACGGTCCAGCAAGTCCGGCCCGGAATCGCGTACGGGCTGGGCATCATGTGGATACCCAACCGGTGCGGCGGCTACTGGGCACACTTCGGCGACATGCCCGGGGTGAGCACTCTCAACGCGATCACGCCGGACGGGCACCGCTCGGCGGTCTTCTACCGGGCCACCGTGCTGGCCGACCCGGACCGGGCACCGGCGGTCATGCAGCGGGAGATGGCACTGTTGGACGACCTGATCTGCGCCTGACGGCCGGCGGGCAGGAACGGGGTCGGGGCACCCGGTCGACGGCGAGGATCTTCGTGGCGTCGTCGACCGGGCGAGGGATGTGTTGGGGGCGAAACGCCTGGCGGTTGATATCGCTCGCTGTGGTAGAGGTCGATGTTCCGCAGGCTCTTGGCCCCGGGACGAGCAGGATGCGACGGCAGTCGGGGGCGGCGGCGGCCTCGGCGGTGCGGGCAGCCACCAGCCCAGCCCCTGGCCTCCCAGGTAAGGCACGACGGCGCGCCTACTTACGTGCCGGTCGGTGTCGATGCGACGGGTCCGCACCATGCCCAGTAGTCGGTCGTCCAGCCAGATGCCTGTGGTGTGCCAGGTCGCCAGCCACCCGCGCACCTGCTCCGGCGATTCGTGCCGGGCGTGCTGCGTCCGCGCCACGAGCACGGCGCCGATCACGATTCGCACCATTCCGGGGCAGACCGTCGCAGAGGATGAGAGCATGCAGGACTCGCGATCCCGGCGCACCCGATCGGGGTTCTTCCGATCGAGGACGCCGGTGCTCACCGAGGAGACCCATCGGCCGACGCTCTTTGAGATCTTCTTCGATCTCGTCTTCGTTTTCGCGCTCACCCGGGTCATCGCGTTCATGGATGATCGACTCACGCCTCTCGGACTGGGTCAGGGTCTGATCGTCCTGGCGCTGCTGTGGGTGTGCTGGAGCAACTACACCTGGTTGGGCAACAGTGCCGTTGCCGATGTCGGGCGGATCCGCACCGGCACGACGATCGCGATGGGGGTCGTGTTCGTCGCCGCGCTGGTGATTCCAAACGCCTGGCCGTCGCGGGGTGGATCCGTGACCGGGCCGCTGTTGCTGGTCGGCGCTTACATAGCGCTGCGGGTCGTGCACTTCGTGGTGTTCTTCTCGATCGCCGAAGCGAACCGCAAGCACGCTCTGCTCATCTACCTCATTGTGTCGCTGATCGCTTGGGTGCCGCTGATCGCCGGCGCGTTGCTCGGTGCCACCGCGCAGATAGCGCTCTGGACGGCAGCGATCGTGATCGATTACGCCGGTGCTTTCCTGTCCTCCACCTTCGGCACGTGGACGCTACGCAGCCCCGGCCATTTCACGGAGCGGCACTGCCTGGTTCTGATCATCGCGTTGGGCGAGTCCCTGATCTCGGTGAACTCCGGCGTCGGCTTGGCAATTGTTCGCGGCTCTGTGATCCTCGCGGCGCTGCTGGGTCTCGTGGTCACGATCTGCATGTGGTGGCTGTACTACGAGAATTCGGCGGTGGGGGCCGCAGAGGTGTTGCAGAGGATTCACGGCGCCGCCCGTGATCGAATGGCGGTCAATGCGTACAGCTTGGTTCACTTCCCGATGGTCATCGGTGTCCTGTACATCGCCTTGGGCATCGAGCAAGTCCTTGATCAACTGGCGCACGAGCCGGTCCGGCGCGGGGCCGAGACGCAGCCGAGCTTGATCGACAGCGTGGCACTGTTCGGCGGGACCGCACTGTATTTCGGTGCCCGGCTGATCTTCCTGAAGGTGACTGTCGGCTACTCCATCTGGCGGCAGATCGTCGTGGTCGGCTTGGCCCTCCTCCTGATACCCGCCGCCGCGATTCTGCCCGCGCTCGCCGCGCTCGGCCTACTTACCGCCTTCGTGCTCGCCCTGGTCGTTCGGGAGTGGTTCAGCCCGCCCGGCCGCGACTTACCGCTCATGTCCCGGCGTGGCGCCTGAACAGGCTGCCAGCCTTCCGGCAGCCAGCTTCCACGGCTCCTTGACGAGCCCGTCACGCGAGGTCTCCTCCGCGTCGTACACCCGACGCGGGCCGAGCACTTTCCAGACAGTTAGGGGTTGGTCCGTGGGGGCCAGATGTTTCCCGAGAACCCTCGACCACAACCTCGAAGACCATGGCTGCAGACCCCTGATCTTCGCCACCAATCCGTCATGAGCGGCTTGTCAGAGCCACAAGGTTTCCCACGGTCGGGTTGGAAGCGAGGACCGGTCGCGACGGATGCAGTGCTGGTTGCGCTCATCGCGGGCTTCGTCGTCGAGCAGTGGGACGAGGTGCCCTTCGACCACCGGGCCGACCCGTCGAGCCGGTGGGAGAAGTCGTTCGACGAGATCCTCAACCAGTTCCAGGTACGCGTCTGCCTGGGCACCAGCAGAGAGGTGCAATCTGCCAGCCCAACCGCGGTGGGCCGGGTTCCGACACCGCAAGCGTCCGGCCAACGACTCACGGGTCTCGCGGGGTGAGCCGGGCGGTCAGGCGGTGCGAAACGCCCGCTTGGCGAGCGTCACGATGAGGCCCACCAGCACGCTGGCAAGGACCTCCACACCGATCTTGATGAGGATTGCGCTCATGTTGCTCTACTTTCCTGTGGATTTGGCCTGGTTCAGCGAAAGCTAGCCGAGGCCGGCCAACGGCAGGTGTACGGCCGGCGGCCGTTGGTCAGCAGGAGGGTTCACACCGGTTTGCCATCACCCGCCGCACAGAGCAGGCGGCTCGGGCAGCGGTTCCAGCGGGTACGCCAGCGCCCGCGGGAGACGAGAGACGGTCACGCGTACGTCGACTGAATTCCCCCGAGCAACAGCGGCCTGGTCAAGATCACCGGGACGAACAAGTCGCTGGCCTTCGATATGCGAGCGACGCATCATAGATAGATGCCGTTCGGCCGATGGCGAGCAAAGAAACGCGTGCAGGACGTGCTGGCTGCCGCCCTCTACGAGCGTGACAGACGGGCCCGTGAGCGGATCGACCGGTGGTGGGCGGCCGGTGGAGCCGAGCGCGAGGAGGTCTGGCGCGGTGCATGGTTCCTGCTGATCGAGGCGGACTTCAGGTTCGGCACCCATGAGCGGCCGGAGCGGGTAGCTCCGGTGCTGGAGTTCCTGCTCGAGGCCGACCCCACGTCCCCGTACCAGCCGCAGGTCCGGCTGACTGCCTGTCTCCCGCAGACCGCCGTGGACCCGCCGGTCGGCGTCTACACGGGTGAGCCGAAAGTTCAAGAACTGGTCGACGCCGCGCTGAGCTTCCCTGACCCCGAACTGTGTCAACGGTTGGCTGGCCTGCTGTCCGTCACCGACCAGCCCGGCCTGCTGGACGCCCTCGAAATAGAATTCCGGTTCCGGGCGCAGCCAGGCCCGACCTACGTCGGCGTGGCGCCGCCCGGCCACGAGACGCGGTGCGACCTGTGGCTGGGAGGCGAACCGAATTCCTTCCTGGAGATCGTCAGTGCCAACCCGAACCTGCCCCGGCCACCCGCCGCGCCGGACGACATCGACCTGGCTCTGCTCGCGCTGCTGAAGGACCGGCTCGACCTGCTGCCGGCATTCGACGAGCGCGCCTTGGCCCCGCGGCTGCTGGAGTATCTCGGCACCTGGCTGCCCGAACAGGTTCACGAACGGTGCCGCCGCGCGCTGCATGATCTGTCGTCCCGCGAGGGCGCCGCGGTGGTGTGTGTCCGGGCGCTGCACGGTGACCCCGAAGCCATTGCCGCAGCCCGCGATGCCGGGTACCGGCCGGCCAACCCCGCCTTGGTGCCTGCCTTCCTGCTGCTCACCCGGCAGTTCGCGGAATATCGCGAAGCCGATCCGGACGGGCGAGTCCTGCAACTGGCGTGCTCCGCCGGTGAGCCGAGAACCAAGCTGGACGTCGTCGTCCGCCGGGTCCTGGCGATCCTGAGTACGGACCTGCCGGACGACGTGGCCGCGGCCGTGCGGCGGTCGCTGCGCGACCTCGGCCCGGCAGACGACCCCTCCGTCGACGATCTCGAACGCCGATGGATGCGAAGGGCGATCCTGGATCGCGCTCTCAAGCTCAAGCGGGAGGCCGTCGCCGCCGTGGTCGACGCCGGCTACCTGCCCGAGGACGACGAGCAGGACCTGCTCCCGTTGCTGTTCCTCACCGAGCAGTTCGAACGGTACGACCGCGAAGACCCGGACGGCACGAAGCTACGCGCCGTCCTCGCGGAGCGAGGTCCCGAGTACAAGCGCAAGCATTTCCGGGTCGTCGCGAAACGGGCCGGCCGCCCCGATCCGTGGCCGCCCGAGGAGCCGTCGTCGCCGGGCGACCGGTCGCCGACCTGGCACCCCACCACCTGGCCGAGCAGCCTCACCGGCCACACCTTCGGCGGCCTTTTCTGAGCCAGGTCCCCGCATCGGCACACCCGTGAAAGCGCAGCACGTCGCGGCCGCCCAACGGGATCGCCCGACACAACGGCCAATGCCATCGACAACTGGTTGCGCCACGTGCGGCGTCGGCCTGCTCAGGCCGACGCCGCAACGGACGTCAGAACGGCCACTGGTCGCGGGACCCGGCCTCGATGAGCGGGACCATCGCGAACGCGGCGTCGGACAGACCGCCGAACGTGTGCCGGTTGCCGACTGCCGGCGTATGCCCGACCCGGTAGCCGGCCAGGTTCCAGGTGTAAACCGGCACCCGCGCGGGCACCGCCGCCGCCACATCCTCCGAGCCGTGCCAGTGCGCCTGCTCGTCGGTGAGGATGACCACCCGGTCATGCCGGTCGTAGTGCCACCGCACCGCCTTCTCGGTCTCGGTCCCGCCACCGTAGAAGTAGCCGCCGTCCTTGAACCGGCGCACCGCCGCCAGCACCGACTCACCCGCCACGGCAGGGAACACTCTGCTGGCATTGGAGAAGGACACCACCGTCGCGTCCTGCGCGCGGGCGGCCAGCGCGAGGCCGAACACCGTGGCCGCGTCCCAGCAGCGCAACGTGCCGTCCTTACTGAACGAGCTGGTCATCGACCCGGACGTGTCGATCAGGATCAGGGTCCGCCCGTCCAGGGCCGGCACGTTCACCAGCGCATGCTGCAACGCCTTCTCCAACGGGTACGCCCACCGCAAGTTCGGTGCGGCGTTGTACGCCGACAGGAAACGCATCGGCAGCACCCGTGACTTCGCGACCTCGCCCGGATCGGCCAGCTTCTGCGCGACCGTCTCGGCGACGGCGTCGCTCACACCGGCCTGGTCGAAGTTACGCAGGTTACGCAGCAGCGCGAGGTAACCCATGCTCGGGATTATCGCCTCCCACGCCGCAGCGTCCATGGCGGTCTGCCGCCAACCGGCGAGGGCCTCCCACGTCATCCCGGCTGCGCCGAGCACCGCCGGGTCGATGACAGCCCGGCGCCGCTCGACCGGCATACCCATCAGCTCGGCCCGGGCCGCCAACGTCGTCAGCGACGCCGGTGGCGGGTTGTCGCGCTTGTGACGCCGGTCCAGTGCGTGCCGGAACAGGTCGCCCTGCCGCTCGTCCTTCGCCGCCGGGTGGGTCAGGTCGATGACATCACCGAACCGCACCGCGCTGCCCTCGGAGTCGTACTTGAGCAGGCTGCGCTCGTGATACAGCCGCGCGACGGCATCGGCGATTCCCCGCTTGACCGGCTTCGGCAGCGCCCGACCATAACGGCCCAGCCAGTACGCCAGCGCCTCCCCCGGCTCGTCGGCACGCTGCAATGCTGCGTCCACGATCGTGCGTGAACCCGGAACACCCGCAGCGACCTGCGCACGAGCGCCCTCCAAGGCCGCCACCAGCGCCGCCGAACGCAGCATCGCACCAGTACGCAGCCAGGGTACGAACCGCGCAAACCAGTCGGGGTCGGTGACCGCGACGGCGGCGATCAAGTCACGAAACCGAGCATCCCGGCCGGCGGCGTCCTCGTAGAAAGTGTCCTCGCCGACCATGTTCGACACACTCAGCAGGAAGAGCTCGGCGCGCGGCTCGCGGGCGAACCCTGGCGCTCCCTCGGCGGTCACCATCTCATCGGCCTGGTGCCGGTTCTGGCGCAGCCTGAAGTTGAACTTGCCCATGACGCCCCCATGCCCGTCGAAGACGAGGAGACGCCACCACCGCGCACACCCGAGATCAGAAGTCGGCGACGGACTATGCCCGCTGCTCTGTCCGATTGAGCTATCAGCCCGAAGGCCTCGGGGGACTCGAACCCCCAACCCGCGGATCCGTGAAGTAACCGCTGCCTGCGCACCGGGTGTGCGGTGTGGTGGCGCCTCCCGAGATCAGAAGCCGGTGACGGACGCGCTCTTCACCGAGGCCGTGGGGCCCCTCCAAGATGTAACCGTCACCTTCGCACCGGGAAGTGCGTGCGTGACGCTAACCGCGGCGACTGTGGTCGGGCAACAGAGTTAGCCATCCCGTGATCATGGGCAGAGGTCACGCCGCGTGCCCGAGATCAAGAGTCGACGACGGAAGTGCCTATTGCTCTGCCATCTGAGCTACCAGCCCTTGCAGGCTGGAGGGGACTCGAACCCCTGACCCATAGATTAGAAGTATCCGTCTTCTGCGCACCGGGCTGCGGTGTGCGCGCCTCCCGAGATCGAAGCGGCGACGGAGACTGGCCCCTGCGGGCCAAGGTGACCTGGGCCGCTGGTCGACACCGCCAGAGGGCGGCGGCGGGATTTGAACCCGCGTCTCCCCGTTATGAGCGGAGTATCCGTTGCCTGCGCACCGGGAGGTGCCGAAGGCACGGTATGGGATCCCACGCGCGTCGGCAAGCCGAATTTCGTACGGACAACATGGTTCGAGGCAGCTGACCAGCGCGACCTTGCGATCCTCCACCCCACGCCGTCCGGGCCTTTCACCGGACGATGCTCGTTATCCACCGGTCAGGGCGGACACGCCGACGGGGCAGAGGACGATCCGCCGAACACCGTGACGAGTGCGCCGAGCATTGCCCGCCCCCTTGCCAACCACAGACGCCTGTCGTTGATCTGTCGTTGGGCGGCGATCGTTGCGCGGAGCACACTGACCTCTATGAACGGTCCGGCTTTCTTCCTCGCTGATCCACCGCATGGTCCGGCGGTCGCTGCCGCTTACGACGCCGATGTCATCTCCGACGGGTACGTCAACAACCTCACTCGTGTCTGGTGCTGGCGTCCTGACGTGCTCACGTCCTTCCAGGCTCTGCGTGCCGACCTGCTGGCCGAATCCGGCCTGTCGAGCCGGGAGGTAGCCGTGATGGTCACCGCCACCGCCGCCGCCCGTGGCGACGCATATTGTGCGCTCGCCTGGGGGTCCAGGCTCGCCGAGCTCAGCGACGAGGCCACCGCCGCAAGGGTCCTGCAAGGCGTCGACAGTGACCTGTCCGATCGGGAGGTCGCCCTGGCCGGTTGGTCCCGCCAGGTCGTCCACGATCCGAATGCCACGACCGAGGCCGACCTGGACCGCCTGCGCGATGCGGGTCTCAGCGAACAGGAGATCTTCGAGGCGACGACCTGGATCGCGTTCCGGCTGGCGTTCTCCACCATCAACGACGCGCTGGGTGCACGGCCGGACGCGCAGCTTGCGGAAAGGGCGCCGAAGCTCGTCCGCGAAGCCGTCACCTACGGCCGGCCTGTGGCGTGTCCTGCCGATCTTGTCGTGGACGATCGTTGACGATCTGCCGGTGGCGCATCGTGGTGAGTTGACCGATGAAGCGTGGGTGGTGACTTCGCCGCGGCTCCCTGAGCCGGGGCGGTGGCGGGATCACCGATCTAGATGCTGCGTTTGCTGGCGTCGAGGGCGGCCTGCTCCACTCGCTGGCGGTAATCCAGCCACCATGACTCGCCGGCGGGGGGCAGGTTGTCGTTCCGGGGCAGCAGCCCGGCCGCGCCGTCGATGAGTTCGCGCACGATGTCAGCATGGCCGGCGTGCCGTTGTGTTTCCGCTATGACGTGGACCATGACGTGGTGCAACGTGACCGCTGCGTCGCCCCACCACGGCACGCGGCCGACCTCGTCCAGTGCAAGGGCTTCGATGGTGGCGTCGGCGTGAGCGATCGCGCGACGGTACAGGGAGACGATCTCCTCGCGGGTTTCATCCGCGGTCGCCCACATGTCGGCGTTGGTCTCCGCTCCGTCGCCGACGTAAGGCAGCGCCTGCTCGAACGGCCGGCCGAACACGACACCGAAGTAGAGGGCCTCACTGACCGCCGAGTGTTTCACCAGACCGAGCAGGTTGGTGGCTGTCCGGGTCAGCGGGCGCCGAATGTCGTATTCGCTGAGCCCGTCGAGCTTCCACAGCAGCGCGTCGCGGCCGCCCTTCAGGTAGCTGCGTAGGTCAGCCTTCATGCCGGCACTATGGCATCCGTTGGGTGTCGGCGCTGCCCCGCACGGTCCACAGAGCTCATGATCGACAGTAGCTGCTCCCGGACGCACGCCGCCCCCGTCCCTCGGGCAGAGCAAAGGTTGCCCCCGGTGGCAACACGTCCGCCGGCCACTGTCAGCGGCATGGACCTGCTACCTCGACAGAACGGCCCTCGATTGACGCTCCGGCAGTTCCCCGCACCCGGGGGACGCCAACCGGCCCGCTCAGCCGGCCCGAACCGCGGCGAGCCCCGGCGGATCGAGCACCACCACCGATCCTGGTTCCACCCGGACCAGGCCGGACGCGGCGAGGTCCCGTAGCGCGCGGTTGACGCTCACCCGCGACAGGCCGATCTCCTCGCCGAGACCCTCCTGGGAGCCGGGTAACCCGACCCGGCCTGTGCTCCCCCGGCCGGTCTCGAGGAGCCAGGACGCGACCCGTACGACCGGGCGTCCGGAGGCCCGCCGGATCATGGCCCGCCGGTCCTGGTTCACCTGCTCGGACAGGTGGCGCAACACGTGGTCACGCAGCGACGGCACGGTGTCGATGAGGTGACGCAACAGACTCGCCGGGAGCCGGCGAACCCGGCACGGGGTGATCGTCGTCCAGGTCGCCGTGTGTCGGCCACCGGCCAGCACCGCCGCCTTGTCCACCACCGCTGGCCCGGTGACCGTCGCGAACCGTACCCGGGACCCGTCCCGGCCGTCATGGGCGGCGGACAGGCTGCCGCTCTCGACCACCAGAAGATGTTCGGCCGGGTCGCCGGCGCGGGTCAGCGGGACGCCGGCCGGAACCGACCGCGCCGGGTGCCGCCGGGCGATCTCGTCGAGCCGGGCGTCGTCGAGCGTACGGAACATCGGCGCCCTGGCCAGGCCCTGATCCGTCATTCCGGGGACTGTATCCCGCGATACAGCAGCGGCGACCGTCGGCCGCCTACCGTACGGGTCATGATCTGTGTCGAACTCAGCTTCACCGACGATCCGCGGCGCCTCGATGCCCGTCCGGCCCACCGGGAACGGCTGCACGCCCTCTACGCGGCGGGCGAAGTACTCGCCTCGGGCCCCTGGGCGGACGACTCGGGCGCCCTGCTCGTCTTCATCGCGGACCGGGCGCGGGTGGAGCAGATCCTCGCCGAGGACTCGTACTACACCACCCCCGGCGTCGAAGTGACGTCGGTACGTGAATGGTCGCCGGTGGTGGGGCCGAGCCGGCCGGGACGGCCCTGAGCGGCCGGCACCCGCGTCGCGCCCCCGCAAACGAAGACCCGAACACATCTGCCCTCTGGTGCCACGTCCTGAGGTCCGACGATTCTGGTGAGCGGGGCGGGGGGCAGGCTCCGCCGCGGTCAGTTCGGGTAGGCGATGACGATGCGGTTGAATTCGTAGCCGATCCTCGCACCGAGCCATCGACCACCGCAGGTGACCAGCACGACGCGGTGAGGTCCTTCTTCCCCGAACAGGGTGGGCGCGCGTTGGGGCAGGTCGTCTTTCGACAGTGTGTGTACCTCGCCGATCCGATACCGGCGGGTCTGCCCGTGCTCGTCGACGACGTCAAGGCTTTCACCAGGTTCGGCCCGCCAGAGTTCGGCGAACGGGCCGCTCGCCGACCGCCAGTCCACATGCCCGGCCAGGACCGCCGCTCCTGACCGGGCGCCCAGGCTCACCCCCCACCACGCAGCCTCGCCCACCGAGTCGGGCACGGGCAGGGTGCCGTCCGGACCGACATCACGGCGTACGAGTCGCGCCGTGCCACCCTGCGGCAGTCGCACGGCCGGGCCGGCCAGTTGCGATGGCGTGCTCGGCCGGTTGTCGGCGGTGGAGATCCCGCTGCCCGCCGCGGCCTCGGTGGTCGCCGGCGGTTCCTGCGGACGCACCGACGGCGAGTTCGGCGTGGCAACGGCTTGCGGTGTCACCGTCGGGTCTGCTGCCGGGGCATGGTGGGAGAGCGCCAACGACAGGACGGCGGCGGCGGTGAGGACCACCGCCGCCGCCAGTGCGTGTCCCCGGCGCGCGGTCCGCCGGGACCAGTTCAACGGGCTGTTCATCCGTCGTCGTGTTCCAGCATGACAGTCACTGGGTGGTCGCCTCCTGCTGACGGCTCGATCGCGCGCGTCGACAACTCAACAGGAGGACCAGAGCGGACAGTGCGATCGCCGACCCGGCAAGAGGGCCGGACGCGTTCTCGGGTCGGGTCTGCGCGACCCCGTCTGCCCGAACATCTGTCGGCGCCTGTTCGGCTTCAGGTACACCGGTCGGGGAATCACCAATCGCGTTCAGCGTGGAGCCGTTGCTTCCGTCACCGGCTGGGATCTTGGTGGGCACTTTGGGCTTGAGTCGCAGCAACGCCACCAGACCAGCGTGATCCGATGGCCACAGTCCGTTGGACGTGCGGTCCTGCACCTGCTCTCCAATCAGCCGGGCAGAGATCGCCGACAGGTGTGCCGGCTGATAGAAGACGTAGTCGATGCGCTCACTCAGCTTGGAAGGCAGGTTGCGGAGCTCGGGGTCCTGGGCAGAGGTGAAGCCACCCTTCGGACCGTGGATGATCCGCCAGGCATCGTCGTAACCCTCGGTGGTGAACGTGCCGTACGGGCCGGCCGCTTCAGTGGGCGGGGAATTGAAGTCACCGACAGCGACGACTGGATACGACGATCGTGCCAGCGCGGCATGCAACTCCTGCCCCTGCGCGTTGCGGACGGCCGGGTCCGCGAACTCCAGGTGCGTGGTGGCCACCCGAACCACCCGCTTCTTGGCCAGGCTCACGTCCACTGCCGCCCACCCGCTGGGGATCGTGAAGGTGACACCGAACGGGGTGTTGACAACGAGTTTCGCTGCGAAGACGCGCGACTGAGCGTTCGCGACCCGAACTCCCTCCTGCACGAGGACGACATTTCGGTCCGTGAAGCTCACCTGCTCCGTGGCGCTGATCGGCAGGGCGGTGCTGAACGTCGTGCCGGTCACGGCGGCACGGTAGTGAAGGCCGGCCTTGCGCAGCTCGCGAAGCAGAATGTCCAGGAAGTCGTAGGTGACCTTGAGAGAGCCGCTCAGTGGCCCCTTCTTCCACAAAGCCACCTCCTGCAGGCCGACAACGTGGGGCCGCTCCTGCTTGAGCAGACGCGAAATGGCTCGGGCGCGAGCTGGGAAGTCGGTCGCCACCACCTGGTCGTACGCGAGCCCGGCTCGCCTGACGAGTTCCTCTTGCGTTGGTGCAGTCGCCAAGGGCGCGAAATCGGCTCCGAAGTAGATGTTGTAGGTGGCGACCTTGAGCTGCTGATCGCCGCTGGCCTGGGCCGGTGTCGCCACGCCCACGGCCACTGCGGCGACCAGTCCGATGGCGGAGAGCAGCGCCATGAGTCTTCGTGTCATTGCCTTCTCCTCATCACAGGTTCCGGCCTCGTGCGGCGCGGCTGATGCCACCAGAACCTCCGGCACGACCGTAGCGCCATATCGCCCACTTGACACCGAATTGTGGTGATGAGGGAGCTTTCAGTCGAGCTGCTCTCGTGGCATGTCGAGTCGACTCGCGAGTGCGTGCGGCGGCACTCACCAACCGGTCAGACCGGCGCAGCCCTCACCGTCATCAGCCGCGCGCCCGGCGAGCCGAGGATGACCGTGGCCGACAGCGGGCCCCGGCGGCGATACGGCTCGATCATCTCGCGCGATCGCGCACTGCCCGGCGAGGGCGAGCAGTCACCGCCGGTAGCTGGTCGGGTCGGCGAGGTACCGATCGAGGTCCGGATCTTCATGCACCTCTTTGAAGTCGTTCGCTATGCGCCAACGGTCGCCCAGTTCGGCACACAGTCGGTCGAACACCCGCCGAACAGCTGCATTGAAGACCTGACACTCCGGCTCCCGCCACGGACCTGGGTCAGGCGGGTAGTCCCAGTTCAGGGAGGCGTCGTACCACTCGATCAACTGGGCCAGCTCATCCCGGAGCGCTGCGCTGATCGGCAGCGCCTCCAGGCGCGCCGGATACCCGAAGACCTGTTGGTCCTGCGCGCCAGATGGCCACAGGACCGCCCCAGATCCCGCATCGAAGAAGAACCGAGCGTGCGGCATGGACAGGATCTTGGCACGTGGTGCCGGAAGGCGGCATCGCGCGAGGTCAAGCGAACTCGGCTGCCCGTTACTTTGAGGGTTTCACCTAACTGACCTGAGGAGATTGGTCAAAAGTCTCCACCGGCGGTTCAACGATAGCGTTCATGGCATGACCACTGGCATCACAGAGACCACCCATGCCGTCGACGCCGCTACCGTCATGGGGCTGCTCCCAGCCAAGCCGCGACTGCTCGCCCTGGGCGAGCCCACCCACGGCGAGAACGATCTGCTCGAACTGCGAAACGATCTCTTCCGGCAACTCGTCGAACGGGAGGGCTACCGGACGATCGCGATCGAGAGCGACTGCATGGCGGGTCTGCTCGTCGACGATTACGTCACCTCGGGCGCCGGCAGCCTCGACCAGGTCATGCGCCACGGCTTCAGCCACGAGTGGGGCGTCTTCGCGGGCAACCGCGAGTTGGTGCGTTGGATGCGCGCGTACAACGACGGCCGGCCCACGCCGGAGCAGGTGCGCTTCGCCGGTTTCGACGGCCCGCTGGAGATCACCGCGGCGGCAAGCCCACGGCAGGCGCTCAACGCACTGCACACCTATCTCGCCGCCCGGGTCGACACCGACCTGCTTCCCTGCACCGCGGAAACGCTCGACCGCCTGCTCGGCTCCGACGACCGATGGACCAACAGCGCCGCGATGATGGACCCGACCCAGTCCGTGGGACAGGCAGCCGAGGCCGACCAGCTGCGACTGCTCGCCGACGACCTGGTGGCTCTGCTCGACGCGCAAACCCCATACCTGATCGCGATGTCCACTCCGGACGATTGGGACCGGGCACGCCTGTACGGTCGTACCGCCGTCGGGCTGCTGCGCTACCACTTCTGGATGGCCGACACGTCACCCGGGCGCCTCGCGCGGCTGGTCGGCCTGCGGGACTCGATGATGGCCGCCAACCTGCTCGCCCTCGCCGACCGAGGCCCAACACTGGTGAACGCCCACAACAGTCACCTCCAACGGGATGAGAGCACCATGCGGCTGGGCGATCTGTCGGTGCGATGGTGGAGTGCCGGCGCGATCGTCAGCGCCCGCATCAGCAACGAGTACGCCTTCCTCGCCACCGCGGTCGGCACGATCCCCCACCAGGGGGTCGACGCCCCACCGCCGGACACCGTCGAGGGCCGGCTGTACGCGCTCCCACAGCGGAATTGCCTGATCGACACCCGCCGGCTGGCAGCCGTGCTCGCCGGCACGACACCCGCCCACCGCGTCTCCCCCTGGTACGGCTACGCCCCACTGGACCCCGCCCACCTGGCCAACACCGACGGGCTCGTCTTCGTCAAGGACGCCCGACAGAACCCGATCCTCCAGAGTTCACCGAACACCTGACCACGAACCGGCTCTCGCTCCCGCACCGGCCGGCACAGCCTGCGACCACCCGACAATCTCCCTAGGAACGCGTGGCGAGGGGTGCCGGGCCGATGCTCGTGACAGCACCACGACGACGGTACGTCGGGCTCGGCCGAGCCCGACGTACCGATCTGCCGAGGGAGGCGTCAGAGGTCGGTCAACGTCTATTGACGACCGTACTTTCTCGACAGACCGCTCTCCTGGCGTGACGGCCTGGACTGTCGATCCGGCTATCGCGGTTTTCGATGTCCGCCATATCATTCGTGGATGGCAGCTCAAGGCAGCGCTTCCCAGCTCGTGCTCGTGAACGTCGACGGTCCGCAGCAGAGGACGACAACCTCCTTCGGAATGGATCTGGTCCAGGAGGTAGCCCGTCTGCTCGGTTCGGAGAACATCCGGTCCACCAGGCTCGGTGCTGACCTGACTCTGTGGCACGCCGAAGACAGCCCGGGCCGGCCCCGAGCCGGTCATCCCAACCCTGCCGCGAGCGGGCTCGCCGCCGAGTACGGCGCGCCTCCGATCACCGGCCCCGCAGTCATCACGGGTCCGATCATGAACAACACCATCTATCCCCTGGACACCGATCAGGCCGGGCAGGTCACGATCCGGCTGCGCGCCGGGCTGGAAAACAGGTCGCCGGAAACCGGTACCCCGGCAGCCCCGGCCGACGACTGTACGAGCCACAGCCCGTGCCGCGAGCTGCTGGCGATACCCGCCGCACAGCGTGACTCCCTGCTCCGCCTCATTCCTGCGAGGAGCTCGGACCTCGGCCCGGACGGGATATACGTCTACCTCAATGACGAGGTGGTCGCGCTCCTCGTCGCGATGGGGCCGGACGAATCCGGCCGATTTCAGCAGGCCTATCCCGTCCTCGGCCATCTGACGTCCCGCTGGAACACCTCGCATACCGACTTGATCAGGCGGGCGATCGACAACATGCGGCGCGACGACGTCGTGGTCGAGCCCTACGACCAGGGCGAGTACTCACCGCTGTACGTCATCGTCGATCAGGGCGTATCGGGGGTCGCGCAGCTGGTGCGGCTCAACGAGCTACTGGGCGACGATCTTCCGCACGGAGCGATCATCGGTGTCCCCCGTGAGCACCAGATCATCGCCGTCCCGATCCGCAAGGCTCGTGATCTCGCCACCATCGAGCCGGTACTGCGGCTGGTGCACAACGTCGGCTCGAATGCTCTCGATCGGGTCAGCCTCGACGTGCACTGGTTCCACCAGGGCCGTCTGCACCCTCTGCGTGCCGAGATGAAGAACGGGCAACTGGAGCAGATCTTCCCGCCGGACGAGTTCCACCAGCTCATCGAGCAGTTGCCACGCGACTAAGGCCTGTTTCATTAGGCTCGCCCGAGCGAGCCGAGGCCCAGGCGGCGGTCCGGCAAGGCGGAGGTTCGTCCGGATACCGGTGTTGTATCCGGACGAACCGACAAGACCGCCGGTCGTCGCCCGGGCCGGCACAGCCGGGCACGGTCTCCTGAGATAGGCCGAAGGACGCGTACCGAAGTCGACGTGGTGGTTGAGCTGGCCGGCGGGTTCGGGCGCGTCTGGATGATCGGAGACCGGTGCGGTGACCGACTTCGGCATATTCCTGAGGGCCTCGAATCCGGTCGGGCACCGATGTCAGTCGAGGACCGTCGCCGAGCGCCCTTCGGCCACCGTGTACGCGCCCGCAAAGATCGCGCCGAGGCTCGTGGGCTTGAGGGTCAGCGAGACGACGCCGCCCGGCAGTACGCGCGAGCCCTCCTCGACGGTTGCGAACGCCGCGGGCATCGATCCGTTCGGGAACAGGCGCTTCCCCGTGCCGACGACGACCGGGTACTGGAGCAGCCGGTAGACGTCGACGAGTCCCGCCTGGTACAGCGTCTGCGTCAGCCTCCAGCTCCCGTGAACCTGGAGTTCCTTGCCGGGAAGCTCCTTGAGGCGGCGTACCTCGGCAACGATGTCACCGCGTAGGACGGTCATCGGGCTCCAATCGGCCTCATCGTCGGTCAGCGTGGAGCTGACGACGTACTTCGGCAGCGCGTTGAGCTTGGCGGCAATCAGGTTGTCAGGGTCGGTGACCTTCGGCCAGTATCCGCCGAGTAGGCCGAAGCTGGTGCGGCCGAAGAGGAACGCGTCGGCCTCACGGAACCAGCCCTCCACGACCTCGTTGGTATGCGTCGACGCGTGCGGAACGAGCCACCCGCCGCGGTCGAAGCCGCCAGACCGGTCCTCGTCGGGGGCTCCGGGTCCTTGCATGACGCCGTCGAGACTGACGAAGGTGTTGACGCTGAGTAGCACGGTTCTCCTCTTGATTCGGGTCGCGGACAGCCGGCAAGGTCGGCTGGCAGACGCACGCTAGCTGCCGGCCCCAGGGCGCGTCTTGTACAGGAACGACATCGCGGCGAAGCGGCCCGCCTGCAGCTCGCGTGCGGTGCACCCGACGTAGCGACGCAGCGCATGCGCGAGGTGGGCTTGGTCGAAGTACCCCAACGTCTCGACGACCGTGCGCCAGTCAACGCCGTCACGCAGCATCGTCGCTGCGGCGTTCGCACGGTCGATCTGCCTCACGGCGGTTCGCGACAGTCCGATGATCGCTCGGTAGCGCCGCTGAAGGGTTCGCGCGGCCGGGCCGTCTCCGCGGTGCTCGGCCAACTGCTCCTCGTGCTCGAGACGTGAGCGCACCAGCAGACCCGTGTTCTGCAGCCGCCGGACGAAGTGCTCGACGTTATCGAACGTCGGCGCCTCCCAGCCCTCACCACCGATGACGATCCTGCCCGATTCCGTCACTGGTAACGGCACGTACCCGTCGACCACCGAGGCTGCGGGATGCGGCCGAAGAACCGCGCCGAACGCGAACCGTACCCCGAGGAACTCGGTACCCGGCGGGACCGGTGCAGTGGTCGCCCTCGTCTCAGGCCCGCGCAGGCTGGCGAGTAGGCGTCCCTGCGCCCGCGAGAAGATCAGATGCCAGCAGGTGCGTGCCGCGGAGGTCATCGTCTCCTCCGCGTTGGAGCGGGTGCGCCACACGCGGTCGACAAGGCTCACGTCGATCTCGGTTTCGCGATGCTTGAACCGCAGGGCCACGGCCTCCTCCGTCTTCAATCCGCCGAGGTTCCCTCCTGAGGCTAGCGACGGCGACTATCAGCACCGACACGGCCCCGATGCACAGGAAGTGCGGCATGGACAATCCGCCGGTGAGCGCGCACGATGGCTCCCGTGCCGCTTCAGGAGGGATTTCGGGGGCAACGGTTGGCCTCGGTGCCCCGTCCGCTCGTCGCCGAGGCGCTTCGACGCCCGATCACCGGGCGGCTCCTCGTCACTGACGCCGGGTACTACCCGGATGCCGCTGACCACCGCATGCAGCGCCCCCGAGGCACCCCCGAGGTGGTCCTGATCGTGTGCGCCTCCGGGATGGGCTGGGCGCGGGTCGGGTCGGGTATGCATCGGATCGGAGCCTGGCAGGCGTTGGTCATCCCCCGCGGCGTCCCACACGAGTACGGTGCCGACGATCGCGATCCCTGGACGATCTGGTGGGCGCATCTGATGGGATCCGATGTGTCGAAGCTCGCGGACTGCATGGAGGCCACGACCGAGCGGCCCGTGGTGCCGGTGCGGGCCATCGGTCGGGCGGTGGCGCTGCTGGACGAGATCGTCACCTGCATCGAGCGCGACCAGTCGCCCATCCGCCTGCTGGACGCGGCGGGCACCGCGTGGAAACTGTTGACGCAGATCAGCGTCGACCGGCTGCTTCCCGAACCCGGGGACCCGCTTCAGCGCGCCATGAGCTACCTGGCCGAGCGGCTGGACGGGAAGGTGAAGGTGCCGGAGTTGGCCCGGCTGGTGGGCGTGTCACCCTCGCACCTGAGCACCCTGTTCCGCAGGGCGACCGGAGGCGGGGTGCTCTCGCATCACACCGCGCTGCGGATGGCGAGGGCCCGGCAACTGCTCGACACGACGGACGCGACGGTCACCGAGGTCGCCTCCGAGATCGGCTTCGACGACGCGTTCTACTTCTCTCGGGTCTTTCGCAAGCACCACGGGATGAGCCCGAGTGGTTTCCGCCGCCGGCATGAGGGCTACCAGGTCGCCGATGCTGCCTTCGAGGTGTGACCGGTCGGAGCGTGGATCTGTTCCGACCGGTCAGTAGGGGGCGGCGCCGGCCACGAGCGCTCGGCCGCATCCGTCCACCAGTAGAGGACTTCCCGGCCCGACCGGCGTTTCCGAAGCAGACCGGCCTCCGTGAGGACGCGCAGGTGACCACCGACCGTGCCGAGCGGCAGTCCGGTCGCAGCGACAACCGCGGTCGTGCTAATCGGCTCGGCCGCCTGGACCAGAATTCTGCTCCGCGCGGTTCCCAGCAGGCGGCGCAGCGGGTGTGTGCTGATAGCCGCCTCGGTGAAGATCCCCGTCACCGGATAGACGATCCCGAAGCGGCTGGGCAACCTCCAGGAGATCCAGCCTCCCCGGCAGTGCGCCGCAAAGAACGTGAGTTCTCCGCCTCGCACGTCGCACGCTGGGTAAGGCCGCTCCTCGACCTGCAACCGGCCGTCACCGAGCCAACGGGTGCCCGGCCTGATGTCGTTGATGACCCCGGACCAGCCGCCTCTGCCCAGGCGGGAGATCCGGGACACCACATCGGCGCGCAGCACCGATTGCCGGCGCGGCTAGTCCGGCTCGATCGTGTGGTGCCAGGCCCAGCGCAACAGAGCGGCTGTCCGGCGCGCCGACGCGGATGTCGGTCGTGCCAATGGTGGTACCCGGCAATCGCATGGAATCCGCGTTCGCGAAGTTGACAGCGACCGAGACCGCGGCGAACGAGTTCATCGGACCGCCTCTGGGTGGCCTGCTGGCCGCCGCTGGACTGGCCGTCGCGCTCGGCGCGGGCGGGGTGGGCTACGCAGGCACGCTGCTCGCCTTGGCAACCATGACCGGCCACTACCGCAGCGGCCGCTACCCCGGATCGGCGGCGAGCGCGCTCGGCCTCCGCGCGGATATCCGGGAGGGCATCCAGTACGTGTGGCGGGAGAGAGTTCTACGGACGTTGCTGCTGGTGGCGGGCACGGCAAGCGGATGCTGGGCGGCCTGGACGGCGGTCATCGTCGTGTACGCGATCGTACCCGGACCGTTGGAGCTGAGCCGCTCGGAGTACGGACTGCTGATCGGCGCGCTGGGAGTGGATGGCGTCGTGGGCGCGTCCGCCGCACCCGCCCTCATTCGTCGGCTGGGACGGCAGGTCGTCCTCGTCACGTCGTGGCTTGTTTCGCCGTGCTGCTGGCAGCGCCGGCGCTCTCCTCGTCCGCTCCGCTCCTCGCCGTGACGGCCGTGCTGGGCGGTGCCGGCTCCGGCGCCTGGAACGTCACCTACAGCTCGCTGCGCGCGCTCGTCGTGCCCGACGAGATGATGGGGCGCTACAGCGGGGTCAGCCGGCTGACCAGTTGGGGATCGATGCCACTAGGGGCCCTGGTCGCCGGGTTGACCGCGGAACTGATCAGCGTACGAGCGGTCTTCTGGGGCGGAGCAGGAGTCTGTGTCCTCGTGCTTGCCGTGACGTTGCGGACGGTCACGTCGCCGGAGTTCCGGCGGGTGGAAGCCCGCGCGACTGCCTTTCACGAACCTGAGCCGGCCGAGTCGCGCCGGTCCTGAACGGTCGGGCCCGGGCCACGTTCGGGTCGAGGCAGCGCTGTGGGCGCCGGAGGTGCGCGGCGGCACTGTGAACCGACGACGTCGCCGGTCGGCGCCCGTCCGGCGCCGACCGACGACCGGTCAGCCTTTCAATCCGCTGCTGGCGATACCGGAGAAGAACTGCCGCTGAAGTGCCAGGAAGATGAGGATGAGCGGCAGCGACGCGACGAGTGCCCCGGCCATGAGCGTCGGGTAGTCGGTCCCGAACTGGCCCTGGAGGCCGGCCAGGCCGACGGTGATCGGGCGCCTGTCACCACGCGGGGTCACGATGAGCGGCCAGAGCAGGTCGTTCCAGGAGTAGAGCGAGGTGAGGACGGCCAGCGCCGCCATCGTCGGGCGGGCCATCGGCAACATGACGTACCAGAACGTGCGCAGGGGGCCCGCGCCGTCGAGGCGGGCAGCCTCTTCGAACCCGGCAGGGATCGACATGAACGCCTGCCGCATCAGGAAGATCCCGAACGCGGAGAACATACCCGGGATCGCCAGGGCGGGAATGGTGTCGAGCAGCTGAAAGTCCCGAATGATCTCGAACTGCCCGATGAGGAACAGCTGGCTGGGCACCATGAGCATGGCGATGAACAGCCCGAACAGGAGCCTGCGTCCGGGAAACCGGAGCCGGGCGAACGCGTAACCGGCGAGCGCCGAGACGACGAGCTGCCCGATCACGCGGAGCACGAGCGCGGACAGCGACACGGTGAGCTGCGCCCAGAACGGCACCGAGCCGAAGAACGTGGCGAAGGCGCCTGTGGTCGGGTCCTCCGGCAGCAGCGTCGGCGGCATCTGGGAGGCTTCGCGGTTGGACTTGAAGATGGTGAGCAGTTGCCAGACGAATGGCGCCACCATGACCACCGCCGCGGCGGCGAGGGCGAGATGGATGACCCACTCGCCGTGGCGGGAGGCCTTCGACCCGGCTGCCACGCGCTCCCTGCGCCTGCTTCGCGTCAGCTGATCAGTCATAGAACACCCACCGGCGTTGCAGGCGGAACTGGACGAGGGTGGCGGCCATGATCACCATGAGCAGCACGATCGCGATCGCCGCGCCGTAGCCCTGGTCGAACTCCACGAAGGCCTTCTCGTAGAAGAGGTAGACGATGGTCTTCGAGTCGGCGAGCGCGGTGTTGTTGACGCTGCGGAGCATGACGAAGATCAGGTCGAACATCTGCAGCGCGGAGATCACGGTCAGCACGGTCACCAGGAACACGCTGGGCGACAGCAGCGGCAGGGTGATCCTGAAGAACTGGCGGATCCGCCCCGCCCCGTCGAGCGAGGATGCCTCGTAGAGGTCCTGCGGGATCGACTGGAGTCCGGCGCCGAGGATGATGAGGTTGATGCCGAGACTCATCCAGATGCCGACGACGCCGACCGCGTAGATCGTGAAGGTCGCATCGGCGACCCAGTACTGCCCGGGAACGCCGACCAGGGACAGGACGTAGTTCAGCAGACCGAAGTCACCGTTGTAGATGAAGCGCCAAACCATGCTCACCGCGACGGGCAGGGTCACGACCGGCAGGAAGAACAGGACCCGGTAGAGGGCACGGCCGCGGCTGACCTGCTCGATGAGCGCGGCCAGGACGATCGCGACGGGTACGCCGAGCAGCAGGATCACGGTGTACAGCGCGGAGTTGCGCAGAGCCTGCCAGAACCGGTCGTCGCCGAGCAGTTCGGTGTAGTTGTCGACTCCGGTGAACGTCCCAGGTCCGAAGGCCGGAACGTCCATGAAGCTCTTGCCGAAGGTGGTGAGGAACGGCCACACGTAGAAGGCGACGAGGCCGATGAACGCCGGGGCGATCATCAGGTAGCCCCATCCGGGTGCGGGCAGCAGCCCTCCCCCGCGGCGGCGCGTACGCTGCCGCGTGGGAGGGCTGGCGACGTCGGTGGTCACTGTGCGAGGACCTCGTTGATCGCTGTGTTGTAGGCCCGGGCGGCCTCGGCGGCGCTCTGCTTGCCCTCCCACGCCGGACCGAGGTACTGGGTCTCGAGGCCGGTCCACTTGGCGGCGTCGCCGGCGATCGGCAGCGGCACCGAGTAGTCGACGGCGTCGACGAAGACCTTGAGGTTGAACTCGGGCATCGCGTCGAGCCAACCCTGCTGGGTGTCCTGGTAGGCGGGCAGCACGGCGCCGCTCTCGGCCTGGATGACGGCCGCGTCCTTGCCACTGGCGAAGATGAGGAACTCGGCGAGTTCCTTGGGGTGCTTGGTGCCGGCGTATCCGGCGTTGAGGATGCCGCTGATCATCGTGGCCCGCTGCTTCGCCTTCGGCAGCGGCGCGACACCGACGTTGGGGCGCAGCGCCTGGTCGCCGTAGAGACGCTGGGCCCAGAAGGAGCCGGAGAAGTACATGGCGACCTTCTGGTCCATGAACATCTGCACCGCTTCGGTGTCCGAGAGCTGCTTGAGCGTCGGTGAGAAGCCGTCGGCGTGCATCTGGGTCCAGAACTGCAGGCCGGAGATGGCCTCCGGGCTGTCGATGGCGGCCTTGCCGTCGTCACCGATCACCTTGCCGCCGGCCTGGTAGATGCTGTTGTAGTACCCGCCCTGGCGGTCGATCGGCGCGGCGATGCCCCACACGCCGGCGGCGGGGTTGGTCAGCTTCCGGGCCGCCTCGCGCGCGTCGTCCCAGGTCCAGCTGTCGTCCGGGTAGGCCACGCCGGCCTTGTCGAAGAGGGCCTTGTTGAACCAGATCGCGTTCGTGTCGAAGTCCTTCGGCAAGCCGTAGAGCTTGCCGTCGACGTCGTACAGGTCGAGCACGGCCTTGGGGTAGGCGGCCAGATCGACACCCGCCGCCTTGACCGCGTCGGTGATGTCGAGCAACTGATGACCCTCGGCGTAGGCCGGGAACTGGTCGGCGAGCATCCAGAACGCGTCCGGTGCCGTACGTCCGGCCGCGCCGACCTGCAGGGTCGACCAGTACTCGGGCCACGGCAGGACCTGCACCTGGACGTCGATGTTGGGGTGCTTGTCCTCGAAGGCCTTGGCGATCGCCTCCATGGCCGGCTTCTGGTCGTCGCTCCAGGTCGCGTAGCTCAACGTGACCTTGCCGTCTCCCCCGCCGCTGCTGCTGCAGCCGGTGGCGGTGAGGGTGGCCAGCACGGCCGCGGCGGCGATCCATCTCTTGCCGTGTCGCATGGTTTCTCCTTGGGGCAAGGCCGAGCTTCAGCGCTCGGCCGGGGTGGTGGCGGTGTCGTGGTGGAGGTGGAGGCGACCCGATGCCCAGTCGACGTGGGCCGGCTCCTGGTGGTTGAGCAGGGTGTCCGCGCGCAGGCTCAGCGCGGCGACGCCGCGGATGTCGACGTCGACGTCGAGCGGCGGCTCACCCGAGCGGACGTCGGCGCTGAACAGCTGCACACCGTCGGCGTGCACGCTCATCCGGGCGGCCGTGCCGGGGGTCTCGTCGTCGATTCCGATGCGGGCGGTGAAGCGGGCGGCCGAACCGCCGAGGTAGAGCTCGATCCGTGACGGCGTGGACGCGCCGAGCCCGTCGTCGAACTCCGTCCCCGCGATGCGCATACGGCGGCCGTCGCCCGGGTTACCGCCACCGTTGCTCTGGTCGCGTTCGATCGGGCCGCTCTCGTTGTCGAACGCGACCATCGTCAACGCCGACAGGCGGTGGGATCCGGGCGTCAGCGGCCGGAACAGGCGGGCGTGCGCCACGACCGGGACGCCGTCCTCGCCCGGCGTCTCGACGGTGACCACGCCGGCCCGGCCGGGTGCCAGGGCGGCGGGCGCGTTGACCTTCCAGCGGTCGCCGTCGAGGTGCTGCGCCGACCAGCCGGGCGGTAGCCGCAGGTGTCCGTCGGTCCGCAGGACGGCCGTGCCGTCCGGGCCGAGCAGCTGGACGGCCGGGTCCACCCGCGCGGCGGTGTACTCGGGCCGCTCGACTGCTCGGCGCAGTCGCGTACCGCGAGCGGCGACGATGGCGACGAAGCCGCCGTCGTCCGCCACGTCGACGACCAGTTTGTCGTCGACAGGCCGCCGGTCAGAGACCAGGCCACCCTCGGCGCCGTCGCCGACGACCCACGCGTCGGCCGGCCCGAGTGCCAGCCGGTCGAGCGGGACGGTGAGACGACGCGCCGGGCCGGTGGCGATGCAGCCGACGAACCAGCGGTCGCCGTAACGGCGGGCGATGACGGCCTCGTGGTCGGGGTCGCCGGCGAGCAGCACCGTCTCGTCCCATGCGGGCGCGAGTTCCGCGAGGAACCGCGCGGCGTCCGGTTTGGCGAGATACGCGTCGACGTCGTCGGCGAAGTGGGTGATGCCGCATTCGAACGCGACGCTGAGCGCGAGTTCGTGGCCGTCGCTCGTGGTCCGCCCCGGCGCGCCGAACGCGACCGGCGTGTAGTCCATCGCGCCGACGACGTTGCGGGTGAACGGCTGGATCACGTTGTGCGCGGCGGTCAGGGGCGTGTCCCGGTAGAAGACGTAGTACTCGCTGCCGCGAATGGCTTCGTACCCGATGACCTGCGGCCAGGTCCGCGACCACCCGCGCGGGATCACCGAGCCGTGGAAGTTCACATGCAGGCCGAGCCGGGCGGTCTCGGCGAGGACGGTGTCATACCAGCGGTAGCGGTCCTTCGACTCGGACTCCATGAAGTCGACCTTGATGCCGGCGACCCCCCACGACCGCCACAAGGCGAGCTTCGCCAGATTCTCCGGCCCGTCGAGGTCGTGCCAGACCACCCACAGGTGCACCTGGATGCCACGGCGACTCGCATACGCGACGATCTCGGGCACCCACGTCTCGTCCCAGCCACAGTCGATCAGGAGGTGCTCCCAGCCGAGCCGGGCGGCGACGTCGACGAAGTGCCGCTGCCGGTGCAGCTGCGCCCCCGAATAGAAGTCCGACCACCAGGACCAGGCAGCACGTCCCGGCCGCACCCACTGCGCGCCGGCGAACGAGTCGAGCGGGGCAGGCGCCAACTCGTCCACGAACCGGCTCTCGACGATCCCGGCAAGGTCCCCTATCATGAACACCCGCCAGGGGGTCACCGGGCCGCGGGTGATCTCGACCGGCTCGTCGGCCAGCGCGAACCTCACCTCGCCCCCTTCGTCGACCTCCGCGTGAGCGCCGCTGAACCGGCCGTCGATCGCCGCCTCGGTGAGCAGGACATACACCCCCGCTGCGGACGAGCGGACGAGCAGCGGAAAACCGTAGGCACCGGGACGCAGCTCGGCGACGTCGGCGCCGAAGCGCGGCGTCTCGTACCAGGTCTGATATTCGAGCGCCCAGACGCGGGCGTCGGGTTCGAAGGTGAGCCGGGTGCGGTCGGCGTCGAGGCGACCGTGGCCCTCCAACCGGGCGAGCGCGTAGCGGACGGCCACCCCGTCCCCACCGGCCCGGACGTGGACCTGCCACTCGACGCCGCTGTCGTGGCACAGCTCGTAGACCATCTCGCGGTGCACGTACCGATGGGTACCCGTTGCCTTACCGGAATGGGCGGTCCACTCGTCGGTGATCTCAAGGTCACGGGACCGCAGGAGGACCGCACCGCTGTCCAGGTCGACGCCGTCGACACGGATGCCCAGCCGGATCCCGTCGAGAACGGTCCGGCCGTCGCGCCGCACACGCAGGACGACACCGTCCGTCCGCGTCTCCACCTCAAGCTCGAAGCGCTCGGGCAGCGCCGTCGGGCCCATCTCGTTGACCACATCATCTCCGTGCCGTGCGGGGACCGAACGGGAGGATCCCCTGCTCGGCGGCTTCCGACGCTAAGGTCACGGCAGCCCGCCGGGAATGTTCAATCGAACTCGCGACCTGGACGATTCGCTGCTGTATGGAGGGCCACGCGGCAGCGAAACGCTGCAGGTGGCCTCCTCCACAGGGACGATCAGCGCGCGACGGCGTGGTTCACGTACATGGTGGTGTGATCAGGCGCGCCGGGTGGCGCGGACGACGACGTCGTGCAGCGGGACCGTTCGGCCGGCGACCGTACGGAGCTGTTCCTCGGCGGTGGTGATCTCCCACTGGGCGGGATCCAGGCGGGCGGTGATGTCCGCGAGGGTGATCGAGGCCTCGGCGGGCGGGTGGTGACCGTGCCCCACGGCTGCCGAGGTGTGCAGGTGCCCGACGATCAGCAGGGTGCCGCCGGGCGCCACCCATGCGGCGATCCGGTCGTAGAAGGCCAACTGCGGCATCGTGGGGTGCGCGTAGTGCGTCGTCACCAGATCGAACCGCGTGCCCGGGTCCCAGACGGTCAGGTCCGCCTCGATCCACTGCACGTGCCCGGCCATGCCGCTGTTCGCCGCGCGCTCGGTGGCGACGGCGAGGGCTTCGGCGGCGATGTCGACCGCGGTGACCCGCCAGCCGTGGGCGGCGAGCCAGATCGCCTCGGCGCCGGCACCGCACCCGGCGTCGAGCGCCCTGCCGACCGCCAGGTCGCCAGTTTCCCGTGGGAGGTAGGGGTTCGGCGGTTCGCTTGCCAGGGAGGCGGGCGAGTCGCCGTGTTGCTGGTGCCAGTGCTGGTTCCAGTAGTCCTTGTCGAATGCGTGGGTCATGGGGCGATCCTGACCGCGTACCGGACGTACCGGCAAAGTTCTTTGCCGAATGGAAAACTGGGGAGGATGAACGAGGACGTGGACCGAACGCTCGACGCCGTCGGCCCGAGGCTGAAGCAGCTTCGCGCCCGCCGCGACATCACGCTCACCGACCTGGCGAAGGAGACCGGCATCTCCGCCAGTACGCTCTCCCGGCTCGAGGCGGGCCTGCGGCGTCCCACGCTGGAGCAACTCCTCCCACTCGCCCGCGTCTACGGCGTCACCATCGACGAACTCGTCGGCGCGCCACCGACCGGTGATCCCCGTGTCAACCTGCGCCCCATCGCCACCGGCGACGGAGCGACCATCCTGCCGCTGACCCGCCGGCCCGGAGGAATCCAGGCCTACAAGTTCGTCCTCCCGGCCGGGCGCGACGACCGCGAACCGGACCTGCGCACCCACGAGGGCTACGACTGGGTGTACGTCCTCAACGGCACGCTACGGCTTGTCCTCGGCGAGTACGATCTCATCCTTCGAGCCGGCGAAGCCGCCGAGTTCGACACCCGCACCCCGCACTGGTTCGGGTCCACCAGCGCCGGTCCCGTCGAATACCTCAGCCTCATCGGCAGACAGGGCGAACGCGTGCACGTCCGCGCCGCACTGGGATCAGCTCCGAGACGGCAGTGATCGTGCGCCTGCCGGACAGCCAGCGGCGGTGCGGCAGGCGCACGATCATCAAACGAGGTGGATCAACACCGGGTTCCCGTCAGGGCACCGGCAGGAGCACCGGCAGAATCGTGCGGGTGTCCGGCTCGAGGTGGTTGGCTCGGACGCGCCCCAGGTGTGGGCGGCGCACAGCTCCCCGCGCCGTCGACGGGCAGGCGCCGCGCGAACGCAGCGTCGACCTCGGCCAGGTCGCAACCGCCCGGCGGCCGCTAGTCCAGGCTCGCCAGCTCATCCGCGGACAGGCGAAGCGCCCCGGCGGCCACGTTCTCGACCAGGTGCTCCGGGTTTCCCGTACCCGGAATGGCCAACACGTGCGGCCCGCGAGCCAGCGTCCAGGCGATGCGGACCTGCGCCGGCGTGGCGCCGTGCGCACGTGCGATGGCGAGGACCGCTTCGTTGTCGGCGACACCGCCGGAGTCACGTCCGTCACCGGCGATCGAGTAGAACGGAACGAACGCGATGCCCTGCTCGCCGCACGTGCGGAGGGTCTTGTCGCTGACCCGCTTGTCGATGCCGTATGCGTTCTGCACGCACACGACGGGAGCGATCGCCTGGGCCTGTGCGAGATGTTGCGGGCGGACATTGGAAATGCCCAGATGCCGGATCAGGCCGGCGTCGCGCAGTTCGGCGAGCGCGCCGAAGTGTTCGGCGATCGAGTCGAGGCCGTGCTGGCGCAGGTTCACCACGTCGAGGTGGTCGCGGCCGAGCTGGCGGAGGTTCTCCTCGACGTGCCCCCGTAGTTGTTCCGGCCGGGCCAGCGGCAACCACTCGCCGGACGGATCCCGGCCGGGACCGACCTTCGTGGCGATGACCAGATCGTCGGGGTACGGCGCCAGCGCCCGGTTGATGAGCTCGTTGGCCGAACGCAGCCGGGAGAAGTAGAACGCCGCGGTGTCGATGTGGTTCACACCCAACTCGACGGCACGGCGCAACACGCCGATGACCCGGTCGCGGTCGCTCGGCCTGTCGGCGAGGTCGAACGCGGCGCCGCCCGTCAATCGCATCGCGCCGAACCCGATCCGGTTGACGGTCATGTCGCCGAGCATCCACGTACCCGCAGACGCCGCAGTGATCTCATGAGTAGGCATCGGACGAACATAGCCACGCCCGCTGACCTGCGCAGTCGGTCGCGCGCCCGATGGCGCCACACCAAGATCGCTGTTACGTTACTTATGGGCAGGGAGTGCAGGACGTAGAACATGACGGGCCCCACCGGTTCCCGATGGGCCGATACCGCGACATGAATCGCCAATCAGTGCGCCTTTTCATCGTGACGGCGCGGGTACGGCCCAGTGCAGACCCCAGGTGTCGATACAGGACGAGGCCCAGCCGGCAAGAAAGCGATCGGCCAAGATCGAAAAGCCCCGACCGAGGTGTTTCGGCGGCGGGCCGGTACGGCGGACCTGCGACGTGCGGGTACCCCTGACGTCGGCGGCGACCCGGGCACGGTGTGGGGGCGAAGTTGGACGACGGCAGGCGCGACACCTATCGTGCGCGCCTGTCGCATGGTGGCTGTTCAGTCCTTCGGTGCGACCCGGATACGGTTCCCGTCAGGATCGGCTGCGAGGAAGGTCAGCCCGAACCCCGCATCGCGAGGCTGGTCCAGGATCCTGACGCCCTTGGACTGCCACTGCTTGAAGATCGCGTTGATCTCGTCGGGTCCACCGCCGCTGATGGCCAGGCACACCTCACTGGTACGCGGGACGTCCGGCGACAGGTCCTCGAACTGGCCGGACCACAGAGCGAGGTCAGCGCCTGGTCCGAGGGCGAAGGTGATGTATCCCGGAGTCTCGAGCGAGGGGCTCATGCCGAGGAGGTCGCCGTAGAAACGGGCCGCGGCGGGAGCGTCGTTCACATAGACGATGGACACGACGGATGTGGTCATGGTTGTTCCTTCTCGCGAGTCGTAGGTACGCATCCACCAGCCTGGCCGGAATATGTGCCGCATCGTGTCGCAATTCCTGGAAAACTCGGTGGGTGACCCCGGACCGCTTCTTCGCCCTGATGCTGCTCCTGGAGTCGAGGGATGGCGCGACCACAAAGGAACTTGCCTCGGCGCTCGGGGTTTCCCTGCGAACCATCACCCGGGACCTGAACTGGCTCCGCGACGCCGGTCTGCCGGTGACCGCACACCGGGGCCGCCTCGGCGGCGTGACCATGCTGCCCGGGTCCGGGCTCGACCTCACGCGGCTCACGGCTGACGAGCGTGATCACCTCTCGCTCATTGGGCTGGATGAAAGGCAACGCGCGGAGCTCGACGCATCGGTCGAAAGCCGCCGCGCGCTCGCCAAGATCGCAGCGAAACAGTCACGCCGAGATCAGGAACTCCTGCCGCTCACCGACGTAGTGCACGTGGACAGCCGTCCCTGGCTCCAGACATCAGCATCCGGCACGACTCCGGCTTCGCTGATCGGCTCGGTGCGGCGAGGTCGCCGGCTACGGATCGAGTACGACAGCTCACGCGAGTCATGTCCACGCGACCTGATCGTGGATCCCTACGGGCTGTTCGCCAAGGCCGGCGTCTGGTATCTCATCGCCGACTGTGCCCGGGTGCCACGGATGTACCGACTCGAACGGATCACGACGTGGAAGGAAGTCGATCAGCCACGACGGATCCGCGAGAACCAGACCCTGGCCACCGTCGCTGCCGCGCTCATTGATCAGTGGGCACACAACCACGCGATAGAGGTCAGCGCCACCATCGACCAGTCCCAGATCGAGCGGGCGGAACGGATTTTCGGCCCACGACTCGTCCGGGACGACCGGGAGGAATCCGCCACCGGCCACAAGGTGACAATTCGCTTCCTGCATCTGGAGGACGTGCGAGCATTGCTGCCTTTCGGGGACGCCATCACTGTGCACGGCCCCACCGAAGCCCGGGCTCACCTCCGCGCCCTCGCCACCAACCTTGCCCACCACTATGCGACGTCACCAACGTTCTGACCACCAACACCTAGCCAGCGGGATGAAAGGAACCTGGTTAAGGAGCCTAGCAATATGATTTCTGGGTCTTCCGTCCTCTGTAAAGACGACGTCGCTGTGGTACAGCAGACGGCCGAACGCCGAACGGGATTCTTGCCTGATCGTCGACCCGTTCGGGGCGACAATCAGCGGATGGACAGGGTGGTCACGGTGCTCGCTGGGCTACCACCGCTGCTCGTCCTGGCGTTGGTGCTCGTCCTACCGGCCCTGGAGTCGTCGACCCTGCTCGGGCTGGTCGTACCGGGAGAGACAGCGATCCTCATCGGCGGCCTGGTGGCCCACCACGGCGCGCTGCCGCTCTGGGCGGTGGCCGCCGCCGGGACTGTCGGAGCGTGCCTCGGCGACCAGGCCGGCTACGCCCTCGGGCGACGGTACGGGCCGGGTGTGCTGGCCCACGTCCCTGGGCCGCTGCGGCGTCACCTCGACATCGCGCGGGTCCGCCGCCTGTTCGTCCGGCATGGGACATGGGTGGTGGTGTTCGGCCGTTGGCTCGCGGTCCTGCGGGTGCTGGTGCCCCTGACCGCCGGCACGGGCGGGATGCGCCGGCGGACGTTTCTGTGGGCGAATCTGTCCGGGGCCCTGGTGTGGGCGACCGGAGTCGCCCTGCTCGGCTATCTCGCCTCCGCCTCCTACCACTACCTCGAACGAGAGTTCGGGATCGGCCAGTGGGTGTTGTTGACCCTGATCGGCGTCGCTGCCGCCTTGCGGGTGTGGTGGCATCGACGCCAGGCGCAGACCCGCTGACCCCTCCGGTCATTCCCGCACGAGCAGCGTGGCGGGGCCGCTAGCGTCGCCTCCGGGAGTGGGCGCGACAACCGGACAGCGATTTTCGCAGCCGACGAGGCGGGCGCCGCGGCACTGCCGCGCCAGAGTTCCACCTGCCGTGACCCGCACCGTCACGATGAAAGGGCTCAGTGACAACCGATCAGAGCCGCACATCGATAAGCAGTGGCACGTTCACCTCGCCATCGAGCACCTCGGCCAGGACCGCCTTGTGCTCGGCGTCGATCGGGAACGGCGACTCCTGGAAAGCCCGCACGGCCGCCTCGTAGTCGGCCGATTCCACGGCGTAGACAAAGACCGGCCCATCCGTCGTTTCAAGGATGAAACCCTGTTCGTGGGTGACGCCCTCGTTGACGAACGTCTCCCGGATCTCGTCGGCCCGCCGCGTAGCCTCGGCGAGCCAGGCCTTGAGCTGCTCGACCTTGTCCCGTCGCACCCGGGACACCTTGATCTTGAGCATTGACATCTCCCCCTACTGAGCCCTCACGAGCAACGTTCTGTCTGTCTCACGAGCCCGCCGCGAAACGGTACCCGGGTGTTGCCGTGCCGGGACCAGGCCGTCCTGCTGCTGCCCTCGACGGCCCCCGGGATGCGCCGACCCGTCCGCGACAACCGGATCAGCAACTCGACCGGCTACGACGGCATGAGGCGACGGTCCGGGAAGGCGGACGTGGAACAGGGCGAACAGCCCAGGAAGGCTTGCCTCCACGGCACGGGAGTGGAGCCCCCGATCGTGCTCGGGGGCTCCGCGCAGCCTCCACCTCTACCTGGCGTTCACGCCAGCGGCAGTGCGGAGCGGCCTGCGAAGCGGGCCGAGTCGCCCAACTCCTCTTCGATCCGGATCAGTTGGTTGTACTTCGCCGTGCGGTCGGAGCGGGAGAGTGAGCCGGTCTTGATCTGACCGCAGCCGGTCGCCACCGCCAGATCCGCGATGGTGGTGTCCTCCGTCTCGCCCGAGCGGTGCGACATGACAGCCGTCCAGCCCGCCTGGTGGGCCGTGGCGACCGCGGCCAGCGCCTCGGTCAGGGTCCCGATCTGATTGACCTTGACCAGAACCGAGTTGCCGACGCCGGTACGGATGCCCTCGCGCAGCAACGTCTCGTTGGTGCAGAAGACGTCGTCGCCGGTGAGCTGGCAGCGGTCGCCCACGCGGGCGGTCAGCTCGCGCCAGCCGTCCAGGTCGTTTTCCGCCATCGGGTCCTCGATGGAGACGACCGGGTAGGCGTCGATGAGCTTGGCCAGGTAGTCGGCGTGCTGGGCGGAGGTACGGCGCACTCCCTCGCCCGCGTAGCCGTACACCCCGTCGCGGAAGAACTCCGACGACGCCGGATCCATGACCAGGCCGATGTCCGTGCCGGGACGGTAGCCGGTCCGCTCGATGGCGGCCATCACGAAGTCGAGCGCCTCCTCCGCGGTACGCAGCGCGGGTGCGAAACCCCCTTCGTCGCCGACGCCCGTGGAGTGCCCGGCGGCCAGCAGATCGCGGCGCAGGGTGTGGAAGACCTCGCTGCCCATGCGGACGGCTTCGGCGAAGGTTTCCGCGCCCACCGGCGCGATCATGAACTCCTGGAAGTCCAGCGGATTGTCGGCGTGGGCGCCGCCGTTGACGATGTTCATCATCGGCAGCGGCAGAAGGTGGGCGTCGGCGCCGCCGAGGTAACGGTAGAGAGGCTGGCGGTGGGCCGCCGCGGCGGCCTTCGCGGCGGCGAGGGAGACGCCGAGGATCGCGTTCGCGCCGAGCCGGGACTTCGTGGCGGTGCCGTCGAGTGCGACCAGAGCAAAGTCGAGACCTGCCTGGTCCGCTGCGTTCCGGCCACGCACGGACACCGCGATCTCCCCGTTGACGTGGGCCACCGCGCGGTCGACGCCCTTGCCGTGCCAGCGCGCGGGGTCTCCGTCGCGCAGTTCCAGGGCCTCCCGGGCACCGGTGGAGGCGCCCGAGGGGACAGCCGCGCGCCCCAGGGATCCGTCGGCCAGGACGACGTCGACCTCGACCGTGGGGTTTCCACGGCTGTCGATGATCCGGCGGGCCGTGACGGTCTCGATGGCTGCGTCGACGGTTCCCACTGCCTCTGCGGACATGGGTGTTCCTCCCCGTTGCCGTGTGCCGTGGCCCGGCTGCGACAACGCTGGCGCTGAGCCCGACAGCCGCAAACCCTACAGCAGTGCTGTTCAGTGTTGCTGTACAGGTCAGCTGCACAAACGGCCAGCGAGGTAAAGTGCCGCATGCCCACCCCGGAAGCCGCCACCGTCGCCGCCGAACTGCGCACCGCGATGGGCAAGCTCACCCGACGTGTCAAACACGAGGACCGCATCCCGCTGGGCCAGGTCGCCGTGCTCGGCGTACTCGACCGCGACGGCGCCATGACCACCAGCGACCTCGCCGCCGATCAGCGCGTACGCCCCCAGTCGATGGCCCGGACGGTGGGGCTGCTCATAGAACAGAACCTGATCACCCGCCGGGCGCACCCCACCGACGGCCGCAAGTCGCTGGTCGAACTGTCGGACGCCGGCCGCGCCGCGCTCGAAGCGGAGCGCGGCCGCAGGGCCGGTTGGCTCGCGCAGGCCATCGAGGCCGATCTCACCGATGAAGAGCGGGCATTGCTGGCGCGGAGCGCCGGCCTGCTGGAGCGGCTCGCCGCACACTAGCGGGCCGGAATCCTTTCCTGTCACACCTCACCGGGCTGTTCGGTCTAATGGGTGCAACTCGGCAACTCGGCAACTCGAATGCTCCGCAGGAAAGGCCCCACATGAAGACAATCGTTCTCGTCCACGGTTTCTGGGTGACCCCACGCAGCTGGGAACACTGGATCGACCGCTACCAACGGGCCGGCTACCACGTGGTCGCGCCCGCCTACCCCGGGTTCGAGGTGGAGGTCGAGGCACTCAACGCCGACCCGACGCCGATCGAGGAGGTGACGGCACCGGCGATCATCTCGCACCTTGAGTCGGTGGTGGGCACCCTCGACGAGCCGCCGATCATCATCGGCCACTCCGCGGGTGGCGCGTTCACGCAGGTCCTGCTGGACCACGGTTTCGGCGCTGCCGGCGTGGCGATCAATTCCGCAGCGACCGAGGGCGTGCTCGTCACGCCGCTGACCCAGATCAAGTCGACGTTCCCGGTGTTGAAGAACCCGGCGAACCGGCACAAGGCCGTCGGCCTGACGCCCGAGCAGTGGAAGTACACGTTCGCCAACACCTGCACCGAGGAAGAGTCCCTCGAGCTCTACCAGCGGTACCACGTCCCGGCATCCGGGCGGATCCTCTGGAACAGCGTGCTCGCGAACTTCCAGCCCGGCCCGCAGGACGTCCACGTCGACTACCACAACGACAACCGGGCGCCGCTGCTGTTCGTCTCCGGCAGCGAGGACCACCTCATGCCGCCAAGCGTGCAGCGGTCCAACGCCAAGCACTACAAGTCGTCGAAGACCATCACCGAGATCAAAGAATATGAAGGCATGGCGCACCTGCTGCCCGCGCAGAAGGGGTGGGAGGAGGTCGCCGACGACGTCCTGGCGTGGGCTGTGGAACACGCCGGCTGGCCGGCCGTGCCCGGAGCGTGAAGGACGTCGACGTCCGTTCGACGTCGGACGAACCATCGCGATGACCCACGCGTCGCATCATCCGACGCCAAGTTCCCCTGATGACACTCCATGACGGGTGGTCTGGAGTTGGCCGTCAGGGGACATACGGGAACACTCGATTCGGGGTGAAGGTGCAGGTGATCAAGCTGCGCCTTCGTCCTGCACCAGCCAATGACGGACGGCCGAGAAATCGGCTTCGGTGAGACCCACGTAGGGGTCGATACGGCGTAGCAGCGCCCGCTCCGGGTGATGCGCGGCCACCCATCGGCGGTCGACATCGGTCGTCTCGTCATCGAGCCACACGAATCGGCGCCCAGCTGCCCAGCGGACCAGATGCATGGTCTTCCAGTGCAGGCCGTGCTTCGGATCCTCGTCGCTGTCGGGCCATTCGACAACCGGCAGATCCGGAAGCCCGATCCGTGGTGAGACGACCTCGTTCGCTTCCGCCATCCACGTCGTCGCCCAGACCAGCTGACCTCCGAGAGCCGAGAGCCGGCGCCCGTCATCCGGGTCAAGCCGATCGAGAAGTGGGTTGCCCGCATCGGCCAGCGGCTGCGTGACGGCACGGCGGAAGGAATGCTTGCGGCCGACCAGCCGGGCCTTGAACGGGATCAGCGGCCCGTCCACATCGAGGAATATCAAGGGGCGTCGGGCCGGGCCGGGCAGCACCGGTCGAACGTACCGTGGAACGCGTAACACCGGACGGCGACCGTCTGCTCGGGGCTCCACTGCTGTTCGACCGTGGCCAGCAACTGCCAGCCGAGCCTCTCGTACAGATCCACCGCCGCAGCGTCAGAAGCCACCACGTCGAGCACCGGATGCAAGCCACGATTCTGTGCTTCTCTGACAGCCCGCGCCATCAGCAGCGCACCGATGCCGAGGCCGCGAGCCGACGGAGCGACGAACAGCCGGTTGACCACGACGGCCCCGTCGACACTCACGCCTGCACGGACGGCCCAAAGCCCAGGTGCCGCGTCTCTCGCGTCGCTGCGGGACAAGCCGATGTGGCCGGCTATGCGGCCATCCAGTTCCGCCACCCACGAGGCCATGAGCGTAGGCGGCGTGAGCCATGCGTCCGGGAGATCGGGCCAGTTCATCGGATAGCCGTCGCGCTCATGAACCCCCGCCAACACCCGCACACAGTCACCGAGGTCGCGATCAGTGCGCTGTCGGACACTCGGGTGTACGTCCGCGCCGGACACGTCCTCGTTCATCACCGCGGCATGGAAACACAGCCCAAGGCGGGTGACCAGCGAATTGCACCACAGACCCCAGTTGCGTCGGGGCGGCCCCGAGCACGGGCGGGCGGCAAGCCCGCTCGACACCTGCCAGCCGTGGTCCGCCTTCGTGTGGATCAGCTCGTCGGCGGTGATCCGGGCATCGGTCAGGAATCACGCCGAGCGTTTCGACATGCACCTTCGCCTGCAAAGCGGCGCCCTCGAAGCCCGGCATCAACCAGGTCAATGCAACCGAGCCTGCGCCGCGTCGGGAAGTCCCAGCTGTGCGGCGGCGGCCGTTGAGGTGTGCGGCACGGAAGGTGGTGGCGTGTCAGGCTCGGCAGCCGGACACGCCACGCGCCTCACTTGCCGTTCGTGGTTGCCGGCAGGGTCGTCGTGTTCGAAGGCGTTGTGGTGCTCGGAGGTGTCCAGGCGGGTAGCGGGTCCATCCAGAAGCGGGTCAGCAGCACCGAGTCGATCAGCCACCGCCCGTCGACCTTCCGGTAGGTCTCGCGGTACTGCCCGTAGCCGTTGTGCCCCTCCGGAGCGTCCGGCCCGGCCGGGAAGGTCAGGATGTCTTCCATCGACCAGATCCCGGTTGCGGTGTTCGGCCCCGTGATCGTGATCTCCGGCATGGCTCCCGAGTGGGCCGACGGTGCGGCGCCGGTGAGGTCGCGGATCGTGTACGCGAACTCCTTCGGCGACTTCCACGTGATTCCGTCGGTCACGAGCTTGGCGTCGGGCGTGAACAGCGCGGCCAGCTCATCGTGCTTCTTCTCGTCGACGAAGCGGAAGTAGCGGGCTTTGAGCTGGTGAATCTCCTCGATGTCCTCCAGGCGCTGCACCCGCTCGGCAAGGGACCTGGCGGAGGTGCTCGTCGTCTGGTCGTGCGCGCTGGCGGACGGGGAGGTGAGGGTTACTGCGCCCACCCCGCCGCCGACCAGCAGTGCGGCCGCCGCAACCGCCCCGGCCAGCCGGGAGTGCAGCGTGCTCGCCTTCCGGGTTTCCGGCTTGTTCATGACTTGGTTCCTTTCGTCGCCGCCGTTGATGCCGGAGCATCCGCTGACTTGTCCGCTCCTGAGATGGGGAGTCGCAGACCGGCCCGCGCGACGCTCTCGGCCGTGTGACGCCCGGTGTCCGGGCACTTTTAGACGGACGATGACCGTCCGCTTATTCGACAGTACTCCAAGAGGACGATGGTCGTCCGCTTCCACGGCGGTCAGGCGAAGTGACCCTGACCACCGCCTCGCGGGAGGGCTAAGCAACCCGCGGCGGCCACCACCTCGACGGCCCGGCCCGGCCGCCCGGAAGAGGTGCGGCGCGCAACCCCGGATGGGATCTGAACCCTCGTGGCGGGGCATTGAGTGCCCCGACTCCTGCAGCGCGGTGGGCGACCCGCCAAGCGAGCCCTGGTTTCAGCCCCGAATGCAACTCGCACCCACCAGGCTGATATGTGAGCTTCTGTCCCGAATTGCTCAATGACAGGGATCACATCGGCCAGCCGCGGGAGAAGCGGACGACAGCCGTCCTCTTGGGGTACCTTTCTGCAAGCGGACGACCGCCGTCCGCCCCAGGGTCGGAAAGGGCGCTGAGAGCAAGGAGGCTCGATCATGAATGATCTCGACGACGTCGTCCGACGCCTGGCCGCGCTGGAAGCGATCGAGAGCATCAAGAAGTTGAAGGCCCGTTACTTCCGCTTCGTCGACGAGAAGAAGCACGATGAGCTGGCCGCGCTGTTCACGCCCGACGCCAAGCTCGTGACCGACGGAATCTCGTGGAAGTCGTCGAAGGAGTTCGCGTACACGATCCGCGATCTGACCGGCGCCGCACCGTCCGTCCATCACGGGCACATGCCGGAGATCGAGATCACCGGACCGGGCACGGCGTCCGGGATCTGGTCGATGGAAAACCTGTTGACCTTCCCGGCCGCGCCGGAGGCTCCGGAGGGGCACAACGGCTACGGGCAGTACCGCGAGACCTACCGGAAGGTCGACGGGCGGTGGCTGATCGACTCGCTGCTGCTGACCCGCCTCCGGATGGACCCGCTGGAGAACTGGACTCCCGATGCCTGAGTTGGACTGCGTGCCCGATGCCCGCGGGAGCGCGCCGCGCAGCCGGGGCGAGCCGAACACCACGACGTCTCCGGAGGGCATGCGTGCCGCGCGAGCGGACGCGCGGCGCAACCGACGCCAGTTGGTCGCGACACGTGAGGCGATTGCCTCCCGTGGGCTCGACGTCTCGGCTCTGGACATCGCTACCGGGGCGGGTGTCGGGGTCGGCACGTTGTATCGGCGCTTCGGCAGCAAGGAGGCGCTGTTGGCCTCCGTGGTACTCGGCCTCTACGACGAGTTGCTGGACGTCGCGCAGATGTGCCTCCGGCGGGCAGATGCGTGGGACGGGTTGGCGGAGTTCGTGATGGAACGGGCCGGGGCGCACCGGGACAGCCGCGGCCTGGCTGAGGTAACCGCTGGGTGCGAAGGGCCGCTGTCGCCCGAACGCGCGCAGCGGATCGCGGCACTGCAGGACGCGGTCATCCGGCTGACCGAGCGAGCGCGCACCGCAGGTTACCTGCGCGAGGACGTGACCTGGCAAGACATCCTGATCTGCCCGCGCGCCGGGCTGGACACCGACCACTGCCTGGGGGTCGACGCGGGGCCCGACGGGTGGCGGCGCGTCATCACCATTCTGCTCGACGGGATGCGCGCCCCCGGGCATATCCCACTTGTGGCGCCGAGCCCGCAGGTCTGCCGGACGGAATGACCGAACCCGCGATGGGCGGGGGATTTCCGGATCCTCCGGCCGACCTGAGCACAGGCCACATCAAGCGGGAGAGCCGTTCCTGTTGCGTGGGCTCTCGGGTTGCGTGGGCTCGGGCAAGAGCCGATGCCGGGCGGGCCGCGCGGCCGAACGGGCCGGGGTCGGCTGCCGGGGCTCGTGCGTCTACGCACGGCTGAGGCAAACGCACCGTCCGCTGCCGTGGGAATCGAGGAGAGTCCAGTCGACTTCCTGCGTCACGGAAACGCAATTCAGCTGCAGAAGACAACCCTCTTCCTCGAAGGGAGGAAAATTATGCGCGTCGAAATCTGGTCCGACATTTCCTGCCCATGGTGCTTCATTGGGAAGGCCCGGTTCAAGAAGGCACTCGCCGGGTTTCCTCACCGGGACCACGTCGAGGTGGTGCACCGTTCCTTCGAACTCGACCCGCACCTGGCCCACACTCGCCCGACGACCGGGGCGGCGCATGCGAAGAAGTACGGCATGACCCCGGCACAGGCACGGGCCGCCGAGGAGAACCTCGCGCACATCGCAAGGAAGGAAGGGCTCGAGTACCTCGTCGACTTTCGGGACCACGGCAACACGTTCGACCTGCACCGGCTGCTACACCTGGCCGGAGCGCGGGGCCTGCAGGATGAACTGTTGACGCTGTTCTACGAGGGCAACTTCGCCGCGGAGCGGAGCATCTACGACCTTGAACATCAGGTAGACCTCGCCGTCCGCGCCGGACTCGACGAGGTCGAGGTGCGCGCCGTGCTCGCCGACAAGCGGGCGTACGCCAACAAGGTCCGCAAGGACGAGGCCGAGGCCGCCCAACTGGACGTCACCGGTGTGCCGTTCTTCCTGATCGACCGGAAGTACGGGCTGTCCGGCGCCCAGCCGACCGAGGTCGTCTCCGAGGTGCTGGAGCGGGCCTGGGCCGAGCGTCAACCCGAACTGGTGATCATCGGCGCGGACGACCAGGCCGGGTGCGATGCGGATGGCGCCTGTGACGTGCCGGGCGCGGGCGCGGACGGAACCACCAGGAGACCCGCACTGGCCTAGGCCCCCGGGACGCCTACCCGGCGGCAGCGCGTTCGGACACCCGCCGGACCGCACTCCACACACCGCGAACCTACGGCATTTTCGCCGGCCCGCTACGGGTTCGGCACCACGTAACGAGAGACCACGAGAGGAACAAGTCGTGCGAGCTGTTGGTCTGTATGAGTTCGGAGGGCCGGAGGTGTTGCGGGTCATCGAACTGCCGGAACCGCATGCCGGCCCTGGCGAGGTGCGGATGCGGGTACGGGCGGCCGCTGTGAATCCCTCCGACACGCTGCTGCGATCCGGCACCCACGCCGAGGCGCTGTCCGGAATCCCGGGGCCGTACGTGCCAGGCATGGACGCCGCGGGTGTCATCGACGAAATCGGGCCGGGAACGCAGACCGAGTTGTCGATCGGTGACCCGGCGATGGCGATGCTCCTGCCCGTCACCCCGAAGCCGGATGGCACGCTGGAGAACAGCGGCGGCGGTTACGTGGAGTACGTGGTGCTCCCGGCCAACTGGGTCGTCCGCGCGCCGGCGGGCGCGAGTCACGAGGCTGCGGCAACCCTGCCGATGAACGGACTGACCGCGCTGTTGGCGCTCGATCAGCTAGCCCTCACGCCAGGCTCGACCCTGGCCGTGGTCGGGGCCGCCGGGACACTCGGTAGCTACCTGGTCCAGATGGCCAGCCACGCCGGCCTGAACGTGGTCGCCGACGCCGCCCCGACCGACGAGGCACTGGTCCGCGAGTCCGGCGCGACCCACGTTGTGACCCGGGGCCCCGACCTCGCCGAACGCATCAGGGCCCGCTTTCCCGGTGGCGTGGACGCAGTCGCGGACGTGGCACTGGCCGGACCGCAGCTGATGGACGCCATCCGCGACGGCGGCACTCTGGTCCGGTTCCGCCATCCTGGCGAACCGGGCGGTTATCAAGCCACCAGCACGCGAGGGATCGCGGTACAGGCGCCGTTCGTGCCCGACTATGCCGGCCGGGCAGACAAGCTGGACGAGATCCGCCGTCTCGCCGAGTCCGGTGTACTCATCCCGCGGGTCGCGGAAGCCCTGCCCGCCGCCGAGGCACCCGACGCGCACCGCCGATTCGCGGCCGGCGGCGTCCGCGGCCGGCTCGTGCTCACCTTCTGAGCCACCCTCTCAAACCATCCTGCTTAGAAGACATAGAAGGAATCGACGATGTCCATGCGTTTCACGAACAAGGTCATTCTGGTCACCGGCGCCACCTCCGGAATGGGGCGGGCCGTCGCAGAACGGGTCGCCGCCGAGGGCGCGAAGGTCGTGCTCGCGGCACGCGGCAAGGATGCCGGCGAAGCGTTCGCCGCGGAACTGAACGCCGACGGGCGGGAGGCGATCTTCGTGCCGACTGATGTGACGGTCGGCCACGAAGTGGAGCAGCTGGTCCGGCAGGCGGTCGACCACTACGGCCGGCTCGACGGCGCCTTCAACAACGTGGGCGCGGCCACCGCGTACGGGCCGGTCACCGAGGTCAGCCACGACGCATGGGCTGCCGAACTGGCGCTCAACCTCAACAGCGTCTTCTTCGGACTGAAGTACCAGATTCCCGCGCTGCAGGCGTCCGGCGGCGGCGCGATCGTGAACAACGCCTCCAACGTCGGAGTCACCGGTGCGGCCGGCATGGCCGCCTACAGTGCCGCCAAGCACGGGGTCGTCGGGCTCACCCGTTCGGCGGCACTCGACGTGGCCGCCACCGGGGTACGAATCAACGCGCTCATCACCGGCGGCGTCGACACCCCGCTCCTGCGCGGCGCGATGGGCCCGAACCCGGAGGAGGCCCTCCGTGCCGCCGGAGCGATGCACCCGGTGGGCCGAATCGGCCAGCCTGAAGAGATCGCTGCCTTCGCGGCCTTCCTGCTGAGCGAGGAAGCCAAGTTCGTCACCGGAGCGGCGCTCGCAATCGACGGCGGCCTGACCGCCGCCTGACGACCGACCTGCCGATCCCTGGCGCGTGCAACGTCGTACCGACGACGCCATGGCGTTGCACGCGCCAGAGGTCCCCGCCGGCCTCGCATCACCGGCAGACCAACGACGCAGATGCGAGGCATCGAGCGATGGACACGCGGCGGTGCGTTCAACGGGTGCCGTGGGCGCTACCGGCCGTCGGCCGTCTCGACGCGGACGATGAGCTGCTTGAGCCGGGCGATCTCCTCGGCGAGCGCGGCCTGCCCGGCGCGGGTGAGTGTGATCCAGGTGCGGGCGCGCCGGCCCGCGTAGCCCTTCTCGACCTCGATCAGGCCGGCCGACTCGAGGACGCCGAGGTGTTGGGACAGGTTGCCGGCGGTCAGCGCCAATTGGGTACGCAGGAAACCGAACTCGACCCGCCGCGCCTCGTGGGCGATGGTGAGGATGCCCAGCCGGACCCGCTGGTGCACCACGTCGTCGAGCCCGTTGGCGGGGTGGGTGGCGGTGGTCTCCGGCTCGTCGAGCGGGTCGCTCATCGGTGCTGCCACGGTCGTTGCGCCAGGGCGAAGCCGAGGCCGCCGAGCAGGAGCACGACGCCCTGGATGACCAGCGGTGGCAGGAATTGCCAGTTCCCTCCCCAGTGGGTGCCCCAGCCGAAGTTGACCGGCACCAGCAGCACCGCCAGGTATCCGGCGGTGAACAGCAGCAGCGCGAGGTGGCGTTCCAGCCACGCCAGGACCAGCAGCGCCACGCCGATCGCGGGGCCCCAGTCGATGAGGCGGGTCAGGAACATCGCCAGCCCGTCGGCCCGTTCCAACCCTTCGGGCATTCCCCATCCCTCATTCGCGATGAGCAGCGCCACGACCTGGACCAGGACGTTCAACGCGATGCCCGTGACGACGTATGGCATCACCCGGCCGCCCAGCCCCCGTGCCCGGGCGGACCGCAGGTAGCCATAGGCGATCGCCACGTAGGCCACCGCCGTCGCGACCTGCCAGTAGACGATCAGCACGAGATTGCGTCCGTGGCACAGTTCGCCGTCGGCGACCGGCACGCAGGTGACCTGCCAGCCGTAGCGGTGGGCCGGGACAGCCGCGAACGTGACCGCGGCCAGCACCAGCAGCGGCAGCCAGGTCACCCGCTGGGCGACCCGGACTCGACGCGCGAGGTGCCGCACCTGTGCGAGCAACCGGTGAGGGTCGCCCCCCGCAGCCACTGGGTGAGTAGTCATGCCAACAGGTTTGCATAACAAACCAGTTGGCGCCAGCACTAATCCTGGCTGCGGCCTGAATGCCCCGGACCGACCCCGGCACCCGAGGGCCGCCTCCTGCGGGAGTTGCCCCAGGTCACACCGGTCGCCAGCGGAATCCCGATAAGATCAACTCGTGGAGTCGATTGACACGTTGCTCGCGGCGCACCGGGCGTACATGCTCGGTTGGAACATCGGTGAGGCCGGCGACGCCGACCTGGTCACGTACCGCAGCGACGTGCCGCACCCACCGCTCAACGGGGTGCTCCGCCTGCTCGGGCGCGACCCGGCGGACGCCCTCGCCGAGGCCCGACGCCGCCTCGACGGCGTACCGCGGGTCTGGTGGGTCGGACCGGACAGCGACGCCGGCACGGCCGACGCCCTGGCATCCCTCGGGGCCGTCCCGATCATGTCCCTGCCGATCATGGCGGTGCCGATCGACCAGACCTCCCCCGCCCCCACCCCCACCGGTGTCCGCATCGCGGAGACCACCGACGTGGACGAGTTCGTCACGGCGTACGCCCGGGTGTCCGGCATCCCGGCGGCCGGCGTGCCGACGGCGATCAGCCGAGAGCGGTCGTTCGCCGGGGACGGCTCGCTGGTCAGGCTGGCCGGCCGCCTCGACGACGGCCGGATCGTCGGAACTGCCGTCGCCTGGCTCAGCCACAGCCTGCTCACGCTCTACTACGTGGGCACCCAGCCGGAGTATCGGCGACAGGGCATCGGCGCCGCGATGAGCCGCGCGGCACTCGACCTGGCCCGCGAACGCGGCGTACGCATCGCCGCCCTCACCTCGACCGCCCTCGGCGAGCCCGTCTACCGCAACCTGGGCTTCCGCACCGTGGGCACCTTCCAACTGCTGTCGTTCTGACCACCAGTGGTGCCGATGACGACCGTTGGTGAGCCGAACACCGAGGTCGCTTGGCTGCCCGATGCGGCCGCGGTGTCGGCGCACAGGCCGGCGTTGGCACCACCTGTTGGTGGTGCCAACGCCGGCCTGACGGGACGTCTCGCTACTTGAGCCAGGGACGACGCCGGACGATCGGGAGGCGAGCCCACATCCGACCGAGTCCCCAGGTGTTGCCCGCGCCGGTGAGGGCGAGCCCGGCCAGCATGGCCGCGTTGATGAGGTGGTCGTCGAGGAAGGGATTGTTCTCGGGGGGCAGGACGACCGTCCACATCATGACGTACAGGATTCCGCCGGCCACCGCGGCGACGCGCAGGCCGATCCCGGCGAGCAGTGCGACGGCGATGGCGGCCAGGCCGAGCATGAACAGCGCGTCGACCCAGGCAGTGCCGGCGATGGCGTTGTAGAACCCGGCGAAGGGGCCCTCCGCGCCGAACGCCAGGAATCCCTTGGTCGGGCTGCCGCCGTTGATCCAGGCGGCCTTGCTCTCGGTCTCGTGGCCGAGCCCGAACGTCTTGTCCAGGAACGCCCACAGGAAGGTCCAGCCCAGGGCCAGCCGGATGCCGGCGAAGACGTACCGGGTGGCCTTCTGGGCCATGGTCTCGATACCCGCCTGAGGGGTCTCCGGGACGGTCCGGCGGGTGACGGGCGGCTGGCTGATCGCGGTCATTGTGGCCACGTCCTTTCTGGTCCTCCGCGGTGTTCCCTCGCGGCTGTCTTCATTCGACATCTGCGGCCACCGGTCGGGGCAGGGCCGCCGGACCGTTCGCTCATGGGACCTTGGACCTGTCCTCGCGGGACGTACGGGTCGGGTCGGCGACTGCCGTGGCCGCGGGTGGCTCGCAGGCCGGGCCGGCGTATCCGACCCGGAGCACCATCTGGGGCGTGCCGGAGCGTCCGAGCGCCAGACGGAGCTGCTCCCGCGCCGCCGGCACGTCGATCACCTGAGGTAGCAGATAGGCCGCCAGGTGAACATCGGCGACGGTCAGCAGTACGCGTTGAAGCGCCTGGCCCGCCCGCAGGTCATCGGTGGGAGTGTCCATCGGGCTGCCGAGCACCACCGCCAACGGGTCGCACTCCAACTGGCCGCCGCCAGCCGGGACGAATCCGCGCGCGGACCAGGCCCCGTTCGGCCTGCCCGGTAGCGCGGGGCAGGGATCACGGCCCGGAACCGGGTGTGAGGACACGACGCTCCCCTGTTCGGGCCCGGTCGGGCGTACCCGGGAATGGGCACCGGCCAGAACCTGGTGGGCGGCCACGGCCATCTGGGTCACGGCAGCCACCGCCGAGCGCCCGGTGATGAAGTCCAGCCAACCGTGTTCGGCCCCGGCCACGCCGGCCAGACGCCGCCGGACCTCGATAGGCACGGGAGCCGGGCCGAACGGCACGGGCAGGACCGAGCAACGCGGCACCGCCGCGAGGAGGTTCTGCTCGACCTGGGTAGGCGCTCGGGCAGGGCCGGGTCGTAGCCGGGCTAGCAGGTCCGGTTCGTCGCGGTGCGGACGTAACCGCACGAGCGGCGGCCGGCCGCGCACCGCCAGCGCGAGCCGGGCGTTGAGGATGCCGGCGCCGGCGGCGAGCCGGCCGGCATGCGCGGCGGATTCGGGGTTGACTGCCGCCCAGCGCTGGTCGACGAGCACGTCGATGCCGCCGTCGTGCAGTCGGTACGCCGGCCCGCCGTCGCCCGGTCCGGGCGCCTGTGCGGCGGCGGCTGCCGCGTAGGCCAGGTCCGCCCGCCCGTATCCCGCCACCGTCGGCTCCGAGGTTCAGTTCGGGTCGGTGTACTCGATGACGTCGGCTGCCTGCCGACGCGGCGTGCCCGGCAGCGGACTGCTGTCGGCGCAGAACCCCACCCGGACGACCAGATACGGTTCACCGACGTCGGCCAGCAGGTTGCGCAGGAGCCACCGCGGCCAGTCCAGTTCGATCGGGTCGCTCAGCGGTGCGGTGGCCAGGCCCTCGGCGACCGCGGTGAGCAGCAGCGCGGACAACGCCTCACCACCGGTCAGCAGGTCGCCGGGGCTGTCGTCGCGACCGAAGAGGATGAGGTAGGCGGCACCGCGATCCGTGCCGCGACCCGCTTCCACTCCGGGCGTGCCGCCCAGAGTGTGGTCGCGGATCGGCACCCGACGCGGTACGGGGCGGACCACCACCGAGGCGGGTACCCCGTCACGTCGCTCCGGCGGCCGCGTGGTCCACTGCCGAAGCTCGCCGCGGTATGCCGGGTCATCGAGTTCGGCCGCGGCGGCGTTGGCGGTCGCGACGGCCAGCATCGGTATCTGGTCGGGACGGACCAGATGCAGATACGCGCCCTCGGCCTCCACGACCTGGCGGAGCCGGTGCAGGATCGTCTCGGGCACGGGCCGGTCGTCGAAGGCACGCCGATCGGTACGTCGAAGGCCGGCCGCCTGGTGCTGGCGCAGCTGCTCCGGATCGGGCTCCTGCTGCCCGCTGATCGTGATCTCCGCCAGCAGGTCCGGGTCGGCGTCGTCCGGGAACCGCACGACGTCCGTGCGGTATCCCGCCACCGCCAGCGCCAACCGCGCGTGGTGCAGGGCAGCCCCACAGCTGACCAGCAGCAGCCGGCGATGCGGGTCGGTACGGCGCAACTGCCGGCCGGCGTCGGCCCGCAGCGCCAGCATGCCTCCGGAACTGATCCGCCAGCGCCAGGGTTGGGTATTGAAGACCGACGGCGCGGACAGGGCGTACTCGGCGGCGGCAGCGAGCACGGGCCGAACCTCGCTCGGCTCGGCGCCCGGGTTTGGTGCGATCATCGTCGTTCCTCCTCGCCGGTTGTCTTCAGCAACACTGCGCCGCCGCGAGGTCGCACCGTCAGGGCCGCAGGTCCCGCCACGACAGGCCACATTTCCCGCGCCGCACCCGCCGGCTCGGGACTTTCGGCCCTGCCGCCCGACGGCAACGACGGGTAGGAAGGAGGAGTGATTCGTGTCTTCCTGCTCGACGACCACGAAGTGGTCCGACGTGGCCTGGCCGGCCTGCTCCAGAGCGACGGTGACATAGAGGTGGTCGGCGAGTCCGGCTCGGCGCGGGAGGCCGCGAGCCGCATTCCGGCGCTCCGTCCCGACGTGGCGATCCTCGACGCCCGGCTACCGGACGGCAACGGCATCGACGTGTGCCGGGACGTGCGTGCGGTCGACTCCACGATCAAGGGCCTGATCCTCACCTCGTACGAGGACGACGAGGCGCTGTTCGCGGCGATCATGGCGGGAGCGGCGGGATACGTGCTCAAGCAGATCCGCGGCACCGACCTGGTCGACGCGGTCCGCCGGGTGGCGGCCGGACAGTCGCTGCTCGACCCCGCCGTCACCGCCCGGGTACTCGAACGCATCCGCACCGGTGTGGAGCAGCCCCGGGAGTTCCAATCCCTGACCGAGCAGGAGCGGCGGATCCTGGAGTACGTGGCGCAGGGGCTCACCAACCGGGAGATCGCCGGGAAGATGTTCCTCGCCGAGAAGACCGTGAAGAACTACGTCTCCAGCCTGCTCGCCAAGCTCGGCCTGGAGCGGCGTACCCAGGCCGCGGTGCTGGCCACCCGCCTGCTCGGCGAACGGCACTGACTCCACCCGCGCGCCCCGGGGGATCAGTCGCGCAGCGGCACTCGCCAGATGAGAACCGTACCGCTCGGGTCCGCCTGCTCGATCCGCAGCGTGCCACCGTGCCGTTCCGCGCGTTCCCGCAGGTTGACCAGGCCGCCGCGGGCTCGCGCCGGATCGGTGCCGACACCGTCGTCGGCCACCTGTACGACGAGTTCGCCGTCCCGGACGTCGACAGTGACCGCGATCCGGCTCGCCCGCGCGTGCCGTACCGCGTTCGACAGGGCCTCGTTGAGCACCGCGAGCAGGTCGGGGCGCAGCCCGTCGGGTACAGCGCTGTCGACCGGGCCGGATAGCTCCAACTCCGGACGGAAGCCCAACGCCTCGGCGGCCCCGGCGACCAAGTCCCGGATCTCGGTGCGAAGCGCGGCCGTCATCGGGGTACGCAGCTCGAAGATCGCCCGCCGGATGTCCCGGATCGTGGAGTCCAAGTCGTCGACGGTCGCGTTGAGTCGCTGCCGTACGTCCGGCCGGCTTGCCAGCGGCGCCACCGTCTGCAGCTGAAGGCCCATCGCGAAGAGCCGCTGGATCACCACGTCGTGCAGGTCCCGGGCGATCCGCTCCCGGTCCTCCAGGACCACCAGCAGCTCCCGTTCCTCCTGCGCCCGGGCCCGCTCCAGAGCCAGCGCAGCCTGCCCGGCGAACGTCGCCAGCAGCGCGCCCTCCACATCGCTGCCCGCCTGCTGTCCTGGCGGGTAGGCGATGACGAGGACACCGTGCAGGGCGTCGCCGGCGGTCAGCGGTGAGATCAATGCCGGGCCTGTACCGACCGGCGACGGCCATGGCGCCGCCTTGGCGAGGCTCTCCAACACGGCCTGCCGGCGCCGGGTCACCGGGTCGACGAAATCGGTGTCCGCCGCGGCCAGCACCGCGCCGACCAACTCGCCGGACGCCGCGGCCCCGTCGACGACCTCCACCGTAAACACTCCGGCTTCGTCGTCATAGAGCAGGACCATCGCCACCTCGGCCTCGGCGACCTCCCGGGCCCGCCGCGCGATCAGCCGCAGCGCGTCGGTACGGCGCACCTCGCCCAGCAGGACACCGGTGATCTCGGCGGCAGCGGCCAACCATCGTTCGCGACGATGTGCCACCGCGAACAGGCGGGCATTCTCGATGATCACCCCGGCGGCGGCGGCGAGCGCGGCGACGATCTCCTCGTCGTCGTCGGTGAACTCCGCCGCGCCCTGCTTCTCGGCCAGGTAGAGATTGCCGAACACCTGGTCGCGGATCCGTACCGGAACCCCGAGGAAGCTGTGCATCGGCGGGTGGTTGGGTGGGAAGCCGTACGACTGCGGATGCCGGGTGATGTCCGGCATCCGGACCGGGCGAGGGTCGGCGATCAGCAGGCCGAGCACGCCGCGCCCGTGTGGCAGGTCACCGATCCGCGCCCTCGTCCCGGCGTCGATGCCGTGCGTGATGAAGTCGGTCAGCTCCCGGTCGGCGCCGATGATGCCCAGCGCGCCGTACCGGGCACCGGCCAGCCGGCAGGCCGCGGCCACGATCCGGTCCAGGGTGCTGTGCAGATCCAGGTCGGTGCTGATTCCGACCACCGCGTCCAGCAGCGCACGTAGCCGCTCCCGGCTGGTGACCACCTCGCCGACCCGGTCCAGCGTCTCCTGAAGCAGTTCGTCGAGCCGGACCCGGGACAGTGGGGTGATGCCCAGCGACAGAGGCGAGAAGCCTTCCTCGGCCGGTGGCGTCGACTCGGTCACGCGCTGATGGTATCGGCGGCCCAGGTCGGTCCGGCAGCCCCGATGAGGCACTTCCTGGTCCAGGCGCCACCACGAGCGACGACAGAAGGCCAGCCACCGGCGTCAGCACGGATGTTCACGGACCGCCAGCCCTTCAGTCCGTACTGGAACCGGCCGGGTGGTGAACCTTCCGCCGACGATTGGCACGCTTGGTCAATCACAGCGTCGTCGAAGCCCGTGGCTCGGGACACGCTCTCCTCTGCGTTGGTGGCCGGCGCCTTCGGCCGACCAGCGGGTAGAAACGGCGGGGAGGGCGGACCCGACGGGCCAGCCCTCCCCACCTTGAACCTCATGCTCGCTTGACGACCCCCAGGTCTGGTTCGAGGGTGATCGAGTCGACGTTGACGTTGCCGTCGTCGTTGGGCCCGAACACGATGTCCACGGCGTCGCCGGCGGTGATCGGGAGTGTGACGGTGTGCTCGGACCAGGTGTCCCAGTTCGCGAGGGTCGGCAACTGGAGCACGAGCGACTCGGTTCCGCTGCTCAGGGTCATGGTTCGGGTGTTACCCATGGCGTTGGCGTACCGGATTCGCAGCGTGTAGTCGCCGTCCACCGCCACGGCGGCGTTGAATCGTAGGCCGCTGTCCTTGGTCTTGAGACAGGCCACGAAGCCGCTGCCGGTGTATCCGGTGTGATCGGTACGCCGGCAGGCCGCACCGAGCAGTTGCGCGGCCTCCGCCTCGTGGGTACGGGGACCGGCGGCGATCACGTCGACGGACGCGAGCAGGTCCGCTGCGACGTCAGGGTCGACCTGTCCGGCCGGAGCGGCCGTGATGAGGGCATCGAACCGGTCGAGCGCGTCCCGCATCGCCGCGTTGTCGTTCTCGGATGCCGACCGGGCCGCAGCGGCAATCTCGTCGAGGAGCCGCTGCGACAGTGCTGGGGCGATGCTCCCCTGGTCGGTTGCCAGTCGTACGTTCCCGGCGATCGAGAGCAACCCGCGAGGCGAGCCGAGCCGGATGCTGAGCAGCTCGTCGATCGCGGTCCGCGCCTGCGCACCGACCTGCGGCACCGGCAGACGGTAGAGGTCCATGCGCAGGTCCTGAAGCGCGAGCAGCCGTCCCGTCACGTCTCCGTGACGCAGCTCGGACTCGGCATCGTTGACTTGGCGTTGCAGCGTCGTGAACGCCGTCCGCGTCACCGCGCCCGACTTGTGCAGCTGACGGATCAGCTGCGACATCGACCGCGTCTGCGTGACCCGGGCCGGCTTACCGCGTTCGCCGTTCGGTGAGCCGACGGCGACCGTGAAATCCTGGTCGGGGACCTGGCTCGCCGGCAGGGTCAGCTCGACGGTGCTGCTTCCAGCTCCGGCGATCCGTACGGTCCGCGGTTCGCCGACGGCGCGCCCGTCGAGGACCAGTTGGGTGGGGACAGCCGCCACGGTGCTTCCGGGGTTGGTGAGCGGCGCGGTCACGGTCAGGCGTTGCGTGTCCGCGTCCAGGGTGGCTTGGGCGGATCCGAAGCCGGGGCGGGGTGGGGTGTACCGGTGGAGCGTGCGTCGGTCCTCCTTGGTCGCCGGCCGGATCCGGACCGCTTGCCCGCCTCCGCCGACCAGCGACATGCTGAGCACGGTCGACGGGCGGACGAGCACCTTACTGGTCTCGATCGGCAGTGGACTCCCGCGCCAGGTCGTCTCGGCCGCATCGGCGTAGATTTCGGCCACGTACTCGCCGTGCGCCAGGAACGACAGGGGCATCTGGAGGGTGCGGTCGTTCTCGTCGGTGATCGCGCTGAGGTACCAGGTGTCGCCGTGACGTCGGGCCGCCGTCGTGTAGTCGCCGATCGCGCTGTCGAGGATCCGGCTCTCGTCCCACGTGGTGGGCATGTCCTTCAGGAACGCGAAGCCCGGATGCGCGGCGTAGTTCTCAGGGGTGTCCGCGAGCATCTGCATCGGGCTGTAGAAGAGCGTGGACAGCGCCAACTGGGCAGCCGAGGTGGTCTGGACGCGGGTGCCGAGCTTGGCCGGGTCCCAGGTCACGTTCAGGACACCGGGGGTGTAGTCGGCCGGGCCACCCATGAACCGGGTGAACGGCAGAATGGTGGCCTGCGCCGGTGGGTTGCCGTTCACGCCCTTGTGGTTCTGCTGCTCCATCCCGGCGACGCCCTCACCGGTCATCATGTTGGGGTACGTGCGGGCAAGCCCGGTCGGCTTGATCGCCTCGTGGGCGTCGATCGTGATGTGGTGGCGGGCCGCCGCATCGATCACGCGCTGGTAGTGCCGCACGGCTTCCTGATCGAAGTGGCTGCGATTCACCCCACCCAGCAGGAACTTGGTGGCGTAGCCGGTCTTGATCGCGTGGATCCCGAGTTCCTCGTACCGGGAGAAGATCTCCTCGATGTGCGCGTCGTAGTAGTCGACGTCGCCCCGCGTCTCGTTGTGCGCGACGAACCCGACACCGTTCTGCTCGGCGTACTCGAGCACCGCGGGAAGATCGAAGTCGGGCTGCGGGGTGAGGAAATCCTGGTTCGCCCAGGTGCCGCCGGCGTTCGTGTTCCAACCCTCGGCGAGTACGTACTTGGAACCTGCCCGCTTCGCCAGATCGATGTACTGCTTCACGCGAGCGGTGGTGGCACCGTGGTTCGGTCCGTAGTTCCAGGTGGTCTGGCGGCGCTGAAGCTCCCACCACACACCGACGTACGTGGCAGGCTTGATCCAGGACGTGTCCCCGGCGCAGATCTGGCACGGGTCGTTGAGGTTTTCGATCAGGTGGGACTCGGCCAGGTCACCCGGCCGCTCACCGATGGTCAGGGTGCGCCACGGGGTGGAGAACTCGCCGCGCAGCTTCGCCTTCGTGCCGTCCGGCAGACTGATCAGGTCGCTCGTGAACCGGCCCGGCTGGCCCGGCACCGCCTTCAGCGTCATGCTCGGGTAGTCGGTCAGGTCGGCTTCGTGCACCACCATGTAGGTGTTGCCAGCCGCCAGAGTGATGGGCGTCTGGGCGGTCGGTACGGCCGACAGTGGCTGGTCGCGGTAGTGCTGCTCGTCGGCGTTCCAGTCCGTGCCGGCGGCCAGCGACCAGCTTCGCGAGGCAGGGTCCAAACCGAACTCGGTTCGCTCAGCGGTCACCGTGTAGGCGTCGAGTCCCGGCTGGGCCGGGATGTGGTAGCGAAACCCGACGCCGTCGTCGAAGACGCGAACGATGACGTCCAGACGGAACCCGGTGTCAGCCTGCACGGCGTGGACCGTGAGTTCACCAGCGTGGTTGCGAACCTTGCTGTCAGTCCCCCAAAGCGGCTTCCACGTCTCGTCGATGGTGCGGCGTTGGACGGACTCGATGCTCATGGCCTGGGTCAGGCTGGGTCGTCCCGCGAGGTCGATGCCGAGCCCGGAAGCACCGACGACCACCTTGCCGCGATTCGTGACGCTGTAGGTGAGCCGCCCGCCGTCAACGCTGATCACAACGCCCAGCGATCCGTCAGGAGACTTCACCACCTGCCCAGCGCTCTCAGGCACCGCGACCATAGCTGCCGGTACGACTGGAGCCAGTGGCTCGTTCGCGCGCGCAGGCGCCGCGAGGAGCCCGGCTGAGAGTGCGAGGGCTGTCGTTGCCACCAAAGCGGTCCTCAGCGTCGGCCTTCGGCCAGCACTGTTCATTGTCTGTCCCATCCTCGCCCGAAGCGGCCGTAACCCGACCGAAACAATCAGGGACCCTAGGGATGACGTGCGCCGGTGGTCAACACACAGAATTCCGAGGATTCAGGGCCCTTTACGCTGGAAATGCCGGGCTGCCTGTTGTTATGCGCGTCACCAATCGGCGGGCTGCGCACGGAGAATCGACAATCCGCAAAGGACGGTGGCAGCCGCCTGCGCGACCGCGCGACGTGGCACGTCCACAGTCGCGTCGGCGGGGCGCCGGCAGCGCGGCCGAACCGCGGGCCGCCCTGGCCCCTGACACACTCAGCGGCGTGTTCATCACCGTGACCCTGCGGAACGTCGGTACCGCGGCCATCGTCGTCGGGCTGCTCATCGCCATGCTCACCCTCGGCACGACCACCGACCGTCCATTCATCCTGGCCCTGTTGTTCGTCGTCATCGGTCTCGGCCTGCGGTTGGAGGCAGCCATTCGCGGTCGCAACGGGCCGGACCGAGGCAACGGGCACTGACCTTCCTGGCGGTACATCATCGTTGAGCGGCACGCGCGACACGTCGGCGCGACCACGGCGCCGCTCCAACGTCGGGTGGTCAGCGGTCGACCGGCGCGAGACGTCAAAGGCCTCTTGATCGTTGAGCCGGTGCCACCCCAACCAGGCCCGTCGTGAACTGGAGGAAAGGTGCGAGATTATCCGCAGGCGATCGGCCCGGACGACCGCGTCGAGCCGGTGCCCCGCCGGATCCGCGCGTACCTCGCCGGCGAGCTGGTGCTGGACACGACACGGGCCCAGTACGTGTGGGAGTGGCCCTTCTACCCCCACTACTACATCCCGCTCAATGACGTGAACCGAAGCCTGCTGGTCGATGAACACCGCACGGAGCGGATCCCGTGCGGGACCGGACAGGTGTACGGGCTGCAGGTCGGTCAGACGTCCCGCCCGTCGTCCGCTCGATGCTACGAAGACGACGCGCTGCCCGGACTGGCGGACACGGTTCGATTCGACTGGGCCGCCATGGACAGCTGGTTCGAGGAGGACGAAGAGGTCTTCGTGCACCCCCGCAACCCGTACTCCCGGGTCGATGCACTGCGGTCCACCCGGCACGTCCGGGTGGAACTCGACGGGCTCGTACTGGCCGAGTCGGCGTCACCGGTACTGGTCTTCGAAACCGGGCTGCCCACCCGTTACTACCTCAACCGGACCGAGGTGAACTTCGAGCACCTCGTGGCGTCGAAGACGACGACCGCCTGCCCGTACAAGGGCCGCACGAGCCGCTACTGGTCGGTACGCGTCGGCGACACCGCCCACCCGGACCTGGCCTGGTCGTACGAGTTCCCCACCAGCGCGCTCATCCCGATCGCCGGGTTGGTCGCCTTCTACAACGAGAAAGTCGACCTGGTCGTGGACGGGGAGCGGCTCACCCGGCCGAAGACGCACTTCTCCTGACGACGACCGTCGGCCGGCCGAGCGCGCAGCTCCCAGCGGCGGGTACCCACCGGGTCGCCGGCGCGGCTCGGCCACGTCGTGCCTGCTACACGCGGCCGCATCCCGGCCCGGCCGCTGTGACGGCGAGCACACCTCGTCACGGCCGGCGCCGCAATCCTGTCTCGGCTGCTGGAGAAATCCCCGAAGCCACGACGGCGTCGAGTATCAGCAGGAGAAGGACGGGGTGCCGCGGTGAGGACCGGTCGGCTTGAGGCGTTCAGTGATGGCGTGCTCGCCATCATCATCACGATCATGGTGCTGGAGCTGAAGGTCCCGGAGGGGCACAGCTACTCCGACCTCCTCCACACCAGCGGAGTCGGGCTGCTGGTGTATCTGCTCAGCTTCGTGTTCGTGGGTATCTACTGGAACACCCACCATCAGATGTTCCACCTGGTTCGGCAGGTCAGCGGCGGTGTGCTGTGGGCGAACCTGGGGCTGTTGTTCTGCCTGTCGCTCGTCCCGTTCACGACCGCCTGGGTCTCCGAATCGAGGTTCGAACAGACTCCGGTCGTCATCTACGGCCTGAACCTGCTCAGCGCCGCCATCGCCTACGTCGTACTCCAGACGGTGATCATCCGGCAGGAGGGACCGGACTCACCGCTGCACCGGGCCGTCGGAGCCGACCTCAAGGGCAAGCTCTCCATAGCGTTCGACATCGCCGGCGTCCTCAGTGCCCTGACGATCGACCGGGACGGGCATGTCGGTGTCTGGATCGCCATGACGTGCTTCGTCCTCATCGTGATCATGTGGGTCGTCCCCGACCGCCGCATCTACCGTGCGCTGCATCAGAACGAGGCTCCCGCCTGAGGGCCCACGGCCGGTGAGGCAGGACCCCGCTCACACCGCCGGGACACCGGTAGCGCGCCTATGGGCGGCATTTTTCGGGAGATGTCACAGGCCGGGAGGTTCCCGGTCTTAACTAGTGACCGGATGGCAACTGGTGCCCCGGTCAACAGGAAGGATCGACATGAAGATCGTGGTAATCGGCGGCACCGGCCTTATCGGGTCGAAGCTCGTGACGAAGCTCCGCGAGCACGGCCACGAGGCGGTGCCCGCGTCGCCGAAGACCGGCGTCAACACCATCACCGGCGAGGGCCTGGCCGAGGCGCTGGCCGGCGCGTCCGTGGTGGTCGACGTGGCGAACGCCCCCTCGTGGGAGGACAATGCGGTGCTCGAGTTCTTCAAGACCTCCACCCGGAATCTGCTCGCCGCGGAAGCGGCGGCCGGGGTCGGGCACCATGTGGCCCTGTCGATCGTTGGAACCGATCGACTGCCCGAGAACGGCTACTTCCGGGCGAAGCTCGCACAGGAGAAGCTGATCGAAGAGTCGTCGATCCCGTTCTCGATCGTGCACGCGACGCAGTTCTTCGAGTTCGTCAAGGGCATCGCCGACTCCGCCGCGGACGGCGACACGGTCCGGATGGCACCGGTGCTCTTCCAACCCATGGCCGGCGACGAGGTGGCCCAGGCTCTCGGCCGGGTGTCGATGGGTTCGCCCGTGAACGGTCGGGTCGAGATCGCCGGGCCTGAGCGGCTCCGGATGGACGAGTTCTTCCGGAGCGCCCTGGTTGCTCTGGGTGATCCGCGTGAGGTGGTCACCGACCCGCACGCGCGCTACTTCGGCTCCGAGTTGGACGAGCGGAGTCTGGTGCCGGACGACGGGGCGGTGCTCGGGGAGATCACGTACGCCGACTGGCTGGGCCGCACCGGGTCCGGTAGGTAACGCGACGCCCAGCTGCGCGACCGTCTCGCGGCAGCGGCACGGTCAACCGGGTGTCTCCGGGCTCGGACGCCACCCGGATGCTCCCGTGCTGCTCGTCGAAGACGAACAGGTAGGAGCCGTCCGAGTCGACGCGGTGTGTCACTGCGTTCCGCTCGGGTAGTCCCCGCCCATGAAGGGCGGACGGATCGCGGAGCACGGCTTCCTGGCCGATGGCCGCAGCGCGGTGCTGGTGGACCGCAACGGCTCGGTGAACTGGTGGTGCCCCGCACGGTTCGACGCTCCGTCGGTCTTCGCCAACCTGCTCGACGAGGACGCCGGGCACTGGGAGATCCGCCCGGAAGGCAGGTTCAGCACGGAACGTGCCTACCTGACCGACACGCTCGTGCTTCGTACCGTCTTCACCACCGCGACCGGCCGCGTGGCGGTGACCGACGCGCTCGCCCTGGAACCCGGCGCGCGTGGCCACGAGGTGGGCCTGCGCTCGCCGAGGGTGCTGGCCCGGGTGGTGCGCGGGCTCACCGGCGAGGTGCCGCTACGGATGCACTACCGGCCACGGTTCGAGTACGGCCGGATGGTCCCGCAGCTGGTACAGCAGAACGACGCGCTGGTCGCCACCGCCGCGTCGGCCCAGTTGGATCTGCGCGTGACGATCCCACTGGTCTGCGACGTCGGCGAGGCGATCGGGTCGTTCACCGTGCGGGCCGGCGAGACGCAACGCTTCACCCTGGCGTACGCGCCCGCCTACGACGCGGGCCCCCCGGCGGTGCTCGACGCCGAACAGGTGATCGAGAATGCCGCTGCGGGGTGGCGCTCCTGGATGAGGATGCACGACTACCGGGGCCTCTACCACGACCAGGTGCGACGCAGCGCCCTGGTGGTGCAGGGCATGACCTACCGGCCCAGCGGCGCGGTGGTGGCCGCCCCGACGATGTCCCTGCCCGAGGAACTGGGCGGTGACCGCAACTACGACTACCGCTACGCCTGGGTACGCGACTTCAGCTTCACCCTCGAGGCGCTCTGGCGCGTGACCTGCGTCGACGAGCTCGAACTGCACATCGGATGGCTGGTCCATTCGATGGGCATGAACGAGGGCATCGTACCGATCATGTACGGGGTGGAGGGGGAACGGGACCTCACCGAACACCACCTCGACCACCTGGCCGGCTACGCCGGCAGCCACCCGGTGCTGGTGGGCAACGACGCGTGGCGGCAACGGCAGAACGATGTGCTCGGCGAGCCGCTCAGCGCCTCCTGGCTGATGCGGGAGCATCTCGACCCGATGCCGCCGGGTATCCGCCAACTGCTGCGCGCGATAACCGAGCGGGCCGCGCGGGACTGGCACCTGCCGGACGCCGGCATGTGGGAGGCACGCGACGCCGAACGCCACTACGTGTCGTCGAAGGTGCAGTGCTGGACGGCGCTGGACCGAGCCGTCCGCTTCGGGTCCGATCTGGGTTCCGAAGCGGAGATCGCCGGCTGGGCGGCGGCACGGGACGAGGTGCGACGAGCCGTGCTGAGCCAAGGCTGGAGCGACCGGCTGCAGGCCTTCACCGGGGCGTTCGACAGCGAAGAGCTCGACGCGTCGGTGCTACTGATGCCGTTGGTCGGCTTCCTTCCCGCCGACGACCCGAGAATGCGTTCCACCATCCGCAAGATCGAGGAGAGGCTGTCCGAGAACGGCCTGCTGCGCCGCTGGGAGGGCGACCCCGCCGGCTTCGTGATCTGCTCCTTCTGGATGGTCAGCTGTCTGGCGCTGGCCGGCGAGCGCGACCGGGCCGGGCAGCTCTTCGAGCACCTCGCCGACCAGGTGAACGACCTCGGCCTGCTCGCCGAACAGGTCGATCCACGCAGCGGGCAAGCTCTCGGCAACTTCCCCCAGGCGCTCTCGCACATCGGGCTCATCAACGCCGCCGGAGACCTCACCGACCTGGACGCCGGGCATCAGGACCTGCCACCGGCTCCTGACCGGCGCATCCCCGCAGGGCACGAGAACGAGCGACCGGTGAACGACGGCTGACGACGGTCGGCGGCCACCGTGGGCGGCCCGGCCTCCGGGAAACCAGACGACGCCGTCAGAGGCCCTGCCCGACCTCCACCAGGTATCCGTCAGGGTCACGCAGATAGCAGCGGATCTCCGTGCCGTGATCCTTCGGCTCGAGTCGGGAGCCGGGTTAACCAAGGCCATGACCACCCCCGTGGAAATTCAAGGGGGCGGTGTCCCCGATGCGGATCTGGGGTGACCGTGCTGTCCGCCTCGTGGGTACCGCCATGGCCCGGTTGCGCCGGAAGCAGACCACAGGTCGAAGCTCCGTGGCCTATGGTGAAAAACCGGCGCGCCCGCCGTCGGCCCACGGGCGGCGCGACGCGAGCATTCCGATCACGGCCGTTGACTTCACCTCGTCCAGCCGGAGGGCGGACCGATGACCAAGCTGACGTCGCGGTGCCGGGTGCCGACGGACAACCCCTCCCGCGCCAGCAGGTCGCCCGCCGAGGCCGCCGTCGCCAGCGCCTGCCCGGCCGACACCGGGCCGACACCGCACGCGCCAGTCGTCCACCACTGCTGAGATGGACTGGGCCGGGTGGGCATTGTTCGGGCTGGTCGCCACCACGGCGCTCACCGCGGCGCTGACCGCCGCTCAACTGGCCGGCCTCACTCGTATCGATTTTCCCCTGCTACTCGGAACCCTCGTCACCGAGGACCCCGACCGCGCCCGCATCGTCGGCTTCTTCATGCACCTCGGCGCCGGTCAGGGCTTCGCCCTCGGCTACACGGCCACGTTCGCTCTGCTGCACCACGCCACCTGGTGGATCGGGGCGCTGCTCGGGACCGTTCACGTCGGGATCGCGCTGACGGTGCTCCTGCCGCTGCTTCCGGGCGTACACCCGCGCATCGCCTCCCAGCGGGCCGGCCCGGCCAGCACGGCCGTGCTGGAGCCGCCCGGTCTGTTCGCCCTCAACTACGGCAACCAGACCCCGGCGGTCGCGGCCGTCGTCCACATCATGTACGGGGTGGTCCTCGGAGTGCTTCTCCAGCCGCACTGACCCGCGTTCGGCGACTCCTCAGGAGGCGATCCCATGACCGGCCGGTCCGACACGACCAGTCCCCGATCCCCCACGCCGATCAGCGACTACGGCCTGCTGGGAGACACCCGCACCGCCGCCCTCGTCGCCGGCGACGGCGCCATCGACTGGCTCTGCGTTCCCCGTTTCGACGGCGAGCCCCTGTTCGGCCGGCTGGTCGGAGGCCCGGATGCGGGAACGTACCGGGTCGGCCCGGCCCGACCGGCCACCATCGTGAAACGGCACTACCGCCGGCACAGCGCCACCCTGGAGACGACCTGGGCGGTGGGCAGCAGCCGACTCACCCTCACCGAGGCCATGATCGCCGAGGTCAGCGGCCGCCTGCTGCCCACGACACTGATCGTGCGGCGGCTCTCGGCCGAGGAAGCGGCGGTCGACGCGGTCGTCGACTTCGACCCCCGCGTCGGCGTACGGCACCGCCGACCCCGAGTCCACCACCGGCACCAGGCCCTGGTGTGTCAGTGGGGTTCGCTCGCCGTCTCGCTGAGCAGCAGCCCCACGCTCGCCATCGAACCCGGCCGGCCTACCCTGATCACGGTTCGGCCCGGCCAACCGATCACCCTCGTGCTGGCCGTGGCCCACCGCGAACCGCTGATCCACGTCGAGCCGGCAGCCGCCTGGAAACTGCTCAACGAGGACGAGGACCGCTGGCAAGCCTGGAGCGCCGAGATCGACGAGTCACTGCCCTTCCGGGAACACGTCATACGAAGCCTGCTCACCATGCGGCTGCTGACCTACTCGCCCTCGCGGGCCCCGGTGGCCGCACCCACGACGTCGCTCCCCGAGGATCCCGGCGGAGTGCGCAACTGGGACTACCGCTATGTCTGGCCCCGGGACGCCAGCATCGGTGTCAGCGCCTTCCTCAGCGTCGGCAAACCCGACGAGGCCCGCGGATTCCTCGCCTGGCTGCTGCACGCCAGCCGGCTGCAGCGGCCACGCCTGCCGGCAGTGCTCACCCTGCACGGCCGGCACGTACCGCGGGAACGGGAACTGCCCGGGTGGCCCGGCTACCTCGACAGCGTCCCCGTACGGATCGGCAACGCCGCCGCCGGGCAACACCAACTCGACGGCTACGGCTGGGTGATCGACGCCGCCTGGACGTTCGTGCAGGCCGGGCAGCGCCTCTACAGCGAGACGTGGCGGGCGGTGCGCGGCTTCGCCGACGTGGTCGCCCGATGCTGGCAGGAGCCCGACGCCGGCATCTGGGAGGTCCGCGAACCCGCCCAACACATACATTCCAAGCTCATGGGCTGGCTCGCCCTGGACCGGGCCCTGCGCATCGCCGACACTCACCCCCTGCCCGGCCGGCAACGCCGACGCTGGCAGGAAACACGAGACGCCATCGCCGCCGAGGTCCGGGTATCCGGCTTCGACCCGACAGCGGCCAGCTACGTCCGCGGCTACGGATCCCGGGACCTCGACGCGGCCCTGCTCGTCCTGCCGTTGCTGGGCATGGACAGCGCCGATTCGACCCGGGTGCGGGGCACCATCGACGCCATCCGGGACCGGCTCTCCGCCGGCGGCCCGCTGCTGTACCGCTACCCCCCGGGACGCGACGGCCTCCCCGGTACCGAGGGCGCGTTCCTGCCCTGTTCGTTCTGGCTCGTCCAGGCTCTGGCGAGCACCGGACGCCGCAGCGAGGCGGTCGAGCTGTTCCGGACCATGCTCGACCTCGCCAGCCCACTCGGCCTCTACCCCGAGGAGATGGACCCCGCGACCGGAGCCCACCTCGGCAACTACCCGCAGACACTGACCCACGCCGCGCTCGTCCAAGCTGCACTCGCCATTCGCGACGCACCGTTGTGAGCGAGTGCACTCTGGTGAGCACCCACGTTCACAGTCCGCCGTTACCAGCAGACGCTCCTCGTCTGACCCGCTGACGCGGTGCAAGGTTGACGCTTCACCGACCACAGCCAAGACACGTCCTGGTCTTACACGGTCTCCACGTCCATTCGACCCCGAGCAGGGGTCTGGCTCCCGAGGCACTCCCGGTACCCGCGCATTTCACCTGCCGCCGCAGGGCTCACATGCGTCGGGCAAGTTTGGTTTTCGCCCGCCCGGCGGCCACTACTCTACCCAACGCTTACTTGGGTGTACTAGCGCGCACTCAGACGGCAGTAGCTGACTGCCCCGTTAGCCGGTCGGGAGCCGCCGCCGGCTGCTTGGCGTGACGCGACGAACGAGAACGTCACTCGGCGATCTGCGCCACCGACTGGGCGGCAATGGCGGGCAGGGCCGGATCTCCGGTGCGGGCGTACGCGTCGATGGCGGTGTCGACGAACTTGATCGCGTGAGCGTCCCCGCTGTCCACCGCACGGAGCATGATCTCGTCGAGGTTCAGCCCGCTGCCGACGGTCGGGACAGGTCGCGCCTCGGCCGGGGCGTAGGCGGCGGTGACCGCGGCCGTCGCGGCCCAAGCGGCGGCGAGGCTCGGCTGCCGAAGGGCGGACGGCAGAGCCGGCAGGGCCCGCAGGACGGCGTTCGGCGCGGTGGCGGCGTGTACGAGCATGACCGGGTTGGCGTACCCGTGCGTGCCGTGCCGGGCGACGGCGGCGTCCACGACCTCGGCGAGTCGGGTCGACACGTCGTCGCTGGAACTGCCGGGCACCGCGCCGGCCGCTGCCGGCCAGGCGGCCAGGTCCGCCAGTTGAGCGAGGCGAGCCCGGATGCCGGACCGCTGGTCAGGTACGCGCGGGACCGCGTCGAGCGCGGACCGCGCGTCGGTCGCCCGGTACGGTCCGGCGCCGGGCGGTGCGAGCGGCTGCCACCGCGCGGCCCAGTAGGCCAAACCCTGGCCCAGTTCGGCGACCCGCGGCTCGGTCTCGCCGTCGAGCAGGGCCCGCACGGCGTGGCCGACGCGGATCACTCCGTGGGTGGCGCCCGCGGCGATGCCGGGCAGCAACCGCGGCCACCACCGAACGAGGACCGTTCGCCACTGTTCACCGGCGAGCGCACGGTCGAAGAAGTTCAGCCAGTCACCGGTACGTACCGGGTCGCCGAGCGGATCACGCCACTCGTCCTCCGGGATGGTGCGGATTCCTCGTGGCCGCTCTTCCAACTGGTGGGCGTAGGAGTCGAACCACCGGTGAACGGCCCGCTCGTGGCCGCGCTGCACCAGCGCCTCGGCCGCCATCGGCGCGTGGTTGGACAGCCAGCCGTTCCGCTCCGGGCCGGTGTGGTGCACCCGCTCGTACACCTCGTCAAGCACTGAATCCGTCATGTGAACGACCTTGCAAGCTAAACAATGCTTGAAGTCAAGCCGAGGTCGTCGACCGATCCCCAGGACGCTCCCGGCACCACCCCGTGGGCGGTAGCCCGACCGGGTGAACGGCGCTCAGCACGGACCAGCCGGGATGGGCTTACGGCATGCTGCGATCGACGATGCCGGGGCGGAGAGGAATTCCAGATGGCAGACGGCGACGTGCCCGACCGGATGCAGGCGGCGGCCCTCGACGAGTTCGGCGGTCCGGAGGTGATCACTCCGCGCATCCTGCCCGTGCCGCAGATCGCCGACGACGAGATCCTGATCAAGGTCTGGAGTGCCGGCGTGGGGGTGTGGGACGCCCTCGAACGTGAGGGCATGCTGGTGCCCGAAGGCGCCTCGTTTCCGATCGTGCCCGGCACCGACGGCGCGGGGACGGTCGTCGCCGCGGGCGGTCAGGTGACCAACGTGGCCGTGGGCGACCTGGTCTACGTGTACGACGCCACCCGCCCGAAGGGCGGCTTCTACGCCGAGTACGCGGCGACCAAGGCGCAGTACGCCGCGAAGTTACCGGCGGGAGTGCCGGTGGAACATGCGGGGGCGATGCCCACCGACGCGCTGACCGCGTTGACGGGGTTGGACGTCCTCGGCCTGCCGGCCGGAGCGTGGCTGCTGATCTTCGGCGCGAGCGGCGGTCAGGGACATCTGGCCGTGCAGTTGGCCAAACGGCAGGACCTCAAGGTGATCGCCGTGGCGTCCGGAGCCGAGGGCGTGGGACTGGTGACCCGGCTCGGCGCCGACGTGGCCCTCGATGGCCACGGCGACATCGCCGACGTGCTGGCGCGGATCCGCGAGGTCGCGCCGAACGGCGTCGACGGCCTGCTCGCCATGGCGGGCGGCGAGACGGTGGACCGGCTCAGCGAGACGCTGCGCGACGGCGGCGTGCTCGCGTACGCCAACGGAGTGCAACCGGTGCCGAGCGAGCGGCCCGGCATGACGGTCCAGGCGTACGACGGCCAGACCGGCCCCGATCAGCTGCAGCGCCTCAACCAGCTGATCGAGGCCGGTCCGTTCCAGGTGCACGTCGCCGAGAAGTTCCCGTTGGGACGGGCGGCGGAGGCGCATCGACGCCTGCAGACCTCCTTCCCGGGCAAGCTGCTGCTCACCGTGCGCTGAGAGCGCGTGGGCTGCACCCGGGCCGGATCTGACGGATCAGATCGGTTCTTCGAAGTTCTGCCGCATGGTCATGTCCACGTCCGCACAGACCGGCTGATCATGCGGACAGACAGCGCCGGCTAGCGCAGTCTGCACGATGCTCAGCCCGCCCTTGTCGTACGTCCAGCAGGCCACGCCGCTGCTGTTCAGACAGGATCCCTTCGGCCTGCGCGTCCACCCGGCCGCCGTAATGCGATTGTCCAACTCGCGAACCGCCGCATCCGGGTCGGTGTCGACCCGATAATCGCGTTCCCAGCGGAGCTTGCCTCGCGACCTCTCCCCTTGTCTGCCGCCTCTCAGCTGCCAGCCCGCCGGGATTGTGATCTCGTCGAGTCGGGCCTGCCCGATGGCGAGCAACTCCGCCGTCGAACGCTTTTCGGGCGGCGGGCCGCCGCACCCCGACACGATCGTGACAGCCGCGAGCACCAGGGCCACCAGCCGTCGCCCGTCGGACCCCATCACATGCCTCTTCCCCTGACGCCGCCGGTGCCGGTGCCAGCAGCGCGAGGATTTTGGCACAGCCGGCGTCGGACCACCGGCCCGGCGAGGCGGGGCCGCTCATACCCCCATGCGCTGAGCTTCCCGGAACGAAAGACCGCATGCGCAGCGGTCGAGGCAGCCTCGCGTGGCACCCGCGGCGAGAGAAGCAGTCTGTGGCGTCGTCGAAGGCAGTCCGGAGGCCGGCGGACGAACCGCCGGCCTCTCGGCGCGAACACCGCCGGCCGTACGGCTCAGAGGTCGCCGTAGTCGCCGACCTGCCGTCCACCGACCCAGGTCCGCAGGATCCCGGTCTGCCACATCGCCCGGCTGGCCGGCAGGTGGAACGGGTCCAGGTCGGTGATCACGAAATCGGCCCACTTACCCGGCTCGAGGGTGCCGATCACCCGCTCCTGATGGGCGGCGTACGCGGCGTCCAGGGTGAACGACCGCAGCGCCTCGACCGGCGTCATGGCCTCCTCGGAGTACCACCCGCCGGCCGGTCGACCCTCCCGGTCGGTGCGGGTCACGGCGGCGTGCATGCCCTCGAAGGGCAGGGCCGAGGAGACCGGCAGGTCGGAGCCGGAGGCGATGACGGTGCCCTGGTCGAGCAGCTTGCGCCACGCGTACGCGCCCTTGATGCGCTCCGGTCCCACCCGGTCCTCGGCCATGTTCATGTCGTCGGTCGCGTGTACCGGCTGCATCGACGCGATGAGGTCCAGCTTCTTGAACCGCGGGATGTCGTCGAGCGCGACGACCTGGGCGTGTTCGATCCGGTGCCGCAGCCCCCGGTCCCCGACCTGGCGGAACGCCTTCTCATACGCGTCGAGCACGAGCCGGTTGCCGCGGTCGCCGATGGCGTGGACCGCCACCTGGTAACCCTGGCGGAGGATCGCCAGGACCCGCCGGTCCAACTCCTCGGGCTCGATGCGCAGCAGGCCGGTGTTGGCGGGGTCGTCGCTGTACGGCTGGAGCAGGGCGGCGCCCCGACTGCCCAACGCCCCGTCGACGTAGAGCTTCACGGTGCGTACGCGAAGCATGTCGGCCGCGAACGAGTCCGTGCGGACGTCGGCGCCGATCTCGGTGAACGCGTCCCAGCTCAGGAAGGCGTTCACCCGCATCGTCAGCGTGCCCGCGCCGGCCAGCTCGCGCAGGATCAGGTAGCCGGCGGCGTCGGTCCCGGCGTCGGAGATGGAGGTGATGCCGACGGCGTTGAGCTTCTGCTGTGCGGTGAGGGCGCGCTGGCGTACGTCCTCGATGGTCGGCGCGGGAAGCTCCGAGGAGACCAGCCCCATCGCGTTGTCGATGAACGTCCCGGTCGGGTTCCCGTCCGCGTCGCGGATGATTTGACCGCCGGCAGGGTCCGGGGTGTCCTGGGTGACGCCGGCGAGAGTCAGCGCCGCGGTGTTGGCCACGCCCGCGTGGCCGTCGACCCGGGTCAGCCACACCGGCCGGTCGCTGACGACCACGTCGAGGTCGGCCGCGGTCGGGAATCGCCCCAGTCCCCAGATGACCTGGTTCCAGCCCCGCCCGGTGATCCAGGTCAGGTCCGGGTGGGCGGCGGCGTACGCGGCGAGGGCCTGCTGCGCCTCGGCGAGGGACCGGGTGCCGCTGAGGTCCAGCTCCGAGGCGAGGGCGCCGTAGCTCCACAGGTGGCCGTGGGCGTCGTGCATGCCGGGGAGCAGGACGCGGCCCTTGCCGTTGACGCGTCGTACGCCCCGGCCCGCGTGGGCGTCGAGCCCGGCGACCTTTCCGTCCGGCGCGATCAGGATGCTGGAGAACTCCCGCAGCCGCCCCTTGCGGGTGAGGGTGTAGCCGCGGACGTTCTCCACCAGGACCGGCCCTCGGCCGGTGCCGTGCGACGTGGCGGCCTGGGCCGCGCTGCCGGGCAGTGCCGGGAGCACGGCGGCGCCGACACCGACGCCGAGCAGTCTCAGGAGCTGGGCGCGGGTGAGGGTCGGGCTGGGGGGCGGGGTGGCGCAGGCCTCACACACGGGGACTCCTCGGCGGTTTCGAGCAGCGTGAGTCGTCCACGTGACGGGCGGGCGTTGCAGCCCGGCAGAGGTCCGTCACATCGACGGCTTCCTTCGCGCCGACGCTATCAGCGATCGAAATCGATGGTCAAGATCGGCGGAGGCGGGGCGGGCGGCCTGCCCGGCCCGCCTCCGCGGCGCTACGGCCACGGACTGAGATCGGTGCGGGCGACGCCGTTCTGCGGATCGCAGGGGTACGACAGATGCTGGTGCACCATCAACCAGTCGTTCCCGGTACGGCGGAATACGCGCGTACCTCGGGACCACGTCTCGGTCGCCTGTCCGTCCAGGGTCCTGACTTGGATCCGATTGAGTCCCCACACAACGGCGAGGTCGTCCTTGGCGACGACGGTCATGTCGGGCACCTGCCAGCTCACGTCGCCGGTGCCTGCGTCGAGGCCGCGCTCACATACCCGCCGCACCTGCGCCAGGCCGACATGCTGCAGCGGCGTGACGTGCTCGTAAGAGATGACATCGTCGGCGATGTTCGCCATCAGTCCGTCGAGATCCGCCGCCGCCGTGGCGTCGAACCAACGCTCGTGCAGGGACCTGATCTCCTGCTCCGTCGCCGTGCCGTCGGGCGCTTCCGCCAGGGGGAACGAGTGATGCTCATGGGCGACGACCCACCGCTCGGCTTCCTTGCGCAGGCCGAGTGTGATCCGCAGTCGATGGTCGGCACGGCGGGCGAGATCCTCGGGTGTCCCGCATCGTAGAAGCACCTGAGCGAAAGCCACGCCCACCCCGGCGGTCACCTGAAGGTCGACGATCTCAAAGATCGCGCCGTCGGCGAGCCACCGGAAGAACGGCGGCCAGCTGTCGCGGTAGGCGTCGATGCCCCGAACTCCGTCCTGTGGCGGCGGCACGTCGAACATCACGATGTCGTCGGCGTGGTCGGCGAGAACGCTCTGCAAGTCTGCTGCTCGGATCGCCGCCGCCCACCGCTGTACCAGGTCTGTGATGAGCTTCTCGTCGTCTCGGTGTTTCTGCACAACCATGTGTGCCTCCCTTCACCGGTACAACCCGGCGGCGGAGGCGAATCCATCGCAGTCCGGCAACCGGATTCGCGCCTCATCCCGGGAGGCGGGACGGCAGGCCGAATGCGGTGAAGTCGGCGTCGAGGAAGGACACCACTTCCGCGATGCGATCTCCGCGCAGGGTGAGCACGTCCAGACCCCCAGGCGCGTACCCTGCGTGGTCCTCGCTCCAGCGGTACGTGCCGAACGCCAGCTGACCGTTCGCGCCGGTGGGGACGAACCGCCAGTGACAGGTCAGGGGGCCGTCGAGGAGGAACTCGCGGATGGCATCCCGACCGGCGAACCAGGCCCGCACCGGCGGCATGGAGTATCTCGCGTCCTCGGTGAGCATCGTGACGATGGCGTCGACGTCGCCTGCTTCCCATGCCCGCGCGTACCGTCGGGCCAGGTCACGGACCGCCGAGTCGCCCAGCTCGTGCATCGTCGCCCGCTGCGTCATGGCCGGCAGCGCCGGACGGAGCTGTCTGCGCGCCCGCTGCATGGCGCTGTTGACCGCCGGCACGCTCGTGCCGAGCTGCTCGGCCACCTCGCCGGCCGTGAAACCGAGCACCTCGCGCAGCAGCAACACGGCACGCTGCGTACCGGGCAGTCGCTGCAACGCCGCGACGAAGGACAGTTCGATGCTCTCCCGCATGAGGGCCCGCGGTTCGGGGCCCATCAGGTCGTTCGTGCAGGGCTGCAACCAGGCCACCTCGGCGTCGTCGCCGGCGTCAAGGTCGGTGGGCAGTTCTCGGCGTCCCCGCCGTTCCAGCATCGACAGGCAGCGGTTCGTTGCGATCCGGTACAGCCACGGCCGTATCGATCCGCGCGCCTCGAATCGGTCGAGCGCCTGCCAGGCCCGGACGAGCGTTTCCTGAACGGCGTCCTCGGCGTCGTGGACCGAGCCCAGCATGCGGTAGCAGTGCGCGTGCAGCTCGCCGCGGAACGGGCCCACCACGGCAGCGAACGCGTCCGCGTCTCCAGCCTGCGCCGCCAGCAGGACCGGGTGGGAGCCCGACACCATGGGCCGATCCTTCCACAGATGCTCACCGTGGCTCCCGAGCTGCCAGCTTGGGGATCGGGACGAGATCGGGCCCCGGTACGGCGGTTCTCCCGCTCGGCCTGATCATTGGCGGGCTGGTTGGCGTCCCGCGGCACCGGCTTGTGGCCCACGGGTGCCCCGCCCAAACTGACGCGGATCCTTCTGACTCGGTAGGTTGTCGATCATGGCGGACGTACGGCTGGAGCCGATGACCGAGGATCAGTACAAGCCGTGGCGGGCCGAGGCCGAGGCGCACTACGCGCAGAGCGTCGCCGCGTTGGGCCAGTCGGCGCAGGACGCGGCCCGCGAGGCCGCCGACACCTACGCGCAGCTGCTTCCCGACGAGTTCGCCACTCCTGACCACCATTTCTGGTACGCCTACGACGGCGACCGCCAGGTCGGTTTCATATGGGTCAAAGTCACCCGCGACACCGCGTTCGTCTACAACGTCGCCGTGGAACCCGACGTACGCCGTCAGGGCTACGGCCGCGCGATCATGCTGGCCGCCGAGCGCTGGTGCCGCGACAACGCGCTGACCAGAATCGGGCTGCGCGTCTTCGCCCACAACACCGGTGCCCGGGCCCTCTACGAGCAGCTGGGCTTCACCGAGACCGCCCGCAACATGGCCAAAGACCTGTAACCGCGAGCCGCCCGCCAGCCCGGTCAATCGACCTCCTGCGACCCGTCGGAGGTACTGATTCCCGGTAGTGGACTCGTGCGGCTCCGAGGTCGCGTCGTACTCCTCAGCCCGCCTCTGCCGAAAATCCCCGCGCGGAGGTCAGCGGGGAACTGGTGAAGGGCACGCCGAGGAATCACCAGGACCGGTCAATACCGATTCCGCGCTTCCTCGTGGCCAGCTGGCCGCGCACCGAGCCGCCTGACGGAATCGAACCGTCGACTTACGCATCACGAGGTCTTCGGCGAACCGCCGGTGAGCGCGAAGTCCCGGGCCTCGGCCCGTCCCTCGTCCCTGGCCTGGGCGAGGAGTTGCGCGAGACGCCGCCGACGTCGCCGGGCGATGGTCCGGTACGCGAGGACGAGCACAGCCAGGATCACCAGAAGGGCCACCTGCGGCCAGGGCACGGCCCAGACTGTCACAGTGGCCGAGCCGCGCCGGATCTCGGCGCCCGCCGGATCGCCGGCGAGCACGAAGGGATTGGCCTCGACGGTCGTCCGGACCGGCCCCAGCCCCCACACCCCGGCCACCTGGGCTTCGGATTTCCTGCTGCCACCGGGCAGCAGCTCCTCGACAGCGGTGCGCGCCTTCGGTTCGGTCAGGCCGAACAGTTCGGCGGCGGTCACCCGGCCGCTTCCGGTCACCGCGACGTTGCCCTCGTTCGTCGCGGTGTACGTGACGTGGACGGTGCCCGGCGAGAACGGATTCCACGAACGCTCGTACCTGGCCGCGGCGTCGCCGATCGCCAGGGCCGCCGTGACCGTGCCGGTGGCGCGCATCATGACCCGGAAGCCGACCCGACTCTCGACGGCGACCGTGCCTCCGCTGCTGGTCACCGTCGCCGCGATACCGGCCGGGTGATCGCCCGGGGTGGCATCGTGCGGCACGGTGATCGTGAACGGCACCACCTTCGTCTGCTTGGGCCCGACGGTGACCGAGTCCTGCACCTCGATCCAGGTCCCGCCGTCCACCGACGCGCGGTGGGACGGGAGCATGTTGAACCGTCCCTTGTCGGTGAGGTAGCCGTCGGCCGCCTTCAACGCGAAGACCACCGGCCCGTCGCTGAAGTTGCGCACGGCCAGGTGCTCGGTAACCACCTGCCCGGGATCGAGGGCCACCTCGACCCAGCGGCGGCCGTCCGGCCCCTTCTCGTCGGCCGGTTGCACCGCCCAGGTCAGGGTGGGACTCGTCGGCTGTGCCCGCGCGCCGGCAGGCGCGAGCGGCACGGCGACGAGCACCGCGGCCAGCACGGTGAGCAACCGCGACGCGATTCGGGTCATGACGAGTCCTCCGGGGCAGCGGGGTGGCGGTGGGGGCCGCTGCCGCGCGGCCCCCACCATGCTTCTACTCGAAGAGGGACAGGGTCAACGTCGAGGTGTACGAGCCGGCCGCGACGTCCGCCGGGGTACGCAGGAACAGGTCGGCGTCGACCGTGTAGGCGTCACCGGCCACCGCCCCGGAGTCGAACGTCGACACCAGCAGCTCCTGGTCGACGAGACCCACGTTGTTTCCGGGCTGGGTCGGCTCGTCGAGGACGGTGACGACCTCCTCGCCCTCGGTGACGAGACCGGTGTCGCCGCCGTCGATCAGCTGCGGCTTCCAGCCCAGGTGGCCGGCGCTGATCGGTGCCTGGCCGGCACCGCCGACGAAGTCGGTGGCGCTCCCGAGCACCGCCCACGCCGCGTTGTCGGGCACCTCCTCGGGAGTACGGGTGTCCGTGACCGTCACCGTCGGCAGGGTGCCGACGAACTGACGTACCAACAGGGTCGAGCCGTCCTCCGCCAGCGCGACCGAGTCACCGGCGACCGACATGGCCAGCACCCCCGGTTCCTCGATCTCCTCGATGTCGACCGTCACCTGCACGTCTGTGCTGTCGCCGGGCTCGGCGACGGCCGGCGACTGCAACGCCACGCTTCCTGCCAGGACAGCACCCGCGGCACCCGCCGCGACCCACCGCTTACGACTCCACGTTCTCATTCGACGCTCCGTTGTCGTTGTCGTTACTGGGTTTGAGGGGATCAGCTGGCGCAGTCGACGCCGGGATACTCGGCGGTGCGGACCGTCGTCACGTCGTCGCCGTCGATCGACCCGCTGACGCGGATCGTCGCCGAACCCGCCGCCACTGAGGTCGCCCGGGTGGCGAACGACTGGTACGCGTTCGCGCCCGCGGCGACGTCCGCGAAGGACCGCTCGCCGTACGCGGTCTCCAGCGCGACGTCCATGGGCGCGTCGTGGTCGTTACGGGCCTGCACCGCGACGTACGCCTTGCCGGCGACACACCGGGCCTGCGCGGTCACGGTCACCGGCAGCTCTGGTGGGGCGCCCGGGTCGTCGGCGAAGACCCGCCATTCGGTGATTGCCACCGCCGAGTAGGTGGTGCCGTTGCCGTTGGCCCGGACCGTGGCGCGCACCCGCGGCGTGACGACGGGCTCGAACGTGACGGTGTTGAACGCGGTGGTGCTCGTGCCGTAGGGGGATGCGCCGGGAACGTCGTGCCAGGCCGATACGGCCTCGTCCCAGTACTGCAGCACCCACCCGTCGGGCTCGGCGACGCCGTCGCCGGTGCCGCGGTTGGTGTCCCGCCAGAACTTCAGCTCGGTGCCGGTGAGCCGCACCGGACGGGACCAGTCGTACTGGACCCACTGGGTCGCCGGACGGTTCCCCGACCAGGTGCCCCAGATCTGCGCCTGGCTGGGGTTCGACGGGTCGGTGCCGTCGTTGAGTGCGGTGACGCTGTTCCAGCCCGCCGTGTAGGAGGCGGTAGGCGTCGCGACGGGCCCGATATTGCCGGTGAGCGGCCCGGACAGGTCCGCCGGGATGGTGACCGTCCTGGCGGTCTCCAGGTTCCCGGCCACGTCGAGCGCGCGGAACGCCACGGTCTGCCGGTTGGCGTCGGGTGCCGCCACCGGACCGGTGTAGGCCGTCCACGCCCCGGCGCCGATGGCGTACTCGATTCCGGCGACCCCGGACGTCGCGTCGCTCGCGGTCACCGTGACCGTCCGGGTGTCGGCGTTCAACGTGGCCGCGCTGACCGGTGCCGTGGCGTCGATGCGTACGGCGAGGCCGGCTGGCGCGGAGGTGTTGCCTGCCCGGTCGGTCGCGGTCGCCGTCACCGTGTGCCGGCCGTCCCCGGCGACGTCGACGTCGACCGACCGCACGTCGCGCGCGACGACCGGTTCGCCGTCGTCCACCCGCGACTCGATGGTCATCCGGCCGCCGCGGTCGTCGACGCCGGCGACGCGTACCCGTACCGGGGACCGGAACCAGCCGGCGCCACCGGCGCTGCCGAGTGCGGTGAGCGTCAGCGCCGGCGGGGTCTCGTCGCCGTCGGTGTCGTCCGGTGAGACGACGGTGACCTGCGCGACGACACGTTCGGCGGCGTACCCGAGCACGGTGCCCCGGGTGTCGAACGTGCGAGGCGCCGCGACGTCCTCCGGCCGCACCGGGTCCCAGAGGACCGGTACCCGCAGCGTCTCCGCGCCGAAGGACACCGGAATGCTGTCGGGCAGTTCGGTCTCCCCCACCTCCACCTTGATGGCCGGCGCGGTGACGGCGGACTCCGGCTGCGCGGCGAGGATCTTCCATTCCTCGACCGCCACCGCGGAGTAGGTGCTGCCGTTGGTGGACGCGTCGAACACCGCGCGGACCTGCGTGGTGGTCACCGGGTCGAAGCCGGTGTCCTGGAACCCCCGTGTGCCGGTCGGGAAACCGCTCGGGTCGGGCACGTCGGCCCACTGCCCGGCGTCGAGATCCCAGTACTGGATGCGCCAGCTCGCGGGTGCGGCCACCCCCACTCCGCTGCCCTGCGGGCTGTCGTTCCAGAACTCGATCTGCGAGCCGGAGATCCGCATCGGCTGGTCCCAGGTGTACTGCACCCACTGCTGGGGCGGGTTGTTGCCGGTCCAGGTCCCCCACATGTCCGGCGGCAGCGGGTTGAGCCGGACGATCTCGTCGTTGAGCGCCTTCACCCAGTACTGGGTGGGCACCGGCTCGTTGGAGACGGTGACCTTCGCCGCCTGGGCGATGTTCGGTCGTGGGGTGAGGTCGGGTCCCCGGACCGGTGTCGTGGTGACGGGCTTCATCCGCGGCGGGCTCTGCGTGTCGTCCCACTCGATCGGGTCGATCGCCACGGACCGGCGGAAGTGACCGCCGCCCACGGCGTCGGCCGTGTGGTAGGTGATGTACCACGATCCGTCGAACTCCAGGATGCCCGGGTGGCTCGTCGTCGAGGAGACCGGCGCCAGGACGGTCCCCCGGTAGGTCCACGGCCCCTGCGGCGACGACGCCGTGGCGTACGCGATGCAGGCGTGGTAGTTCGCCGGCGTGCACTGCGACGTCGGCCCGGCGTTGTTCCCGGCGTACGCCAGGTAGTAGGTGTCGTTGCGCTTGAACGCCCAGGCCGCCTCGAAGAAGCCGGTCAGCCCGGTGACGGAGCGCTGAGTGGTGACCGGGGTCTTCATGTCCTGCTGGAGTTCGATCATCCGCAGTTGGCTGAACGAGCCCCACCAGAGGTACACCCGCTGGTTCGGGGCCGTGCCGTCGATCAGGATCGTCGGGTCGATGTTGTGGATGGTGTTCGGGGTGGGCACGCGCTGGGAGATGATCGGCCCGCCCGCGTGGTCGGTCCACGGGCCGGTCGGGGTGTCCGAGACGGCCACGCCGATCGCGAACTTGTCGGACGCCGGGCTGTCCCGCTCGTTGATCGGGACGTACCAGTAGTAGCGGCCGTCCACACCCCGGACCACCTGGCCGGCGTACGCGCGCCCGGAGGTGGCCCAGGCGAAGACCTGCTCCGGCCGCATCAGCGACGGGTAGTGGGTCCACTCGCCGGCCTCGACGTCGGTGGTACGGAACGCGCCCCACTCGTTCATGACGAAGTCGTTGGTGGATGGACCGGCCTCATCGTGGCCGGTGTAGATGTACAGCTGGTCCTTGCCGCTGTCGTTGCCCGCAGCGCCGGCCGGCACGACGACCGGCGCCGGATCGGCCGAGTAGTAGCTGCCGTCGCCGAGGATCGGATTGGTCGTGTTGGTGAACGTGTACGAGTCGGCGGCGTGGGCCGGCGCGGCGACGCCGACCAGGCCGCCGGCGACGAGCCCGGCGACCGCGGCCACGGCGACCGCCCTGCCGAACCGGCGCGACGTCCGGGGGGTTGGTGGGGCGCCGCCGCGCACCACGCTGGTGTTCACGGTGTCGATCTCCTCACTGTCGGGCCGGGGGTGGCGGCGTCGGTACGGCGCCGCCACCCGTGACGGGCTACTCGCAGCTGAGTGCGCCGAACGGCGCTTCGATCTGCTCAGTGACCGGCGCACCGTCGACGGTCCCGGTGACCTTCACCGTGGCGGTCCCGGCCGGCACCGCCACGGCCCGGCTGGTGAACGCCTGGTAGGCGGACTTGCCGGGGGCGACGTCGGAGACCGTGCGCGATCCGTAGGGCGTGACGAGTTCGATGGTGAGCGGCACGTCGTCGGCGTTGCGCGCGGTCACCAGCACGTAGACCTTGCCGCCGGTGCACTGGGTGCGGGCCTGCGCCTCGACGTTCCAGGTGGGGGCCGGTGGCGGGTCACCCACGGTCAGGGTCAACGTGGTCCGGGTGGTGCCGGCCTCGCTGACGTATTCGGGCAGGATCAGGTTGCCGATGACGGTGTAGCGACCGGGTGTGTCGACGATGGTCTCGTCGAAGTCCCAGTCGACGCCGATGGCCTGGTTGTCCCGGGAGCCGTCGTTGTACGACACCTCCACCTTGTCAGGCAGGTAGGGCAGCTCACCCACCTCGACGGCCTGCTCGAACGTCTCGGCTCCCTGGATGGAGATGCCGCCCGGGGCGGTCTCGGGCCGCACGTAGACGCGCGCCTCGGCGATCAGGCCGTACGCGTCGTTCGTGCCGTAGACCACGAACGGTTCGACGTTGGTCTCGGCGACCATCTCGGGCGTGATCTGCTGCCAGTTGAACGCGACGTCGCCGCGGGCGCCGCTGGCGTAGACCGCGTCGAGCGTGCTCGGCAGCGTCGGCACCTGGCCCACTGTGGTGCGGACGAGCACCGGCGAGCGCACCGAGTCGACGGTTTCGCCGTTGGCGCGCCAACGCAGCACGCCCGTGCCCGCGCCCGCACCCATCAGGCCGAAGATGCGGATACGCAGGTAGCTGGTCGAGACCGGCTCGAACTCGAGGTGGTTGTACCTGTTGATGGCCAGCGCGTCGGCGTACGCCGATCCGCCGGTGAGCGTGACCGGAGTCCAGGTGGTGCCGTCCGCGGAGCTCTCGACGGCGTACGTCGTGGCGGTGGGCCGGCGGGTGCCGCCGTTGTCGTCGTACCAGTAGATGTCGGTCGAGGAGAGCCGCACGGGCGCGTCCCACCGGTACTGGATCCACGCCGCCCGTTCGGGGCTGGTGCCGTTCTGCGGCTGGCCCCAGTTGCCCCAGCCGTTCCCGGTGCCCGGGTTCGAGCTGTTCGGCGTGCTGCTCTCGTTGACCCGCTGGTGGTTCTCCCACGACGCGGTACCGCTGGTGGTGATCGTCGCCGAGCGGCCGAACTCCGCGACGACCTCCCGCTCGGCGAGGGTCACCGCGACGGTCGCCTCCGACCGCTTCTCACCGTCGTCGGCGTGGAAGCGGAACACGTAGTCGCCGGGGACCGTGCCCGTCACCCGGGTCGCCAGCGCCGTCGCGTCGGCGAAGATCACGCCGGCGCCGGGCGGCGCCGACACGGTCTCCCAGCCGAAGGTGAGCTCGCTGTCGTAGGGGATGCCGTCGTCGGTCGCCGTGCCGACCAGCCTGGTGGAAAGGTTGCCGTCCGCCGAGCCGTCCCGCACGGCGGTGACGACCGGCGCCTGGTTGCTGACGTCCGGTACGTCGCGACCGGAGTCGAACACCTGGATCTCGGAGATGGCGGTGAAGAAGGTCGGGTTGTTGGTGAACGCGATGCGCAGCTTGTTCGACGTCGTGGTGTGGAACAGCGCCTCGTTGAACTTCGCCGACGGGACGGTGGGGTTCTTGAACTGGTTCGGCACTTCCTTCCAGCCGCCGTCGCCGTCGGGCGCCTGGATCCACCAGCGGGCGGGTTCGCGGTAGCCGCCGGCCTGCCGGTCGCTGACGAAGAACACCTTCACGTTGTCGAAGGACCTGGCCGAGCCCAGATCCAGCTCGACGTAGCCGTTGCGGTCGGTCGTGCCGTAGTTGCCCCAGTACGGCTCGTTGGCGGTGACACCGTCGGTCACCGCGCCCAGCGACACCGGCCGCTCGGTCTCCTTGATCGCGCCGGGGGTGTAGTTCATCGAGGTGGTGCTCCAGCCGGGCGTGTGGAACTGCCGCCACGGCGTCGGCCGCGCACCCTGCTGGGTGTACGACGAGCTGAGCTCGGCCCCCGCCGCCAGGTTCGGCGCGTCCTCGGTCAGGTCGATGCCGGCCGTCTTGAGGTACGCGACGACCCGGTCGTCGGAGATCGGGGTGTTCACGGCGCTCGGGAACTGGCTGGCGCCGTCAGCGGTGAAGGTTACGGTCAGGCCCTCCTCGGCCTGGACCTGGTTGGTGTTCGGGTCGTAGGTGACCCTGCCCAGCCGGTCGGTGCTGACCTTCTTCTCACCGTTGAGGAACAGGCTGTAGCCGACGCCCAGGCCGTACTGGCTGCCGTCGGGGTCCCAGACGATGGTGACGTCCTGCCCGTGGTAACGCAGGTTGTTGACCATGAAGTGGTCGTAACCGAACTGGATCGGCCAGAGTTCGATCTTGTCGTCGGAGCGCGGCTGGATGCCCGCCATGTCCTCGACGAAGATGTAGTTCATGTTCCCGAGCATCACGTGGTTCGGGTTGTTGCGGTTGTAGGTCTTCGTGGCGGCGTTCCAGTTGGAGTAGTACTCCGCCTGGTTCGGGGCGCGCAGGTCCGCGTTCGGGTAGATGCTCCACGCCATCCAGTCGAGCAGCCGCTTGGCGTAGGCCGGAGTGATGTACTTCTGCTCCGGGTCGTAGTGGCGAAGCGCCGACCGGACGCCGCGGTACTGCACCGTGAAGTTGATGTTGGAGAAGTTGTTGGAGCCGCCGATCCCGTAGGCGCTCCGGTCGTACTGGTTGGCGGTGTAGAACGGGAAGATCGGGAAGTTGTCGCCGTAGGTGAGGAAGCGGAACCCGTCGACGTAGTTCTGCCACTGGTCGAACGGGATGAGGTTCTCGGCGTAGACGTCGTAGAGGTTCGACTCCCGGGCCGGGATCAGGTCACGGGCCGACGCGGGCAGCGGGTTGGGCCGACCGTTGGCGCTGGCCGCGCTGGTGGCGCCGTGGGACGTGCCGGCGAGGAACATCCGCATGTCGGGGCTCCACAGCCGGTCGAGGATCGCGTCGCGGATCGAGTTGGCCCCGGCCGCCATCTGGTCGACCTTGGCCTGGTCGCCCCCGGCGATCTGGTAGAGCTGGCGGGCGGCGTCGAACGCGCCCCACACGTACGCCGACTCGGGACGCTCGATGGTCCGCGCCCCGGGCGCGCCGGCGTTGGACTTCGGGAAACCGAAGGTGATGGCGTCGGCGTCGTTGCCCGGCATGTAGTTGGTGTCGTACGCGATCAGGTTGTCGTCGTTGCCGTCGTAGTGTTCGAGCTGGCCGACGCCGTCGCCCTCGAAGTATCCGGCGAACTTCCGGGCGATCTCCTTACCACCGCCGTGCACGTTGTACGCCTCGAGGCCGGCCGTGCCGATGTACTGCGAGTAGTGGTTGTTCCAGCTGGTGTGCCCGGGACTGTCCAGGAAGGCCGACGAACCGGACAACTCGCCGATGTTGAGCACTTGGCCGTACGGCAGGTACGGCGTACGCAGCCACTTGGTGTCCTGCAGGTGCATCGGCTGGGTCAGCGCGACGGCGTTCTGGTAGAGGTTCACCCCCTCGATCGTCGTCGGGTACTGGTACACGTGACCGGACGCGTTGGCGTCGAGGGTGTTGTACCGCTCGCCCCACCAGCGGTAGACGATGGCCTTCTCCAGCGCGGGGTCCGGGACGTCGATGTAGGGAACGTCCTGCGCCCAGCGGCGGTGGAACGCCGTGATGCCGGTCCGCACCGCCTCGGCCGGCGACAGCCCGGCGTACTCCTGGTAGCTGGCGACCGTCTCGGGCAGCGTGGCCGAGGAGACCGCGCCGACCACCGACAGCGACACCGAGCCGCCGGCGGGCACGGTGACCTCGCGGTCGAGGTTGGTGCCGGTCCTGGTGAACCCCGCGCCGGTGAGGTCGACCTTGATCGAGTTCCACGCGGTGTCGACGAGGCCGTTGTTGGATCCGCTGGTGATGGTGCGGGTGCCGGTGAGTTCGGCCGCATTCCTTCCAGCCTGGGTGGCCAGCGGCGCGGCGGCGCGGACGGTGAACGTGGCCGGGTCGTCACCGGGGTTGCTGAAGTCGATGGCGGTGACGGCGACGTTGTCGTACGTGATGAGCTTGGTCAGGTCGGCGATGACCCCGGTCGCGCCGATGGTGTACCGGCTCTTCGCGTGGCTGGGCGCGTTGAACCGGTTCGCGTTCACCTCGGTGACGGTCTGCCCCGGCACGGTGACGGTGTAGAGGTTGCCGAGGTTGTTGGGGCCGCCGACGTACGCGCTGCCGGCGAAGCCCATGACGGTGAAGTTGTTGTTGCTCGCGCCGCGCATGTACAGGGACCGGCCTCGGGTCATCAGCACCGCTGAGCCGATCGTTCCCTCGACGCCCAGGACGCGGTCGAGGTAGTAGTCCGTGCCGCCGGCGGCCAGGTCCTTCTCGAAGATGGACTGGTGCATGTTCACCGCCGTGAACGGCACGCCGGGCTTGAGCCGGTCGGCGACGTCGGCGACGTTGCTGTAGACCGGGTCGCCGATGTCCATGACGTGGCTCTGCCCGTCGGTGTAGACCCCGACGTCACCCTCGTTGCCGGGCAGGACGGGGCCGTCGGCGTGGGCCGCGGATCCCACGCCGACCGTCCCTCCCACCACGAGCGCGGCCAGGGCGGCCCAGAGGGGTGCCCTTCTCACGCGTCTACGGGTCATGTTCCTTCCTCCTTGTCGTCGGTGCTGCGGGGCTGCTGAGGAGGCACCGTGCTGCACCTCGGTGATCGGTCGGGCGGACCGGTGTTGTCGTGGCCGGAGGGAGCGGACGTCGCTGTTAGCGTTAACATCAAGGAGCGCGAGAACCGGGCAGGTCAGGCGGTGACATCAGGCCGGCCCGTCAATCCAGTTCGGTGCGGTCGGTGATCGTGGGAAGCCAGACCCGCATCGTCGAGGGCCCACGGTTCGCCCACGCGTGGTACTCCACCAGGGCCACGCCGTCGAGCACCTCACCGACGACCGGCGCCGCGCCGGCCCGGTCCGGCCGATAGGGCCATTCATGATCGCCGGGGTGCACCCGACGGCACCGGACGGTGACCCGGCCGTCTACCAGACGGGGCGGTTCGCCGACGTCGACGCGAAGCTCGTCGACGGTGTCCACGCCGGGCACGTCCACGGACTCCAGGGCGAGCACGAGGGGGCCGCGCTCCACCGCCACGCAGCCCCGCACCGCGTCGATCCGCTCGTCCGGGAAGGTGAACCGGGGCGCCACCGGCAGCGACAGCACGACCTCGTCGCCGCGTCGCCACGTCCGGCGCTCGGTGACGAATCCGGGGCCGACCGGCCGGACCTCTCCGTCGATGGTCACCGTCGCGCCGTTGTCGGCCCAGGCCGGCACCCGCAACGACAGCGACCAGGGACGATCCTCGTCGCTGTCGATGCGCACCCGGATCTCCCCGTCGTGCGGGTAGCCGGTCGCGACGGTCACACTCACGTCCCGCCCGTCCGCGAGCCGGTGCTCGACGGTGGCAGGCATGTACTGGTGAAGCTGAAGTCCCTCGTCGTCGCAGGTGGCGACGTACGCCGCCAGGCTGGCCAGCGTACGGGCGACGTTCGTCGGGCAGCAGGAGACCTCGAACCAGGGCGCCCGCAGCGACGACGCCGCGCGGAGGCTGGGCCGATCGGCGTCGGGAAGGGTGCCCAGCTCACGGCGGTGCAGGGTGTTCGTGTAGAAGAAGCTCCGCCCGTCCGCCGACGGCGAGGTCGACACCACGTTGAACAACGTCCGCTCGATGAGGTCCGCGTATCGGGGATCACCGTCGGCGAGCAGCAGCCGCCACGCGAACATCACCGAACCGATCGAGGCGCAGGTCTCCGAGTAGGCACGGTCCGCCGGCAGCACCCAGTCCTCGCCGAACGCCTCGTCCTGGTGACGCGAGCCCTGCCCGCCGGTGACGTACGTGCGGCTCGCCACAGTGTTGCTCCACTGGTTGCGTGCCGCCTCCAGCAGGCCGGCGTCCTTCAGTTCGACCGCGACGTCCACCGTGCCCGCGGCGAGATAGTTCGCCCGGACCGCGTGCCCGCGCAGCACCGTCGCCTCCCGGACGGGACGCTCGTCCTGGAAGTACTCCCGGCCGAACTCCACATCGCTGAGCCGGCCGTGGCCCCGGCGGTCGACGAAGAGCGCCGCCTGCGCCAGGTAGCGGTCCTCGCCGGTGGTCCGGGCGAGCTCCACCAACGCCGTCTCGATGACCGGGTGCCCACAGACGCCGTCGATGCCGTCCGGCCCGAACGTCGCGCACACGTTGTCGGCGGCGCGACAGGCGACCTCGAGCAGTCCGTCGTCCGCACCCGGACGCGTGCGCGCTCGGGCGACCGCGGCCTGGAGGAGGTGCCCGACGCAGTAGAGCTCGTGGCCCCATTCGAGGTCGGACCACCGCGGCGCCTGCCCCGGCCGACCGAATCTGGTGTTGAGGTAACCGTCGGGCTCCTGAGCCGCGGCCACCCGCCGGACGATGCCGCGGAAGCTCGACTCGAGTTCGGCGTCCGCGGTCCGCCCGATCTCCCACGCCAGCGCCTCCAGGAACTTGTAGATCTCCGAGTCCGAGAACTCGCGCCCACGGCGGCCACCGGGAAGGTCGCCCCGCGCGGCCAGGTCGAAGTTCCGGAGCCAGCCGGCGCGCTCGAGCCACTGCTCGATGTGCGCGAGGGTCGCGGTCGCGTTGATCGACTGACGCTCGGCCCAGAAGCCGCCCGTGATCCGGACGTCGTCCAGCCCCAGCGGCCGTAGCCGGCCACGGGCGGGCAGGACGGGCGCGGCCATGGGTGCGCTCATGGTCATCCCTTCAGCGCGCCGGACATGAAGCCGCGCACGTAGTGTCGTTGGAGCAGCAGGAACAGGACGATGCACGGAAGGGCGAGAACGACGACGCCCGCTTCGGTCGCCCCGTAGTCAACGACTCCTTGGACCTGGCCGCGCAGGTTGGACACCGCGAGCGGCAGCGTCATCCGCTCGCTGTCGTTGATGAGGATCAGTGGCGCCATGAAGTCGTTCCACGCGGCGAGGAACGCGAACAGTCCCACGGTGATCAGACCCGGTTTCACCGCGGGCAACAACACCCGCCACAGCGCGCCGAACGAGGAGCAACCGTCGACCATCGCTGCCTCGTCGAGCTCCCGTGGCACCGCCTCGAAGGAGATGCGCATCAGAAAGGTGGCGAACGGCAGCTGGAACATCGTGAGTACGAGAGCCACGCCGACCAGAGAGTTCTGCAGCCCGACCTCGTTGAGCAGGACGTAGAGCGGAATCAGCAGCGTCGCGTAGGGAACCATGAGGATGGCGAGCGTGAGCAGGAACAGGATGTTCCGGCCGGGAAAGCGGAACCGGGCGAACGCGTAACCGCCGAGCAGCGACACCAGCAGGGTCAGCACGACCGTCAGCAGCGACACGACCGTCGAGTTCGCCAGGTACCGCCAGATGCCGGCCTGGTAGTTCGCCAGCGTCTCGTAGTTGCCGAGCCCCCAGCCGTCCACCTGGTTCGTGCCGGCCTGCGGGGCGACCGAGGCGACCGCCGTCCAGAGCAGCGGAGCCAGGAAGATCAGGCCCACCGCCCCGGTGAACACCCAGTACGGCGTACGCAGCGCGATGCCGGCGATGGTGACGCCGCGCGATCTGGTCGGACCGGCCGACGCGCCGTGTGGAGTCGGTCCGCCGGCGGCGCTCGAGCGGGAACGGGAAACCGTGACCATCGGCGTCACCTCTCCTCGGCTCGGAAGGCGCGCAGTTGCAGGGCGTTCACGACGATCAGGGCCAGCAGCACGACGACCGAGAGAGCGGCCGCCACACCGAGATCGTTCTGACCTTGGAACGCCACCATGTAGATGAGCTGCACGACGGTGATCGTGCTGTTGTCCGGTCCGCCCTTCGTGAGGATGTAGAACTGCTCGAACGCGAGCAGCGAACCGGTCACGCAGAGCACTGTCGTCAGCGCCAGCGTCGGACGCAGCAACGGCAGGGTGATCTTCCGGAAGGTCTGCCACCGGCTGGCGCCGTCCGAGCGGGCGGCTTCGTACACGTCCGCCGGTATGCCCTGCAGGCCGACGAGCATGAGCACCATGTAGAAGCCGGCGTACCGCCACACGATGAGGAAGGTCGTGGACAGCAGCGCGGCGGTCGGTGAACCGAGGAAGGTGAAGCCCAGACTGTCCATCACGGGCGCCAGCGGACTCGCGTACGGCGAGTAGAGCACGTAGAACAGCAGCGACGCCGAAGCCAGGCCGAGGGCGCTGGGGATCAGGAACGACGCGCGCAGCAGACTGTTCCACCGGCTCGACTCCTGGACGAGCAGGGCCAGTCCCAGCCCGAGGGCCAGCAGCAGCACGGTGGCCAGCACGGTGTACTTGACGGTGAACACCATCGAGTCGGTGAAGAACCGGTGGTCGACGGCCTTCGTGAAGTTGGCCGGAGCGTTGATCCCCTGGTCCCCGGTCAGCAGCGGCCATCTCGACAACGACATCTTGACGACCAGCAGCAACGGCACCACGAACAACGCCACGACGAAGACCGCCGTCGGTGTCGCGTAGAGCCAGCCGAGCAGCCCTCGACGGCCGGGGCGACGGGCGCGGCCCCGCATCGCCGCACTGGGCGGGCGAGACGGTGCGGTGACTGTCATCGGGGAACCTCTCGTTTCTCCGGCGATACGGGCAGGTCGTCCAGCGCGTCGGGGTCGCGGCCACGCCGCGGGTGTGTGCCGATCCGGCCTGCTCGTCGGCACCCACCCGCGACGGCCGTCGGCTACTGCTTGAGTACGGCGGTGATCTCGCCGTTGTCCTTCTGCAGATCGCCGCTGCCGGTGAGCACCTGGTTGCGGATGAGGGTCAGCCAGGGGCTGTTCGGCGCGTTGAACGCCTGCTGGAAGTTCAGCGCGACGGGAGTCTCACCCTTGCCGGCCACCTCGTTGATGGTTACCAGCCGCGGGTCCTCGGCGGCGTACTTGTTGTTCGCGAGGTCGACGCGGGAAACCACGTCCTTGTTCTTCGCCAACACCTCGACCTGCGCCTGCTCGGACATCATCCAGTTCAGGAAGTTCCAGGCCTGCGCCGCCTTCTTCGAGTCCTTCGACACACCGATACCGTCGCCGCCGACGAAGGTGGAGGCGCCCCCCTTCGGGCCGGGGATGCCGGCCACGCCGACGTCGAACGGGGTCGAGGAGAGCAGCGTCGCCGGGTAGAACATCAAACCGACCTTGCCCTCGGTGAACGCCGCGGTCCAGGTCGGACCCGTCTCCCCCTCCGAGGCGGGCAGCACCGCGCCGGACTTCCACAGGTCGTTCCAGGTGCGGTAGACCTGCTGCGCGATGGGGTCGGCGAGCTTGGACTCGGTGCCGTCCTCGCTGAGCACCTGGCCGCCGTCGGCCCAGACGGAGGGGAACCAGGTGAAGACCAGGCAGCCACCGCAGTTGAGGCCGGCCGCCGTGCCGTAGACGCCCTCCTTCTTCAACCCCTGCACCGCCTTCGCGGCGGCGGCGTACTCCTCGAGCGACGCCGGGGCCTTCTCCGGGTCGAGCCCGGCCTCCTTGAACAACTGCTTGTTCCAGAACAGCATCGACAGGTCCAGCACGAACGGCAGAACGTGCGCCTTGCCGTCGACCGTGCCGGCCGAGAGGTGCCCCTTGTTGATCGAGTCCTTGAAGGCGAGACCGTCGATGTTCGCGCTGATGTCCTGGAACAGTCCCTGGTTCACCCAGTTCGGCACGTAGACGATGTCCGCGGCGAAGAGGTCCGGAAGACCGTCCGCCCCGGCCGCCGCACCGACCTTCGCCACGTAGTCGTCGTTCGGTACGACGGTCAACTTGACCTTGTTCTGATGACTGGAGTTGTACGCCTCGACCAGGAGCTTCGCCTGCTTCTCCAGCGGAGCGCGGGTCCACATGGTGAGTTCGCTGCCGTCATCGACACCGTCCGGTCCCGCCTCGGCGGCGGTCGAGCCCTCCGGCTCGTCACCGCTGCACGCGGCCGCGCCGATGGTCAACGCCGCCACCAGGACCGCTGCCATCGAACGCAGGGCAGTGCGCCTGCCCAGGGCTTTCCTCATGATTCCTCTCCTCGGGTCTATCGATCGGAGGGAACCGCTACGCGGTCCCTGCGAGTGGAGGCTCGATCCGGTGGTGCGGGTGGTGCTTTCCGATCGGGCGGGACCGAACCGCTGCGTGAGTCGGCGGTAGGCGCTGCTGCAGTGAGGACGGGCGAACGACCGCTTCTCGCACGGTCGCCGCGCGATGCCTCGTACCTCGCCATCGCGCATCCGCCTCCCGCCGGATCCGGCGCGGCTCGCGCATCGATCGTCTCCGCCGCGCCCGAGGTGGTGAGTATCACTGTCCGCCGATAGCGTGTCGCACGAAAACGATTTCGGCAAGGTGTCCAACGGGTAAAACCAGAGCGGCTTTCGGCGGCCGGCGCCACCTGCTCGGTGTCGAGTCTGGGCACTACGCCTGTGCGGAGTGCAGGCCCGGGAGCGGCGCTCGTGTGCCTGAAATCTTTGCGAAAGACTTTCGGCGCGCCGGGTCCCGGCCCATCGTGCGGGCCGTCACGGTCGATCTCGGCCCAGTCCGCGTGATGCTCGGCTGCTCCGCCTGTCCTGCGGTGACGTCTGGGCGCGACGCGCCACCGGCACATCGTCGACCATCAACCACTGCGAAAGCCACGAGACACACCGTCGTTACGGATCAACGAATCGCGGCCACGGGCTCCAGATCGCAACGATGGGTGGCGGTGAGCTCGGCGAGGAACGCGTCGATCGCAGGGCGCCGTGGCCCCGCGCCCCGGGAGCGGGTCACCGCGAAGATCCGCCGCTCGGTAACCGGGTCCGTCAGCGGTTGGATGTGCACACCGGATGGCACGTTGCGCAGCGCCAGCTCCGGCACGAGCGCCGCGCCGAGGCCCGCGTCGACGAGGTCGAGGGTGAGCGCGAAGTCGATGGCCCGATGGCGGATGTCCGGCTCGAACCCGGCCAGGCGGCAGGCGTGCAACGTCGAGCGTAGGCACGGGGTGCCCTCGCCGCTGGCAATCCACCGCGCGTCACGCAGGTCACCCAGTCGGCCCGAGTGGCTGCCCCAGCCGACCGGCGTGATCAGGTGCATCGGATCGTGGGCGATCGAGTGTCGGTCCAGGTCGGACGCCAATGGCGTGGGCACGTGGTCGTACTCCTGCAGCACGATCACGTCGAGCGTGCCGGAGCGCAGGTCCAGCCGGCTCTGCTGGTCCTCCGCCTCGACGATCCGGATGTCCAAATCGGGGTATCGGGCGATGGCTCGAGCGGCGGCCGGCGCGACGAGGGCGCCCGCCGCCGAGGGGAAGGCACCCACCCGTACGGTTCCGTTGACGTCGCGCCGCAGCGCGGCCAGACCCGCCTGGGCCTGCTCGACCGCGCCGATGATCCGCTTCGCGTGGTCGGCGAGCACGTGGCCGGCCGGGGTGAGCACAACTCCTCGGCCGGATCGTTCGAGCAGCTCGCAGCCGGCCTCACGGGCCAGTTGCCCGAGCTGCTGGGAGACCGCGGACGGGGTGACGTGCAGGGCCGCCGCGGCGGCGGTGATCCCGCCACGCAGGGCCACCTCGTAGAGCACGCGAAGCCGTCGCACGTCGAGATCCATGAAGCGATGCTACAAGGAGACTTAAGAACTATGAGATTGTGCTAATAGGTCAGCCCGTTCAGGGTTGGACACATGAGAACGTCGCACCGGCTCCAGGCAGTCGTGGTCGCCGCCATCTGGGGCGTGAACTTCGTGGCCATCGAGATGGGCCTGCGGGACCTGCCACCGCTGGTGCTCACCGCCCTGCGGTTCGCCGTGGTCACCGTACCGCTGGTCTTCCTCGTACCGAGGCCGACCGCCCGGGCGCGGTACGTCGTCGCCTACGGCCTGATCCTCGGAGTGCTCAAGTTCGGGGCGCTGTTCACCGCGCTGGCGCTCGGCATGGGCGCGGGGCTGGGCTCCCTGGTGCTGCAGGCCCAGGCTCTGGTGTCGGTGCTGCTCGCGGCGCTGCTGCTGCGGGAGCGTCCGACCCGGCGACAGCTCGCCGGGGTGCTGGTCGGTTCGGCCGGAATCGGCCTGATCGCCGTCGCCGGTGGCGGCCACACCACCGCGATCGGCTTCGCGCTCACCCTCTTCGCGGCGGCGAGCTGGGCCGTCGCCAACGTCGTGGTGAGGGTCAGCGGGGAGACCCGACCGCTCTCCCTGCTCGTCTGGTCCAGCCTGGTGCCCCCACTGCCCCTGCTCGGCCTGGCGGCCGTCGTCGACGGGCCGGACGCGGTACGGGATTCGGTGGCCGGCCTCTCCTGGACCGGGCTGGCGGCGCTCGGCTACGTCGCGTACCTGTCGACCCTGGTCGGGTTCGGCATCTGGAACCGGCTCATCGGCCACTACTCGCTCGCCCGGGTCGCGCCGTTCAGCCTGCTCGTGCCCGTCTTCGGGCTCGGCGCGTCGTGGCTCTTCCTGGACGAGCGGATGACGCGCGGTGAGGTGCTGGCGGCTCTGATCGTGCTGGTCGGGCTCGCGCTGGTGGTCAGGGGCGCCCGTCAGCCCGCCACCGCGCCGGCGGACGCCGAGCTTCCGCCGGCGCCCCCACGGCCCTGGGCGTCACGAGCCCTGCCGACCAACGCCTACGACGACTCGGCCAGATAGCCGGCCGCCTGCAGGTCGAACAGCTCGCGGTAGAGACCGTCCTGCGCCATCAACTGGTCATGGTTGCCCTGCTGGACCAGTCGTCCGCCGTGCATGACGAAGATCTGGTCGGCATGCCGGACGTTGGCGAGCCGGTGGGTGATCAGGATGACCAGACGGTCGGGTTGCCGGCGCAGGTGCTGGAACATGGCGTGCTCGGCGCGGGCATCGAGCGCGGCTGACGGTTCGTCGCAGACGAGGAGTTTCGCGTGCCGGTAGAGGCTGCGGGCGGCGACAAGTCGTTGCCACTGACCACCGGACAGGTCCTGGCCGTCCTTGAACTCGCGGTCGAGCAAGGTGTCGTAGCCGTACGGGAGGTCAAGGATCATGTCGTGCGCGGCGCCGGCGCGGGCGGCGTCCTCCACGCTCGGCCCGGACGAGTGCCGTGCCCGGTCGTGCCGGCCGATGAGGATGTTCTGGCGCGCGGTGAACGGAAACCTCCACCAGTCCTGACTCATGACCGCGACGTGCGAGCCGAGGCTGGTCGGGTCGAGGGCGGTGATGTCGGTGCCGTCCCATCGGATGGTGCCGGAGGTGGGCCGGTAGAGGCCCGCGATGAGTTTGGCGAGTGTGGTCTTGCCGGAACCGTTCTCGCCGACCAACGCGACGACCTGCCCGCGATGCAGGTTGAGGCTGACCTCGTCGACGGCGAGGCTGTCCGTACCCGGGTAGCGGAGGCTGACCTTGTCGAGTTCGATGGTGTCGAAGCCGGTGGTGGAGTCGCCGCCACCGGGCGAGGTGCGGAGCCGGGCCCGGTCGAGGAAGTCGCGGTAGTCCTGGTAGTAGAGGGCCTCCTCGTAGAGGGAGTTGGTGGCGAAGACGGCCATACCGAGGCTGGTGTGGGCGGCCTGCAACGCCAGCAGCGCGGTCGCGGCGGCGGCGAGAGCCACCCAACCGACCAGGAGCAGACCGCCGAGAACGCCGTAGACGGCGAAGGTGGCCAGCCCGGCGGCGGAGGCGCCGAGCACTCGGGTGATGGTCTGCGAACGGACGAGATCGAAGTCGGCGCGGATCTCGGCGCGCATCATCCGCCGGTACTCGTCGAGCAGGAACTCGCGCATCTGGTAAGTGCGGACCTCGACTGCGGTCTGCCGGTTGGCCATGAGGTTGGCGAGCATCCGCATGCGCCGTCGTTGGGTGATGCGGGCCAGCATGTTCAGGTACTGCCCGCGGGCGATCCGCACCGCGGTGATCGCCTGAGGGATGGCCGCGAGGAGCAGGCAGGGCAGCAGGATCGGCTGGATGACGGTTACCGCGGCGGCGGTGGCGAGGACGCCGACGACTCCGGTGATCAGGTTGACGGTGCTGTCGACTATCGACGCCGCCTCGTTCATCCCTCGATCACGGACCCGGTCCATCTCCTCGGCGAAGCCGGCGTCGTCGAACGCGGCGAGGTCGACCGCGGTGGTGGCCTCGAACATGCGCAACTCGACGCGATAGTTGATCTGCGGCACCAGCCGGGCCTGTGCCCAGCCGGCGGCTATGGTCAACCCGCCGCGTGCCATCACGGCTGCCGCGGCGAGTAGCAGCGCCGGCAGGGCGGCGCGGACGCGGTCCGGTGTGGGGCCGGCGGCGAACAGCTCGGTGAGCACGGTGGTCGTGGCCAGCAGCCCGAAGGTGGTCATGACTCCGGCGGCGACGTTGAGGCCGATGGACGCGATCGTGTCGAACCGGTTGGTCGCCCAGGCCACGCCGATCGCTTCCCTGACCAGCCTGGGCAGGCGGCGGGCCACCGCCCAGAACCCGGTCTGGGCGACCTCCCGGGCATGGTGCATCCAATCCGGATCTTGCAGCTCCGGCAGCATCGGCTCGGCATCGTCGCCGGCCGTGTCTCCGTGGCTGGAGGACTTGGTCTGGCGGGTCACAGTCTCCACGGCAGCCTCCTCGATCGGTGGATGGCGCCCGAACGAAGCGGTCGGTCGGACGGATTCGGACACGGACCGTCACCGATCGCACGGCCATGGCGATCGGGCGAGAGAAGTGCAGAGGTCGTTACGGGGCTGGCGGGAGGCATTCACGCATCGAAAAGCTTACGGTGCGCAACCAGATCGAGTCACGTAGTCACGGCGCGTCGAACAGACGTGTCAACCGCCGAAAAGCGATCACGCGCCGCTGCCCGGCTTCGGCCCGATGTGGCGGCGGTGTGGTCGAAGCGTCTCCGGCTGGTACGCACGGCTGGTGACGAGAAGGCCCCACGCGCCGGAATTCCCAGCATCGGCGAGAGGCCATATTCGCGTTTCCCACTGCGGTGACCATTCACTACGCTGCGCGCAGTTCGCTGTACGGCGTCCCGCACGACCGGACCCATCTCGGACCGGCCGCACGTCAACGGGGAGGACACATGGCTGGTGCGCACCTTCGCGCAGTCTCACGAACCCTGGCCGCTGCCACTGTGGCCACCGCGCTGCTCGTGGCGGCGGCCGCACCGGCCGTCGCGGCCGCGAGACCGAAGATCACCTTCTCCGGCGTCGCCTTCTCGACCGACCAGGTCGACAGCACCACCGGCGGCACGACCGCCATCCTCAACTGGACGGTGACCGACACGTCGACCACCGCCCGCGATCTCAGTGGCAGCATCTACGTGCAGCGGTACAGCGGCACCGCCGCGGTCGGGCCGGTCGAGCAGATCCGGTTCAGCCTCGGTGGCGGCTGGCCCACCGTCGGGCCGTACGAGGGCGGGATAGCCAGCTCGTCATACGCGTACGAACTCCTCGTGACCGAGTACGGCCCGGCCGCGCCGGTGACCTACCGGGTCACGAAGATCACCGCGACCGACGACCAGGGCACCACGCGGACGCTGTCCGGCGACAAGATCAGACCGGCCGCCGTGCTCGCCGCCACCCAGACCCCCGACACCGCACCGCCGATGGTCGAGCAGGTCTGGCTCGATTCGCCGACCAGGACCCAGGTGTACGACGACGGCTCCGGCGCGACCCTGCGCTACGGCCTGTACGTCAAGGACGAACCGGGCGCGGGCTTGTGGAAGGGGCGCCTCGTGCTGAACGGTCCCGGCCGCGCCGAGGTCGTCGCCCCGATCACCCTGGCGTACGACAATCAGGGCGACCTGCTCTGCGGTGACATGCAGGCCTGGTCGATCTGGTTCGTCGAGTGCCACGTGCCGGTGACCCTGCCGGCCGGCAGTCCGACCGGAGACTGGACGGTGAAGGCGGTCAGCCTGACCGATCGGGCCGGCAACACCGAGCGCTACACCGACCTTGGCGCGCCAACGGTGCGGGTCACCCGCAACGAGGTGATAGGTGCCAGCGGGTTCGCGCTGAATCCCACCCAGGTGAACAACTGGCGCGAGTCGGCGACGACCACGCTGACGTTCGCCGCGAGCGGCGTGCAGGGCGAGCTGCAGGCCACGGTCGAGACCCTCGGCTGCTCGACCTGGAACCAGGTGCTGACCGAAGGGCCGGCGGACACCTACTCAATACCGATGGTGATGAGCACGCTGACCAGTTCCTGCACCGTGAACGGGATCCTGCTGACCGATACGGCAGGTTCGGTCTCGGTGTACGGCGCCCACTACGGCGCGCCCGAACTCGACCTGCGGGCGACCCGGATGCCCGACACGACCAAGCCCGTGGCGATCGCGGCGGCGCTGAGCCGCACCGAGGCCGCTCCAGGTGACATCTTCAACGGCATCAGTGTCGACGTCACCATCGACGACGTCACGCTGGCTCCTGTCGACGGCTTCTCAACCACCATCTACGACTCTCTCGGCCATTCGGTCGGCGGCGCGTACGGCGGCATCCATGTCGGACCCGACGGGCACGTCTCGCTGCCGGTCAGCTTCTCCGACCTGCCGCCGGGGACGTACACGGTGGGCTTCACGCTGAGCACCTCGGCGGGCAACAGGTCGCTGTGGGGTTACCCCAACGGCACGCCCGCACCGTCCGGGCCGCTGGTGTTCACCAGCCTGCCGGCCGCCTGACGTACCGCGTGGCAGACGGGTGCGGCCCTCTCCTGGTTCGGGAGGGGCCGCACCTTTGTCGTCGGACAGCTCAGGTCTGCGACGGCCCACCGGAGGCGGGCGGACACTTCCGCTGGAGCGGCTCACGGGTGAGGCTCGTCGCGTCCGCATCGGGCCAGACCGCAAGTAGACTTGCCATCTCCGCAAAGGGTAGGTGCATCGAGATGACCGACGAGGACGTGGACGCGGCGCTGGCCGGGGTCGGGCCGCGCCTGCGGCACCTGAGGAGCCGGCGCCGGTTGACGCTCACAGACGTCAGCGAGCGCACCGGCATCTCGGTGAGCACTCTCTCCCGGCTGGAGTCCGGTGTCCGGCGCCCCTCGCTCGACCTGCTCCTCCCCCTTGCCAAGGCGTACCGGGTACCGCTCGACGACCTGGTCGGAGCGCCCCAGTCGGGCGACCCCCGGATCCACCCCAAGCCCGTCCGCCGCGACGGAATGATCTACATCCCGCTGACCCGTCAAACCTCCGGCGTGCAGGCGTTCAAGCTGATCCTCCCGCCCCGGCAGGAGGACGCGCGGATCGTGCAGCGGGTCCACGAGGGCTACGAGTGGATCTACGTGCTCAGCGGGACCCTGCACCTCGCCCTCGGCGACAACCTCACCACGCTCGTGGCGGGAGAGGCCGCGGAGTTCGACACCCGCACGCCGCACGCCATCGCCAGCGCCGATCAGCAGCCCGTCGAGGTAATGGCGCTCTTCAGCCCGCAGGGCGAACGGATCCACATCCGGGACTCGTGACCTCGCCGCCACTTTTGCGGAAATCGCAACACAATTTGCGAACCGTCGCGCGGCTGAGGACAGTGGGACGCGTGAACACCGATCGCCGAGACGCCGAGGGGCTGCGAAAACACAAAACGCCTCGACGCGGGCGACGCACCGCTCAACCCGCAGAACGACCTACCTGACGGGCACCGCCACCGCGCCGCCCACATATCTCACCTCGACGAGCTCGTCGCGCAACGGCTGACCGCGTCAACGACGCCCGTCAGCCCGCGACGACGTACGCCAGCAACCGGGCGGCCGCCACGACGGCCGGTGACCTCATCGCCCCGCCTGCGGGGCACCCGCGCGTGCCGACTCCCGGCAGCCGCGCCGGTCGATGGTCACCGGCGGCTTCTGCGCGCCCGCGGCCGACCACTCGCTCCCGCTCGAATCCCAAGTCACGGCTGCCGTCGCACTCCGCGTGTCACGAGCCGCCCTCGCCACACCGAAGGAACGCCTCCGATGTCCGTCCATCCGACGACCACGGGCCGCGCCCCGCACACCAGTGCCGGACGACCCGACCCACGCCGCTGGCTCGCGTTGGGCGTGATCGCCCTCTCCACCCTCATGGTGGTGCTGGACGCCTCGGTCATCAACATCGCCCTCCCGCAGGCACAGCACTCGCTACACATCTCCGACGCCAACCGGCACTGGGCCGTCACCGCGTACGCGGTCACCTTCGGCGGCCTGCTGCTGCTCGGCGGCCGCGTGGCCGACATCGCCGGCCGCAAACGGACCATGCTCGTCACCCTGACCGGCTTCGCTCTCGCCTCCGTCCTCGGCGGGTTCGCGGTCGATCCCGCCATGCTGATCACCGCCCGCGCGCTGCAGGGCGTCTTCGCCGCCGCGCTCGCGCCCGCAGCACTGTCCCTGGTCACCGTCACGTTCGTCAATCCCGCCGAACGTGCCCGCGCGTTCGGCGTCTACGGGGCCGTACAGGGCCTCGGCGGCGCGATCGGGCTCCTCCTCGGCGGCACCCTCACCGAATACCTCGACTGGCGGTGGTGTCTGTTCATCAACGTCCCGATCGCGGTCGTCGCCGTCCTCGGCGCGGTCCCGACGGTGCGGGAGAGCCGCGTCGCCGGTGACCGCCGCTACGACATCCCCGGCGCCGTGCTGGCCACCACGGGCTCCGTGGCCCTGGTCGTCGGCTTCACCATCGCCGGCGAGAGCGACGGCGGCTGGCTCCGCCCCACCACGCTCCTCACCCTCGGCGCCGCCCTGGTGCTGCTGGTCTCCTTCGTGCTCCGGCAGTCCCGCACCGACCATCCGATGCTGCCGCTGCGCGTACTGACGGACCGGAACCGCGCCGGCTCGTTCCTCACCGCCGTGTTCTCCGGCGCCGGCATGTTCGGCATGTTCCTGTTCCTGACCTACTACCTGCAGGTCAACCTCGGCTACCAGCCGATCCGGGCGGGGCTGGCCTTCCTGCCCTTCACCGCCGGGATCATCCTCGTGGCGCTGGCGATGCCCGCGATCCTGCCCCGGACAGGCCCGAAGGTGCTCATGGCCTTCGGCATGGCCCTGGCGACGATCGGCATGTTCACACTGACCACGATCGACGGAACCCCGGCCTGGCTGGGTGGCACCCTGCTGCCGGAACTGCTCATGGGCGTGGGCCTCGGACTCGTGTTCACTCCGATGAACAGCGCCGCGCTGACCGGCGTCGACCCCGCTGACGCGGGTGTGGCGAGCGCGGTGCTCAACGCCACGCAGCAGCTCGGCGGAGCGTTCGGAGTGGCCCTGCTCAACACCTTCTACACCACCACCACGCGAGCCCGTCTCGGCGAGGACCCGAGCGACCAGCTCGGCGCCTACCTGGCCGGGTACCGGTCCGCGTTCCTCGCCGCGGGAGTCCTCTTCATCGCCGCCACCATCACCAGCCTCACCGTCCTACGAGGCAGGAGCGCCCGGGTCAGCAGCGCTCCGCCGGACGCGAACCAGGGCGCCGGCGGACCGACCCCGTCCCTGGCCCCGTAGCCCTCGACAGCGTCCGAGGTCCCCATCCGCGCGCACCGGGGTGGGGACCCATCGGCCTGCTGGTCGTCGCCGTTCAATCACACCGTCGCCTGCGTACGTCCACCGCGACAAGCTGATCGGCTACGCCACAGGACCGGGCACGCGAGGTACCCCAGGTGGCGCCTGCTCTGTCCTCAGCCCTCCGTGTCGCGGCCGGTCGCCGGGAGGCTCGCCACCCCACGGCGCAGCCCGTCTCTGAACTTTCCGTAGAGGTCCGAGCCGAGCACGTCGGAGAGGTCCTGCTCGATCTGGCTCACGAGGACGTCGGAGAGCTCCATGAACTGCAGGCCGCGTTCCGTCGGCATGATCAGCCGTGCCCGGCGGTCGACCGGATCGGGGGCGCGCCGAACGTAGCCCAGGCGCTCCAGCTCGTCCAGGATCGCGCCCATCGTCTGCTTGTTGCGGCCGGCCAGTCGGGCCAGTTCGCCGGGGCGGGTGCCCTCCGCGTCCAGGTACGCGAGCACCGCACCGTGCCGGGGCCTGACGTCTTCGAAGCCGTGCTGGGCAGCGCGGGCGAAGATCTCGCGCTGGACGCGCCCCGAGAGCTGGACGGCCAGGATGCCGAGGTCGGGATCCTGTTCCTTACGTGTGCTACGCCTCATCTTTAGTCCAATCATTGGACGGTCTCAGTTTTGGACTATATCGTCTGTGGCGGCACCACCGCCCCGGACCTGACTGACAGTAGGGCCGACCGGTGCACGCGACAGCAGCCACCCACTCGCCACAGGTCAACTCTCGACCAGGAGAGCGCCGGCGAAGTCGCGCAGCCTGTCGTGGAACAGCCGCAGCAGGATCACACCCCTTTTGATCGTTGAGGAGAGTCATGACCATTCTGGTGACCGGTTCGACCGGCATGGTGTCGAGCGAGGTGCTGCGCGAGCTGGCCGGCAAGGCGCAGGTGCGTGCCCTCGTACGGGACAGCTCCCGCGCACCCCGGATCGACGGCGTCGAGTACGTCGAGGGCGACCTGAACCGGCCGAGCACGCTGGGGTCCGCGTTCGACGGCGTGACGACGCTGTGGCTGCTGACGCCGATGGGCCCGCTCGCGCCGGCCCAGAGCTCGAACGCGGTATGGGCCGCCCGGCAGGCCGGCGTACGGCACGTCGTCCGGCTCTCCGCGATCGGGGCCGCCCATGACGCCCCCACCCGCAACGGGCGGCTGCACGCGCTCTCCGACGCCGAACTGCAGAACTCGGGCATGGGCTGGACGATCCTGCGACCCTCCAACTTCATGCAGAACCTGCTCTTCACTTTGAACGGCGAGGAGCTGTACGGGGTCTTCGGAGAGGGCCGGGTCGGCGGCATCGACGTACGGGACATCGCCGCGGTCGCGGCCGAGATCCTCACCGCACCCGAGCGACACGCGGGCAAGATCTACACGCTCACCGGCCCGGAGAGCATCACCCTGCACCAGGCGGCAGAGGAGATCAGCCGTACGGTCGGACGGCCGGTACGGTACGTGCCGCAGACACCGGACGAGACCCGCGACGGCCTGCTGCAGGCAGGGCTCGACGAGTGGATGGCGGAGGCCCTCGCCGAATACCGGGTCGCCTACGGCTCCGGGTTCGGCGACTTCACCAACGACCATGTCGCCAGCATTCTCGGGCGATCGCCGCGGAGCATCGAGGAGTTCGTCCGCGACCACCGCGAGCACTTCACCGCCGCCTGACCAGACCTCGGCTGCGGACAGTCCTTCGGTGTGGGGGCGAGCACCGAAGGGCCGGCCGCGCTCACGGGACCACCGTCCCGTGAGCGCGGCGACGGCGGCGGGTCATCGGAAGCGGCTCGCCTCAGCCGCCTCGCTTCCCCTGCCTGAAGGCGGCAACCAGCCAGGCCACGTAGCCGACGACGGCAAGGACGACCAGCAGTACAGCGATGTGCCAGGGCTTCATGGTCCGGGGCACCCTTCTCGGCGATGCCGCCGCACCGAGGGTCTTCGCGCGGCCGGCAGACAGCAGCGTACGGGACCGTCCGGCCTGCGGCCCGGCCTGATGATCGTCGAACGGGTAGGGTTGACGGCGGTGTGCCGGGAAGTCTGGTCGGCGGTGCAATCAGCGACCCCAGCCAGAGGAGCTCCCCATGACCACCCCCACCGACCGCACGCCGCGCCTGCTCAGCCGCGGCAGCTGGCCGGAGGTACGCCGCATCGGCGACATCCTGCGTACCGAGACCGTGGGCGGGATTTTGCTGCTGGCCGCCGCGGTGCTCGCGCTCGCCTGGGCGAACTCGCCGTGGTCGGAGGGGTACCGGCGGATCAGCGACCTCGAGATCGGGCCGGCGGGGCTGCACCTGGACCTCTCGTTGGCGCAGTGGGCCGCCGACGGCCTCCTGGCGATCTTCTTCTTCGTCGCCGGCCTGGAGCTCAAACGCGAGTTCGTCGCCGGTGACCTGCGCGAACCGCGGCGAGCGCTCCTGCCGGTCGCCGCGGCCCTCGGCGGCATGACGGTGCCGGCGGTCATCTACACGATCTTCAACGCGCGGGCGGGCGACGGTGCGCTGGTGGGTTGGGCGATTCCGACGGCCACGGACATCGCGTTCGCCCTCGCGGTGCTCGGTGTGATCAACACGCACCTGCCGGCGGCGATGCGGACGTTCCTGCTGACCCTCGCGGTGGTCGACGACCTGCTGGCCATCGTGATCATCGCGGTGTTCTATACCGGTTCGCTGCACTTCGGGCCGCTGCTGCTCGCGCTCGCACCGTTGGCGGTGTTCGGGCTGCTGGTGCAGCGCCGCATCCGTTCTTGGTGGCTGCTGCTGCCGTTGGCCGTGGTCACGTGGGCCCTCGTGCACGCCTCCGGGGTGCACGCCACGGTCGCCGGGGTGGCCCTCGCGTTCACCGTGCCGGTGCTACGCCGCAAGGCTGGGCCCGGTCCCGGCCTGGCCGAGCACTTCGAGCACCGGTTCCGTCCGCTGTCGGCGGGCCTGGCGGTGCCGGTGTTCGCGTTCTTCGCCGCGGGCGTGTCGATCGCCGGCGCGGGCGGCCTGGGCGCGACGCTGACCGACTCGGTCGCCATGGGGGTGATCGTCGGGCTGGTCGTCGGCAAGGCCGTCGGGGTCTTCGGCGCCACCTGGCTGGTGCAGCGATTCAGCCGGGCCCGACTCGCCGAGGGAATCGACTGGTGGGACGTGTTCGGGCTGGCACTGCTGGCCGGGGTCGGCTTCACCGTCTCGCTGCTGATCGGCGAACTGGCGTTCGGCACCGGCAGCGAGCGCGACGACCACACCAAGATCGGCGTCCTGCTCGGGTCGGTGCTGGCGGCGCTGCTGGCCACCGTCGTGCTGCGCGCGCGCAACCGCCACTACCGGCGGCTGTGCACGGTCGAAGAGCGTGACAGCGACGCCGACGGCGTGCCCGACGTCTACCAGGAGCGCCCCGGTCTGGCCTGATCCGACTCCACCCCTCACCAGGGGCGGGCTGCGGGCTGCGGGCTGCGGGCTGCGGGCTGCGGGCTGCGGGCTGCGGGCTGCGGGCTGCGGGCTGCGGGCTGCGGGCTGCGGGCTGCGGGGATGTTACGGCATGGGGCCGATACCTCAGAGGTATAAATATGCCTCTGAGGTATCAGGCTCACCGGGCAACGTGGCCGCTAGGGCGCGGCCAGAAGCTCGACTCGCGCGCGTCTACCGAGGCCGACAGCTGAAGGAATCCCGAGATCCTCAGCCGCTTCGCGGTGCCGAACGGGACGGGGCGCCCAGGGCTGGCATGACAGCCGAAAGCCGGCCCCGCCATACGCGGGGCAGGCTTTCGTAGTAAGTCGGGCCGGCCTTCCTCGTGTTCAGCGCGCCGCGCGCACCGCCGAGACCAATCCTCCGGCGCCCTCGTCCTGCTGCGGCGGGGTGAGCATCGGACGTCCGTAGGCCTCGCCGCGCTCACGCAGGGTGAAGGTCTCTGCCTTCCAGCCGAGGCCGTTCAGCCAGCCGACCGGGTCCTCCGGCATCTCCGAGACCCACATCGACGCTGCCGATCCCGGAGCGGCGTCCTCACGGAAGCGTTCGACCACACCGCGCGAGCCCAGTGTCAGGCCCATCCTGCTGCCCGCGGCTGACAGCGCACCCACTCGTTCGAGCAGCGACTGCACCGCGTCCTCGGGCAGATAGATCAGCAGTCCCTCCGCGATCCACACCGTCGGCTGCGCCAGATCGTGCCCGGCTGCGGCCAGTGCGCCGGCCCAGTCCTCGCGTAGGTCGACCGGAACGGTGATCCGCTCGCAGCGCGCAACGGCCCGCTCCTGGCGCAGCACCGAGGCCTTGAACTCCAGCGGTTCGGCCGTGTCGACCTCGAACAGCCGGGTCCCCGCAGGCCAGTCCATCCGGAAGGCCCTGCTGTCCATCCCGGCTCCGAGCAGCACGACCTGCCGGACACCGGACGCGACCGCCCGGTACAGCAGGTCGTCCAGGAACTTCGTCCGGATGACGATCGAGAAGGCCACACCGAGCCAGCGGCGCCGTGCCGCCTCGTCCGCACGCGGGGGCGGCGGCGTCCCGGGGCCTCTCCCGCCGGCCGTGGCGAAGGCCAGCGCCAGCGGGTCCCGGAACAGCGGTTGCTCACGAGCGGTCTCCATCGCCCTCACCCGGGCCACGCCCACGGCTGTGGCCCACACCCCGGACGGCTCGCCCCGTCCCGCCGCATCAATCATGCGTTCAACCTAGCGACGCCACCGCGGCGGCACACCTGAGCGCCGCGCCAGCACCGGCCGACCACCTCGGACGCAGGTCGGTGATGAGCACGGTGGCGAAGGTCACGGAGGGCCTCGAAGGACTGCCACACCAGCCCTGATTCCTGACGGCAGGCGTCCTGCGACGCGTACCTCCGGGTCCGCACGTCAGGTGGTGGGCGGATCGGACGTACGAGCGTCGGGTGGGCAGTGGCATCGGCGGAACCATCGGCTAGACTCCTTGATTGTTGCTGGCGCAAATATCACGTCGGCAACTATCCAATGAAAGGACCTCTTCGATGACTAAGCTCGCCGTCATCTACTACTCCTCCACCGGCACCATCCACTCGATGGCCAAGCGGCTCGCCGAGGCCGGCGAGAAGGCCGGCGCCGAGGTGCGGCTGCGTCAGGTTCCGGAGCTCGCCCCGGCGGAGGCCATCGCCTCCAACGCCGCCTGGAGCCAGCACTTCGACGCCACCAAGAACGAGCCGAAGGCGACCGCCGACGACGTCGTCTGGGCCGATGCGGTGCTGTTCGGCAGCCCGACCCGCTACGGCAACGTCTCCAGCCAGCTCAAGCAGTTCCTCGACACCCTCGGCCCGCAGTGGAGCCAGGGCCTGCTGGCCAACAAGGTGTACGCCGGGTTCACCTCGAGCATGACCGCTCACGGCGGCCAGGAGTCGACGCTCCTTGCCCTCTACAACACGATCTACCACTTCGGTGGCCTGATCGTTCCCCCGGGCTACACCGACCCGCTGAAGTTCGCCGACGGCAACCCGTACGGTGTCTCGCACGTCACCGGCGGCAACAACGATGCCCCGCTGGGCGACGCTCAGATCGCCGCGCTCGACCACATGGCCGAGCGGGTCGTCACCATCGCCGGCAAGCTCAGCGCCTGACCCATTCGCGTGTCGCCCGGCTCGCGGCACCGCGAGCCGGGCGACACGTGCTGGTCGAGCCCCACGTACTTCAGGCCGAGTGCGACAGCCTCGGCAGTGACCTGTCCGCCCTCGTCATCTCCGCCGCCCCGGTCTGGTCGCGCTACCAGCAACAGGGCTGCGCGGCTCCTCGTGGCGGGAGGATCTCGGTGCCTCTGCGGAGAGAAGAGTGGTCCTTCGGTCAGTGGGCCCTGTGGAACTCGATCAGGTCACAACTGTCGGCGTCGCCCTCAAATCGGTACAGCCAGGGCTCCTCTCGGTCGCCGGAGATCCACACCTGGAGGTCTCCAAGCATCAGGTCCTCGGTGCTCTCTGATTCGAGATCGAGCGTCCACGTGCCCTCTTCCGAACGACCCGTGCCTCCCGGCAGATTGCCAGCGCTGTAGCGCCCATTTTCGTCTAGCTCGATTCTTCCGCCTTCAGGCCTGGTGTAGACACCTGCCAGGTCCGCCACGGTGATGCCGTCGGGAGGCTGGGGTACGCACCCAAGAAATCGAGAACATCCCGCAACGGTCGCCGGCACGAGCATGCTGAACGCCAGGGCGGCGGCAAATCGCCGGGCTCTTCCCATCAAAGGCTCCGTCCTACCCAGCGGACATGAGCCGGGCGGCAGTGGACCTTAGCAGCGCCTTACCTGCCTGCTCGTGGGCTTGGCTGCTCACGTCCTGATTCGCACGGATTGGTCAGCGAGCTCTGGACCCGAACCCGGTCCGGCGACGGCATCGACATCGGCTCGCCCCAGGAGTACACCTCTAGCTCTGCCAGTCGACCCTCATGAACGAACAATAGAATTCCACCGACCGCGTTGCCTCGCTTGTCGAATACCGTGCCTTCGGCTGGAACCGGACTCGTCGCGCGTGAGGGCGGTAGGTGTAGGCCTTGTGGCAGGAGCCAGATGGTCCCGCAGCCGCATCCACAGCTGGACTGAGCCAGGACCTCCTGCGATTGCAGTCGCAGTTCGTCCACGCCGGGGAAATCCTGGGCCAGCAGGGCCTGGAGAACTCCAGCCTCCTCTGCTGACAGAGGCCGGGCTGTCGGCCGTGGTTCATCCACAGCCCGGAGCTTACGTCGACACCTCAGCTACAGGCCCTGTGCCCCGAGCCACGGCGCCAGTGAGGTACCGGCGGGGGCTCTCGGAACCAGTGCTCGGCGGAGCACCCATTCATCAGCGAGCGAAGCCACTACCGGGTCGTCCTGTTCGAACCGCACTCGGACACGGCTCCGCGGCGCCGGCGAACCTGTTCCCCAGCCGACGTGGGCGGCGTTTCACTTCCCAACCTCCTCGCGGGACGTGCGGTCGTCGCGCGGCGGGTAGCTTGCGAACAGACGAGTTGAGGAGGGCGCTGGTGACTGCTGATGGCTTTTCGTCGAAACGGCTGACCCGGGTGCGAGAGCTGTTGGAGCGTCACGTGGACTCCGGATCCGTCCCGGGTGCGGTGGCCGTTCTCGCCCGCAAGGGCGCGGTGCACATGGAAGCGGTGGGCCATCTCGCGTTCGAGGGCCAAGGGTCGAAGACGCCGATGGCCAGCGACACGATCTGCCGCTTGGGCTCGATGACGAAGCCGGTCGTCGCCGCGTGCGCGATGACGCTCGTCGAAGACCTCACCCTCCGCCTCGATGACCCGGTCGACGACCTCCTCCCGGAACTGGGGGGCATGACCGTGCTCGCCGATCCGCACGGGCCGCTGGAAGACACCGTCGTGGCGAAACGGCCCATCACCCTGCGTGATCTGCTGACCGGCACCCTCGGCACCGGCATGGTCCCTGCCGAGCCGGGAACGGTCCCGATCGCCGACGCGCTGGACGCGCTCGACTATTCGTCGCCGGACGAGTGGATGCGTCAACTCGGCGCGCTTCCGCTCGTTCACCAGCCAGGCGAGCGTTGGATGTATGACATCGCCGCCAACGTGACCGGCGTGCTCATCGCCCGGGCCACTGGAATGTCCTTCGGGGAGGCTCTGCGCGAGCGGATCTGCGGTCCACTCGGCATGAAGGACACCGCATTCAGCGTGAGCGGTGAGAGCATCGGCCGGCTGGCGACGGCGTACGAGCACGACAACGCCACCACCGGTGAGCCGGTCGTCGAAGACGGCCCCGACGGGCGGTTCAGCCGACCGCGAGCGTTCCAATCAGGGGGTGGCGGGCTCGTCTCGACGGCCGACGACTACCTTGCCTTCGCCTCGGCTCTGCTCGCCGGTGGCACCCACCACGGCGAACGGGTGCTCTCCCGACCGTCCGTGGCACTGATGACCAGCGACCACCTGACCCCGGAGCAGAAGGCGATCTCCGGGTTCTGGCCCGGGTACTTCGACGCCATCGGGTGGGGTTTCGGGATGTCGATCCGCACCCGCCGCACGCACCTGGGCCCCTCGGTCGGGAGCTACGGATGGCCCGGCTTCTACGGCACCGCCTGGTACAACGATCCCGCCGAGGACCTGACGGCGATCTTCATGATGCAGCGGGCGCACGCGGGCGACCAGAGACTGCCGATGTGGCACGACCTCTGGACCGCTGTCTACCAAGCGATCGACGACTGACAGCGCGGGCGATACTCCCGGCATGGGCACGCCGTACACCGCCGCAGCCAGGTTCCGCCGTACGCAAGCCGAACGCGTCGATCAGTTGCTGGCTTGGCACCGGACGGACCAGGCGTTCTTCGCGGCTGGCGCGTGCCATGTGCTCGCCTGGGTCGCCGCCGAGCGGTACGCCGCCGCAGGCTTCGGCATCACGGGACTACGTCAGCACCTTGAGCCCTACGTCAGCCACGTGATCATCAGCAACGGCCGCTGGGCCTTCGACCACGATGGCTGGACACCCTTGCCCGAGCTGCTACGCGCCACCGCCGAGTACGAACCAGAGCCGAGCTGGGAACTGTTGCCGATCACGTCGACGCTTCGGGACTTCTGCGCCGCGCAGAACCACCGGCTGCCGGAGCAGTACGCGCACGACCCGCTGCCACGTGCCCGGAGATATCTGCAACAGCGGCCCCGCCCACCGGAGGCGGTCTGAGCCGGCCCTGACAGGTGGGCGAGGGTCCCTTCCAGACGCCTCCGGCGGAGGACGGAGCCTGCTCGTACGCCTACTCTCGCTCGATCGACCCCGGCGATGACGGAGACGACGCCGGCCTCCTACCGCGGTAGGAGGACCGCTCGTACCGGAGGCCGGGGTTCGGGACCGCGGGCGGGCGCTTCGACGCCCCGGTTCGGCGACCGTGAGTGCATGACGTACTCACCAGTCTCGTTGCGGCAGGCGTACCACTGGCACCGGCCGCTGATGTTCGTGGCCGCCACGATGGTGGCGCTCGGGCTCGTCTCCCTGGTCGGCCTCGTCGTCGACGACCGGATGCTGGTCGGGGCGCCGATCTGGCTGAAGCCGTTCAAGTTCGCCCTGTCGTTCTTCGTCTACGTCGTGACCCTGTCCTGGCTGATCTCGCTGATGCGGCGCGGCCGGCGGATCGCTTGGTGGGCCGGAACCATCGTCGCCGTGACCGGGCTCGTCGAGGTCGGGCTGATCGCGGTACAGGCGGGCCGGGGTCAGCAGAGCCACTTCAACGTCGCCACCCCGCTGGACACGGCGATCTTCGGGCTGATGGCCCTGCTGATCGCCGTGCTGTACAGCGCCTCGCTGGTGCTCGTCGTACTGCTGATGGTCCAGCGGATGCCCGACCGGGCGATCGCCTGGACCCTGCGCCTGGGTCTGCTCATCGCGCTCGTCGGGATGGGCCTCGGCTACCTGATGGTGCTGCCGACGCCCGGGCAGGAGGCGGCCGACCCGGTCACCCTGGTGGGGGCGCACAGCGTCGGGGTCCCCGACGGAGGACCGGGAATGCCGGTCACCGGCTGGAGCACCACCGGCGGCGATCTGCGGATCCCGCACTTCGTGGGCATGCACGCCCTGCAGGTGCTGCCGCTGCTCGCGATCGGGATCGGTCTGCTGGCCGGGCGGCTCCCCCGGCTGCGCGACGGTCGGGTACGGCTCCGGCTGATGGTGGTGGCCGCCGGCGCGTACGCCGGTCTGGTCGTACTGGTGACCTGGCAGGCGCTGCGCGGTCAGCCGCTGATCCACCCGGACGGCGTGACGCTGGTCGCGGCCGGGACGCTCGCCACGGTCACGGCCGCCGGCGTCCTGCTCGCGCTGCGCCGGCCCGCGCCGGCACCGTCGATTCAGGACGAGCGTCCCGAGGTGTACGCGTGATCAGCCCGGCCGCGGAAGCCACGTCGGTCCGGTCCGGTGGTATCCCCGCCGCCGGGCCGGCGGGCCTACGCTGACATGGTGGTCACACGCTGGGTGTCGCGGTTGTTCGACGACCGGTACGCGTGGCTGCGGCTGACCCTGCTTTCCCTGAGCGGCGTCGGTTACCTGCTGATCCGCCCGGTTGCCACCGACCCCTACACGCCGGTCGACTGGGCGTTCGCGGCGGCCGCTCTCGCGTTGTGCCCGGTCGGCGTGCGGTGGCCGTTCCCGGGCGCGCTCAGCGCGGCGTTGGTGTTCGCCCTCGCGGTCTGGTTCGGTCAGGCCGAGCCGATCGTGCCGCAGGTGGGTGCCACCTGGGCGGTCCTGGAGCTGACCCTGCGGGTGCCGATGCGGCAGGTGGCCGTCGGCACCGGGGCCCTGCTCGTGGGTTACCTCGCCGACTCCCTGGACGAGTTGCCGTGGGGCCTGCCGAAGTGGCTGTACGGCGTGGTGACCGTGGTGGGGGTGCCGCTGCTGTTGGGTTTGAACATCCGGGCCGGGCGCGAGCTGGCCCGGCAGGCCGAACAGCGGGTAGCGGTCGAGGCGCGGGCCGCCCGGACCGGTGAACGTGCCGCCATCGCCCGCGAACTGCACGACCTCGTGGCGCACCACGTCGCGTCGATGGTGCTGCGGGTCGGCGTGGCCCGACATGTCCTGCGGGACACCGACCCACGGGTCGGCGAGGTCTTCGACGACCTGCACGCCAGCGGCAGCACCGCGCTGACGGACCTGCGGCGGCTGGTGGCGGTGCTGCGGAACCCGGCTCTGGTGGCTGACGGTTCGGGGTACGTGCCGATCGAGCCGGGGGCCCTGCCCGAGGCGCTCGCGGAGACGGTGGACCGGGCCGTGAAGACCGGCCTGACGGTGGAGGCGACGATCGACCCGGAGGTGGCGACGTTGGACGCCGTACGCGGGTTGGCGGTTCTTCGATTGACGCAGGAGGGACTGGCCAACGTGGCCCGGCACGCCGGGCCGGCGGCGCGGGCGCGGGTGTGCGTACGGATGCGCGACGGGGACGTGCACTGGGAGGTCAGCGACGACGGAGGCGGTCGTGGCACGGACGTCGGCGCTCGCCGCGATGTGGACGGCGGCGGAGCCCGTCGGGGCCCACGGCGCGCGGAGGCACGGCCGGCGGTGGCCGAGGCCGGGCACGGGCTGACCGGGATGCGGGAGCGAGTCGAGCTGCTCGGCGGCAGCCTCGTCGCCGGGCCGGACGGTTCCGGGTGGCGGTTGCGGACCGTCCTGCCGGCGGGGGCCGGCCGATGATCCGCGTGCTGCTCGTCGACGACCAGCGGCTGGTCCGGGCGGGCCTGCGCATGCTCTGCGACTCGGCGCCGGACCTGACGGTGGTCGGTGAGGCGGAGAACGGGCAGCAGGCGATCCGGCTGGCCGAGCAGGTCACGCCCGACGTGGTGCTGATGGACCTGCGGATGCCGCTCGTGGACGGAACCGCCGCGACAGCACGGATCCTCGCCAACCGGCCCGCCGTCCGGGTGGTGGTGCTGACCACCTTCGACGACGACGATCACCTGTTCCCGGCGCTCGCCGCCGGCGCCTGCGGTTTCCTGGTCAAGGACGCCTCCCCGGACGAGCTGCTGGCCGCGATACGCCAGGCGGCGGCCGGCGACACCCCGTTCAGCCCGGCGGTGTTGCGTCGCCTGGTCGACCAGGCGGTCCGGGCGCGGATCGGTGCGGCGCCAGGCGCGTCGCTGCCGGCGACCCTGACGGCCCGGGAGCGGGACGTACTCGCCTGCGTCGGAGCGGGGCTCTCCAACCGGGAGATCGCCGATCGGCTGCATCTCGGGGTGACCACGGTGAAGACCCACGTGACGAGCCTGCTGGCCAAGACGGGCGCGGGGAACCGGATCCGGTTGGCGCTGCTGGCCGCGCAGTCCGGCCTGACCGTCGAGGGCTGAACCACCTACCGGGTCGGGCGCGGCGTCACATCACTCGGCAGCGCCCCATCTGTCCCGTGGTGTCGGAATGCGGAACACCGGACCGGCGCCACGATCCGGCGCTCCGCCACCTTCGTGAGAGCGGCGTAACAGGTGATCATGCGGCGGTTACGGCCGTTCCGGACGTACCGTGAGATCGTGCCGAAAGACGTGATCACAACCGCCGACCTCGCCGAAATCCGCCGCACCGCGCTCGGGGCGGCCGACCCGCTCGGCGTGGCCGCCGACCTGGCCGACGCGGTGGAGCAGGGCCGGCTGGCGGAACCCGACAGCGCCGGGGACGCGCTGACCCTCGCCGCCGAGATCGCCGAGATCCGGTCGCGGCTCGACGCCGCGCTGCGCTACGCCGACCGGGCCGTCAAGGCGTTCCCCGCCACCGACGACCCGCGGGCCGGAATCGCCCGGGCGGTGCGGGCGCGGATCCTGTTCCGCACCGGCGGCCGTGAGGACGAGGCGATGGCCGAACTCACCGCGCTGCGCCCGCTCCTCACCGAACAGCCCGACGCCCCCGCGTACGTCAGCGCCGCGCTGGAGACTGGCGGCCACGCGAAGACCTCCGAGGAATGGCTGAGCGAAGCCCTCGACACCCTCCTCGGCCAGCGCGCCAAGGCCGCCGAGGCGATCACCGCCACCGAACCCGTGGTGGAGGTCGGCCCGCCCGAGGCCCCGGGCGTGACGTTCTTCCTGTTGCAGCAGCGCCACCGGGTACGCCGCAACCTGAACCTGCCGCACGACCGCAACGACGACCTCGCCGACCGGCTGGAGGCGCAGCTCGTCCGCCGCGCCCAGCAGACCGGGGAGACCGACCTGCTGTTCTTCCCGCAGGCCGAGTTCGACCGTCTGCTCACCGAGCAGGCCACGCTCACCGAGACCTACGGGGCGAACTGGGACGAGCACCGGGCCCGGCTGGAGAAGGAGCTGGTCCGGCAGGCCGACGCCGGCGGTCTCGGCCTGCACGTGCTGCGCGCGTCGGTGGCCGGGCTGACCGGCTACGCCGACCGGCAGGGCAGCGAACCGGCGGATCAGCGGACCCGGGCCGGGTACGCGGGTGAGCTGTCGACGCGGCCCGACGCGCGGATCCCCTGGCCGCCGGAGCGCAACGACGCCTGCTGGTGCGGCTCGGGCCTCAAGTACAAGAAGTGCTGCCTGCCGCGCTCGCGCAGCTGACGCGGAGCCGCCAGGTCCCACCGACCGCGAGCCGCCCGAGGTGGACGTCCACCTCGGGCGGCTCTTGCTGCCGGGCGACGTCCCGGCGGCAACTACCCCGAGACGACATCGGCCGGCATCGAGCGCCGGGCGCTCATCGCGGCACCGGGATGACGTCTCCCCCTTTCACAGCGCGGCAGGTGGGCGTTGGTCGCGAGCCCAGGGACCGGGCTCGCTCAACGCGCGTGCGCGCCGATGCGCGGCGGCGTGGCGGTTCCGTGGATCCGCCGAGCGTGGGCGGCGTAGCGACGGCGTCCGATGATCGGCATGAGCAGCCGGACCGGTAGCGGCGCGTCCGCGAGCACCTCGTTGACCACCTCGCGGTCCCCCTCGTACATCACCATGCCGAGGACCAGCGGGATGTCCTTCTTCGGCGTGCTCGCCATCCCGTGCTCACCGAGCTTCTTCCACTCGGCCGCGGTCACGTACTTCTCGGCCAACGGGAGGATCTCCTTCTCCTCCATGGCCATGTGCTCGACCAGAGCGGCACGCAGGCGCTCCAGGGCGTCGGCGAGTTCGGTGCCGCCCTGCGCGGTGCCCCGCCAGCCGGGCAGCAGCCGGACCACCTCCGCGTGGGCTTCCTCGATGGCGTGGTGCTGCGTCTCCATGGTCGAGACGATGGCCTCGGCCGCCGCACCGGCACGCTCGTGCAGTCGCGGCCACAACTCCAGGTCCTCGCCCTCGTGGTGCCGGTGCAGGACGTGGCACAGCAGCTCGGCGTGTTCGCCGACGAGAGCGGCGCGTCCGGTGTCCCCGGGCGTGACCTCGCGGACGAGCTGTGGAAGCAGGTCGAACTCGCGACGCAACGCGGCGTGCGCCATGTACATGTCACGGATATCGGCCATGGCTTCGTGCTGGTTCCGGTTCACGGCGACCTTTCGAACGGGATTCAACTGCGTTCACCCGTGCGTGCCTCGGCGCCCCCGCTCCGGAACGACGGCTCCGGACATCGGACACCGCCGCAGGCACACACGGGTTGATCTTCTCGGGCGTCACTTGGGGTCGGCTTGGAATCCACCAACCGCCGCCGCACCGGTGGCGACCGCCATGGACGCCCCGCCCGGCGTCGGCCCGGCCGAGGTCAGGCCGTCAACGCCTCCGTCGCCTCCGCCAACCAGTGCGGCGAGCCCCACCGGCGGGCCACCGTGGCCGCGAGCGTGAAGTGCCGCGTCGCCTCCTCGGTACGCCCGAGCAGGCGGAACAGCTCCCCGAGCGTCAACGCGACCGGACGCACCACGAAGTTCGTGGTGCAGAATCCGGCCAGTTGGTCGCGTACCGGGAGCAGGTCGTCGATCAGCGGTTGCGCCAGGTCCCTGCGGTCCAGGGCGACGACGGCCAGCGCGCGCACCGTGAGCAGCAGGGAGCGGACGTAGTCGGGACGGTAGGTGTGCTCGCCGAGCGGCATCGCCCGCGCCTCGTCGGCCCGTCCACTCTCGATCAGCGCCAGCGCCAGCAGGTCGTCGACCATCGGCCCGAACACCTCGCGTGCCCGCCGGGTCGCCTCCAGATGCTCGCCGAGACGCCCCTGGCTGAGCAGCAGGGTCGCCCCGGCGAAGTAGTCGAGGCTGTCGCCGTGCAACGAGCCCTGCCGCCGCATCTCGGCCGCGGCGTCGCCGTAGTACCGCTGTGCGGCGGCGAAATCGCCGGCCACGTGCGCGAGACCGGCCCGGGAGGTGAGGTGGATCGCCCATGCCTCGTTGAGCTGGTACGTGCGGGCCATCTCCCCCTGCCGGGCGACGCTGGCGCGTACCTCCGCCGGCTCGTTCAGCGCGGCGGCGGCCTGGCCGATCACCTGCTCGGCGAGCCACCGGTACGCCACCAGCCCGTGTTCGTCGGCGAGGTCGCGCAGCTCCAAGGCCAGTTCCCGCCGCTGCGCCGCCTCCAACTCGTACGACAGGGTACGGACCCGGGCGGCCAGCCCGAGGGCCCGCAGTTCCGGGTCGTCCAGCCCGCGCGAGATCGTCAGCGCCTCCCGCCCGGCCTGCGGACCGCGGGGGTCCGCCTCACCGTCGAGCTCGACGGTCAGCGCCTCCAGGAGCCGGCAGCGAACCACCGGTTCCAGGTCGCGCCGACGCAGCAGCCGGGCGAGCAGGTCGACGATCCGCTGGTCCAGCACACCGTACGGACGGGTGAGCCACGGCGTGGGCACCGTCCACGCGGTGAACGCCGCGACGAGCAGCTCGTCCCGGCCGGACGCGACCGCGACGTCGACCACATCGGCCCGGATCTGCCGGGCGGCGGCCAACGCACCGGCCCGCGCCTGCGCACGCAGCAGCCGGCCCAGCAGGTCGACCCGCAGCGCGTCCCGGTCCCCGTCGACGGCTGCGGACGCCTCCACCGCGTGGGTGAGCAGCTCGACCGCCGTGTCGTACGCGTACCGCCGCTGCGCCAGCTCGGCCGCGCGGACCGCGTGGTCGACGGCCAGCGGCGCGGTGTCGGCCGACGCGGCACGCCCGTAATGGTGGGCCAACGCCGCATGGTCGTCGGGACGCGACCGGCGGGTGACGGCGGCGACGCGGGCGTGCATCCGGGCCCGCCGCAGTTGGGACAGATCCTGGTAGATGGTGTCGCGTACCAGGCCGTGCACGAACCGCACCCGCCCGAGCGCCGGCTCGACGAGCAGTCCGGCGGCGAGGCCCGCCTCCAGCCCGTCGACGACCGTGGTCTCGTCGGTGTCGGCGGCTTCCACGAGCGTCGCCACGTCCGCCTCCCGCCCGACGACCGCGGCGAGCCGCAGCACCGCCACCGCCGCTGGTGGCAGCCGGGCGAGACGGCGACGCAACACATCGCGTACGCCCTCCGGCACGTCACTCGTCGCGACGAGGGTGCCTTCGGCAGCGAGCAACCGTGCCGACTCGCGGAGGTAGAACGGGTTGCCGCCGGTACGCTCCGCCAGCGCGGCGACCGTGGCCGCGTCGACGGCCGCGCGGGCGACGCTGCTGACGAGCCGCCCGGCTTCAGCCGGCGACAGCCCGCCCAGGTGGATCCGGCGCGGTGACCGGCGGGCCAGCGCCGCCATCGCCTCGGCGAGCCGCTCGCGGTTCTCTGCCGGCCGCAATGCCGCGACGAACAGGATGGCCCCGTCGGTCAACTCGGTGACGCTGCGGACCAGCAGCAGCGTCTCGATATCGGCCGCGTGCAGGTCGTCGAGAACGACGGCGACGGGACGACTGGCGGCGGCAGCCCGCAGCCAGGCAACGACTGCCCGGTGCAGCCGGAACCGGCCGGCCGCCACGTCCCCGCCCAGCTCACCCTCGCCCAGCAGCGGAGCGAGGGTCGGCTCCAGGTCCCCGGGCGGTGCTGCCCCGGCGAGCTGCCGCAGCGCCTCGACCCACGCCCACGCCGGTGGGGCACCCTCGACCTCGGGACAGCGGCCGACCGTGACCAGCCAACCCTGGGCGGCCAACTCGTCCCGGAGGCGAGCGAGCAGGCTGGTCTTGCCGGCGCCGGCCTCCCCGTTGACCAGCACGATCCGCGGGCCGACGCCCGTTGCTTCGGTGGCCGCCCGCCGCAACGTGGCGAGTTCCGCCTCGCGCCCGACGAACAGCTCGTCGGGAACCGCCTCGGGACGATGCGACGTCTCTGGCGTCGCCTCCGCCGTCGCGGTGCCGGAGGACGTCGCGGCGGGCCCGGTCGGCGGAGCCGACGCCCCGTCAGCCGGCGAACCGACCGCCGCAGGGGCCGGGGCGACCGGCGGCGGGAGCAGGTCGAGACGCTGACCGAGGATCGCCATCTCCAACTGGACCAGTGCCGGACCCGGGTCCAGGCCCAACTCCTCCGCCAGGGTCTCCCGTGCCCGCCGCAGCGCGGCAAGCGCGTCACCCTGCCGGCCCGCACGCCACAACGCCAACGCCAGCAGCCGCCAGCTCTCCTCGCGCAGCGGCGCCTGCCTCGTCAACACCTCCGCCTCCGCCACCGCCTCGGCGGCGGCGCCCGAACGCAGGGTCACGTCGAGCAGCAGCTCCCGAGCGGCGAAACGCAGCTCCTCCAGCCGGGTCACCTCCGGCTGGGCCCACGGCTCCCCGGCGAACTCGGCGTACGCCGGGCCGCGCCACAGGTCGAGACCACCGGTCAGCAGCAGGCGGGCGCGGCCCGGATCCGCGGAGCTGACCGAACGCGCCTCGGCGAGCATCGCCTCGAAGCGCCCCGCGTCGACGGCGTCGGCGGGTAGCCGCAGCGCGTAGCCGGGCGGCGCGGTCACCAGCAACCGGGCCGGCACCCGACGCTCCCGGCCTGGCTCCAGCAGGCGGCGCAGATTCGACACGTACGCCTGGAGGGAGGCGATCGCCCGGGGCGGCGGATCACCCCGCCACAGGTCGTTGATCATTCGACCGACGGAGACGACCTCGCCGCGGGCCGACAGCAGCAGCGCGAGTACCGCACGCTGGCGGGGGCCACCGAGGTCGACCGTTCCGCCCGTGTTGACCTCGACCTCGAGGGGCCCGAGCACCCGCAGCAGCATGACGACGTCGATCGTATCGGCGTCGTACCGACCCCCGGACCTTCCGCCCGGGGAGGTCACCCAAGTCACCGAAAGGGGCGAGCCGCTCAGGCCACGCCCCCGGCACCGTGACGGCGGAGAGGCGGGAGGTGCCACGCGACGTGGACGGCCTACGCGCGTGGCTGCTGGCCCACCGGCGGTACGAGGGCGTCGTCTGGCACCATCCGGACGGCGGCCGAGCCAAGTTGAAGCACCGCGACCTCGCCTGACACCGGCAACGCCGGGCGTCGAACCCGAGCCGGGGCACGTTGGCGGCGTCCCGTTCCCTCCGGCCCGACCAGGTCAGCTACGAGCGGTAGGGTCACGAGACCGGTACCGAGGACCCGAGCCGCCCGGCGGGCGGCCACCCCGGGGCCGGTCGATCAGGCTCGAAGGGAAGGCACCTCGACGATGGCGATTCCGCATCTGACCGCCGCCGACGGCACCGCGTTGCCGGCGATCGGGCTGGGCACGTACAAGCTGACCGGCGCCGAGGGGGTCGACGCGATCGGCCACGCGATCCGAGCCGGCTACCGGCTGATCGACTCGGCGGTGAACTACGAGAACGAGGGTGCGGTGGGCCGGGCCACCCGCGCCGCCGGCGGCCGGGACGAACTCGTCGTCACCTCGAAGCTGCCGGGGCGGCACCACCGCCACGCCGAGGCGTTGACCACGATCGAGGAGAGCGTCTACCGCACCGGTCTCGACCAGATCGACCTGTACCTGATCCACTGGCCCAACCCGAAGGTCGGCCTGTACGTGGAGGCGTGGCGGGCGTTGATCGAGGCGCGCGAGCGTGGCCTCGTCCGGCACATCGGCCTGTCGAACTTCCTGCCCGAGCACATCGATCGGCTGCTGTCCGAAACCGGCGTGGCCCCGGTCGTCAACCAGATCGAGATCCACCCGTACTTCCCGCAGCAGGAGGCCATCGACTACCACCGCGCCCACGGAATCCTCGTGCAGGCGTGGAGTCCACTCGGCCGGGGCAACGACCTGCAGGAGAACCCGGCGATCATGGAGATCGCGACCGCCCACGGCGTCACCCCGGCGCAGACCATCCTCGCCTGGCACGTGGCCCGTCAGGTGATTCCGCTGCCCAAGGCCGCCTCGCCGCAGCGGCAGCAGGAGAACCTCGACATCTTCGGCATCAAGCTCACCGACGCCGAGGTCGAGGCCATCACCGCGCTGGGCCGGCCCGACGGTCGCCTCAAGGATCAGGACCCGGCGGAGTACGAGGAGTTCTGAGCCGGCGGGCGGCGCCGGGACGCCCGCCCGCCGAGTGGCGGCGAACCACGGGCGGGTCTACGCGGACACCGGCTCCGCCGACTCGGCGAAGTGACAGGCCGCGGCCCGCCCACCGCCGACGTCGGGCGAGCAGCGGCGCGAAGATCGCGATCAGGATGTAGATCGCGCAAACCATCGCCACCTTGTCCCGACGCAGGCGACCCAGGGCGATACGGGTCGGCGACTTGCTGAGCGTCCGGACCGTCGCCGTCGAACCCGCCGGACGCAGAAGCGGCCAGGCCGGCCCCCACACGGGAGGCCGGCCTGGCCGTCGCGGATCGATCAGACGAGGTCGAACCGGTCCAGGTTCATGACCTTGACCCACGCCTTCACGAAGTCCTGCGCGAACTTCTCCCGCGCGTCGTCGCTGGCGTAGACCTCCGCGACCGCCCGCAGCTCCGAGTTGGAGCCGAAGACGAGGTCGGCGCGGCTACCGGTCCACTTGACCTCGCCCGTGGCGTTGTCGCGACCCTCGAAGGTGTTCGCGTCCTCGGACGTCGCCTTCCACGTCGTACGCAGGTCGAGCAGGTTGACGAAGAAGTCGTTGGTCAGCGCACCCGGCTTGTCGGTGAAGACACCCACCGGCGACTGCGCGTGGTTGGCACCGAGGACGCGGAGACCACCGACGAGGACGGTCATCTCGGGCGCGCTCAGGGTCAGCAGGTTCGCCCTGTCGATCAGGAGGAACTCGGCCGGCAGGCGGTGGCCCTTGCCCAGGTAGTTACGGAACCCGTCCGCGGTCGGCTCCATCGCCGCGAACGACTCGACGTCGGTCTGCTCCTGCGACGCGTCCGTACGGCCCGGGGTGAACGGCACCTCGACGTCGAAGCCGGCGGCACGGGCGGCCTGCTCGACGGCGACGCCACCGGCGAGGACGATCAGGTCGGCCAGCGAGACCTTCTTCCCACCGGTCTGGGCGGCGTTGAACGTCTCCTGGATGCCCTCCAGGGTGCGCAGCACCGTGGCCAGCTCGTCGGGGTTGTTGACCTCCCAGTTCCGCTGCGGCTCGAGCCGGATGCGGGCGCCGTTGGCGCCGCCGCGCTTGTCGCCGCCGCGGAACGTCGACGCGGACGCCCACGCGGTGGAGACCAGCTGAGACACGGTCAGGCCGGAGGCGAGGATCTGCGCCTTGAGGGCAGCGACGTCCTCGACGTCGACGAGCTCGTGGTCCACCGCGGGGATCGGGTCCTGCCAGACCTGCGTTTCGGCGGGGACCTCCGGGCCGAGGTAGCGGGCGATCGGACCCATGTCGCGGTGGGTCAGCTTGAACCAGGCCCGGGCGAACGCGTCGGCGAACTCGTCCGGGTTCTCCATGAAGCGCCGCGAGATCTGCTCGTAGATCGGGTCGACGCGCAGCGCGATGTCACTCGTCAACATGCCCGGGGCGTGCCGCTTCGACGGGTCGTGGGCGTCCGGGACGGTCCCGGCCCCGCCGTTGTGCTTCGGCGTCCACTGGTGCGCGCCGGCCGGGCTCTTGGTCAGCTCCCACTCGAAACCGAAGAGGTTCCAGAAGAAGTTGGTGGTCCACTTGGTCGGCGTCGAGGTCCAGGTGACCTCCAGGCCACTGGTGATGGTGTCCGCGCCCTTACCGGTGCCGAAGCTGTTCTTCCAGCCCAGACCCTGCTGCTCGATCGGGGCGCCCTCGGGCTCTGGGCCGACGTGGTCGGTCGGACCCGCACCGTGGGTCTTGCCGAAGGTGTGGCCACCGGCGATCAGGGCGACGGTCTCCTCGTCGTTCATCCCCATCCGGGCGAACGTCTCGCGGATGTCCCGCGCCGAGGCCAGCGGGTCGGGGTTGCCGTTCGGGCCCTCCGGGTTGACGTAGATGAGGCCCATCTGGACCGCGGCGAGCGGCTGCTCGAGGTCCCGGTCACCGGTGTAGCGCTCGTCACCGAGCCAGGTGGTCTCGGGGCCCCAGTAGACGTCCTCGTCGGGCTCCCAGACGTCCACCCGGCCACCGGCGTAGCCGAAGGTCTTGAAGCCCATCGACTCGAGGGCGACGTTGCCGGCGAGGATCATGAGGTCGGCCCACGAGAGGCTCTTGCCGTACTTCTTCTTGACCGGCCAGAGCAGCCGGCGGGCCTTGTCGAGGTTGCCGTTGTCCGGCCAGCTGTTCAGCGGCGCGAAGCGCTGCTGACCGGCGCCGGCGCCGCCCCGACCGTCGCTGACGCGATAGGTGCCGGCGCTGTGCCACGCCATCCGGATGATGAACGGGCCGTAGTGGCCGAAGTCCGCCGGCCACCAGTCCTGCGAGGTGGTCAGCACCTCCGCGATGTCCTGCTTGACGGCGGCCAGGTCGAGGGACTTGAACGCCTCGGCGTAGTTGAACTCCTCGCCGAGCGGGTTCGCCACGGCGGGGTTCTTGGCGAGGATCTTCAGGTTGAGCCGGTTCGGCCACCAGCCGCGGTTACCGCCGCCCTGAGTCGGGTGCGGGGCACGTCCGTGCGCGACCGGGCAGCGCGACTCGCTTCCCGCTTCCGCGTCGTGGACGACGGCGTCGTGGTTCTCGGACATCGGGTTCCTTCCGTGCTTCTTTTATCAGGGGGATCAGGAGATACGTGTGGCGGAACAGTCGGGGCACCGGCCCCAGTAGACGACCTCGGCCTCGTCGATCGAGAAGCCGTGGTCGTCGGATGCGGTCAGACAGGGTGCCTCGCCGACGGCGCAGTCGACATCGGCGATCAGGCCGCAGTTCCGGCACACGACGTGGTGGTGGTTGTCCCCGATCCGGGACTCGTAGCGAGCCACGGAGCCGGCCGGCTGGATCCGCCGCACCAGACCTGTCGCCGTCAGCGCGTGCAGCGAGTCGTACACGGTCTGGTGGGACACCTCGGGAAGGTCGCTGCGGACGGCACCGATGATCGAGTCGGTGTCGGCGTGCGGGTGCGCGTACACCGCGGTCAGCACCGCCACACGCGGACGGGTCACGCGTAACGCGGCCCCGCGCAGCAGTTGCTGGAAGTCCGGAGTCGTGGACACGGCACGCAGTCTTCTTCGTTTTTTGGAATCAGTCAAGATTATGGGCTGGACGTCACCCTGGCCCGCCCGAGGCCAGGTGCCACCCGCCGATTCCGCAGGTGACTCAGATCACCCGTCCGGCGTGCGCAACCTGCGGCCCATGGGGTCGGCACTCTCGCCCGCCGCCCACTGCCCGCGCACGACGCCGGCACCGCGGGGGTTCTTCCGCCACGCGGACACCCGCCATAGGGTGAACGCCGGCGGGAGGATCACGCATGGACGCGGCGCAAGCGATCTCGTTGGTGGCGAACTGGATCCGGTCCAACGGCCTGGACTATCCCACCGAAGAGTTGACGGCGGATCGCTTCGAGTCGGGTTGGAGCGTCTACGCGCCGGTCACCGTCGACGAGACCGACCCCATGGCGTTCCTCGACATGCCGGTGGGACGCTCGGTGTTCCTGGTGGGAGACTCCGGGCGCATCGAGGAGGTTTCCTCCTCGATCCCCCCGCAGCACTCACAGGACCGGTTCACCGTGCAGGAGATCGCGAACGGGCACGCCTCCGCCGGATCGGACGAGTCACAGTTCATGGCCGAGTTCGAGCGGGCCTTCCACCAGGCCGCGGCCGGACAGCCATCGGCCGTCAGCAGCTTCACCGTCGTCGACAACCCACCCGACGACGCCCGAACCGCCGCGGAGGCCTCGCAGCTGCTCGAACCGATCGTGCAGCGGCTGGCTCAACTCGGGCCTCCCGGATGGCAGCGGTTCTCGGCCGAGTTCGCGTTCACCGTCTCCGCCGAGATCGCCCACCTCGTGTTCTGGTCCGGCGACCGGTCGCTGCCGGTGCCCGTCCCGTCGCGGGTCGGCGAGTTGGTCCGTCATCAACGAGACGTCGCCGCGCGGATGCCGGCCGGGCCGTGGTGGCGACTGCTGTTGACCGTCACCAGCAGTGGCGAGATGGCCGTGGACTACGACTACGGCGACGAGCCCTTTCCCGACGGCCAACTCATGCCGCCCGAGCACTACCGCAACGACCTGGCGGCCTATCCCCGCTCGCAGATACCGGTATGGCTCGCCGGGTATGTCGCCGGGCCCGCCGCACAGGGCCGCGACCCGCGACGAGCGGCGGCCGCGGCAGCAGCCGACGCCGCGGCCGGCCGCACGGCCACCGTCGTGGACGATGTCCCCTCCCTGCCGGACGTCTGGACGCGGTGGGCGGCGCTCTCGGCGGTGTACGCCGGCGTCAGGTCGGATTGGGGACCACGTATCTTCCCCGGGCACGGCTGGTACGAGAGCGACCGCCGCAGCGGATCGGTCCTCTACCTGCTCCCGGGTGAACGCGCGGTCCTCTCCGGCGGGAAGTGGAACTCGGAGCTGCTCGACGCCGCCTACAACGGCGGCCGGCCCCTGCCCGACCTCTACGCCGGAGCACCCGCCTGGGTCACCGACAGCGTCCTCAACACCCGTAACCGCAACGGCCTGTTGACGTTCTGCCTCTGGTGGGATGGCGGCCGGTGGTACCGGGGCGCCACGAACACGTCCGGCGAACTCGACGTTCCCCTCCCCCAGATCTGGACCCCGGACGAGACCGTGCGAGCGATGACCAGCCAGACCGGTCCCGGCACCGCCGCCGCGTGCGGGGGCTTGCTGACCGCGCTCAACGCGCACCGGGGCACCACCCGCGAGGTGGCCGCCCTCTTTACCCGCGTGCTCGGTGCCGACATCGACGCCGCCGTCAACCAACTCAGCCTCGCCGGACTACTGGCCGTCTGAGCGCGGGCCCGGGCGACCGATGCCGGTGCCGCGGGGGATGGACCGCACGCCGATCCGGAACTCGATCACCGCGACCCGGACGCACCGCCATCGGCAAGCGGCCTCCGGGACGGAAGAACCTTCCGCCCCGGAGGCCGCTCAGGCCGACGACGACCCGGGCCGGAACGTGCTCGAAGGCTCGGGTCGCTTCGGAAGCGTGCTCGGTCAGAGGCTGAGCCGCTGACCCGGGAAGATCAGGCCCGGGTCGGCCCCGACCACGCGCTTGTTGCGCTCGTAGAGGGCGTGCCAGCCGCCGGCCACGTGGTGCGTCCCGGCGATCTCCGACAGGGTGTCACCCGACTTCACGACATAGGTGCCGCCGGTCGAGGTCGAGGTGCTGTGCCGCTGGGTGTGGGTGGTCGACTTCGACCCGCCGCCCGAGGAGCGCTTCGACCCGCCGGTCGACTTCGACCCGCCAGTCGACTTCGACGACGTCGAGCCACCCTCCTTGCCGCAGGTAGGCCACGCTCCGATGCCCTGGCCGTCGAGCACCTTCTCGGCGATCGCGATCTGCTCGTCACGGGTGGCGAGGTCGGCGCGGGCGGCGTACTTCGTGCCGCCGTACCCCTCCCAGGTGCTCTGGGAGAACTGGAGCCCGCCGTAATAGCCGTTGCCGGTGTTGATGTGCCAGTTGCCGCTGGACTCGCACTGAGCGATGGCGTCCCAGTTGACCGCGGCCTGGGCGGGGGCGGCGCCGAAGAGCGCGACGGCGCCTGTCACCGCTCCGGCGGCCAGGGCGCCGACGGCGACGCGACGCGCGGTAACGGCACGGTGACGGGCGTGGTACGCAGATGTCATGGATTTCCTCCACGCCGACGAGGTGAGCTGTCGGGTTCGGGCTGAGGTGCCCGGCCGCGGAATGGGCGGCTTCACCCCGAGGCGCCCCTGACGCGGGAAGCCGGTGACTTCGCCGGTGGGCGCCGGGAAACGGTGGGTCCCCCGCTCCTGCCTGGGTGATGTTCCGACGATCGGCGGCAGGATTTGGCGTTACCGGTCGCGGTGTTCACGTTGGCGAACTCGACCGACGCTAGGCAGGATTCGGGGCGATTGCCCACTTCCTGTGAAGTTGTTCACCGGGCCACGCGTGGCGGCCGGCGCTCGAGTTGCGCGCCCGCCTGAGCCGTGCATCGGTGGCACGCGGCCTGGACCGCCCAATCTGGACGATGACGGGTGGCGCGAGGTCACGGACCGTCGAACGAGCCACTACCGGATTCCGGCCTCGCCGTACGTACCGCGGGGACCCCATCGGGCCCGGCGAAATCCGCCACATATGCGCATGCTCTGATGTGCCCATGATCAGTCCAACTCCTCTGATGAGTCTCGTCGCCGGCGTGTGGGGCTTCAAAACCCTCGCCGTCGGCGTCGAACTCGGCCTGTTCACCCGGCTCGCCGGTGGGCGCGCCATCACCGTCGACCAGGCAGCCACCGAGTTCGGCCTGGCCGAACGCCCGGCAGACATGCTGCTGGCGGCGAGCGCCTCCCTCGGCCTGCTCGAGCGGGCGGGCGACGGCTACCGCAACTCAGAGCTCGCCGAACAGTTCCTGGTCGAGGGCCGCCCGTACTACTTCGGCGGGCAGATCCGCTACTCGGACCTGCGCACGTACCTGCCGTGGCATCGCATCGCCGACGCGTTGCGCACCGACCGGCCGCTGACCTGGGATCCGCAGAGCCAGCAGTCGATGTTCGACACCAGCGACCCGGAGATGATCAGCCAGTTCTGGGACGCCATGTACTCCACGTCGAGCTTCACCGCCAGGGCGCTGGCCGGCGCGTACGACTTCGGCGCGCACCGATCGCTGCTCGACGTCGGGGGCGGGGCGGCGGCGTTCCCGATCGAGTTGTGTCGGCACCTGCCGGACCTGCGGGCGACCGTGCTCGATCTGCCGCACGTCCTCGTACGCGCCGACCAGCGGATCGCGGCCGCCGACCTGACCGATCGGATCAGCACCGTCGCCGGCGACTTCCTCGCCGACTCCGCGCTGCCGCGGGGACACGACGTCATCCTGCTGAGCATGATCCTGCACGACTGGGACGAGTCCACGAACCGGGCACTGCTGACGAAGTGCCACGCCGCGCTGCCGCCCGGCGGGGCGATCGTCATCTGCGAGCTCCTGCTGAACGACGAGCGCACCGGCCCGCCGGAGGCGGCGCTGATGGGCATGAACATGCTGGTCGAGACGGAGGGCGGCCGGAACTACTCCGGAGCCGAGTACGCCGCCTGGCTCGCGGCGAGCGGTTTCGTCGACATCCGTACCGTGCCGTTCGATGCTCCGGGCGCCAACGGCGCGGTGGTGGCCCGCCGTCCCTGAACGGACGCCGCCGGCGCAGACCCCGACGACGGTGACCGTACGACGTCATGACACTGCGGACAGTGATCTCGGGTGGCTATTGGGGCGAACGTCCCGTGACGACTGCGACACGTCGACGCGCAGGGCTGGGTGGATCGGGCCTGGTGGGCCACAATCCGGAGCGGAGACCTCGGCAACTCAGTCCGCCCAGCCGCCGGGGTTTACCGGGGGGAGGCAGTGGTGAAGGTAGGGCGGACACGAATCCCAGGGGGGATAGCCATGTCCGAAACACACCGCAGTGACGCCGTCACAGATCGCCCTGACGAGGTGACCGACCCGCTGTTGTGGAAGCTCGCCCTCGAGGTGGCCGACGCGCACGAGCCCGACGGCCAGGGCGGCTGCGACAACCTGCTGTGCGCCGGTGAACCGTGGCCGTGCACCGCGTGGAACAACGCCCAGCGGGCGCTACGCGCCGCGCGGGGTGACGTCAACGCCGACGCCCCGGCGCCGGTCACACTCAACGTCCCCACCGGCTGGTCCGCCGCCCCGATGCTGCCGGCAACCCGCCGCACGGCGGCGTGACGAAGGACCGCGCGGCCTCGTGACGCGACCGGGCGGCACGCCCGGCACGGGTACCAGCCGCGGCCCAGATGGGCCGGCCGGCGCGTGGCCACTTCGGGTACGGCTGCGGGTGGTCCGGTGGCGCAGGAGCTGAGCGACGCCGGACACCGCAGCCCGCCGGGGCGGTGACCGCCACGCCTCCGAGCGACGGACCGTGCCCGCGAAGCCGGCGATCGAATATGGGGTGCGTACCGCCACGCGAGCGCTCTACCGTGCGGCCGTGACTCTCGACATCGCGAGCCTCGCCGAGCGCCCGGACTTCGCTTCCCTGCTCGAGGAGGACTTCGACGGGGCGTGGCCGCCGTTCATGCTCTGGGACCCGATGGGTTCGGTGTACTACAGCGTCGCCCACGACCTGTATCCGGAGTTCGTGTTCGCCGCCGTCGACCCGGCGGAGCCGGGACGCGCGGTCGCCCGGGCGTACGCGGTGCCGCTGCGCTGGACCGAGCCGGAACTGCCCGACGGCGGCTGGGACCGGATGATCCAGCGGGCCACCATCGACCGGCTCACCGGCACCGAGAGCAACATCGTCTCCGCGTTGGAGATCTGCATCCGACCCGACCGGCGCGGCAGCGGGCTGTCCGCGCTGATGCTGGACGCCATGCGCCGGGCCACCGTGCGGCAGGGTTACGACACCCTGGTCGCGCCGGTGCGCCCGAACGGCAAGCACACCCGGCCGGACCTGTCGATGACCGAGTACGCGGCCCAGGTCCGCGCGGACGGTCTACCGGTCGATCCGTGGCTGCGGGTGCACGTACGGGCGGGTGGACGTATCGAACGGGTGGCGCCCCGGTCGATGACGATCGCCGGCACGCTGGCCGACTGGCGGCGCTGGACCGGCCTGCCCTTCGACGTCAGCGGGCCGGTACGCGTGCCGGATGCGCTAGTGCCGGTGCACTGCGACGTGACGCACGATCAGGCGGTCTACGTCGAGCCCAACGTCTGGGTGCGGCACCGGCTCTCGTACGCCGTCGGCTGACGTCCGACGGGTCTTCCCGGCACCTGTGATGGATCTTCGCCGATGGGCGAGCAGCGCGGGGCACCGAAGTCGGCCGGGCTGGCCGATCATTGGAAGATGTTTCCCGTGCAGATCAGCGGTCGGCGGCTGACGCTACGCGAGCTGACCGAGGCGGATGCCGACGCGTTGCACATGATCCTCGCCGACCCACGAGTGGCCGACCGAGTCCTTGACGAGGCGCCCCCGTCACCGTCGGAGATCCGCGACGCGATCCCCGCCTGGCAGGCGGATGCGACCAGCCGGCAGCGTGAACTCTACAAACTCGCCGCGGTCGCGGACGGCCAGTTGGTGGGACTGGGCACGCTGGCCGTCGTCGACGCCCAGCACCGGCGCGGCGAGATCGGGTACCTCATCCATCCGGACCGGTGGGGGCAGGGGCTCGCCACCGAACTCGCCGCCCTCCTGGTGGAGCTGGGGTTCCGAACGGCCGGGCTGCACCGGATCCAGGCGACCACCTCGCCGGACAATCCCGCCTCGTACCGGGTGCTGGAGAAGATCGGGATGCGAGCGGAGGGCAGGTTCCGCGAGCACCTGTTTGTCCGGGGCGCCTGGTGGGATTCACTGTGTTACGCGATCCTGGCTACTGACCAGCCGAAAGGAACCAAATGATCTTCATTACCGCGAAGTTCCGGGTGCTGCCGGAGCACGCCGACCGGTGGCCCGAGATCGTCGACGACTTCACCCGCGCGACCCGCGCCGAGGCGGGTTGCCTGTGGTTCGAGTGGTCCCGCAGCCTCGACGACCCGACGGAGTACGTCCTGGTCGAGGCGTTCCGGGACGCCGACGCCGGCGGAGCACACGTGCAGTCGGCGCACTTCCAGGCCGCACAGCAGACCCTGCCGCCGCACCTCGCCGAGACGCCGAAGATCGTCAACGTGACGGTCCCGCAGGACGACTGGTCCGAACTCGGCGAGATGGCCGTGCCGGAGCGCCCCTGACACCGCCGGGCACGGCAGGCGGGAGCCCGCCGCGGAGCCGGATCGGCAGGACACGACCTCGGTCGTGTCCTGCCGATCACTGAGGACCGGCCGGCGATCCCGCGCCCGCGAGGGTCGGTGTGCCGTCAGCCGGCCGCGCCGTAGACACCCAGCTCGTAGATCGAGTAGCCCCAGGTCGTCTTACGGTCGACGCCCTGCATCCGCACGAAGCGGACCGGCGTGTCATCACTGAGCCGCACGACGTCGAGGGCGCAGCTGGAGTCCGTCACGTCCTGCACGGTCTGCCAGTCGGCCCCGTCCGTCGAGGTCTGGATCCGGTACGCCGTGGCGCAGGCGGACTCCCAGTTGACCGTCACAGCACTGACCACTGCCGGTTCGGCCAGTTCGACCTGAACCCACTCGGTGTCGGAGTACCCGGACGCCCACCGGGTGCCGTTGTCGCCGTCGTTGACGAACCGCGCCGCCAGCCGGTCGAGATCCTGCTCGACGCTGGAGGCGGTCGCCGTGCCGTCGATGGCGAGGTTCTCCACGTCGCCGAGTTCCCACAGGTCGAGGGCGAACTGGGCACGCATCAGAAAGGTGTCGAGCACCCCGTCGGCGATGCGTACCGGTGCCCGGCCCCACGTGTTGTCGGGCGGATCGACCACCACCGCCCGCGCCCGATCCTGCAGTTCCTGCGACTGTACGGCCAGCGCGTCCGAGCCCGGCTCGTCACCGTCGAGCCTGGCCCGCAGCGCGTCCAGCATCCGCTGCGCCGACTGTCCCCACAGCTCGGTCGCGTCGAGCCACGGCCGGGCGTCGGAGACGAAGCCGGAATCGACCGCACCGGCGCGGATGACGGCGGGCGCGGTGGTGATCCGGTCGACGTAGCGGTGCAGGTCGCTGAGCGCGGCGGCACGGTCACCGGCCTGCCAGGCCGTCCAGAACGCCTGGATCGCCGCGTCCAGGACCGGTGCCTGCGGCTGCCATGGGGCGCCGAAGCTCGGCGCCAGGTGGTTGAGGTCGCCGAAGACGAGCAGAGCCTGGGTGGCGGCGGGGTCACCGCCGCTGAGGTGACGCATCGCCTCCCGCCAGTTCCGTGCCGGGTCGTAGTCGCGGTCGTTCCAGGTGAAGTCGGCGAAGCCGAAGATCGCGATCTTGCTCGCCGCGGCCTGGTTCATCGGATTCGACACGATGCCGGCCAGGTGCTCGGACAGTCCCGCTTCGCGTTTGTCGTACGGCGCGAGCAGCAGCCGGCCACTGGTGTTGCCGTAGTCGTTGACCGGGTAGTTGTCCCAGACGAACACCTTGCGGCCGAACAGCTGCGAGACCTGCTCGGCCTGGCTGATCGTGATGCTCGGCGGTACGACGGCGGTGCCGGTCCACATCACCACGACCTCGGGATCGAGGTAGGTACGCCAGGACTGCTTGTACGACGTCTCGGTCAGGTCGCCGTACTGCGTCGGGACGGTCTGCAACGCCTGCGTGCCCTCGTGGGCGTCGACGAACGCGTCCTGGACGTAGCTCAGCAGCTCGGCCTGGGCCCGGCCGACGCTGCCCTGGTTGGCGGCGCCGTAGCGGGCGCTGTCCTCCGGGCAGTTGAAACGTAGGGAGATGTCGTCCAGCGGGATGGAGTAGGCGCGTACTCCGATGTCGTACATCGACTGGAACTTGGTGAGCAGGGCGGAACGGTCGGCCGCACCGCTGTAACAGATCGTGTTGCCGGGCGACAGCGCGAAGGTGAAGCGGACGTGATGGGCGGCCGCCTGGCCGACCAGTTCGCTCAGCTCGGCCAGCTTCGGCGCCGGGTACGCCTCACGCCACCGCTCCCGGTGGTACGGGTCGTCCTTCGGTGCGTAGATGTAGGTGTTCGCCTTGACCGCCCCGTAGAACGCGAGCTGGTTGAGCCGCTCCTGGTGGCTCCACGGCTCGCCGTAGAAGCCCTCGATCGTGCCCCGCAGCGGCATGGCCGGGTAGTCCCGCACCGTGGCACCGGCGATCCGCCAGCCGCCGTCGCCGCCGGGCACGAAGAGCTGCCGCAGCGTCTGCACGGCGTAGTACTGGCCGGCGGCGTCCGCGCCGCCGAGGGCGACCCGGCCGAGCGGCGCGCCGGAGCGGGTGACGTTCAGCGCGTACGCCTCGGCGTGCTCGGGCGCGGCGGTCTGCAGCGCGGCCGCGACGTCCGCGCGGTCCGCCGGGCCGAGCCGGATCGACAGCGGCGCCCGGCCCGACGGCTCGCTCACCACGTCGACCCGGTCGACGCCGTGGCCGCGCAGTAGATCGACGAGGAGCTGCCGCGCGGCCGCGTCGGTACCCGAACCGGCGACCAGCTCGACCCGGCCGGGGACGACGACGTCCGGTCCGGCCCGGTTGATGTGTTGCGGCGCGGGGGTGACCTGGGGTAACGGGCCGGCCGGCGGCGCGCCGGTGACCGGTGCCGGCACGGCCAGCAGCGCGGCGGTCAGCCCGGCGGTGGCGACGCCGGCCAACCTACGCGACAGGCGGGGGTGGGTCCTCACTGGTTCCTCCCGGCACGGATACCGGCGGAAGCGGATCGGGTACGGCAATCATCGATGTCCATGCCGGCAACCTACCGCTATGGAGGCCGGGCGGCACGACCTCCGCAGGCACGATTTGCACCGAAAGCCGGCCCTGCTGCGTCTGCCGGATGGACAATGGGCCGGGACTGAGGTGCATGCGACGGGGGTCCAGGGTGCACGGAACCGGCCTCCTGGCCTGGGTGCATCACCGCGACCCGGGGTACGTCGTCCTCCGACGTGCCGCCCGGCTGACCCTTGTCGCGTCCGCCGGCTTCTACGGCGGTCGCTACGGTGCGGGTGACCCGACCCTCGCCACGTACGCCCTCTTCGGCGCGGTCTCCATGGGCGCCTTCACCCAACTTCCCGGCCCGCCCGGCGAGCGCGCCCGGATCCTGCTCCTGGCACTACCGGCGGCCTGGGTGCTGATCTCCGTGGGCACCTTGCTGGCGGGAAACGTCTGGGCGGCATCGGGTGGAATGCTGGTCATCGGATTCACCGTGGCGTTCGCCGGCACCGGTGGGCCGCGCCTGGCCGGCCTGGTCGGCGCGTTGCAGCTGTTCTACATACTCGCCTCCTTCCCCCCGTTTCAGCCGGCCACCCTGCCGCAACGGCTGATCGGCGTGACGATCGCGGTGGTGCTGCTCGCCATCGCCGAGGTGCTGCTCTGGCCGGATCCGGTCCCCATCTCGTACCGCCAGCGGGTCGCCCGTGCCGCGGACCGCGTGGCGGCGCTGCTGGGCGGCACCGCGCAGTTGCTCACCGGCGCCGGTGGCGATCCCCACGAGCGGACGGTGTGGCAGCAACGGGCCGCTGAGTCTGTGGCCGCGCTCAGACTGGCGGATTTTCCGGCGGCGGAGCGACCGACCGGCGCCGCCCTACACGACCGTGGGCTGCGGGGATGCGAGGCGGCTCTACGGGGGGCGCTCGTCAAGGTACGGCGGATCCTGGCGGAGGTGCCGGCGCAGCCGCCTCCCGTTCTGTCGGCGGCGCGGCTGCTTCGGACGTGCGCCGACACGACCCGGGGCGTCGTCCTGACCCTGCGGCGCGAGGAGCCACCCGTGTCCCTCGACCGTCTGGACGCCGCGATCGGCGAGTCCGAGCGGGCGTTCCCCGCGACCTCGGCGGACCTGCGGCGGCTGTGCCTGGAGGCCGGGGCACTGGGCCTCGCCGACCAGGTGAACATCCTGGCCATCTCCGGCCGAGCCGCCGCCGGTTTCCCGACCTCCAACGAGCATCCCGCGGTGGCTGCCTACCAGGGGGTGATCGGCAGTGCGCGGCAGCGTGGGTGGCGGCTGTACTGGCGGCAGTTCCGCGCGCACCTGACGTTTCGCTCCGCCCTGTTCCAGACGGCGCTGCGGCTCGCCGTAGCGCTGGCGTTCGCCCGGATGATCGCCGGTGTGTTGCCCCTGCAGCACGGCTTCTGGGTGCTGTTGGCGACGCTCACCGTGCTGCGCACCTCGGCCGTGGACACGCGCACGGCGCTGCGGCCGGCCGTGCTGGGCACCATCGCCGGTGCGCTCGCCAGCGGTGTACTGATGCTCTTCGTCAACCTCTCGATCGTCTACATCGTCGCGCTGCCGGTCACCATGGTGCTGGCGTTCACCGTCGGCCGGCTGCTGGGCCCGACCTGGGCGCAGGCGCTGTTCACCCTGCTGCTCACTTTCGTCTTCGCCCAGCTCGCGCCCTCCGGCCCTCAACTCGCCGAGGCTCGCCTCGTGAACGTCCTGGTCGGTGCGGCTGTCGGAATCCTCGCCGGCGTCCTCGTGTGGCCCCGTGGCGCCCGCCACGACCTGCGCAAGAACACCGCCAGCTATCTGCGGGCGATCGGGGACCTGGTCGAACAGGCCGTCGAGGCGACGCTCGGCGGTCCGCGACCGGATGGCGCGCTCGTCCGGGCCACCCGGGCGGCGGCGCTCGCCGACGCCTCCTACGCCCAGTACCACTCCGAACGCCACGACCCGCGCTCCGCCGGGGTGGACTGGCAGGCCGTCCTGGCCGTCGGGCACCACGCGTTGCACGGCATCCCGGCGACGCTGGACCGGAATTCACCCGGCTGCCTGGCCAACTGGCCGGAGACGGCTCCGCATCTGCGCGGCACCGCCGCTCGCGTGCGATCGGCGTACGACGAGATCGCCGACCAGATCGCTCACGGCGACGTGCCGCACTCCGCGCTCATCTCGACCAGCTGCCTGGACGAGCTGAACCGCATCCGCCCGTTGCTCGACGAACGCGGCGCCGGTCAACAGATCCGGCACCTCGTCGAGCTGAACTTCATGCTCGCCAACCTCGTCGATCACATCACGCAGACCAGTTCGTCCGACCGTCCGCAGCCGGGACGGGGTTCGTCACCGGAGGTGGCGAGGTGATGATCCGCGCGAACAGCTCGGCTGCGGCGTCGAGTGTTTCCCGGTCGTCGGTGATGAGCAGGTCGAGCAGGAGGCCGCGGGTCGCGGCGAGCCCGAGCCGGGCTCGCCGGCGGGCCTCCGCGCCGTCGAACCCGAGCCGGACGAACAGCTCCTCGACCGGCCCGGTCCAAGCGGCGATGACCGAGGCGCGGAACGGCTCGGTCCAGGACCGGTCGTAGAGCGCGTGCACGTAGATCTCGAAGAAGAGCCGTTCCGCCGGTGCCAGTGCCGGGTCGGCCAGGCGTCGCCAGAAGTCCCGGCTGACCTCGGCCGGGTCGTCCGAGCCGGTCGCGAGCGTGCTGAGCGCTGTCCGCTGCTCCGCCTCGATCCGCCCGACGACCTGGGCGAGCAGGCCCTCCCGGCTGCCGAAGTGGTAGAGCAGCATGCGGTGACTGGTGCCCGCACCGGCGGCGATCTCACGCAGGCTCAGCTGGCTGAAGCCGCCCTCCTTCAGGAACGCGACGCAGCGGTCGAGCAGCGCGGCGTGCGGGTCAACGACCATCGGCTGTCGCCGTGTCGCCCGCGCCCGGCACAGCGCGGGACTCGGCGGCGGCCTTGAGGCCGGCGGCCTCCAGCCGCACGTACCGCCGGGTCTTCGCCGAGATCAGCAACGCGATCAGTCCGGCGAGTAGACCGGTCTGCCGGATGCCGATGCTGATCCGGGTCGCCCCGCCCGCCTCGCTCTCCAGGCGGTGGTACGCGACGGTGCGCACGCCGGGCGCCTGCGCCTCCCAGACGTACGACTCCCCCTCGCGTACCTCGCGTACCTGCCAGATGTTGACCGGGAGGCCGGGCTGCCGGACGCGGAAACGGTTGCCCACGGCGAGCGCCGGACCGTCGAGGGGCTCGACGGACGTCATCGACGCCGTCCAGCGTGGATACGCCGTAACGTCCGCGAGCGCGGCCCAGGCACTGTCGCGTCCGGCCGTCGTGACAACAGTCTCCGCATAGTCCATGTACCAGATGGTACATCGACGACTGGCTCTATTCGAAGCGGGCGGTGTCTCCCGCGCCGTGGCGCAGGATCTCCGGCTCGTCCTCGGACAGGTCGATCACGGTGGTCGGTTCCTTGCCGCACTCACCGGCGTCGAGCACCGCGTCGACGAGATGGTCGAGCCGTTCCTTGATCTCCCAACCCTGGGTCATCGGCTCGTCGTCGCCGGGCAGGATCAACGTGCTCGACACCAGCGGCTCGCCGAGTTCGGCGAGGAGCGCCTGGGTGACCGCGTGGTCCGGCACGCGCACCCCGACGGTGCGCTTGCGGGGATGCAGCATCCGACGCGGCACCTCCCGGGTGGCCGGCAGGATGAACGTGTAACTGCCGGGAGTCGACGCCTTCACGAGGCGGAAGACCGAGTTGCTGACCTTGACGAACTGGCCGAGCTGCGCGAAGTCCCGGCACACCAATGTGAAGTGGTGTCGCTCGTCGAGCTGCCGGATCTGACGGATCCGGTCGAGGCCGTCCTGGTTGCCGAGCCGGCATCCGAGGGCATAGCACGAGTCGGTGGGGTAGGCGATGAGGCCGCCGCCACGGACCAGGTCGACGACCTGGCCGATGGCTCGGGGCTGCGGGTTGTCCGGGTGCACGTCGTAGTACCTCGCCATGCGTCGAGACTAGTGCGCCAGGAAAGCCCGCAGCCCGCGCGCCGTCGTCAACTCGCGGTGACCTCGCGCGAGGCGTACCGGTCACGGGCCGAGCCGAGCCCGCAGACGATCGTGGGCACGCCCAGGGCGACCAGCACCGCCAGGGGAACCGCCCAACTGCCGGTGGTGTCGTGCAGGGCGCCGAGGGCGAAGGGGCCGACGGCCGCGAGGATGTACCCGGAGCACTGCGCCATGCTCGACAGTTGTGCGGCGTGCCGGGCGTCCGGCGCGCGCAACACGATGAACATCACCGACAGGCTCAGACCGGCGCCCTGCCCCACACCCATCAACGCCATCCACAGATAGGTGTTCGCTCCCGGCTCCACCAGGAGGCCGGCAAAAGCGATCATGGTCAGCAGGGCGCTCAGCAGCACAAGCACGCCGGGGTGGAGCCAACGGTTGGCCAGCATCGGGGTGAACAACGCTCCGACGATGGCGGCCAGGCTGGAGAAGGAGAGCATCCAGCCGGCCGTGCCGGACGACATCCCCGTGCCGGTGAGGACGGTCGGCAGCCACGCCGCCGCGGAATAGAAGACCAGCGACTGGGCCGCGAAGTAGAACGCCACGAACCACGCCACGGGATGCGTCCAGAGCCCGCGCACCAACTGGTCATTGACGTCGCCACCGCGCGACCGGGACATACCCGCGCGCTCGCCGGCCGTCCGGCGCCGCAGCTGCGGCAGCCACACGAGCACAGCCAGCACGGCGAGGACACCCCACATCGCCAGGGCCGACCGCCAGCCGAAGTGCAGGGCGTTCTGGATCGGCAGGGTCACGCCGGCCGCGAGCGCCGCACCGAGGAAGAGCGACATGGTGTAGATGCCCGACATGAGGGCGACCCGGGACCGGAACTCCTGCTTGATCACGCCGGGGAGCAGCACGTTGGCCACGGCGATCGCCGCGCCGACGACGAGGGTGCCGATCAGCAGCATGCTCGTGGGGTGCAGCAGCCGCAGGACGGTTCCGGCGGCCAGCAGCACCATCATGATCAGAAGTACGGGGTTCACCCCGAACCGGCGTCCGAGGCGGGGCGCGAGCGGGGCGAGCAGGCCGAAACAGAGCAGTGGAAGGGTGGTGAGCAGACCAGCCATCCCGGTCGACATGCCGGTGTCGGCACGCATGGCGTCGAGCAGCGGCGCAACGGCCACCACCCCGGGACGGAGGTTCACCGCCAGCAGTACCAGACCGACCGCGAGCAGGGCCGCCGATCGTCGGCGGGCCGCCCGGCGGTGCCCGGCGCCGAGGTCAGTCGGCGCCGCCCCCTCAACGAGCGGCGTACCAGGCCGCACAGCCACTGGTGGGTCGATGGACATTCGGGTTCTCCTCAAGCCATGGCCGCCGGCCCGTACGCCGGCCCATTAATAGATGCACGTAAATTGGTCAGGTGGGACGGATCCCACTTCCGCAGCGTTTCCTGTGACAGGCACACCCGGACGGCGCGACGATTCCGGGCACGACGAAGCGCGGCGCGTCCGAGAGGACGGCGGGACACGCCGGGAGGGCGGAGGCGAACGTGTGCTTCCGCCGGAAGTTGCCGGGCGCGACGGCGCGCCTCACCGAGGGAGCCTTCAGCCAGGAACAGCGGCCGCCCGCCGCGGCACCCCGCCGAGGTGCTGGCCGGGTCGCTTCACCGCCCCTTCGGCGCTGCGCTCACCCGGCGCTGGGCGCGGAAGCCTTGAGCAGCGCCAGCGCGCCCCGGACAGCACGTTCGTACGGCAGGACCGACTGCTCCGCCCGCGCCAGGGCGTATCCGCCCTGGACCACCGCCGCCAGCATGGCGGCCGTCTCCTCGGCGTCGAGTGCCGGAGCGAGTTCACCGGCCGCCTTGCCCTCCTCGATCACCTCGGCGAGAAACCGGTGCAGGAGCGCGAAGGTCTCCCGGACCGGCTCGCGGAGCTGATCGTTGACGACCACCTCCGGGTCGGCGACCAGCCGGCCCACCCGGCACCCGCGGAGCGCGTCGCGTTCCCGCAACAGGTACGCGGCGATCCGGTCGAACGCCGTCCCGTCGCCGGTGAGGACTGACCTCAGCTCCTCCTGCATCAACGCGGCGCTGCGTTGCTCGGCGGCCAGAACGAGATCCCCCTTGCCCTGGAAGTGGTGGTACATGCTGCCCTGTCCGACTCCGGACCGGCGCAGGATGGCCGCCGGGCTGACGCCCACGTACCCACGCTCCCAGAGCAGCTCGGAGGTTCCCTCGATCAGACGCTCACGCGCGTCGTCCTGTTGTCTGGCCACCCCACGACCATACCTACTAGTACGTATGGCGGCCACGTGACGTACCTCGCGGCCGGATTGGGCACCCTGCCCTAACCCGCGAACCTGGTGATCGACGGCGGCTCGTTGACGTCCGGGCCGAAGAACTTGAAGACCACCAGGTCGGTGTCGCCGGTGTTCTCCACCGCGTGCGGGGCCGCTGCCACCGCGTGACTCACCAGCAACTCGTCCCGGTCGGCGTCGCCGCCGCGCACGTCGAGCCCGCAATACCGCCCGGCGCCCGACCAGACCAGGATCGAGTACACCCCGTTCTCGGTCGCCGTGTGCCGTCCACCGGGCGGCACGACGAGCTTCTTCCCGCTGAATTTCGCGGTGTTGTAGAAGATCCACCACTCGTCGCCGCCGCCCTCGGTGGCGATCGCCTGCGGGCTCAGGTGGTTGTTCTCGTAGAAATACGGATCACCGTTGAGCTCCCACTCCACGAAGTTGAGCGGGAAGCGTTCGCCGTGCGCCTCGCGGTCGGCCGGGCGCACGTCATGGAAGAGCAGTTCCTTGGAGATGATCCGGCCGGCGTTGAGCGCCTGGAACATCGCGAAGACGTCCGAGTCCTCCTGCAACTCCACGGTGAGCGCCGTACCCGGCCCGTGCAGCACCCCGGAGGGCACCTGGAACCCGTCGTCCGGCACCTGCAACTCGGCACGCGAATGCCGCAGGATCAGGTCGCTGTCCCAGTCGACCAGGTACGGCAGGAGCACGTCGTACGCGCCCTCACGCACGATCCACGGATGCACCCCGAAGAACGTCTCCGGGTGCGGGCCGGCATCGACACCGGACGGGAAGTAGTACGCCTCGTCCTTCGACCGGCGGCCCAGCAGCTCGGCGAACCGTTGCGGCGGGTGGATGTGGTACGGAATCCGCGCGCCGTAGTCGAGCAGCTTCGCCAGCCGCCCGAGACCTTGCGGATGGCTCGCCGCGTACTCCTCCCCCATGATCGCACCGGGATCGGCCGCCACCGCGTCCCGCAACGTCATCCGGGGCCGGCCCGACGAGTCGACCACGCGGCTGAGCCCCTCGTCGTCCGGGCCGATCCGGTTGTCCGCCTTCGTCGTCGAGCCCAGCCACCGCTCGCAGAGGAAGCCCCGCTCCCCCAGGTCGTACGCGTCCTCGGGCAGACCGAACCGCCGGCCGGGCGGCACCAGGTCCCGCGCCACGAACGCCGGCGCGAGCCGTAGCACTCCCCCACCGTCGTTCAACAACTCCTCGACCAGCTGGCGGGGCGACGAGACGCTCATCCCTTGAGTCCACGCATCAAGGTGCCCTGGACGAACCGGCGCTGGAACACCGGGAACGCGACGATCATGGGAAGCGCGGCGACGGCCGAGCCGGCCGTCGGCAGATTCCAGGACGTCCGATTCTTGACCACGAACAATGCTAGGCCGAGCGGCGCGGTGTATTCGCCGGAACAGGCGAGGACGATCAGCGGCCGGAGGAAGCCTTCCCAGGCGTGCGTGAAGGTGAAGAGCGTGCTGGCCGCGAGCGCGGCCGTGCACAGCGGCGGAACCACCCGCCAGAAGAGCCGGAACCAGCCGGCGCCGTCGATGCGGACCGACCGCGCGGCTGCTCGCACCCACCTACCGTGGTCGACGGTGCAACCGACGACCTGCACGTCCAACGGAGGCGGGCCGGTCAGCGGCGATCGACTCGCGCGCCGTACGGCGCGGCGTCGAGGATCGTCAGGTAGTGATCGAGGAAAGCCTCCGGGCGTACCCCTACCGCCACCTCGTGCGGTCCGCGCCCGCCCTGCACCGCGGGCCGCCATGTCGTCACTCCCGCCGCCGGCCAGGCCGCCGGGTCGACCGTCACCTCACCGGGGGCGAACACGCACAGCGCGGGGTCGAACAGCGTCGCCGCGGCCAGCGGGTCGTGGAACGTGACCTCGCGACGCTCGGCGAACCAGGACGCGGCCATGTCCGCGACCGGACGCAGCAGCGGAGTGGTGCAGTGCTCCAGGAACGCGTCGGCCTCCATCCGCACCCGAGTCGTCACGTCGAGACCGAGCGAGCGGTGCACCGGCACCCGGGCCGCGTACACGCGGGCCGCCGCGTGCGGGTCGCAGCGGATGTTCCACTCCGGGCCCGGCACCGTGGCGAACGCCCCACCCATCAGCACCAGCGCCCCCAGCAACGACGGGATCTCCGGGTCCACGGCGAAGAGCAGCGCGACGTTCGTCAGCGGGCCGATCGCCAGCAACGTGACCTCACCCGGCCGCGCCCGGATCGTCCGCCGCAGGAACTCCACCGCCTCACCCGCGGGAAACGAGACCTCGTGGTCCCACCTGGCCAGGGCGGCCGCCTGCGGCGGTGGACCCTGCACCGGCGGGCCGGCCAGCGGCTCGGCGGCCCCCGGATAGATCGGCACCGTACGCTCCGCCGCCCGGCAGAGCACGCTCGCGAGAGCGGCGCGCCGCGCCGGCTCGGCGGTCACCGTGGTGATGCCGAGAAGTTCACAGCGCGGCTGCGCAAGCAGGTACGCGAGGCAGGCGGCATCGTCGATGTCGTTGCCGATGTCGGTGTCCAACAGGACCGGAGTGCGCTCCATGGCCTGTCGATTATCCGAGCCGGCGGGCCGTCAGGCAGCAGAGCTTCGGCCGGTCTCCGCAGCCCGCTCGGCCAATGTACGGCTCGCTGCGACGAGTGGACGGTTCCCCACGATGAGCGGCACACCAGTCCGCCTTCCCGGCAGGTGTCCGACGTATCGGTGGCGTGAAAAACCGGTCCCGGCGCGTACCGAGGGCGTCAAGATCCTTGCTCACGGCCAGGTGGCCGAGGTGTGCTGGTCACGTCGGGGCAATCGAACCCCGACGGGGTGAAAGGACGACGTCGGTCCCCTCGAAACGGCGAGTCTCTTCAATTGTTCGAGGCGGGTCGGTGCGGTCCAGACAGCGCAGCGACACCGCCTCGGCAGAGAAGAGACCCGCCACCGGGCCCTTTCAGCCTCCACGCGGCAGGTCCCCGCCGGTTCGGCCGGGACCTGCCGCGGCCCCATCCGGCAGAAAGCAACGACCGTGTACGACATCATCGAATCGGGCATCACCGCCGCCGATCCCGCCGGGTACGTCGAGGCCACCGTACGTCCGGACGGACGCCTCGCAGCCCTGCGGATCGACCCCCGCGCCATGTACGACCTCACCGCCGCCGAGCTGGCCGGCGCCTGCATCGAGGCGATCCAGCAAGCCTGCTCGGCGCTGCCCGATACCAGCCATCACCCGCGCTGAGCCGCGAGACCATGCCCACCATCATCGCCGACCCCGTACCCACCGGCACCGCGCTACCCGGGCGGAGCCGCAGCGCGCTACGGCACCCGCCCCGCCGCGGGACAGCGCTCGTCACCGGCGCCGCCGAGGGCATCGGCTACGCCGTCGGCGCACGGCGGACCGCCATGGGATGGCGGGTGCTGCTGCACGCCCGTACCGCCGCCGAGGGTGCGGTGGCCGTCGACCGGCTGATCAGTCAGGGCGCCGACCCGGAACGGCTACTGCCGATCGCGGCCGACCTCACCCGGTTGGCCGAGGTACGCGCCCTCGCCGACCAGGTCACGTCCCCACTGGACCTGCTGGTCAACAACGCGTCCTCAGCCCTCGGCGCAGCACGAATGGCGACCGGCTTCGACGTAGTGCGGGTCGTGCCACCAGTACCGGGCGTTGTCCGGGTGCGCGGGCAGCGGCGGGAGCACTCTGCTCGCCGCAGCGGCCGGCACCGCACGTTCGGCCGCGAACGGGGCGAGCAGATCGTCCACACGGTGCAGCACCCCGTTGGTCATGGTCTGCCGCACGTTGGCCGCCTGGTCGATGTCGGTGAGCGGATCACCGCCGAGCACCACCAGGTCCGCGTACCTGCCCGGCGAGAGCTGCCCGATCGGCTCCTCCAGGAACTCCCCCGGCGTCCGGGTCGCGGTCGTCAACGCCTCGTACGGGGTGAGCCCGTACTTCACCATCGCCCGCAGGTTGAGGTGCAGGCTGACCGCGTTGAACGCGATCGGTGAATCGGTGCCGGTGAGCACCCGCCCGCCACCGCGGATCATCGCCGCCGCCTGCGCGACCTGCCGGGCCAGGTTCTGCCGGTTGGCCGTCTGGTCCGTGGTCTGCGCGGCGACGGCCGCGGCCTGCAACGCGGCGTACTGCCAGGACGGGTAGAGGGTGCGCACCCGCCGGTCGGTGACCAGCGACGTGTCCTCACGCAGCAGCGTGTTCGCGCCGAACAGGGTCGGTGTGCGGGCCGCCCGCGAGATGTTGAAGATGTCGATGACGTCCTGGTACCCGGCGCCGATCGCCGTGACGGTGCGGGAGTAACCGAACCGGTTCGTCGCGCCGGTGTGCTCCATGCCGTCGCTGCCGAACGCGAACGCCGGGTAGTGGTAGTGCGAGGTGGAGTGCACACCCCGCCGGTGCGACCACGCGATCACCGCCCGCTGCCACACCACCGGCAGCCGGACGTACGCCTTCATCAGGTCGTAGTCCAGCGCCTCGGCCCGCTCCAGCTCCAACTCCAACTGCCGCTCGTCGAAGGTCGGGCGCATGAAGTTGTAGTAGATCCGCGGCCCGTCGACGGCCTCACCGGTGCCGAAGTACCGCGGCCCGATCCGGGCGCCGGACTGGATCGACTCCCGCTCCTCCACCATGTGATAGGCGGGGCTGCCGGGCGATCGGGTGGTGGTCACGCCGAGGGAGAGCCACAGGCGGTTCTGCCGAGCGCCGTAGGCGTAGCCCTGCATCTCCCGGTGGTGGTGCATGTCGACCAGGCCCGGGATCACCACCCCGTCGCGGGCGTCGACGATCCGCCCGTCCCGGCCCGGCCGGGACCGCTCGACCGCGGCGATCCGATGTCCCTCGACCACCACGTCGACGTCCGCGCGCAGCTGCCGGCTGACGCCGTCCCACAGGCGTCCGGCCCGGATCACTGTACGCCCGCGTGGGCGACTGTTTGCCCAGCTCAGACCGACCGGCACGGTACGGGGTGCGCCGCCGTCGGCCGACACCAGCCGCAGCCGCCCGTTGTTCAGGTAGAGCAGCCGGGTCGAGTCGCCGCTCCAGCTCGGCGCGTCGGTCACCTCGTGGGTCACCTGCCGGGGCGGGCCGGCGAAGGTTCCGTCGGGGTGGACGTCGACCACCCACAGGACGCTGCCCACCACGAAGGCCATCCGCCGGCCGTCGGGCGACCAGACCGGCCCGTCGTCGCCACGCGTCTGGATCGACCGGTGCGGCATGGGGTCGACGTAGCGGGCGGCGCCGGAGATCCGGTCGACCAGCAGGATCTTGCTGAGTCCCTCCCGGTAACGGGCGGAGTAGGGCACGACCGCGGCGAGGGCGATCACCCGCCCGTCGGCCGACCAGGTGGGACGGCCGGGTTCGAAGGTCGCGCCGAAGACCGGCTGTACCTGCCCCGAGGCCACCTCGACGGTGTAGAGGGCGCCGTTCTGGTCGAGGAACGCCAGGTGGGTGCTCTCCGGCGACCAGGTCCCGGACAGCGCCGCGGCGTCCGGCAGGTCGGTCAGCTGCCGCTCCGCGCCGGTCCGCAGGTCACGCAGCCAGATGTCCAGCTTTCCGCCCCGGTCCGTGGAGTACGACAGGTACCGCCCGTCGGGCGACCACGCCGGGTCGCACTTCCACCACTGGTCGCGAGTGAGCGGGCGGGGCGACTGCCCGATCGTCAGCAGGTAGATGTCGTTGAGCGCGCGGAAGGCCACCTGTCGGCCGTCCGGCGAGAGCACCGGACTACCGATGCCCACCACCGGTCTGCGGGTGGTCGAATCGAAGTCCCGCCGCCGCTTGCGGTAGCGGGGCGTGGCGACGGTCACCGACGCGACGAAACCGATGTCGTGACGGCGGTCGCCGTCGAGCCGGCGGCGCCGGATCCGACCGTCCGCCGTGTAGACGAATTCCCGGTCCGAACGCCAGGAGATCCGGAACGGGTAGGCGTCCTCGCCGGTGACCAGCGGCGCGTCGTTCCGCCACAGCTCGCTGCGGCCGTCGAGCAGCCGGTGGTAGACCAGGTCGCGGCCGTCCGGGGTCCACGCCGGGCTGTGCAGGACGGCCGCGGTGGGTGCGGTGACCGCGGTGCTCCGGACGCCGCTGGCCAGGTCGATCACGTCGATTCGGGTGTTCGCGACCACGAACGCGATGCGGGTCCCGTCCGGCGACCAGGCCGGCTCGTACTCCTCCAGCTCGCTGTCGGCGACGACCCGGGTCTGCCCGGTGTCCAGGTCGAGCAGGTGGATTCCGTAGCTGCCGGACCGGTCGGAGGAGAAGGCGATGCGTCGCCCGTCCGGGGAGAAGCGGGGCTCCCGGTGGTCGTACGGGCCGCGGGTGAGCTGCCGCAGCCCGGAGCCGTCCGGCCGGATCAGCCACAGGTTGAAGTTGCCGTCGCGATAGGACTGGAAGGTGATCGACGAGCTGTCCGGAGCCCACTCCGGCTGCGCGATGTCGAACAGGTCGCTCGTGAGCCGGCGCGCCGGACCGCCTGAAGCCGGTAACACCCACAACACGCTGACCAGGTCCATCGCGATCATCCGGCCGTCCGGGGAGAGCTGGGCCGCCATGTCGGTGCCCTGCCGCAGCGAGACCCGCCGCTCCCGATCCTCGGTCTCGTGACGATCCCCCGCCAGAGCCGGCGTCGCGACCGCGATCCCGCTCCCCGCCAACGCCGCCGCGCCGGCCGTTCCCGCCAGCAGATCCCGCCTCCGTACGCCCGTCATGCTGCCTCCCCGTCGAAGCTTCGATCGAACATCTCCGATCCTTATGGCCGCGCTGAGGACGACGCAGCTGTTGGCGGTCGGCGAGCGGTAAGCGGACAGGCACGAGCGGTGACCGGTCGGGTCCGGCCGTTCAGCGGCACGCGACCGACGTGGAACTGCCCGGGTGTCCGTCGGCACAGCGTGAACCGTTCACCGGCACCGGCCGTGCTGATCACGAAGCCAGTTCGGAGATGGAGTCACCGATGTCGCAGCCAGTCGATCCGCACCAGAGCCCGTACCCCGCGCCGTTTCCCGCGCCCGGCAGCCCGGCACAGTTCCCGCCCGCGACCGGCGCTCCGACGAATGGACGGGTCTACCCGAGCCGGAAACCTTGGCTCCGGATCGGTCTGATCACCGTCGCCGCGGTGGTGGCACTGTGCGCCGCGGTGGTCGGCGTGTCGTTCGCCATCGCGCCGAACGGGACCGCCGGCTCGTCCGGCGGCGCGACGAAGCAGGCGGCGGGACCGCAGAGCAGCACGTCGGCGACGGCGGGCACCCCCGGAGGCGGCGGCGCCGAGGCCTCCGCACCAGCCGGCTCGGCAGCTCCCGGCGGCGCCGGAGGCATCACCGTGGTGGCTCCGGCAACGCTGGGCGGCCAGCCGCGGATCGACACCACCGGCAGTGGCGTGACCACCGACCCCGCGGAACCCGAAGTGACCGCGGCCGCGCAAGGCGCCTACGGCGACACGGCCACTGAGGACATCACCTTCTTCACCGCGTTCGCCTCGACCAGCGAAACCCCGGAGGCTCGGCTCGACCTGCTCACCTCGGAACTGAGCAAGGAGTTCAGCGCCCAGAACTTCGTCGAGGCGGACCCCGGACCACTGGGCGGGCTGGGCCGATGCAGCGACGGCCTGTTCAACGGAGTGCTGGCCGGAGTCTGCGTGTGGTCCGACGCGGGCAGCAGCGGAGCGTTCATCCGCACGAGGCAGAGCGCCCAGGTCTTCGCACCGGACTTCCCGGCGCTCCGGGCGGAGGTCGAGCAGCGGTCGTGAGGCTGCCCGGCGGCCAGAAGTTCTCCTTATGGCCGCCCTCGGTGATCCCGCGGATCCTGGGGAAAGACAACCCCGCCATCCCGCCGTTGCAACGCAGCATGAACACCACGACCTGGCTCGACGCCTTGAACACCAGCTCCGAACGGCTGCTCAAGACCGTCCGCGACCTGCCCGACGACGTTCTCGCCCGGCCGTCCTTCGCCGACCGCTGGAGCGTCGCACAGGTGCTGTCCCATCTCGGCAGCGGCGCCGAGGTCTCCACCATGCTGGTGCAGCGCGGAATCGACGGCGACACCACCACGCTGACCGTTGACGACGTCCGGCCGATCTGGCAACGCTGGGACGCGCTTCCCGCCGCCGCTCAGCGCGAGGCCTGGCTCGGCGCCGATCGACGCCACCGGGCACTGCTGGCCTCGCTCGACGCCCAGCAGCTCGAAGCGGTCCGGGTGCCGTACTTCGCCGGCCTGCTCAGCCTTCCGACCTACCTCGGGTACCGGCTCTCCGAGCAGTCGGTCCACGCGTGGGACATCGAGGTCGCTCTCGACCCCGCCGCGACGATCCCGGCGGCGGAGGTCGAGCTGCTCTGGGACCGCCTGGATCTCGTCGCCACCCGGTTCCGGGACGCGGACATCCTCCAGCGCCTCGCCCCGAGGCAGCTCGCGCTCGAACTGCCGGACCGGACCCGGACGCTCGACCTGCACGACGAGCTGCACCTGATCGACAGCGCGCCGCAGGACCCGGCCGCCACCGTGACCGGCTCGGCCGAGGCGCTCCTGCGGCTGATCTACGGCCGCAACCGGCCCGAGGACGGCGTCAATGTGACCGGCGACGTGGTTCTCGACGACCTGCGCCGGCTCTTCCCCGGCTTCTAGGCCTCCCGTCCCGCCGGCGGGGATGAACCCGCCGGCGGGACGCCGCCTGGTCATCCTCCTTATGGGTGCCATAAGTGCGGCCGATACCCGACCACCGGGCTTGCCGACTACCGTGAGCCGGGCCATCTGACCGGGTGGCGGCGGGGCAACGCGCCGACATGACGCGCGGGGCCCGGTCGAGCGCCTCCCCACGTGCCGGCGAGGCCGTGCCTTCCGGAGATCGGCGTGCCTACCACCTCGTGTCGGGTCCGCCGCTGATCGACATCGCACTTCTCAGGAGCCGCAGCCATGGACAGCACGCGCAGCACACTGAGGGCCGACGTCCTCATCATCGGTTTCGGCAAGGGCGGCAAGACCGCCGCGGCCACGTTGGGCCGCTCCGGCAAACGAGTCGTGCTGGTGGAGCAGTCGGAGCGCATGTACGGCGGCACCTGCCCGAACGTGGGGTGCGTGCCGACGAAGGGACTCGTGCACCGGTCCCAGCGGCGCCGCCCCGAGGATCCGGCGCAGGACTGGTACGCACGGTCGGTCCAGGAGGTCCAGGAGACCCGGGAGATGATGCGCCGTGGCAATTTCGACACGTTGAGCAGCATCGACACCGTAACCGTGATCACCGGTCGCGCCACCTTCGCCGACCCGCACACGGTCACCGTCGTCACCCGCGACGAGCAGCTCAGCGTCACCGCCGACACCATTCTGATCAACACCGGGTCCGAACCGGTCGTCCCCGACATCCCCGGCCTCGCCACGAGCAGGTTCCTCGTGTCCAGCACCGAGCTGATCGAGACGGCCACCCTGCCGGAACGGCTGGCGATCGTCGGCGGCGGTTACCTGGGTATCGAGTTCGCCGCCATCTACCGCCGGTTCGGTTCGCAGGTCACCCTGTTGGAGCGCACCGACCGGATCTTCGGTCACGAGGACGACGACGTCGCCGCGGTGGCCACGCACATCCTGGTCGACGAGGGCATCCACATCGTCACGGCGGCGCGGGTGACGGAGGTACGCGACGGTGGCAGCGCCGCCACGATCGTGTACGACAAGGACGGTGAGCAGCACACCGTCGAGGTTGACGCCGTCCTGGCCGCCGCCGGCCGCGCACCGGCGACCCGTGATCTCAACCTCGAAGCCGCCGGTGTCCGTACCACCCGGGCCGGCGCGATCGAGGTCGACGAACATCTGCGGACGAGCCGACCCCACATCTTCGCCCTGGGCGACGTACGCGGCGGACCACAGTTCACCTACCTGTCGCTCGACGACAGCCGGGTCGTTCTCGACCAGCTCACCGGCGAAGGCCTCCGATCGACGGCCGACCGGGTCGTTCCCCGCACCCTGTTCATGACCCCGCCGCTGGCGACCGTGGGCATGACCGAGCGGGAGGCCCGGGAGGCGGGTCACCGGGTGAAGATCGCGCGCGCGGCCGTGGCGGAGATCGTGGCGATGCCCCGCGCGTACGCCGTCGAGGAGACCCGCGGGGTCATGAAGTTCGTGATCGACGCCGAAACTGACCGGATCCTCGGCGCCGCCCTGCTGAGCATCGACGCGCAGGAGCTCGTCAACACGGTCGCGCTCGCCATGCGGCACGGCGTCACGGCGGCCGAACTCCGCGACGCCGTCTACACCCACCCGAGTTCGACCGAGGCGTTCAACGAGGTGCTGGCCACCATCGTGCGCACCGACGAGCCGTAGGACTCCCTGGCCCAACGGCCGGCATCGGCCCAGATGTGATCCAGGTCACTCAAGCTCACGATCCGGCCGCACCGCCCCGTCTCGTGTTCGTCGTCAACACGAAAGAGGGCGGACACATGAACAAGATCGTGATCCTCGGCGCCGGGTACGCGGGCCTCACCGCGGCGGTCAGCCTCGCCGGGCGCACCCGGCGCCGCGGGGACGTACAGATCACCATCGTCAACGGCGAGGAACGGTTCACCGAACGGCTGCGGCTGCACCAGACCGCATCGGGGCAGCGCCTGGCCGAACTGCGCATCCCGGCACTGCTGGCCGGCACCCCGGTGGAGTTCGTCCGCGGCTGGGTAACCGGCATCGACGTCGCCGCCGGCCGCATCCGGATCGACGACGAGCGGGAGCTCGAGTACGACCGGCTCGTCTACGCGCTGGGCGCCACCGCCGACACCACTGCCGTTACCGGTGTGGACGAGCACGCGTACACGCTCGACAGCGCCCACAACGCCGAGATGCTGGCGCGAAGGTTGGCGAGCCTCGACAGCGGCACCGTGGCGGTGTGCGGAAGCGGATTGACCGGGGTCGAGACCGCAGCCGAGATCGCCGAGCAGCACCCCGGCCTGGACGTGGTACTGCTCGGCAAGCAGGAGCCGGGGGCGACCATGGGGCCGAAGGCCAAGGCGTACCTCCACAATGCTCTCGCCCGACTCGGCGTACGCGTCGTCAGCGGTGTGGAAATCGTCAAGGTGCGCCCCGGATCGGTGGACCTCGTCGACGGGGCGAGCATTGCGGCAGACATCGTGCTCTGGACCAGCGGCGTGCGGGTCCCGCCGCTGGCGGCTGCAGCGGGTCTGCGGGTCGACGAGCGAGGTCGCATCGTCACCGACCCGGGCTTGCGGTCGGTGTCGCATCCGCAGGTGTACGTGATCGGCGATGCCGCCGCGATCCAACAGGGTTACGGCGTCATGCACGGCACCTGCCAGAGTGGCATGCCGACCGGTGTGCACGCGGCGACGTCGATCGTGCGGGAGCTCGACGGCAAGCGGCCCCGGCCCTTCCGGTTCGGATACCTGCACACCCCGGTCAGCCTCGGCCGCCGTGACGCGGTGGTCCAGTTCACCCGTCCCGACGACAGCCCCAAGCGGCTCTTCCTGAGCGGCCGTACGGCGGTCTGGTACAAGGAGACGGTGAGTTCAGCACCGTGGCCGTCGTTCCAGCGGCTGAAGGCATTCCCCGCCATGGGATCCTTCGCCTGGCGCCGGGGCGGGCGGTTCACCCGGTGACGGGCGAGCCGAGCGACGCCTTCGACGACCACCGGAGGCTGTTGTTCCACGTCGCGTACCGCATCCTCGGCAGCGTGGCCGACGCCGAGGATGCGGTGCAGGACACCTGGCTGAAATGGTCGGCAGCCGACCGCTCGCAGGTGGCCGACCCGAAGTCGTACCTGGTGCGGATCGTGTCGAACCTGGCGATGGACCGGCTGCGTTCGGCGCAGGCCCGACGCGAGACCTATGTCGGTCCGTGGCTGCCCGAGCCGATCCTGACAAGCGGCGACACGGCCGACGCGGTGGCCAGCGCCGACGCGCTGTCGATGGGGCTGCTGGTGGTGCTGGAGACGCTGACCCCGCTCGAACGCGCGGTCTTCGTGCTCAAGGAGGCCTTCGGCTTCACCTATGCCGAGATCGCCCACGCGGTCGAGCGTTCCGAGGAGGCGGTACGGCAGGCCGCCCACCGCGCCCGTGAGCATGTGCAGGCCCGGCGGCCGCGTTTCCAGGCCGATCACAACCGGCAGCGGGCAGTCACCGAGCGCTTCCTCGCCGCCGCCACCGGCGGCGACATCAACACGTTGATGCAACTGCTCGCGCCCGATGTGACGCTGTGGACCGACGGTGGCGGCAAGGTACGACAGGCGATCCGGCCGATCACCGGCGCGGACCGGGTGGCGACCTGGTTCGCGGGCATCGCCGCCCGGCCCTACCAGGGCATCGAACCCGCCCACATGATCGTCGAGATGGTCGAGCTCAACGGGCAGGCGGGGATAGTGTTCCGCGGCGTCGGCCGGGTCATCGCCACCCTCTCCCTCGACCTGGATGACGACGGCGCCATCATCGGCGTTCACAATGTCGCCAATCCCGACAAGCTCCGCGCCGTCGCCACCGGGACCATCCACCACTTCTAGCCGTGTCTGCACGGGGTCGCACCGGTGGTCGGGCGGCGACGGTGACCGTGGCTTGCGGGCGGTGCGGCCCTGTCGCAGCCGCTGTCGACTCGGCTTGACCTGCTTCATTCGCCATTCGGGGATCACGTCACATTCCTGGCGCCGGCTGCGGCCGACCGGCGACACCCCGCGCCTTCCCGATCGCACGATCAGAGGCATTTCGCAATGACCAGAGCCACTGTCGGCAAACATTGCTTGTCGGATGTAAAGAACCGACCCACTGCTATCGGTTGTCCGTTTCCCGCACGAAGTGGGAGTATTTGAGCAACTCGATCCAGCCATTTAGGCATGCCTGGACCTGCTCTACAGCCGACCCGTAGCACGAGGTCGCGGGGCTACCACCGCCCGCTGCACAGGTCCTCGACGCTACACCGAGACCCCGCGGACGGCAATTGGCGTGATCCCTTCACGAGGGTTCAGCGGCACCAAACGGGGCAGCTGACAGCAGTTGCGCGACGGGAATCCCGACACCGGCGAGGGCCCCTCGTCAAACGTGAAACTCCATCCGTTAGGGTGGCTTGCCAATGACCTTCCTCGACTACATCTCCGGCGTGCCCGCATATCTGGAACGAGAGTGGTCTGACCTGCTCGAGCTGACCTTCGAGCATTTGCTCGTGGTGCTCGTCACGATCGTCTTGGCGACTGTGATCGCGCTCGGGTTGGGCCTGGCGACTTATCGCAATCAGAGCGGAGCCAGAGCAGTACTCACGGTGACCGGCACGTTCCTGACCGTCCCATCGTTCGCCCTGTTCGGACTGTTCATTCCAATCTTCGGTCTCGGGGCGGTTCCCACGGTCGTCGCGTTGGTGCTGTACGCACTGCTCCCCATCGCACGCAACACGATCACCGGGCTGCGTTCCATCGATCCCGCCGTCGTCGAATCGGCACAGGGCATGGGACTCTCCCGCCGCCAGCGGCTGCTCCGCGTCGAGCTACCGCTCGCCTGGCCGATCATCATGACCGGCGTACGCGTGTCGACCCTGATGATCGTTGGGATCGCCGCCATCGCGGCCATCGTCAACGGGCCGGGCCTCGGCGGACCGATCTTCCAGGGGCTCTCGGCGATCGGCACCCAACGCGGGTTCAACCTCGCCTTCAGCGGAACCCTCTTCGTGGCGGTGCTGGCGCTGCTGCTGGACGGCGTCCTCGGCGTGTTCTCCAAGTTGACGACATCGAAGGGGCTGTGATGCCTGCGCATGAACAAAAGACCGCTACCGCGGCGTCCATCCGCCTCGAGTCGCTGACCAAGCGCTATCCGGGTCAGGCCGAACCGGCCGTGGACAACATCACAATGGACATACCGGCGGGCGAGATCGTGGTTCTCGTCGGCCCCTCCGGCTGCGGCAAGACCACCAGCCTGAAGATGATCAACCGGATCATCGAGCCGACCTCCGGACGCATCTTCATCGACGGCGAGGACGTGACCCACGTCAACGCCGACCAGCTGCGCCGCCGGATCGGCTACGTCATCCAACAGATCGGCCTGTTCCCGCACATGACGATCGCCGAGAACATCGGCATGGTGCCCAGGCTGCTCGGATGGAACCGGACCCGGATCTCCGAGCGGGTCGACGAACTGCTGGACCTGGTAGGCATGGAGCCGTCCGCCTACCGCGCGCGGTACCCGAAGGAACTGTCCGGCGGCCAGCGCCAACGGGTCGGGGTCGCCCGGGCGATGAGCGCCGACCCTCCGCTGCTGCTGATGGACGAGCCGTTCGGCGCCATCGACCCGATCACCCGCGAACGCCTCCAGAACGAGTTCCTCCGCCTGCAGAGCAACATTCGGAAGACCATCGTCTTCGTCACCCACGACATCGACGAGGCGATCAAGCTCGGCGACCGGATCGCGATCCTCACGAAGGGATCGAAGATCGCACAGTACGACACTCCCGAAGCGATCCTGACAGCTCCGGCCAACGACTTCGTCGCGGACTTCATCGGCTCGGGGGCGTCGCTCAAGCGCCTGAGCCTCAGCCGGGTCCGAGACGTGGAGCTCAACCAGTGGGCAGTCGGCCGGCTCGACGACGACCGGGCACAGCTGCGGCGGGCCCTCACGGAAAGCGATCACGGGTCACTGCTGCTGCTCGACGAGAACCAGCGGCCGGTCCGCTGGGTCACCGGCCACGACCTGAGCCGGTCCGGTGAATCCCTCGACCGGGTGGGGCTTCCTGCGACGGCCACTGTGGAACCGCACGCCACACTGCACGACGCGCTGAACGAGATGGTCACCTCGCGGGTCGGATGCGCGATCGTCGTCGACGACCAGCGGCGGTACCAGGGGATCGTCGACATGCGTACGGTGATGCGGGCCATCGACGAGATGCGGGAGAGTTCCCAGGCCCGCGACCGGCACGCGGCGGTCCAGCCGATGGAGGCCGGTTAAGGTGGCCATCCCAGCAATCGGAGTCAGGGCCCGCGAGGCCGGGCCCGACGCCGACGACGTACTCGCCGAACTCGGCGGACCATCCCGGTTCTGGCACCGGCTGGGCACTCCGGCCCTCCTCGCCGCCGTCTGCGTGGCCCTGTACCTCTATGTGCGAAACCAGGATCTCGACCGGATCTCCCAGGCGAGTCTCAACGCCGACACGATCCGCGCGAAGCTGATCGAGCATGTGGAGCTCACCTTCGTCTCGACGCTGATCGTCGTCCTCCTGGCGGTGCCCCTGGGGGTGGTGCTGACCCGGCCGGCGGTGCGCAGGTTCTCCCCGGTGGTGCTCGCCGTCGCCAACATCGGACAGGCGATACCGTCGATCGGGGTCCTGGTGCTGATGGCGATCACCGTCGGCATCGGCTTCGACCAGGCCGTCTATGCGTTGGTCATCTACGCCGCGCTGCCGGTGCTCCGTAACACCATCGTCGGCCTGAACCAGGTCGATCGCATGCTCGTCGAGGCGGGCCGGGGCATCGGCCTGAGCGGCTGGCAGGTGCTCCGCCGCATCGAGCTACCGCTGAGCGTGCCGGTTCTGCTCGCCGGCATCCGTACGGCACTCATCATCAACGTCGGCACCGCCACCCTGGCGACCTTCGTCGGTGCCGGCGGCCTCGGCTTCCTTATCGACCAGGGGATCCGCTTCGACCGGATGCCCGTTCTCGTCACCGGAAGTGTCCTCACCGCAGTGCTGGCGCTGCTCCTTGACTGGGTGGCCGGCATGGTCGAGGACGCTCTTCGCCCCAAGGGGCTATGACCTCCGCGGCTACATCCCAAGCCGCCAGATATCAGAGGGGGAACATGAGGAACACGAAGAAGCGCGGCCGTTGGCCGGTGCTCACCGGCGCGCTGACGCTGGTGATGCTCGTCGCCGCGTGCGGCAGCGACGGCAACGACGATGTCGCGGGCAGCGGAAGCATCGGTGAGAAGTTCGACCTCTCCGGCGCGGCAGTCACCGTCGGCTCCAAGGAGTTCACCGAGCAACTCATCCTCGGAAACCTGACCAAGCTCGCGCTCACCGCCGCGGGCGCCAAGGTGGACGACCAGATCGGGTTGCAGGGAAGCACGACCGTCCGCGCCGCGCTGACCTCCGGCGAGATCGACCTCTACTGGGAGTACCTCGGCACCGGCTGGGTCACCTACCTGCAGAAGGAAAAGGGCATCCCCGGGGCCAAGGCGCAGTTCGAGGCCGTCCGTGACGCCGACGCCGCCAACGGTGTCACCTGGCTCGACCCGGCGCCGTTCAACGACACCTACGCGATCGCGGCGAGCAGCGAGACCGCCGAGCGGCTCGGCGTCACCTCGATCTCCGACGTCGCCGCACTGGTCGCCAGCAACCCCGCGGACGCGACCTTCTGCGTCGGCGGCGAGTTCTCCACACGTCCGGACGGCCTGCCCGGCCTCGAGAAGGCGTACGGCTTCAAGCTCGCGCCGGCCAACGTCTCCAACGTGCAGGACGCTCTCGTCTACAACCAGGTCGACAAGGGCGAATGCGCTTTCGGCTCGATCACCTCCACCGACGGTCGGGTGGCTTCGCTCGGTCTCACCGTGTTGACCGACGACAAGCAGTTCTTCCCGCCCTTCAACGGATCGATGAACGTCCGGACCGACGTACTGAAGGAGCACCCCGAGATCAAGGAGATCTTCGCACCGATCGCCGCGGAGCTCGACGACACGACCATGGTCGGACTCAACGCGAAGGTCGATGTGGACGGTGAGGATCCGGCGGACGTCGCGAAGGACTGGCTGACGGAAAAGGGCTACATCGGCTGACAGCCGAGCCGTGCCAGGGTTCGGGTGCCTTCGGGCCCGCGAACGATCAAGGTCGTGACCCGTGGAACCGCGGGTCACGGCCTTGACCGTTCTGGTGACCGAAACGGACGCCCCCGGTTTCCGGACCTGACGCCCATCACCTCGCGTGCACCGCGCACCGCCGAAGGTAAATGAATTTCCTGCGCGATCACCCCGCGCCTACCGTCTACGTCAACCGATCAGGAAGGAGCAAGCCGGTCATGACGCGCCAGCCGAGCCCCGCGCCGCAGCAGCGTTCTTCGCAGCGCGGCGGACGGCGCCCAGCCGTCACCGCCTCCTCCGTTCCCAGCCGCCGAAGCCGATGGAGTGGCTGACCGCGATCGAACGCGCGCAGCCGCCCACCCAGCGAAGGGACCGGGCGGCTTTTTCGTACCCGCACACGGTCGTTGACAACTCCACAGCGGATGGCAAGGGAAACCTGGCCGACGGCCTTCCACGCCCGCCGCCGGAGTTCCACCCTCGATGCCGGAGACGGTGCGAGGAGATCATGAAGGGTTGGCCGAGTCTGGTCTATGGCACCGCGTTGCTAGCGCGGAGCGGGTTCGACCCCGCCGGGAGTTCGAATCTCCCACCCTTCGCCAAGCCCCTGTAGCTCAGCGGAGAGAGCGCTTGACTACGAATCAAGAGGCCGGACGTTCGAATCGTCCCAGGGGCGCCACGCATTTCCGGCGTCGAGTCCCACCCTCACCGCGCGTGACACTCGACGACCCGAACGAGCCGCCCCGCATGATCGCGTGCCCGAGTGGTCAGGGGTTCGCCTGCAAAGCGAATGACCGATCAGGACGTCGCCGCGGTAGGGATCTTCCGCAACTCGCCGAGGGCGTACTTGGCCACGGCCTCCACCTTCCGGACACCCGCCGCCTGCGTCTTGTGATGGTTGGAGAGCACGGCCACGAGCCAGTCGTGTCCCGGTTCGACGAGCCGCCCGATCGTGTTGACCTGCCAGAGCCCGTCGTCGGCGCTGATCGTGTCCCACCCGTTCTTGACGTAGACCTCGGTGGTCCCCGAGTCGGCGGCGGCCGGGACTCCCCAGTCCTGGTCCTCTTCGACCTGGCTCATCAGGTCGAAGAGGTAGGCCCGGCCGTCCTCGTCCAGTGGGCCGTCCTCGTAGGCGAGCGAGGAGAGCAGACGGATCTGGTCGGCTGCGGTGGTGGTGGTCATTCCCCACGACGCGTTGACGGCGGTCTCCTTCATGCCGAAGGTCCTGTTCGCCGTGGTCAGCCCCGATTTCTCGCCGATCCGGCGGTACAACGCGGTCGCGGCGTCATTGTCGCTCGCGGTGATCATGCGCTTGGCGTTGCGCCGATCGGTGTCCGTGATCTTCTGGTTCCCCAGCTGCGCCCGCAGCAGCAGGGCCGCCAGGATGTCGACCTTGACGATGCTGGCCGTCTGGAATCGGGTGGTACCGACAGTGAGCGCGATGTCGGACTCCCGGTCTTTCACTGCCAGCGCCACCTGGCCGTTGCCGACCCGCTGCACGTACGCCGCGATCTTCACCCGAGCTGCGGCAAGGTAGTCGGGAGTGGGACTGGGTGTGGGCGAGGCGGAAGCTCCTCGACCCCGCGCATCGGGCGTCGACTCGCCGCCACTGGTCAGGTGCCAGACGGCACTCGCGCCGGCCGCGCCGCCGCCCGTGATGGCCAGCACCGCCGCGGCCAGCAAGCCGCGACGTGACGGTCCGCGCCCGGTCATGCGGCGCGCTCCGACAGCGCGTCGCCAACGACCCGTACGCGCCCAGCTCGGCGAAGGACGTGCCGGTCGCCGGGGGCGGATGACCTCTGGTTGTTCGCCGGCCGGGTTCGCGCAGTGTTCATCAGGGTCCCCAATCGCGTGGCGCCAGGAACGGCGCAGTCGTGAAATGGGGACGGCACGGCAAGAGGTTGCACGTCGTGACTCACCTAACTTGGCCAGGACCACGTACGTGCTCCGGAAGGCAGTACGAAGGCAGCCTGGGCGAGGAACCGGCAGGCAGCATCGCCGTCCCACCGGTAGCACTGCCGGCCCCAACTACGAATCAAGTGGCCGGACGTTCGAATCGTGCCCGGGAGAGGTACGCGAATCACCAGTTGTACCGCCCTGACCTACACCAGCAGATCAGCTGGTCAGGGCTAGCACCAGTACCGCGATCCAGCACGCCGCAACGAGCAACGGCAGCAGGACCATGACGAGTCCGGTAGGCGAGCGGTGCAACCAGGAGTTTCCCGGCTCGTCCAACTCACGGCTGACGATTCGCTGGCCGCCATGCCACGCTATGTGCTCCTCCAGCGCTATCACAGCGTCTTTGCGTGAGTGCAGGTACCGGCGCCCCCATCTCAGCATCTGAAAGAACGCCAGCGACACTCCGAGTCCAATAATCGAGATCACCAGCGCGAGATGGTTGGACTGACTGACGGCCGAACCCTGCGCATTACTGAATGCAAAGCCAGTGGCGGCCGCGAGGGCCGCTGTTATGTAGAAAAAGTTGTTCAGCTTGTGCCAGTTCGTGCCGTCCTCATGCTTATAGAGGTCCACGGCGACCGCGTACTGTGATTGCAGTAGCGCCTCATCGGCCCTGCGCCATACCCAGACCGTACGCAGACGCCGATCCGGCGGCCTCAACTCCGCCAACTTCTCAAAGCCGAGCCGGCGATGAAAGGCCGTGGATGCGTGGTTGGCAGGTTCCGCGACGACGGCGGCGACGACGGGGCTAGTCGTCCATTGTTCCATTACGTGGTGGTACAACTGCGAGGCAATACCCTGGCGTGCGGCTTCTCGCGCGACGCACACCTGCTTGATCACGAGGAAGCTCCCGAGCGCCACCTTGATCCGGTGATTGAGCCACTCGTCGGGTCCGATTCGTTGGTCGCTGTAGGCAAGCAGGAACCCCACCAGGCTGTCGCCTTCGACGGCTACGTAGAAATGCTCGGCTGTGGTCAAACGATCGCGGTAGGTGTCCTCGCCGTAGTTTGAGACCAGAAATCCGTCGCGCCCCAATGTCGCGGCGTCGGCCCCCGCCAAGCTCCGGGATTCCGCTAGTTCCATGATCCCTAGCAGATGCTCTTCTCGTGCGCGCACAATCTTTATCGACTGCGCCCGTTCGCCCACTCGCTGCACCGCCTTTCACCGTACGAGATCTCCCCCGGAGCACTTCTCATCCGCGACGCCGGGTCACGTTGATCAGTTCGCCGAACCCGGTGGCTGCTCAACTCGAGTGGCGAACTGTCGTTGATCGTTATCCATCCATCGCACTCTAGTCACCTCGGAGTGCGAGCGGGAGGCACGAAGCCGGCGGCGTAGGGCACCCGCCGCCGGTCGGCGGGTGCCCCTGGATCCACTACTCGACGGGGTTGGCCGCCACGCCGCGTCCCGTCGTCAGCGCGTCCAACAGCATGGGCAGCGCCCGGTGCAGCTCGCGCTGCCAGTACGGCCAGCTGTGCGTGCCGGGACCGTAGAAGTCGGTCTCGACGGAGACGCCGACCTCGCGGAGCCGGTCGACGGTGTCGACGTTCTCCTGGTAGATGAGCGCCTCGAGGCTGTTCGTCACACCGGGCGGGTCGAACGGTCCGCCCGCGGTGCCGTCACCACTGGCCACGAAGAGCGCCGTGTGGCGCAGCCGCTTCGCGAGGTGGTACGGATCGTGCGCCTCCCAGATCCGCCGCTGTGCCACCGGGTCACCCCAGAGGTCGTACGGGTCGAGCCCGGTGCGCCCGAAGAACGGCAACCAGTACGACGCGTCCTTCAACGGGTGCAGGACACCACTGAACGATGCTGCCGCCCGGAACATCCCCGGGTTGCGGGCCGCGTACGACAGTGCCCCGAACCCGCCCATCGACAGTCCGGCCACCGCCCGCTTCGGGCCTGCGCCGTATCCCCGCTCGATGATCTGGCGTACCTCGCGCAGGTGGAACGTCTCCCACGCCGGGGCGTCACCCCGGCCGCCGTTCCACCAGTCGCTGTACCAGCCGGCGGCGCCGGCCTCCGGCATGACGACGAGGACGTCCCGAAGTTCAGGGATGCTGGCGACGTCGGTCGACCGGGTCCAGCTCAGGTACGAGTCGCAGCAGCCGTGCAGCAGGTAGAGCACGGGCCATTTGTCGCCGCGCTTGCGCTGCTCCCACCCGTCCGGGGTGAGCAGCCGTACGTTCGCCGCCGTGCCGAGCGCCGGCGACTGGATCGTGAGGTCGACCAGGCGCGGGCCGACGACGGTCTCCTGCGCCACGTACGCCCCGTCGGCGGCTCGGCTGGTCCCGGGTGCCGCGACGGCGGCTTCCGGCGCGGTGAGCCCGGCCAGCACGAGCCCGACCGCGAGAGCGGCACGGAGCACCGAGGATCTCTTCATGTCGTTTCCCGCTCTCAGCAGACGTCGTGCAGGTTCACGGCTCCCGCCATGGCCGTGAAGCCGACGTCGCCGGGGTGCAGGTGGTCTCCCGAGTCGTACGCGGGGTTGAGCCGGCCGGGGTGGGCCGGGTCACGGGTCGCGGCGTCGAGGTCGACCACCGCGTCGAACTCGCCGGAGGTGCGGATCCACTGGTTGACGGCCTGCCGATCGGCTTCGCCGGCATCGCTGTAGTAGCCGGCTCCCTCGTACGGCGTGATCGTGGCGCCCACGGCACGGATACCCGCCTGGTGCGCCCTGGCGATGAACTGCCGGTACACCGCGATGAGCTGCTCCGGTTCGAGGGCGCCGCGGCTGTTGCCGATGTCGTTGATGCCCTCCAGCAGCACGACCGAGCGGACGCCGGCCTGCCCGAGCACGTCACGGTCGAACCTCGCGAGGGCGGAGTCGCCGGCCGAACCCGCGTTGGCCAGCAACCGGTTGCCGCTGATGCCGGCGTTCAGTACGCCGCACCGTCGGGGCTCGGGTCCTTGCACCAGCCGGTCGGCCACCTGGTCCGGGTAGCGCAGGTTCGCGTCGACGGTCGAGACGACCCCGTCGGTGATGGAGTCACCGAAGAAGATCACCGATCCGGCCGCCCGCGAGACGACGTCCACGCCGGAGAGGAAGTACCGCGCGGTGTCCAGCCGGGTGTAGGCGCCGCCGGTGTCCGAGGTGGCGTCGCCCGTGGCGCGGAAGGAGGTGGCGTAGCCGGCCGGGTGCCAGGTCGTCGGACCGGTCGGGCCGGGCAGGTAGGTGCTCACGACCAGGTCGGAGTTCGCGGCGACCTTGATCCGCAGGGGGTCGGACCACCATTCGGTCCCGACGGGGATCGTCACCGACCGTTCGCCGTCGAACGTCACCGGGCGCAGGGAACGCCCGTCGACCTGCGGCGTTCCCGACCCATCGGCGCGCGGGGCCACCGTGACGGCGCCGACGGTCAGGGGCGTGGTTCCGTAGACGTTGCTGATCCGTACGCGGACGCTGTCGCCGCCGATCGACAGGTGCGCCACCTGCCGCAGCGTGGTGTCCGTGAAGCCGGTCGCCGACGTGCCGGTGGTCCTCGGTTCGGCCACCGCCGCCATCCAGCTGCCGATCCAGTCGGCCCGGCCTTGGGGGTGCGCCGTGGCGCTCGCGGGCAGCAGGCCGATCGCCGTGGTGATCGCTGCGGCGGCGGCCAGACGTACTCGTAGACGTTTCGATGTCACGCTCAGCTCCTCGTCCCGAGTTCCTGATGGGGTGGCCGGCCGGCGCGGGTGATGAAATCACGTTCCGTGATCATCTGACAGCGCATCGACGATCGTCGGTGACGTTGGCGCGATGAGCGGGCGACCTGCTGAGCCGAGCGGTGAGTGCGACTGCGACCAACGGTCATCGAGATACGCCGATCAACTGGGGCTACCGCCGCCCCGGCCCGCCCGCGCGGCCACCTGCGCGTGCAGCGCCGCCAGCGCCGGGCTGACCGTCGCGGTCAGCGGCTCCGGATCCGCCAGCCGCCGCGCCGGCTCGGGCAACCAGGTGAGTTCGGCGTCGAAACGGCGACGGGCGGCACGTACCGCCTCGGCGGGGTCGGCCGGGTCGAGCCGGCGGCCGTCGCGCATCACCTGAACGAGCAGCGGCTCCCGGTCGGCCGGTACCGGCTCGTCGCGCAACCCGACCACGTCACCGGCGGCGCCGGCCGGGTCCCGGAACACCTGCTTCGGGGCGGGCAGCGTGGCTTTGCCGGGGGAAAGCTTCAGCACCGGCCGGTCGCCGACGGAGACCAGCTTGTACGCGCTGTCCAACGAGGGCGCGTCGTACGCCACGCCCATCTTCGTCCCCACCCCGTACCCGTCGATGGGTGCGCCCGCCTCGACGAGTCCGGCGATGACGTTCTCGTCGAGGCTGCCACTCGCCACGATCTGAGCCCGGGGCAGCCCGGCCTCGTCGAGGATCGCCCGGGTCTGCCGGGCCAGCGCGGCGAGGTCGCCGGAGTCGAGCCGCACTCCGAGCGGCCCGGTCAACCCAAGTTCCCTGACCACGTCGACGGCGGCCCACACGCCGGCCGGCGTGTCGTACGTGTCCACCAGGAAGATCGGATTGACCGGGAAGTCGGTGGCGAACGCCCGGAACGCGGACCGCTCGTCCGGGAACGCCTCCACGTAGGAGTGCGCCATCGTGCCGGACGGGACGAGCCCGTAACGGTGGGCCGCCTCGACGTCGCTGGTCGCGGCGAAGCCGGCGATGGCCGACGCCCGGGCGACACCGGCACCGGCCTCGATTCCGTGCGTACGCCGGAACGCGAAGTCGATCAGTTGGGCGTCGCCGGCGGCGATGCGGCAGCGGGCGGCCTTGCTGGCGATCGTGGTGTGGAAGGTGATCAGGTTGAGCACGCCGGTCTCCACCAGCTGCGCCTCCGCGATCGGCGCGGTAACCTCGAGCAGCGGCTCGTCGGCGAACACCACCCGGCCCTCCGGCACGGCCCAGACGTCACCGGTGAATCGCATGGTCGACAGCGCGGTCAGCGTCGACTGGTCGAAGCCGCCGACGTCGCGCAGGTAGCTGAGGTCGTCGGCGTCGAACGCGAACTGCTCCAGGAACGTCAGCGCCTCGGCCAGCCCGGCCGCCACCAGGAAGCCGCGCCGCGGTGGTAGGCGGCGGGCGAAGAGGCTGAACGTCGCCCGCTCGGTCATGCCGCACCGCAGGTAGCTGCCGGCCATGCGCAACTCGTACAGGTCGGTGCGCAGCCCGCTCATGTCGCCTCCTCAACCACGGCACCACTGTGGTGGATGCGGCGCCGGGATGTGTGGGAAACGGGAGAACCCGGACGGCAGCGCCTCGATCAGCGGCCGGCGCGCCCAGCTACGGGCCGGTAGGCGGTTGTCCCGGTCGATGCCGACCAGCATGATCGTTCTGTGCGGCCTTGGCGCGGCCGGGCCAGGAGGCTCGGTAGGTCGCACCGGTGGGTACCTGTACACCGTGAGAGGTCCAGCGAGGGGGTGACCGGAGGGATCCCATGCAGGATGAGTTGCAACGTCTCGTCGACGCGCTCGCCGCGTACGCGGGGCGACCCGCGCTGATCGAGGACCGGCGCCAACGGGTGGTGGTCTACAGCGAACACACCGGCCCGATGGACGACGTGCGCCGCGCCTCGATCCTCCGCCGGCAGACCACCCCGGAGGTGATGGCCTGGTTCCGCAACGTCGGCATCATGGACGCCCGCGAGCCGGTACGCACACCAGCCTCCACGGAGCTGGACCTGCTGCCCCGGATCTGCGTGCCGATCCGCCACCAGGACCTGCTGCTCGGCTTCGTCTGGTTCATCGACCCGGACGGCACCATGGCCGACGCGGACATCGCCGCCACCGGACTGATGAGCGAGCTGTCACTGGCGCTCTACCGGGAGAACCTGCTCGGCGAGCTGGCCTCGCAGCGGGAGACCGAGGCGGCGCGCACGCTGCTCTCCGACAACGAGCCGACCCGCGTCCGGTCGGTACGCGCCCTGCGCGAGGCCGGCATGATCGCCGACGGGTCGGCCACCGCCCTGGTGGCGCAGCTCGTTCCTCCCGGCGAGGAGCCGCTCGACGAGCTCGCCCGGCTCGCCCTGGAGCAGGCGCTGGTCACCACCCGCCGCTGGGTCGGCACCCGGGAGGCGCTGCACCTGGTCCGCGACGACCACGGGGTGCTGCTGCTCGCGGGCGGCCGGGGTGCCGGACGGCCCGGCCCCGAGGTCGCGGCGAAACTTCTCGACGACAACCTGCGGCACACGACCCGCGGCCTCGGCTCGGTGGAGCGTGCCGTCGTCGGGATCGGGCAGACGCGCTCCGGCCTGGCCGAGGCCTTCGGGTCGTACGGGGAGGCGCTTCAGGCCGCCCGGGTCGGCGTACGGCTTCCCGCTCTCGGAGCGCTGGTCTCCTGGTCGGGCCTGGGCGTCTACCGGGTGCTCTCCCGGCTGGAGGGGCGGCACCTCGACATCGCCGACGTACACCCGGGCCTCGAACGGTTGCTGCGCGAGCAGCCGAACCCGGTGCTGTTGCGGACCCTGGAGCGCTACCTCGACCTGGCCGGCAACGCCCACGCCACCGCCGAGCAGCTCCGGCTGCACCGGACCACCCTCTACTACCGCCTACAGCGGATCGAGGAGCTTGCCGAGACCGACCTGAAGGACGGCAACGAGCGGCTCTGCCTGCACCTGGCACTCAAGCTGGGCCGGCTGACCGGCGCGTACCGCCCGGAGGACTGACGCCGCGCTCCGGTCGCTCACCGGCGTCGGCGGCGGAGGACCATCCGTACGCCGAACACGATCGTGGCGATCACGAGCGCGGCGCCCAGGGCCTGCAGGCCCGGCGAGTCGTCGGCCTCACCGAGCACGACGCCGGCGACCCCGATCGCGATGGCGAGGAGGGCGACGGCCGCGGGGATGACGTACCTCATCGGGTCTCCTTTCGCTGGCCGGGCCCGCCGCCCAGCTCGCGGGTGCGGGCGTCGGCGGTCGGCAGCTGCGGCCGGACGGTCATTCCTCGACCCACTCGAGCAGGTCACCGGGTTGGCAGTCGAGCACCCGGCACATGGCTTCGAGCGTGCTGAACCGGACGGCCTTGGCGCGGCCGTTCTTCAGCACCGCGACGTTCGCGGGCGTCAGCCCGACACGTTCGGCGAACTCACCGACGCTCATCTTGCGTTTGGCCAGCTGGACGTCGATGCGCACGACGATCGGCATCAGATCACCGCTTCCATGTCGGCGCGCAGGGTGGTGGCCTGGCGCAGCAGCGCGCGCATCACCACAATCAGCAGCCCGAACACCGCGACGCCGATCAACAGCAGGAACAGCAGCAGTGGTGCGCCGGGATCGTCCGCCCTGAAACCGACGTAGAGGAACACGCCCAGCAGCACCACCCACGCGGCGGCGATGGCCCACACGATGGCGTCGACCCACGCGAGGGACGCCTGGGTGAAGATCTGATCCTTCTTGACCATGGTGAGCAGCTTCCAGGTGGCCACGACCACCACCTGGACGCACAGCACCCAGAACACCGTCACGGCCGTCAACGGCCACCGGAGATAGGCCTGGTCCGGGTTCTCCTTGGCCATGTGCGCGAACTGTCCCGGCAACGACATGGTCTGGAACAGAACCAGGATGCCGAACAGCAACACGAGGAAGACTCTGAGAGCGGCTACCGCTCGACGCTCCGTAAGCATGTATCGACTATCGCTCGTAACCTATCGAAAGTCAATAGGCCCGGGGTGCGACGGCGAGACCACGGATGAAATCCGGTTGCGCGCTGACCGGCGGGTCTGAGTAACGTCTGCGGCATGTCGAGCCAAGAGGCGTCCAAGGCGGGGGCTTTCGGTCACCCCGTCAGCCCCCTGAACCACTGAGTTCCAGCCCCGCTCCCCAGCAGCCCACGCTGCGTGGGGCAGTCGCGCGCCCCCGGACGCTGACCGCGGTGACGAGACGTCTCCTCGTTCTCCCTCACCTCGGAGCACTCGATGCCTCTGCCGCTGTACCTGCTTGCCGTGGCGATCTTCGCCATGGGCACCTCGGAATTCATGCTCGCCGGCCTGGTGCCGGACATCGCCACAAGCCTCGATGTGCCGGTCGGAGCCGCCGGGCTGCTGACCACGGCGTTCGCCGCCGGAATGGTCGTCGGCGCGCCACTGACGGCGGCCCTCGCGCGCCGCTGGCAGGCCCGGGCCAGCCTGCTCGGCTTCGTGCTGGCCTTTGCCGTCGCCCACGTCGCGGGCGCCCTCACCACGAGTTTCGCGGTGCTGCTCGGCACCCGGGCACTCGCCGCCCTCGCCAACGCGGGTTTCCTCGCTGTCGCACTGAGCACGGCGGCCGCGCTCGTCGCATCCGATCAGAAGGGGCGCGCGCTGGCGGTGCTGCTCTCGGGTACGACGGTGGCCACCATCGCCGGAGTTCCCGGCGGCGCGGCGCTCGGCACGGTTCTCGGCTGGCGGGCAACCTTCTGGGCGATCGCCCTGCTCTGCCTCCCCGCTGCCGTCGGCGTCGTGAAGCGCGTCCCCGCCCGGGTGGGGCCGCCGCCTCGGGACAGTCCGGCCCGGTCATCGCTACGCGACGAGATCGCCCAGCTCGCGATGCCCAGGCTGCTCCTGGTCATGCTGCTCGGCGCCCTCGTCAACGCCGCCACCTTCGCCACATTCACCTTCCTGGCACCGATCGTGACCAACACCGCCGGCCTGAGCCAGCTGTGGGTCCCGGTCGCGCTGGTGCTCTTCGGTGTCGGCTCCCTCGTCGGCGTCACCCTCGCGGGACGGCTCTCCGATCAGCGTCCCGGCCTCGTGGTCGCGGTCGGCGGCCCGCTGCTGTCACTCGGCTGGGTCGCGTTGGCAGCCCTGGCTACCCGGCCGGTGGCGCTCCTCCTCCTCGTGTTCGTGCAGGGCGCGCTCTCCTTCGCGCTGGGCAGCACTCTGATCGCCAGGGTGCTGCATGAGGCAGCAGGCGCAACCACCATGGGAGGGTCGTACGCGACCGCGGCGCTGAACATCGGTGCTGCCGGTGGTCCCGTCGTTGCGGCAGCGACCCTGGAGGCCGGAGCCGGCGACCTCGGCCCGGTGTGGGTCAGCGGTCTCCTGGTCGCGGCCGCACTGCTCGTCGCCCTGCCGCTCCGGCGAGTCATCGCACTCCGCTTCCGGGCGATCCGATGACCACGCGGAAGCCCGCGGGACGCCGGGCGAGCAACCAGCACCCACCCGGCTAGGTCCTACCTGGACCCACCTTCTGCCGATCGGCCACGGCCAGCGGTGGCGTCCGGAGGTCCGGACGCCACCGAACCGTGAGCGGCACCGGGGTCAGCCCTCGATTTCGCGCGGGTCGCGGCTGCGCGGATACGTGTTCTTCTCGCCGATGGTGCCGTCCTGCTTCTTGATCACGTGCTCGGCGTCGCGCTGAACGGCAGTCTGCCGGCCCGCGGCCTCCGCTTCCACCTTGCTGCCGTGGGTGCTGCTTGCGCGCTGGTTGCCCTCGGGACGGTTCTTCCACTGCCCGTCCTCGTGGTACGTCTCGATGTCGCCCTTCGACATGATTCGTGGCCTCCCTGATTCGCATGGTCGGTCACGAATATCTGCCCGGGGCGTACCCCCTCAAACGTCCCTCGCTTCGTCACGAGGTTTCGCCACGGCGGCGGTCAGCGTCTACTCCCACTGCGCCTCGCTGGGCAGCCGTAACGGCAACAGCCGGGTGAGCCCGTGCGCAGCGACGATGGAACCCCAGTCCGGAGACGGCAACCTAGGGCGATTTGAACGGCGCCGAGGCTGTTGTTGTCAGTGGGAACGAGGTCGAAGCCGGCGCGGTTCTTGACGGCCCCGAGGTCGGTGCCGTTGAGGAAGAGCAGGGTGGTGATCGGTTGTTTCGGCGTCACGAAGGGCCTGGGTGGTGACGCGGGTCGCGAGCAGGCGCGCGGCGAGCACGAGTCCGAAGGCCGCGGCGACAAAGGGCGCGCGGATTCCCAGGCTGCGTCCGAACAATCCGCCGGAGAGGGCTCCGAGGGGGACGACACCCAGGACGACCAGGCGGTAGGCGGCGGTGACGCGGCCGAGGAGTCCGTCGGGGACTGCTGCTTGGCGCAGGGTGCTGACGACGATCTGGTTCAGAGAACTGGCAACGGCAGCGCAAAACATCCCGGCAAGGGCGAGCGGCGCGTTGTCACCCAGACCGAGGATGGCATAGCTGGCGGCGGGGACGAGAGCGGCGAGCCAGGTGATGGGGCCGCCGCCGATGCGGGGCACGACGTGTTCGGCGAGCAGCGAGCCGGCGATCGCACCGGCGGCGGGAACGGCGATGAAGAGGCCGTAATACGCCATGGGCACGTGGTACGGGCCGGTGATCAGCAGTACGAGCAGCCCGCCGGTGGCCGCACCGAAGAAGTTGATTGCCGCCGAGATGAAGGCGACTCGGCGCAGCAGGTCGTGGCGCCAGAAGTGTGCCCATCCGGAGCGGATGTCCTGGGTGATGGTGGACGGGGTCGAACGGCCGCGCTCCTGTTCCACGCTGGTGGGGCGCAGCGCGGGCAGCAGCAGAGCCGCCAGGCCGGCGAGGGCGAATGCCGCCGCGCCGGTGTAGAAGGCCGCTGATGCCGCCAGCGCGAACAACGCCGCCCCGGCAGGTGGACCGATGAAGGTGTTGATGACGGACTGGGTCGCGAACAACCGGCCGTTGGCGCGCTCGAGTTGCTCGCGTGGCAGCAGACGGGGCGGGATGGTCAGGGCGGCGTTGTCGACCATCGTCTCGGCACAACCGGCCAGGAACACTGCGGCGTAGAGCAGGGCGATGTGGTGCCATCCGTTCGCCAGGGTCACGGCGAGCAGCGTGAACCCGGCCGCGCGCAGCCAATTGCCGGCGGTGACTATCCGACGCCTGTCCAGCCGGTCGGCCATCACGCCGGCAGGGAGAGTTGCGACCAGCCAGGGCAGGAACTGCACCACCGTCATGCCCGCCACCACGAGCGGGTCCCGGGTCAGCGTGGCGACGAGCAGCGGCGCTGCGGCCTGCAGCAGCCCGTCGGCGAGGTTCGAGGACGCTTGGGACGCCCACAGGGCAGTGAACGATCTGCGGGGGGCGGCGGCAGGCACGATCAGCCTCCTGGTGAATTTCTCATGGGTGATCGAGTGATCGGGGGTGAGCATGCCAGTGGGCCTGTCTCACATGCAACAATGCTTTTAGCCATGAGAGGAGCTGATGGTGAGGTTCGGTCACATCGCGGGCGACAGCCTGCTCGACCTGGTGAACACCGTTGACTGGCGCCTCGGCGGGCGCGACCGCGTCGAGAACCTGAAAACCTTTTCCGACGTCATCGACTGGTGCATCGAGTCCGACCTGATCAGCGGAGACGAGGCGGTGGCCCTGCGCGCTCTCGCCGACGAGGACGGCGCCCGGGCCGACCGGGAACGGCGACAGGTCATCGATGCGCGCGAGCGGATCTACCAAGCCCTCTTCGAGGATGACCCCGCAGCCGCCGCAGACCTCGCGGGAATGTACCGGGCGGCGATCGCCGCAGCCGATCTGGTCCGTACGGGCGACCGCTGGCTATGGCGAGACCGGGAGACCGACCTCCACCTGCCCCGCAATCGCATCGTCCGCGGACTCGTGGCTCTCATTCAGCGCGACGACCTCGACCGCCTGCACCAGTGCGAAGACGCCAAGTGCGGCTGGGTTTACCTCGACACGTCACCGCGGCGGAACCGCCGCTGGTGCAACACGAAGGACTGCGGCGACCGCAACCGCGCCCGCACCTACTACGCGCGACAGAAGGCGAAGGGCGGCCAGCCCTGATTCACTCGCCGCTTGTGATCGGGCCGCCACCGGAGTTGGTGCGCCCGGGAGGCTCATGACGATTCGCAGGTCGGACATGTCGAGCGACACGGCGCGGGCGGGGCGACCTCGTCGCCCCGCCCGCCCATCACTCGGCCTGATGTACCGATGTCACAGGCCGGCCTTCTCGGCCGCCTTCCGGCCGCCGACCACCGGCAGCTCGATCCGGCTGCTGTCGAAGTGGACGGTGATCTCGGCCTGGTTCTGCTTGGCCCGGCTGCTGTAGCCGGAGTACGAACCGAGCAGCACCACACCGATCTGGTTGCCGGCGTCGAAGACGTAGTCCTCGGGCAGCAGCGGCACGTCCACGGCGTTCTTCTTCCCCGGCACCAGCGGCGTCGAGGTGGACAGCGAGTCGATGTTCAACCCGTCGAGGATGCCCTTGGTGACGAGCGCCTGCGGATCGGTCGCCACGTTCTTGGCGGTCTCCCGGTAGCATGCCTCCTCGGCGTACCCGCCCCAGGTGGCCTGCTCGCCCCAGCAGTCCTCCTCGGTCAGGGTCCGGATGCCGTCGCCGGCGGTGCCGAACCGGGTCTTGGTGCCGTAGTCGACGAGCAGGCCGGCGAAGCTGGTGTCCTCGCCGTTCACCGACGCCTTGATCCGCACGACGGGAGTGCCGGAGATGTGCAGCGGCGCCCGCAGCGGCTGGGACAGGAACACCAGCCGGTTGGCCGTGTTCGCCTGCGGGTCCGACGGGTGCCGGATCGCGTTGGTCTGGCTCATCGACGGCGTGTCCTGGAAGGTGCGGGACTCCTTGCCGTGCTGCGGACGGACCGAGAGGGCACCCGCGGCACCCTCGGCGCCGGGCTGCAGGAACACCTGGGTCTTCTGGGCGGCGGGGATCGGCCAGTCGCGGTGGGTCTCCCAGACGTCCGGAGCCCGCTCGATGTCGGCCCGGGGCTCCTTCATGATGTCGTTCTTGACGTCGTACAGCCAGAAGTCGAACCAGCGGTGCAGGGTGTCGACCCACTCGCCACGGCGGAAGTCGAACGGGTCGACGTGCCCGGTGCCGGTCATCCAGAGCTTGCGCGGCACGTTGTGCTCGGCGAGGGCGTCCCACCACTTGCTGAAGTGGTCCGCACGGACGTTGTCGTCGTTGATCCCGTGCACGACGAAGACGCTGGCCCGTACCCGGTCGGCGTGCGGAACGTAGTCGCGCTCGGCCCAGAAGTCGTTGTAGTCGCCGGTGGTGTCGTCGCTCGCCACACCCATCTGCTCGCGCACCGGCGCGCAGTACGCCCGCCGCTCCCGGTTGGTGACGGTGTTGGCCAGGCTGCCCGAGTAGTTGTTGCCGCGGGTGATCAGGCCGTTGCTCCGCGAGTAGTCGTACCAGCTGGAGATGGCCGAGATCGGCACGATCGTGGAGAGCCCCTTGACGCCGGTGGCGGCGGCCGCGTTGGCCAGGGTCCCGTCGTACGACTTGCCGATCATCCCGGTACGGCCGTTGTGCCAGTCGGCCACAACCTGCTCGCCGGCGGCGTTGGTGCCCTTCCTACGACCGTTGAGCCAGTCGATGGCCGTCGGGGCGCTGATGTTGTCGGCGGTCCCGCCGGTGACCGGGCAGCCGGTCGAGTTGTTGGTCCCGATCATGTCGAGCAGGACCACCGCGTAGCCGCGCGGGACGAAGTAGTTGTCGTAGAAGAGCGGCCACTTGTCGTTGAGGCCGTCGCCGTCGACGTCTTCCTTGCACTCGCTCTCGTTGCCTCGGCAGACGGTCGAGTAGTACGGGCTCGCGTCCATGATGACCGGTACGCGAAGACCCTCTTCGCTGGCCTTGGGACGGATGATGTCCATGGCGACGACGTCGCGCTTGCCGTCGCTGTCGGTGTCGACGTCGGAGGTGACGAATACCCGTTCGCGGATCGCGTCGGCGTACCCGAACACCGGTTGGGTGACTCCGTCCCGGACAACCGGCCGGAGATGATCCGCGGACGGCTTCGCCGTCGCGGCAGCCGCCGGCAGGCCCACGGCGACGGTCAGCCCGACCACCACCGACGCCCGCCACCAGCTCCTCGTGGTTCGCATGGTGCTCCTCCCCTTGTCCGGCACCGGCGCCGTCCCAGCCGTCCCGGGCAGGGGCGGCGGGCCGCCGGTGCGGCTGCATCGAACCCTAGGAATCCGGCCGGGACCGGTCATCGGACAGGTGCGGGAGCTGATCGTCTTCACCTCCTACGTCTGTCGTAGACGTTCGTTACCGACCGTGACCGGCTGCCGCCCACACATCGCCGGGCGGCCGACCTGCAACAGGCGTAGGAGCACTCGGCCCCTGATTTCAACAGGTGCCCGATGACGCACACGTCGTACGGCCTTAGGTTCGGCCGCAGCAGCACGCCGATCGGCCGGCCAGGCACGGCCGCCGTCGGCGGGACCCGAACGAGGCACGCCGATCGGCGAGAAGGGCGGGACGTGCGGCCCGGAGGCACCGTGATTCCCCGATTCATCGGGCGGTTCGTGGTGCCGGCACTGCTCGCGGCACTCTTCGCCGCTCCACTGTGGTTCATGGTGGTCGGTTCGCTCCGGCCCGCCGGAGAGCCACCGCCGCGAACGCTGGAGTTGCTGCCGCCGGACCCGACCCTGGCCGCGTACGCCCGGCTGCCGGAGCTGATCCCCCTGTTCCGCTACCTGGCGAACTCGGCGCTGGTCGTCGCGATCGCCGTACCGGTGACCGTGGTCGTCGCGTCGCTGACCGGATTCGGGCTACGACTGCTCACCCCGACCGCCCGCCGTCGCGCCGTTCTCGGCCTGCTGGCGGTGCTGCTCGTACCGGTCACCGCCGTCTGGGCCACCCGCTTCGAACTGTTCCGGCTCGCCGGCGTCGTGGACACGTACGTGCCGCTGCTCGCCCCGGCGCTGCTCGCCGGCAGCCCGTTCCTCGTGCTGCTGTACGCGTGGGCGTTCGGCGGCGTACCGGACAGCCAGCTCGGCGCCGCCCGGCTCGAAGGGGCCGGCTGGTTGACGATATGGCGGCGCGTGGCGCTGCCGCAGGTGCGCCCGGCGACCCTCGCGGTGGCCGTGCTCGCCTTCACCTTCCACTGGTCCAACCTGATCGACCCGCTGCTGTACCTGCACAGCGGCGACCGCTACACGTACCCGCTGGGCCTGCAGTTCCTGCGGCTGCTGAACCCGACCGACTGGCCGCTGCTGATGGCCGGCTGCGTCGTGGCGACCGCGCCGTGCGTGGTGGTGTTCCTGCTGGCCCAGCGGATCCTGCTGAACGACGATCCGCTGGCCGCACTCAGATCTGGAGGTCGTAGGTGAGCCGATTCCGACGGTACGCCGCCCTGGTCACCGCCGCTCTGCTGCTCGGCGTCACCGCCTGCGACAGCGGCGGCGAAGCAACCGACGACGACGGGATCACCGTCGTGCTCTTCGGCGACGCCGAGGAGATCGCCGGTTACCGGAGCATGATCGACGCGTTCGCCGAAACCAATCCCGACGTCCCCGTCACACTCTCCCCGGTCGCCACCCAGGACGAACTGATGGCCCGGCTGACCACCTCGTTCGCCGGCGGCCAACCACCCGACGTGTTCCTGCTCAACTACCGCCGGTACGGCCAGTTCGCCGCCCAACAGGCGATCGAGCCGGCCCAGTCGTACCTCGACCGCAGCACCACCCTCAAGGAGAGCGACTTCAGCCCGCGGGCGCTGGACGCCTTCCGCTACGACGGGAAGGCCCTGACCTGCCTGCCGCAGAACATGTCCTCCCTCGTCGTCTACTACAACGCCGACCTCTTCGCGAAGGCCGGCGTACCGCTGCCGAAGGCGGGCTGGACCTGGGACGACTTCCTCACCGCGGCCCGCGCCCTGACCGGCGACGGGAAGTACGGCGTCGGCGTCGAGCCGTCCATCCCCCGGCTCGCCCCGTTCGTCTGGTCCAACCGCGGCGACCTCGTCGACGACCCCACCCGACCGACCGCGCTGACCCTCACCGGGAGCCCGGCCACCCGCAAGGCCGTCGACTGGTTCCTCGACCTGCAACTGAAGCACCACGTCGTACCGCCCGACGCCGAGGAGCAGAGCGAGTCGAGCGAGGCCCGGTTCCTGCGCGGCACGCTCGGCATGTACCTCAACAGCCGGGTCGCCGTACCCACCCTGCGCACCATCGACGGCTTCACCTGGGACGCGGCGCCGCTGCCGGTCGCGCCCGGCGGAGTGCCCGCGTCGATCCTGCACAGCGACGCCTACTGCATGAGCGCCGGCCCGACCGACCACGACCGGGCGTGGCGGTTCATCGAGTTCGCGATGGGTGAGCAGGGGCAGCAGATCCTCGCCGGCTCCGGCCGTACCGTGCCGTCCCGTCTCGACGTGGCCAACTCCCCCACCTTCCTCGACCCGCAGGAGCCACCGCGGTCGTCCCGGGTCTACCTCGACGCCGAGCCGCACCTGCGCGCCACCCCGCGCACCGGCACCTGGTCCCGCGTCGAACGGGAGGCGGGCGCCCTGCTCGAGGAGGTCTTCTACGGCCGGGTCGACCGCGAGGAGGGGCTGCGCACCCTGGAGGAGAAGATCAACCCACTCTTCAACCTGCCGGTGGGCGCGGGTGGGTGAGCACGGCGCCATCCGGCTCGAGTCGCTGACCAGATCGTACGGACGAGTGGTCGCCCTCGACGACGTCGACCTGGAGGTACGGGCCGGGGAGATGATCACCCTCGTCGGCCCGTCCGGCTCGGGCAAGTCCACCATCCTGCGGCTGATCGCCGGGCTCGACCGCCCCGACGGCGGCCGGATCCTCGTCGACGGGCGGGACGTCTCCCAGGTCCCCCCGCACCGGCGGGCCGTCGCGATGGTCTTCCAGGACTTCGCGCTGTACCCGCACCTCACCGTCCTCGGCAACCTGCTGTTCGGACTGCGGGTACGCCGGGTCCGCCGCGACGAGGCCGAACGCAGGGCCCGCTCCGCGGCTGAACGACTGGGCATCGGCGACCTGCTCGACCGCTACCCCGACCAGACCTCCGGGGGACAACGCCAGCGGATCGCCCTGGCCCGCGCCCTGTTACGCGAGCCCACCGTCTACCTGCTCGACGAGCCGCTGGCCAGCCTCGACGCGCCGCTGCGCTTCGCCACCCGCGCCGACCTGCTCGCCCTGCACCGGGACCTCGGCACCACCACCGTCCATGTCACCCACGACCAGGCGGAGGCCATGACCCTCGGCGACCGGGTCGCCGTCCTCGACCGCGGCCGGATCCGCCAGGTGGGGCCACCCCAACAGGTGTACGACGAACCGGCCGACACGTTCGTCGCCGGCTTCCTGGGCAGCCCACCGATGAACCTGGTACCCGGCTGCGGTGTGCTCGGTGGTTCCTCCGGCCTGACGGTCGGCATCCGTCCGGAGGACCTGACGCTCGACGTCGACGGGCCGATCGAGGTCACCGTCGACGCGGTGGAGGCGCTCGGCAGCGAGAGCATCCTGCTGACCCGTAGCGCCGACGGCACACGGCTGACGGTACGCGCCGGGCCGCGCTGCGGCGCGCGGCCCGGCGAGACGGTACGACTGCGGCCGAACCCGGATCGCGTGCACCACTTCGACGCCGAGACGGGACGGCGGAGGTGAGATCGGATCGCGGCCGGAAGCCACTGACCGCGTGGGCGTTCCTCGCCCCGTACGCGATAGCGGTCGGGCTGCTGATCGTGCTGCCGGCCCTGCTCAACCTCGGCTACGCGTTCACCGACCACACCGGCCTCACCCGCGACCCGCAGTTCGTCGGCCTGTCCAACGTCCGTCGGATGCTCGCCGACGGGTTCCTGCTCGACAGCGTACGGGCGTCCGCGATCCACCTGGCGCTGGCCGTACCGCTGCGGCTGCTCGCCGCCGTCGGCCTCGGCCTGCTGCTCGCCGCGCCCCGACCGGGTGGGCGGTGGTTCCGCGTGGCCGTGTACCTGCCGACGGTCGTGCCGGACGTGGCCCTCGCCGTGCTCTTCCTGTGGGTGCTGAACCCGCTCTACGGCCCGCTGAACCAACTGCTCGGCCTCTTCGGGCACTCCGGTTTCACCTGGCTCTCCGACCCCGGGACGGCACGGGTCGGGGTGGCGCTGATGCTGATGTTCCCCATCGGCGAGGGCTTCCTCGTCGTCCTCGCCGCCCGGCGGTTGCTGGACGGCCGGCTCTACGAGGCGGCGGCGTTGGAAGGCTGCGGCCCGTTCGGCCAACTGCGCCGGCTCACCCTGCCGCTGCTCGCGCCCGTCCTGCTGCTGCTCGCCGTGCGTGACACGATCCTGACGTTGCAGGTCAACTTCGTGCCCGCCTACGTCCTCACCGACGGCCGACCCGGCAACGCCACCCTCTACCTGCCGGTCTACATCTTCGACCAGGCTTTCGAGTTCTCCGGATTCGCGTACGGCGCGCTCATCACGAGCGTCCTCATGGTGGTTACCACGATCGTCATCACCGCGCTGCTGCTCGTCGTACGACGGTGGCGGGTACTGCGCTGAGCGTGCCATGCTGCGACGGTGAGACTCCGGATGCTCGCCGTCGTCGTCACCGTCCCGCTGTTGGTCGCCTCCTGCGGCACCGACTCCGACTCCGGCTCGGGGCAGCGGGCGGGCGGCCGAGGAGCGGACATGCTGGCGAACCTGCCCAGCTGTGACCGGGTGCCGCTGGACGCCGACGCCGAGGTGGACACCCCCGTCACCGGCCTGCTTCTGCCCGAGGACGCGCGGGTGACGTCGGTCGTCGAACAGGGGGCGCTCACGACCGTCGAGGCCACCGTCCGGATGACCCCGCTGGACGTTCGCGCCCACTACGAACAACGCGGCGACATCGACCTGCTCCGCGCCGAGGATGAGGTCTTCGAGACCGAGGTGCTGATGCGGGCGCAGCAGCGGCGGACGTATCTACGTGCCACAGCCCTCTGCGCCGACGGCACGACGCTGACCGCTGTGGTGGGTCCGGACTCGGACGACGCGGGGCTACCCGAGTTCCAGGGCCGCTGAGCGCCGCCCGCGCGGATGGCCGCCCGTCAGGCGATCGACGCCCGTGGCGGGCGGGCGGTACCAGGTTCGTCCCGCGACGACCGTGCGGCGCTGATCACGTACGCGAGCGCGTACGGAGTGACCGCCAGGTAGAGGACAGCCTCCGTCACCACCACATCCGTGATCAGGAAGATCTCCCACGGCGTCGGCCTCGGCAGGCCGAACGACCAGTCGGTCCAGGTGACGAAGAGCCAGAGCGGCGCGGACACCCGGTCGACGGTGTCGAACTGCGGCGCGCCGCCGACGATCGTGCCCGGGTCGGCGGGAATCTGGTTGACCACGGTGAGGACGACGGCCAGATCGGCGGCGAGGAGCGCACCGACGACGCCGAACCACCACGCCGCACGGATCCGGCCCCGGCCGGCGAGCGAGGACGCGCCCCACAGGACGAGCGTCAGGAAGGTAAGCCAGCTCAGCAGACCGGGTGCGGCGCGGACGAGACCTTCGGCGCTCATCGCGTACTCGATTCCGACGATGACGACGCCGACCGGAAGCATGATGCCGAGCGCCGTGCGCAGCGGCCCGATCAACGCGGACCGGCTGCCCCACCGGGCCGCGAACCGGGCCAGGACAACCGCCAGCCCGGCCGTCATCGCCGTCCACAGCGGCATCTGCGCCTGCGTCCCCCAACCGACGGCGGTGAGCAGGAACTGGCCCACCACGACGTTCATCACGATCGCGCTGAGCAACACGATCGCCACACCAACCACAGGGGCGAGCAGCAACGCGGCGGCGGTGCGGCCGACCGGTCCGCGTACCGGCCGCCGGCCCGCTAGCGGTCCGTCGTTCCTGCGTAACGCGAGACTCGCCGCGAAGCCCAGCATCCGCAGCCGCCGCCGCTCCGTGGCGAGAACGTGCAGTTCGGCACTCCACTCCCGCCGCAGATCCTCACGGAGTTCGACCGGCCAGCGCCGGACGGCCGCGCTGAGCATGACCTCGGCGACCCGCCGGGTCACCATGCCGGCGCTCCCGTCGGTTCGGCACCGCCGCGGACCGGCCGCGCATCCCGGCTCAGGACGCGCAGCTCGGCGAGCGCCTGACGGGCGGCTGTGGCGCCGTCCGCGGTGAGCCGGTAGTAGCGGCGGGCGGGTCGGCCCTCGACGGCGGGATCGATCGTCTCCCAGTCGGCCTCGAGCCAACCGGCCTCCTGTAGCCGGTGCAGCACCGGGTATAGCGTGCCGCTCGGCAGGTTGGTCAGCTTCATGAGGTCCAGCCCGTACCGTTCGGTGTCGGGCTCGGCCAGCAGGGCCGAGAGCACCTTCACGACCGGAAGCGTCAACCGCACGAGGCAACTATATCGAAACTCTACATAGGGATTACTCGACACGCCGCCGGTGGGCCGTCACTCTGCGCAGTACTCAGGCGCGTGACGCTCGGTCACGCGGGCCGGATCCCTCCGGGATCCCACCTCCGGGCCCTTTGCTCTGCACCCTTATACGCGCCACGGCGCTGAGCTGCCGTTGTCGAAAAAGGGCGGCGAACCTCGCCCTCACCATCGGTCGCGGACCGTAACTGGCGCGTCCGCGGGTGCAGAGCAAAGGACGCGGAACGAGTGGCAGCGAAGGCGGAAGGCCGTCGCGGTACGTGACCGACCAGTCCGGTGGTCGACCAGCGGGAACGACGACGCATCGCCTGCCCAGAGGCCCGGGCGTGATCGTCGACGGCCTCGGCTATGCCATCAGGAGAGCCGACGGCATAGCCGAACGCCGGCGCGATCGGCCGAACACGCTCACGGGTGCGTGGTGGCGGACTCTTCGCCGGCGGCACGGACGACGTCGCGGTAGACGGCGAGGGCGGGCTTGGGCCGGTAGGTGTCCGTGACGATCCCGAGTGTTCCGGTGGGCTGAGTGGAGCCGCTGTCCGCATCCCGGAGGCCGAACAACTCGTACTGGGCGATGTTCAATGACTCCGCACAGGCGAGGATGGCGCCGAGCATGTCGGACAGCGAGTCGCATTGCGCCTGCTCGGTGCGCGGCGCCCCGCTGGGGGTGCCGTTCTCCACGATGTGGATCGGAACATCGAGCGGGATGTGCGCGCGAGGTAGCGAATGCTCACGCAAGTGGTGGAGGGCGTGCGTGGTGAGGGACGCGGTGTCCCCTGGCGTGCCACGCGGGGCGACCGGCGAGAAGGCGTCGGGATACAGACCGAGGCCGACGTAGTCGACGTGGGCCGCGAAATCCTGGCGCGGCAGAGCGGCGAGGTGCCGCCAGAACTCGTCGTCGCCGCCCAACCATTCCGGCGGTTCGGCGACGGAGAAGCCGACCCGCACGTCGTGGAGGCCCCGGCGGTCCAGCGCGGCGCGTGCGTACGGGATGCCCAAGGTCAGGGCTTCGACGACGCCCGGAGCACTTCCGTCGATGAACGGAATGGGGAAGTTGGGCTCGAGCGTCACCTGGAGAAACCGCGTCATTTGCCCATAGCGCTCGATCACCGTGTCGAGGAAGCGCAACCATCCGCCCATGTCGGCCACCGCGGGGATGTAGCTGACCACGAGGTCCAGTTCACGGCCGCCCTCGACGTACCACTGATCGGGCATCGTGAGCTGGGCGAGCTCGTTCTCGGCCCCGAGCGAGGCCACGACGTCCGGGTTAGTGGCGTCACCGAAGAAGTGCACGTACTCGCGGACGACGAAGGGAGTACCGCCCGCGAGCATGTCGACGAGGTCGCGGATGGCGACACGGTCGGGCGGGTGCGAGCAGACGGTGCCCGCCCTCCCACCAGGATAGATGCCGAACCTCACGCGTCAGTCCCTTCAATCCGTCAGGCTGCTGTCTGGCCAGGCGATGTCCTGCGATCGGATCCGCCGCGCCAACGTCCTGATCCAGGCGACTTCGGCGGCGACGACGGTGCGCCAGTAGGCGACTTCGAGCATGTGCGCCTCGAGTACGCCGTCCGGTTGTGCCCGCAGCGCCGCCAGCTCCCGGTCGAGTCGGTCGGCGCGGTCGTTCAGGATGGAGGTCGCCCGGTCGGCCGGGACGACCGCCACGTACGCGATTGCCATGACGAAGTCCGCGGAGGCTGCCGGAGCGTCGCGCAGCCTCGCCTCGACTCTGTGGCGGAACTCGGCCACGCCCGCGTCGGTCAGCTGGTACGTCGTACGTGGCGGCCGGTTTCCCGACCGTTCGGGCAGGCAAGCGGAGACCAGGCCGGCCCGATCGAGCGTTTTCAGCAGCGTGGTGACCGTGCTGCGGGTGGCCGGCAGCTGCTGCTCGTACCGCTCGTGGAGGCGTCTCGTGAGGTCGTAGGCGTGTGCCGGCTGCTCTAGAAGGAGCCCGAGCATCGGCAGGACCAGGCTGTTCCGGGAGGCGTCCAGAGGCACCGGCCCAACTTATAGGCGTATACGCCTAATCGCAAGGCCGATGATCGACCTCGACAGCTGTCCTAACCAGAGGGGGCCATTCACAACAGATGCTTGGTGACCCAGGTCACTCGACTGTCTACCGTGGCTCGTTGGAGACCGCTTTCCCGGTCGTCACGACGCGTGGACAGGGAGACACCGCATGAAGCTCACGCTCGTCCGAAGATTCCGAAGATCTCGCGGCCTCACGCTGACAGCGGCGGTCGCGCTGCTGGCCACGGTCGCACTGACCGCGTCCTCGACACCTCGGCCCCTCGAAGAGGTGTCGCTCGCCACCAGCACCCCCACCGGACCGATGGAACTACCCGACGAGTGGATGACCGCCCAGCGGATGAGCGACGGCAGCACCGAGCTCTCCACGGCCAAGTACGCCAGCGCCCGTGGCGAGGCCGACCGGATCGCCGGGCACACCCGCACGGCGTACCGCCACCTGGCCGAGCGGAAGTGGAACTTCTTCGGGCCGAGCAACATCGGCGGCCGGGTTGTCGACATCGCCGTCGACCCGCAGGTGCCCGACCAGGTCTTCATCGCCGCCGCCTCCGGCGGCGTCTGGCGCTCCAGCGACGCCGGTGCCACGTTCGAGACGGCCTGGCCGGACGGCTGGACGCAGAGCATGGGCGCGGTCGCGATGACGAGCCAAGGCGTCCTGCTCGCCGGCACCGGCGAGGCCCAGCCCGGCGGGGGTTCGATCACCTTCGGCGGCGACGGCATCTACCGCTCCACCGACCGTGGCGAGACCTGGCGGCACGTCGGCCTGAAGGACAGCCACGCCATCGCCCGCTTCGCCATCGACCCCAGCAACGAGAACCGCATCTTCGCCGCCGCCGCCGGCAACCTCTTCGTACCCGGCGGTGAGCGGGGCGTCTACCTGTCCGAGGACGGTGGGCAGACCTGGCGTCGGGCACTCGCACCGCCGAACGCGACCACCGGCGCGACCGAGGTCGTCATCGACCCGAGCAACCCCCGCCGGGTGTACGCGGCGATGTGGGACCACCTGCGCGAGCCGCACCAGCGCACGTACGGTGGCCCCGGCTCCAGCCTGTGGCGATCCGACGACGGTGGCCGGAACTGGCAGCGGATGACGAACGGCCTGCCCACCGACGCCGACCAGGGACGCTGGGGCCTCGCGCTCGCGCCGAACGACCCGCAGCGGCTCTACGCGTACGTCGGCACCGCACTCGGCCCGTTCCGCGCGTTCTTCCGCTCCGACGACGGTGGTGACAGTTGGACGCAGACGCCGGTGACCGCCGGCCAGGCGTCCCAGTCCACGTTCAGCTGGTGGTTCGGGAAGCTCTTCGTCGACCCCAGCGACGCCGACCACGTCTTCCTGACCGGCGTGAACCTGATGCGCTCCACCAACGGCGCGCAGAGCTTCTCCTCGGTGGGTGGGGTGCACGCCGACCAGCACACGATGCGCTGGGATCCGAAGGTGCCCGGCCGGGTCTACCTCGGCAACGACGGCGGCTTCTACCGGTCGCAGGCCAACGGTGCGAGCGGCTGGGTGAAGTCCACCTACGAGCCGTACACGCAGTTCTACACAGTCGATGTTGCCGAGACCGACCCGGTGCTCAAGGTGGGTGGCGCGCAGGACAACGGCTGCAACCGCGGCTACACCGGCGTCGGCGGCCCGTGGAGCGCCATCGGCTGCGGTGACGGCCTCCAGGTGATCATCCATCCGGAGCAGTCGAACATCGTCTTCGGGTGCAGCCAGTACGGATCCTGCTACCGCTCGGAGAACTCCGGCGCCGCGCCGCGCCAGAACATCGGGGCCGGGCAGACGACCTCCGACCGGCGCAACTGGCTCACGCCGCTGCAGTTCGACCCCAGCGACCCGAACGTCATGTACTACGCCGGCAACATCGTCAACCGCTCCACCGACAACGGCCGCACCTGGACGCCGATCAGCCCCGACCTCACCGGTGGCGGCCCCAACGACCCGTCCGGCTACCCGTGGGGCACCGTCACCACCATCGCCGCCGCGCCCAGCGACGGCAACAAGCTGTACGTCGGCACCGACGACGGCCGGCTGTGGTGGACCGACGACCTCGGTGGCACCTGGCACCGGGTTGACCCGGGACAGCTGCCCGGCACCTGGGTGACCCGGGTGGCGGTACACCCCACCGACAAGAACATCGCGTACGCCACGTTCTCCGGCTTCCGTTCCGGCAGCGACCGCGCCCACGTGATGATCACCCGCGACGGTGGTCGGACGTGGGGGGACATCGGTCGGGGCCTGCCGGACGCCCCGGTGAACTTCATCGCTCCGACCGCGGACGGGCTCCTGCTGGTCGGCACCGACGTCGGGGTGTTCATGTCGGCGTGGAACGGCGGCGAGTGGGCGGCGCTGGGCACGAACCTGCCGCAGACCGCCGTGATGTACCTGCGCTACCACGAGAACAGCCGGCAGCTGACCTCGGCCACGTTCGGCCGCGGCGTCTACGACCTCACCGTCCCGAAGTGCCCCGCGGCGTCGACCAGGTTGCCGCTGAAGCCCACCGGGGTCGGTGTGGTCGGCGTGCTCGCCTCCTGCGGCAAGCGCTGACCGTACGCCAAGACGATTGACCGACCGGAACGACAGTGCGGCCCCGGCACGATGTGCCGGGGCCGCACTGTCTGCGCGGGACGGTCAGTCGGCCTTGTAGGCCCGGATGATCGTCTGGTCGATGCCACTACCGCCGCTGGCGTCGGCCTTCACCCGCAGGGAGACGGTCTGACCCGCCGCGGGCGACGGCAGCTCGACGTTGTAGGTGTCGCCGTCCGGGGTCGCCCGGGCGATCTGCCACGTCTTGCCGTCGTCGGTCGACGTCCACACCTGGAAGGAGGTCACCTTCTGCGCCGGCACACCCTGGGTCTGCCGGATCGTGAACTCGCCGGTGCCACCGGTGAGGTGGTTCCCGGCGTCCATCGGCAGCGCGTAGTCGACCGCGAGCAGCGGCAACGGCACGCTCTCCGTGCCGGACGGACCGGCGGAGCGGAACGTCCAGGAGGTGTTGACCTTCGTCGAGATGGGCAGGATCAGGCTCGTGTCGAGGTCGAAGGTCACCCGGTAGTCCGCCGCCTGCTGCGGCACCGTGAAGTCGGCCCGCGAAGCGTCGCGCTCCTCGACCAGCTTGCCGTCGCGGTAGAGCGACATCTTCCGCTTCAGACCGATGCCGCCGCCCTGGAGGCAGTCCGACCGACCGTGCCGGTCGGTGAGCATGACCAGATCGAGATGCAGGTTGCCCCGCGTCCGCGACGGCGCGGTGGCGCAGGGAAGCGCGTCACCCTTGGTCACGATCCCGTCGACCCAGTCGGAGTGCAGCGGCTGCCGCGCCCAGATCTTCGAATCCCGGCTACCGGGCTGGTAGCTGCGCACCTGCTCCTGGGCGGGCAGACCACCGTAGACGGCCTCATCCATGTAGAAGTAGCCCGGCGAGAGGTAGGAGGTGCGGTTCGTCGGCAGGTCGAAGTTGCGGAGCTGGGTGAGGTACACCCCGTCGGGCGCGAACATGGCACGCCGCAGCGAGGTGTACATCTCCGGCGAGTCCATCTGGTTGAACCGCTCGTCGACGCGCGCGAGCTTGGCCCGCTCGGCCTTGCTCACCCGGTACGTCGGGTCGGCCGGAACACCGCCGGTGTACTCGTGGGCCAGGTCGTACGCGTACGGGTCCGCCGTGCCCTTCGGCGACTGGAGGAAGAAGGCGGAGTACGCCCGCAGCGACCCGATGCTCGGCTCACGCAGCGGCGACACCGAGACCTTCGCCCCGCCACCGAGGCCGGTGACGCTGTTCCACCAGAACTGGCCGTTCTTCGTGGTCTGCTGGTAGATGAACGACGTGAGAAGCGGCGTGGTGGGCGCCCCGTCGACGATCGCCGTCACCGGCCGGGCCGTCGCCGGGTCGAGGGTGATGCTCCAGTCACCGTTGATCGCCACGTCGGTGTCGCCGACGTACGCGCCCTGCTGTGCGTCGGTCGCCGGGTCGTACGAGCTGTATCCACCGGTGATCGCGTAGTGGCCCGCCGCGACCCGCACCGTCACCGACTCGCCCTGTTTAAAGAAGGCGCCGCCGGCGGAGATGAGCGGGTCGTCGAGGTTGGTCACCAGGACACCGACGTAGTTCTCCGCGCCCTCAGCGGTGCCGGCCATCGGCTTGGTGTTCACCGTCAGGTCGAAGCTGCGCGGCTCGACGTAGAAGCTGACCGGCGTGGTAGCCACCGGCTTGTGCCCGGAGGTCCGGGCCGTGACGGTGGCGAGGTGGTAGCCCGGACTCGCGGCCAGCGCGGCACGGTTGATCCGCAGCGTGGTGCTGGCGGTGGAGCCTCGCTTGACCTTCACCTTGCTCGTGGTCAGGGTGACCGCGCCGCGCGGCGCTGCCGTGCCGTCGTGGTTCACGGCGGTGACGTCGAGGTCGAGGTTGACGGTGGCCGGCGTGCTGTCGCCGGTCCAGGTCAGCGTCGCCGTCTCGGTGCCCGACTGCGGGTAGCTGAAGGTACCGAGGTCGACCGTCGGCTGGTCGCTGGTCGGGCCGGAGAGCGCACGCTCGGCGTTGAGCCGGCCGGCGCCGACGGCGTACGGGTCGACACCGGTCATCGGGTCGGCGGCGCCGACGAGCGCCGCCTTGAGCCGGTCGGCCTTCCAGTCGGGGTGCCGCTGGGCCAGCAGCGCCGCGGCGCCGGCCACGTGCGGGGCGGCCATCGACGTGCCGGTGGAGCCCTCGTAGTACTGGTCGATCGGGTCCTGCAGGTTCGTACCGGCCGCCCGGGCGGCCACGATGTCGACGCCCGGCGCCACGAGCTCCGGCTTCGCCACCGACGTGTCCACCAGCGGCCCCCGGCTGGAGAACGCCGCCAGATCGCCGTTGCGGTCGACCGCGCCGACGGTCAGGGCCGTCGAAGCCGATCCCGGCGCGGAGATCGGGCCACCGCTGTTGCCGGAGGAGACCACGAACAGGGCACCGGTCTTGCGGCTGGCGGCGTCGACGGCCAGTGCCAGCGGGTCGTTGCCGTCGTCCGGGGCCTCACCGCCGAGGCTCATGTTGATGACGTCGGCCCGCTCCGCCGCCCACTCGACCGCCTTGATGATCTGCGAGTCGTCGCCGAAGCCGTTGTCGTCGAGGACCTTCCCGATGACCAGGTTCGCGTCCGGGGCGACACCACGCCGATCCCCGTGCGCGGCGGCGCCGGTGCCGGCGATCGTGGACGCGGTGTGCGTACCGTGCCCGTTGTGGTCGACGGCGTCGCCGCCCTCGACCGTGAAGTCGGCCTTGTCCACCACGCGCCCGGCCAGGTCCGGGTGGGTGAAGTCCGCACCCGTGTCGAGCACCGCGACCCGGACGCCCTTGCCTGTGTAACCGGACTTCCACGCGTCGGGCGCGGAGATCTGGTCCAGGTTCCAGTCGAGGTCACTGCCGCCGGGCTTGCCGGCCTTCGGCGCGGCGGTGATCGGCGCGGCATTGGTGGCGAGCCCGGTGGCCCGGACCTTCCGGTCCAGCCACACCTTCTTCGCCCCGGCCAGCAACGAGTTCGTCGCCAGCTTCGCGGTCGCCTCGTTCTTCTTCGGTACGTGACCGGCGACCGCCCCGATGAGCGGCAGCTGCTGCACGTCGGCCAGCGCGGCCACCCGCGCCGCCTGCACTGCCGGTTGCACGATCAGCGGCAGCGTCGGGGTGCTCTCGTCGTCGAAGCCCTCGGCGATCAGCGTGGTCACGTCGAACAGATCCGGATCGAGGATCGCGCCGACCTTGGACGCAACGCTCGCGGGGATGACGTGCAGATGTCCGTCCGGGCCACACGACTGGTGGAACACCGCGTTCGGCTTCGCCGGCTCCACCGAAACCTGTGGGCAGCCGGGGCCGTTGCTTCGTACGGTCACCACGTCACCGGTCAGCAACGTGATCGTGTGTGCCGCGCCGCCGACCTTGGCGTCCTCCGCGCCCGCGGGGACGGCGTTGCTCGGCTCGGCTGACGCCGGTCCGCCTGGCACTGCGCCCAGTGCCGTCGCCGTCACAGCGACAGCCACCAGCCACCGTGTTCTTCTGAGCATCTCGCTCCTTACTGGACCTGACACCGGTCCCCACCAACGGGGACGGGAATTTGATCTCCACGCTAATCCCAGAAGTGATCTTGGGGAACAGCTGAAACCCAAACGTCACCTGTGGCAGTCCAGGCTGGAAATACGTTCGGCTCGATCGCTGACGCAGGGGCGCGTGAGCACGGTGGTGGCGCCAGCCGAAGGCGCGGTGGTCGCAGACGTCGACTCACCCGCCTCGCGTGACGCCGGTGGCCGGGCACACGACGGCCGCGGCGCCGAAGTTGACGCCGCGGCCGTCCGTGGACCGTACGGTCAGCTGGTGGGCAGGACCGCCCGACCCTTGCGGTGGTTGTCGCCCTTGCCGTCGGGGCGGTAGTTCTGCTCCACGTTGCCCGCGGCGTCGACGGAGAACCAGTTGACCTGGGTGCCGGCCGGGACGGTCAACGTCTCACCGCCCTCCCGGATGCCCGCCGAGCCGTAAAGCGTGGACTCGTACGTCGGCTTGGCACCGTCGAGGGTGTAGAAGACCGCCGCCGGCTCGGAGACGTCGAACGTCACGTTCACCATGCCCGGGCTCGAGCTCGGCGCGACGGTCAACGTGCTCGTCGGACGCTTCTTGTCGGCTTCGAAGTCCCGCGCGACCCGCATGAGCTCGACCAGGCCGTTGGAGAACTCCATCGTCTCGGCGTGCGCCTCCTCCCACGAGGGCTGGAAGGAGGTGCCGACCTCGAAGTTCCAGGCATAGATGCCGTACTTGTACCAGAGCATGTCGCCGGAGTTGCCCGCCGCCGAGTAGAGCACGTCGGAGATCGGACCGGTACGGGCCGGAGTGACCGCCATGTTCCGGTGCTGCTTGATCGCGGTGAGGATCCGCGAGGAGGCGCCCCAGAAGAACGACTCGTCGGCGAGCGACGGCCGCGGCGCCGACGTCCGGTCCGGCAGAGCGTACGCCCCCGGCGACCACATGAAGTAGTTGCCGGACGAGTGCAGGTTCATCGAGAACTTGATGTTCGGCCGGGAGGCCAGCCAGTCGAGGTTGCGGTTCTCCGGCTCGGAGAGCTCACTCGGGCCGGCGTACGTGCCGCTGGTGCAGCTCGACGAGGCACCCGAGTAGCCGTCGAAGAGGCTGTACTCGGTGTAGTTGCGGTTGTTGTCGACGCCCCACGAGTCACGGCCGAGGAAGTCGGCCGCCCCGGTCAACGGGCAGTGGTTGGTCATGTTCTTGCGCTGGGAGTTGAAGTCGTAGAACGAGTAGTGCCCGCCGTCCGGGTTGATCGACGGCGCGATCCAGATGTCCAGGTTGTTCAGCAGCTGCTTGGTCCCGCCGTCGTGGGCGTAGTTGCGCAGGAGCCGCTCGGCGGTCTCGACGCTGACCAGCGGCGGCACCCACTCCCGGGCGTGCTCCTGGGCGTACGCGAGCACACCCGTCTTCGAACCGTCGCGGTGCTTGCCGATGCGGATCGCGTACACCGGGTGAGGGTCGCGGGAGACGGAGGCCGGCGCGCTCAGGTCGTCGGTGAGCTGGGTCCGCGCGGCTGGCGCGACCACACCGTCGCCGGCGCTCCCCCGATAGGTGTACGCCCGCAGCAACGTTCCGGCGCCACTGTTGAGCACGGCGACGACCTGGGCTGCGGTGCTGGTCACCGCACCCGAACCGTTGGTGGCGAGGCTCACCCGGACGTGCTTGCCGGTGACCGTCACTCCGAGCGCCGCGTTGCTGGCACCGGGGTCGACCAGCTCTACGGAGATGTCGTTGCCGCCCTGGTGCCCCCAGGCGAGCGAGTCCACGGCGACCCGGCTGGCGTTGGCCGTGCCGAGCACTGCCTGGGCGTGCCGCCGGTAGCCGTTGGTCTTGTACGGCAGCTCGACGACCTCGGCCAGGTCGGGGAACTCGGCGGCGAGCTGGTGGATCCGTGAGTACAGCTCGGTCGGCGTCAGGTAGCTCGTGACGAAGTCCTTCTCGTAGCCCGGTCCCTCCGGGTTGGTCCCCGGCGTGGGCAGCCACTCGCTCACCTTTGCGACGGCGACGTCGCCGGTCGGACTGGTGATCCGGACGTACTCCGGCCGGCTGGTCACCGTCGCGGCACCCCGGTGGTAGAGGTAGACCCCCGCATCCACGAAACGGGAGATGGTCTGGGTGCCACCGGAGCCGATGGCGGTGCCCGGCCCGCTGTCCCGTTCGACGGTGAGCGTGTTCGTCGCGGTCTGACCCTGCGCCCACTTCGCCTCGACCGAGAGGATCTGGCTGGTCCCGGACGTGTAGTAGTCCGCACGAATGATCTTGACGTCGGAGACGTCGGATGCGGTCTGGCCGGCCGCGGCGGCGGCGAACTCGCGGTTCTCCGACCTGTGCTCGGCGATGGTCGCCTCACGCTCGGCCACGCGGGCACGCGCGTCCTCAGGCCGGTACAGCACATCCCCGAGCGTGAACCCGGCCGCGGTCAGCCGGTCCGCCTCGCTCGGTGTGATCACCGCGCGCGCGACGACGCCGTTCTCCGTACGTTCGACTCCGTGGTCGAGGTCGACGCCGGTGGCGACGAGTGCGTCCAGCTCTGCGGTGCCGTCGAGCAGCACCTCGACGACACTCGCCTGCTGGCCGGCGATCGGATCGGCCTCGATGGACGCGGTGGCCTGCGGCGTGGTCGCCGACGCCGGGCTCACCAGCAGCATGACCGCTGTGGCCGCGGCCAGGACCGTCGGTACGGGAAGGCGGCGTCTCCACCGCGGGGACAGGGGATACGACATTGTTCTCTGCCCTTCTGGCTGTTCGGTCGGCCGGATGGCCGAAGGTGATTGCCGAGGGGCCCGCCCGGGGTGTGCGGCGCCACGATGGTTCGCGCGCGGCCGTTGCGGTGACCAGGCGCACGACAGTGAATGGAACAGTGGTGGGGGATCCGACCGCCGGGTGGACACCGCGCATCGCCGAAGTGCGACAGCGTCACGAGATGGTGATGATGTGGTGGCGGTCGGTGATCTGAGATCATCCTCAGCGTCACAACATGATCTGTCAATCCCTCGATGGTCCGCGCCATCCACGCCTCATGCCCGGCCGTCCACGAACCGACCCCCGGCTGCTGCCGGACCGGTCGACGGCGATCGACGCATCGACATTCTGCCGGTCACCAACACCCGCCCGGAGGGGCTGACCGAGCTGCACCAGCTCGCCGGCCGGGAAGAGGAAGGTGGGCTCCCCGGTGCCGGGAAAGACCATTGCGGGGGCGCCCCTGCGCCCTGCCGTGTAGACCAGTACCGCCGTCGCTGTCGAGCTGCCCCATCTCTGGGGCGGCCGGGACAAAGGTTGCCAACACCCTCGTTGCTGCCGGTAGCGCTCGCACGGATGCCGGCCCATGGCGCACGCGTGGATGCCGGCGGCGCTCGTGCGTTGCCAGCCAACGGCGCTCGCGCGGATGCCAGCCGGCGGCGCTCGCGCGTTGCCAGCCGCCGGCGCTCGCACGGATGCCAGCCCATAGCGCTCGCGCGCTGCCAGCCGCCGGCGCTCGTGCGGATGCCAGCCGCCGGCGCCGTCTGCCCCATATCCGGGGCAGCTCGACAGCGTCTGAACCGCACACCGAGGGCCGACCGAGGCGGTGCCGGAGTAGCGACCTCCGGGGTGACCGTCGACCCGGAGATCGCGCTCGTCCTCGGCGTGGGCGGTTCCGGCCCGAGTCGGACTCGATCGCCGGGAACGAGCAGAACGCCGCTCTCGCGTTTGCCCGCTCGGGTCGCGGGAAGACCGCGGCCGACCCGGCCGACCGCGCCGATGGGACCCGTCGCGGCCGGCGTTCGGTAGAACCGGGGAAGCCGGGGCAGACCTGAGGAGGAGCGAGGATGACCGCAGGCAGGAGTTCCGTCCCGCCGGGCAGCCGCCCGACCGGGGCCCGGAAGGCCACCGGGGCGAAGAAGGCGCCGATGAACCGGAAGGCAGCGGCGAAGAAGGCCGCCACCGCCACGAAGCGGGCGACCGGCGCGAGCCTGGCGAAGTCACCCGGCGGGAAGCCCACGACGACCACGACCCGCGTCGCGCGGAAGAAGGACACCTCCGCCACCACCGCGATGCCCACGCGCAGGCCGACGGCGAAGGCGGCCGCGGCGAAGAACGCGCCGCCGAAGAAGGCGCCGGCCACGAGGGCAGCCGCGAAGAAGGCCGCGAAGAAGGCGCCGGCACGCGCCCGGACCACGTCCGCCACCCGGGCGCCGGCGAAGAAGGCCACCACCATGGAGTCGTTCGGCAACCGGCGTACGGCCCGCAAGGCCTGACCGACGTCGCCGCCCGCCACGACCGGGCGCCGGGCCGGGTCGCCGGTGAACACGGCAGTGCCGGGTACGGAGGGTGGGTCCTCCGTACCCGGCACGCTCCGGGGTTACAGCGAGCGGACCCTCACGTCACGGAACTCGATCAGGTCGTTGTTGCTGTGGTTCTGCAATCCGATGAACCCGCTGAGGAACTGCCGCAGGTCCGTGGGCGGGTCACCCGCGCGCGAGGAGTTCTTGCCCGGGGTGTTGTCGAACTCGTTGATCACCACTCCGTTCCGGATGATCGTGTAGTGCTGGCCGACCACCCGAACCTCGTAGTCGTTCCACTGGCCCTTCGGGGTCACCCTCGCCTGGTCCAGCGTGACCGGGTCGAAGTTGTAGATCGAACCGGTCTTCTGCGGCTCACCGGTCGGTCCGTCGTAGATCTGGATCTCATGGCCGCAGTAGATCGCCACCCAGGCCTGCGAGCCCGCGGCCGAGCCGACCCTGCCGCACTCCGGGCGCTGCTCGACCGGCAGGCGCGGGTCCGGGAAGCGGGTGAACAGGCCGGTGTTGGCGTACGAGCCGGCCGGTGAGACGTCCCGGAACTTCACTCGGACGGAGAAGTCAGCGAACTCCTTGCCCGCGTACCAGAGCATGCCCAGGCCGCCGGAGCTGCGAATCGAACCGTCGGTGCGCAGCGAGAACGATCCGCCGGGTGCCTGCCGCCAGTCGACGAGGGATTGCGCGGTCCCGTCGAAGATGGCCTGGTAGCCGGCGGTGTTGCCGACCTCCGAGTTCCGGGCCGCCCGGTTCAACCGGTTGGCGTCCTGCTTGTCGATCTCACCGTCGGCAAGCAGCTGCGCGACCACGTCCTCGACGTGACCGACGAACTGGGCGTGGTTGCCCCAGTTGCGCTCGTCGTCGATCAGGTCGTTGACGGTGCACCCGCCGCCGACCGCGTAGTTGGGGACTCCGGTGTCGGTGTCGAGCATCCGTACGGTCGACCGGGCGTCGGGTGCGTCGCAGCCGACGTTCACCGGCAGGACCGAGACCGCCACCTCCCCGTTGGCGTAGGTCACCTTGAGAGTGACGTTGAAGGTGCCGTAGTCCGCGTACCGGTGGGTGGGGTTCGCCTCGCGCGACGCCGGGCTGCCGTCGCCGAAGTTCCACTCCCAGGCCACACCGCCGACCTTGGCGCTGGAGAACTGGACGTTCTTCGGGTCGCTCTGCGCGACGGCCCGGGCGCCCGCGTCACTCGGGTTCGGCGTGGCCGGTCCACCGGTGTAGGCGATCCGGATCAGCTTCTGGTTCGAGTGCAGGCTGAAGAAGCCGCCCGCGTAGTCCAGCATGTACAGCGCGCCGTCCGGGCCGAACTTCGCGTCCATCCAGGACTGGAGCTGGTTGGCGCCGCTGCCGGACCGGATGATGGAGCGCAGGTCCTCGGCGAACGCCGGCGGGCCGTGGCTGTCGACCTTACTCTTGTCGACGGTCACCGCGATGCGGTTGCTGGCGTTCGACTGGTCACCGATGAACCACTTGTCGTCCCAGTACTCCGGCCACGCCACTCCGCTGGTGGTGTCGACGTTCTCCCGGTGGTAGGTCGGACCGTCCATGATGGCCTGGCCGCCGCCCTTGAGGTACGGCTCGGTGAACGTCTCGTCGCCGGGCTCGTACGTCGGCAGGCCGCTGCCGTCGGTGCGCTTCGGGAAGACCGGACCGCCACCCTGCGGCGAGTACCAGATCATGTTGTCCCGCACCGGCGGCAGGTTGACCAGACCGGTGTTGCGCGGCGACTCGTTCTTCGGGTGGTCGCAGTCGTACCAGCCGGTGAGCTCGGTCGCGTCGGTGTTGCTGCGGTCGCGGTACGGCTGCCGGTTACCCATGCAGTACGGCCAGCCCTGGTTGCCCGCGGACTTGATGATCGTGGCCGTCTCGTACTTGGCCGGGCCGAGCTCCGGGTTCGGACCACCGGCGTCCGGGCCGACCCACGCGGCGGTCAGCCAGTCGTTGACCGGGTCCCAGGCGATCCGGGCGATGTTGCGCACGCCCATCACGTAGATCTCCGGGCGGGTCTTGCCTCCACCCTCCTCCTGGCCGGTGAACAGGTTGCCCTCGGGGATGGTGTAGGTGCCGTCCGGCTCCGGGTGGATCCGAATGATCTTGCCGTTGAGGTCGTTGGTGTTGCCGGCCGTACGGCGGGCGTCCTGGAACGAGACACCCTTGTAGTCCTGGGTCCAGTTGTTGCCGGAGTAGCCGTCCGAGCCACCGGAGGAGTTGCTGTCACCGGCGCCGATGTAGAGGTTGCCCGACTCGTCGAAGGTCATGCCACCGCCGGCGTGGCAGCAGCTGTGGATCTGCGTGTCCCAGCTCAGCAGGTCCTTGCGGGTGGACTGGTCGATCGTCTGGTTCGCGGCGTCGTAGGTGAACCGCGAGACGGTGCGCTTGCCGATGCGCCGGTCGCGGTCGATCGACTCGTGCGGCATCCAGTAGACGTAGACCCAGCCGTTCTGCGCGAACTTCGGGTCCAGCGTGATACCGACGAGGCCCTCCTCATTCTTGACCAGCTCGCTGCCGCTGCCCCGGTTGCCCATCACGGCGAGGGTGGTGAGCAGCTTGACCTGCTTGGTCTTCGGGTCCCACTGGTGGATCGTGCCGCAGCCGAGGCCCACGTTGGGGTCGTCCCAGCTGGCGATCGGCCCGGTGGCGCAGGCCGCCTTGCCGATGTAGAAGACCTTGCCGTCCGGGGCGATGGTCAGGCCGTGCGGCTCACCGATCTGGTCGAGCTGCCCGGGCTGGTTGGTGGCGGTGAGTCGCTCGATGCGGTAGTTCGAGGCGATGGTCGCCTGGCAGTCACCGCGCACCATGCCGGCGGTCCACTTGATGGCCCCGACCAGGTGGTTCTGGAACCGCGTGTCGGTGCTCCAGCTGTCCGCCGTGCGGCCCATGCCGGTGTAGAACGACCGGCCGCCGTCGTAGTCCTGGCACCACGAGATCGGGTGGAAGGCGCCGTTGCCGCTGAGGCCGGGGTTGTAGGTGCCCTCCTCGACCTGGGCGACGGTGTGCACCCGGCCGATCGGGCTCGGGTCCCAGTTGATCCACTGATCGGACCGCTTGACGGTCAGCGGCATCCCCTTGTTGGCCGGGTGCTGACGGTCGGTGAAGTCGACCACCGCCTCCTGCACCTGGGTGTCCGGGGTCGGCCCGGCGTCCGGGCCGATGAGCCACAGCTCGGCGAGCTGGAGCAGCGGCTCACCGCTGTTCGCGGTGATGTTGAGCCGGTAGTGCTGGTAGGCGGTGGTGTTGGTGAAGCTGTACTGCTTGGTCTGGAACCGCTGCGGGAAGGTCTCGTCGGCACGGGTGTCCAGGTCGGTCCAGGTGCTGCCGTCCTGCGAGCCCTGCAGGGTCCAGTTCTTCGGGTCCCGGCCCGGGAAGTCGTTGGCCGAGGTGAGGGCGTACCGGCTCACCACCACCGGCTCCGCGAGCTTCGCCGAGAGCCAGCCGGTCGGCGTCCGGGCGAGCCACTTGGTGCTGGTCGATCCGTCGATGGCCATCGCCGCGGTCTCGCTCGGCGGGTTCTCGCCGCTGGCCGCGGCCGAGACCGGCTTCTCGGCGTTGGGCAGACCGGCCGCCGGGCGGGTGCCGATCAGGCCGGTGAACCAGGAGGAGTCCGGCTGCGCGCGTACCGCGTCGTGCACGCCGACGAAACCGCCACCGCCCTTGACGTACGCCTGGAACGCCGCCTCCTGGGCGTCGTTGAGCGTCACGCCGTTGGCGGAGAGGAACACCACGCCGCGGTAGCGGGCGAGGTTGTCGAAGTTGAACACGCTGGGGTCGGTGGAGACGTCCACCGTGAAGCCGTTCTGCCGACCCAGCTTCTTGATCGCGGTGGCGGCCCCGCCGACCGGGTCGTCCTGCTTGGCGGCCGGACCGTGGAAGACCAGCACCCGCACCGACGCGGCGGCGGCGGGAGCGGCGGTGGGCGCCGCGGCGCCGGCAGGTACGGCCAGCGTGCCGAGCGCGAGCACGGCGCCGCTGGCCAGGGCGAGGAGCCGGCGATGTACGCCGGCGCGTCGCCAGAGGGGTCTGTGAGCCATCTCGACTCCTTCTCAGGTTGAGGCGGACCTGCGTTGACGGGTTCGGGGGCGTGGGGCGGTCACTCCACTGGCAGCGGCCACCCCACGCCGTCGACGGTTACTTGTGCTGGTGCACCGTGGCGCCGCTGCCCGCCGGAGCCGCGCCGCTGCTGGTCGAGGTGGCGCCGCTGCTGGTCGCGCTGTGGTCGTGGTCGCCGCCGGGCGGCATGTTGCCGTTCTCGTCCAGGACGTGCATGGTCGTGTACATGCCGGCGTCCGAGTGGAACTGCATGTGGCAGTGGATCATCCAGTGGCCCGGACCGACCGAGTCGCCGGCGACGATCTGGACACCGAACGAGTCGCCCGGTCCGAGCGTCTTGTTGTCGACCGTCGGTATCTGATCGACCTCGGCGTTGGTGCCGGTCGCCACCCCGGTCCGGGTGTCCGCCCAGGAGTGCCCGTGGATGTGGAACGTGTGCATGTCGTTGCCGATGCCGACGACGATGAACTCGACCCGCTCCCCCTTCTTGGCGACGATGCAGGTCGGGCCCGGCTGCGGGTTCTCCTGGTCACAGGTGTCGGCGGCCGCGCCGCGGCGCAGGTTGATGCTCTGCTGGTCACCGAAGACGGTCATGTAGGTGCGGTCCGGCCGCAGATCACCCGGTCGCCGTACGACCAGACCGCCGAAGAGTCCGGAGCCGATGCCCTTGGTGCCGTGCGGGCCACCCACCACGTGGTCGTGGTACCACCAGTAGCCGGCCGTGCCGGCGGTCCCGGCGGTGCGGTCGCGCTTCTTGGCGTACCAGGTGTAGGTGCGCGACTGGCCGGGCGGGACGTACGAGAAGCTCTGCGCCGTACCGTCGGACAGCTGTGTGTACTTCACTCCGTGCACGTGCAGCGAGACACCCAGCGGATGGGTCGGGTCGGTGCGCAGCTGCTCCAGGGTCTCGGCGGGCACCTGGTTGTGCAGGGTGACGGCGAGGCACTCCCCCTCGATCATCTCCATGGTGGGGCCGGGGTAGGAGGCCGTCTCCGGCGTGAGGCCGTAGCCGAGCCGGATCTGGTTGCCGTCGCGCGGCAGTTCGACCGCGTACAGCTGGACGCTGCGGTCGGGCTGGTCGCAGCCCTCCGGCCGTTCGGGAAGCAGGGCTGCGGCTCCGCCCGCGACGGCGAATCCACCCGCGCCGACGAGGCTCAGCACCACGATCGCGGCGACCACCAGCATCCGGCGGGCGGTGGAGCCGGAGCGGACCGGCTGCTCCGGCCCGGACTCCGGCACCGGACCGTCGTCGGTCAACCGCCAGGCCGAGGCGCTCACTTGGCCCTCCGCAGGTTCCGCATCCGCCGGTAGCTACGCTCGGCGGCGCCGAGCGAGCCGGGTGGGTTCGGTTGGGCGCTGGGCGCGCTGTCCTGCTCCCACAGGTACTCGAACTGGCCCCGGTGCTTCAGCTCGGTGAAGAACTCGGTGAACGGGATCACGCCGGCGCCGAACTCCACATCCAGGTAGGAGTTGCCCTGCTGCGGGTCGGGCAGCGGGACGCCGTCCTTGACGTGGAACAACGGGTACCGGTGCGGGTAGGCGTTGACGTAGTCCACCGGCCGGAAACCGGGGTACTTGCGGGCGCCGCCGAACGCCCACAGGAGGTCCATCTCCAGGTACACGTACCGCGGGTCGGTGAGCTCCAGGAACAGGTCGTACAGCCGGACGTCCGGCCGGTCGACGGCGAAGCTGAACTCGATGGTGTGGTTGTGCTGGTAGAGCTTGAGGCCGCGGGCGGTCGCGGCGGCGCCCCACGTGTTGAACTCCTCCGCCGCCTTCTGGTAACCGGCGATGGTGCGATCGCCGGTGGGCGCCTCGGCGGTGCCGACGGTCGGCATGCCGAGAATCTCGGCGATGTCGAGTTCCTGTTCGAGGTTGTTGCGGAAGTCGCCCAGGCCGCGGTGGCTGCCGACCGCCTTGAGCCCGTTGTCGTCGAGCAGCCGGCGGATCTGCTGCGGGGTGATCGTGCCGACGTTGCCCTGGGTGTAGCCGGCGAACTCGACCTGCCGGTAGCCGATCCGGGACAGCTCGTCGAAGACGTACGCGAACCCGAACTCGTTGATCTTGTCCCGGACGCTGTAGAGCTGGATGCCCATGTGCCCCTGCGGGATCAGCCGGCCCCCGCCGCCCGCCGAGGCGGGAAGCGCTCCGGTCAGGCTGGCCGCGCCGACCGCGATCGTCGAACCGGCGAGGCCGCGCAGGAGGGCTCGGCGGTCGATCTTCTGCTTTGCCATGGTGGTGTTCCCTTCGCTCAGTTGCCGGCGGCGGAGGCCGGGGTCAGCGGGGCGATCCGGACGTTCCGGAAGCTGATGACGTCACCCTCGCTGTGGTTCTGCAGGCCGATGTATCCGCTGGCGCTCTGCCGTCCGGCCCCACCCGGATCGTCCGATCGGGGCGGGCTGAAGACGGCGTCCGGCGTGTTGACGTACTCGTTGATCAGCTCGCCGTTGCGGAAGATCGACCAGTGCTGGCCGACCACCCGGATCTCGTAGTCGTTCCAGGTGCCCTTGGGCGTGACCCGCGCACCGGACAGCCCGACCTCGTCGAAGCCGTACACCGAACCGGACTTGTACTGGTCGCCGTCGGGGTGGTCGTAGATCTGCAGCTCGTGGCCGTACTTGATGGCCACCCACTCGGGCCGGGACTCGTCCGGGTGATCGTGGACCTGCGGGAAGCGGGCGAAGATCCCGCTGTTGGCGCGGCCGTCGCCGGGCGCGTCGTCACGCCACTGCAGCTTCAGCGAGAAGTCCTGGAACTCCTGCTTGGGGAACCAGAGCATGCCCATGCCCGGTACGGCCCTGCTGGTGATCGATCCATCGGCGTTACGGACGAAGCCGCCCCCGCCGACGTGCTCCCACTGGTTGAACGACGCCTTGCTGGAGTCGAGCAGCGACTGGTATCCGCTCTTGGACTCCGGCTTGCCGACGCCCGAGTCGCGGGCGGCAGCGATGAGCTGGCTGCGCTCCTTCTTGGTGAGCACCTCGAGGTCACCCAGGTGCTCGGCGACCACCTTGACGTGCGCGACGAACTCCGCGTGGTCGAGCCAGCTCTGCTGCCCCTCGAAGAGGTTGTTGATGGTGCACTCGCCGTAGACCGGCCGGTTGGGTACGCCGCTGTCGAGCGTGCCGAACCAGACCGTCGCCCGGGTGTCGGGCACCAGGCAGTTCGCTCCGGACCCGTTCCCGATCACGGTGAAGGTGAGCGAGCCGGTGCCGGAGGTGTTGCCGACCTTGTCGGTGGCCCGGAAGCTGAGCGTGTAGTCGCCCGGCTGGTCGATGGTGACCGGTCGGGTGTAGCGGGCGTACTCGGCGCCGTCGAGGGCGTACTCGATCCGGTCGACCCCGGAACCGCTGTCGAAGGCGAACAGCGTCACGCTGGCGCTGCCGAGGTACGCGCCCTCGCCGTCGACCTGGCCGGTCACCGACGCGGTCACGATGGGCGCGGTGGTGTCGTCCGACGGGGGCGCGACGACGGTGAAGGAGACGGTCTTCACCGCCGAGGTGTTGCCCGCCTTGTCGGTGGCCCGGTAGCCGACCGTGTGCGCACCCGGCTGGTTCACCGTCACCGGCGCCGAGTAGACCGCGTACGGCTGCCCGTCGAGCGAGTACTCGATCTTGTCGATGCCCGATCCGGTGTCGGTCGCCGTCACCACCACCGTGGCGCTGCTGACGAACGCGCCCTCGGCGTTCTTCTGACCGTGCAACACGGCCGACGTGGTCGGCGCGGTGGTGTCCTGCGGCGGAGGCGCGACCACGGTGAACGACACCGACTGCACCGCGGAGGTGTTGCCGGCCTTGTCGGTCGCCCGATAGTCGACGGTGTGCTGGCCGAGCGCGTTGACGCTCACCGGCGCGGAGTAGACGGCATAGGCGCCGCCGTCGAGGGAGTACTCGATCTTGTCGACCCCGGACTCGGTGTCCGTCGCGGACACGGTCACCGTGGCACTGCCCACGTACGCGCCCTCGTCATCCTGCTGACCGGTGACCGCCGCCGACGTGGTGGGTGCCGTGGTGTCGGCCGGCTCGCTCTCCGCCACGGTGAACGACTCGGTCTTCACCTCGGAGGTGTTGCCCGCCTTGTCGGTGGCCCGGTAGCCGACCGTGTGCGCACCCGGCTGGTTCACCGTCACCGGCGCCGAGTAGACCGCGAACGGCTGCCCGTCGAGCGAGTATTCAATGGTGTCCACGCCCGATTCGGCGTCGGTCGCCGACAGCATCACCATCACGCTGCCGATGTACGCGCCGTCGCCGTTCTGCTCACCGTGCAGCATCGCGGACGTGGTCGGCGCGGTGGTGTCCTCGACCGAGGGCGGAACGACCGTGAACGACACGGACTGCGGCGCCGACGTGTTGCCGGCCTTGTCGGTCGCCCGGTAGGTCACCGTGTGCTGACCGACGGAGTTGACGCTCACCGGGGCGGTGTACTCGGCGTACTCGCCGCCGTCGAGGGAGTACTCGATCTTGTCGACCCCGGACTCGGTGTCGGTCGCGGACACGGTCACCGTGGCGTTTCCGACGTACGCGCCCTCGTCGTCCTGCTGACCGGTCACCGACGCGGTCGCGGTGGGGGCGGTGGTGTCGTCCGACTGAGGCTCGGCCACGGTGAACGACGCGGTCTTCACCTCCGAGGTGTTGCCCGCGTTGTCGGTGGCCCGATAGCTGACCGTGTGCGCGCCGGGCTGGCTCACCGTCACCGGCGCCGAGTAAACGCCGTAGGGACCGCCGTCCAGCGAGTACTCGACCTTGTCGACGCCCGATCCGCTGTCCGTCGCCGACAGGTTCACGGTGGCGCTGCCCACGTACGCGCCGTTGTCGTCCTGTTCCCCGGTCACCTCGGCGGTCACGGTCGGCGCCGTGGTGTCCGAGCTGTCGCCCGTGACGACCAGCAGCCCGGTCATGTTGCCGTGGCCGGGAATCGCGCAGAAGTACCGGTACGTGCCCGGCGAGAGCACGACGTCGACGGTCCACCGGCCGCCGTTGGCGTCGTTCGGGTCGGCCAGGATGTTCACGTCGACGTCGCTGTTGTACGCCGGATTGCCGGTGTCGAAGGTCAGGGTGTGCTGCATCCCGGTGGTGTTCCCGGTCGCGGCACTGTTCTCGAAGACGAGCGTCGCCGGTCCGGCGACCGCGGTGGTGGGCGCGGAGCGGTAGGCCAGGAAGTTGTCGCCGGCGGTCCAGGTGAGCACCTGGGCCTGCAACTGGCGAGGTTGTGCCGCCGCAGGGGCGGTGGACCGTTCGGTGTCGACCGGCTTCGCGTTCGCCGGCGCCGCCACCAGTCCGGCGGTCAGCCACACCAGGGCGGCCGTGGCCACGGCCGTGATCGATCTCCGGAGCCGTCCCGCCGTGAGCCGGCCAGGGGGTGAGTAGCCGTTCATCAATGCCTCTCTCCCAGGTCCGAGGCGCGCACGCCGGGGCCAGGCATCCCCCGTCGATGTCAGGTCGCCTCTTGTCCAGATAGGTCGCCGATCGGCGGTACCGTGGGCCCCTCCTTGGCCGCACGGAATCCCCGGCCGTGGCGATGCCGCGGCCGTCCTGTGTGAGGTTTTGGGACCCGCCCGGCCAAGGCTGGACGAGCCGGATCGCCCACGTCACCGGGCAGGGTTCAGCGCGAAGCCGAACGGGTGGTCGGGCCGCCTCGGAGCTCGCGAGGTGGCATCGGGAGCGAATCGGTCACGCCCTTCGCACCCCTCGGCGCGGGGTCGCAGGGCGTACGCCGACCCGGGGTGGTGTCGTCCCTGGCCGGGCCGGTGACCGCCGGACGTGCTGCGCCGCCTGGGGCCACCGTTCGAGACTCACCGCGCCGCCGGTTCATCCCGCTGAAACATATCGATGGATCCCGACACTACTAACTTGGCCCGAACGTGTCCAGAGCTTTCGTTGCCCCCGGCTGTACTTTCCTACAAACAAACGAAAGTCACCGGCGTATCGCGCCTCTGAAACGCCACAGCTGTCTTGTCAGTCCGATGAGGAGAGCGCCGGGAGCCACCGCGCTTGGCCGTTGACCAGCCAGAACGGGGCCCAACCTCAGTGCGACAGAGCGCGGCCCCGACGAACAGGTTCGGGTCCACCGGCGTCGCTCGCGGCACGAGCATGCGGCCAGGTATTGACACACGTCGAGCGGCGGGACTTGACTTCGGGGTACGCACACCGTCCGGCAACGGCAGTCACCGTGGTTGGAACCGACGTCACCCGTCGTTGGAACCGGCGATACCAGGAGGGCAGACATGGCGCTGAGTCGTCGAACCTTCCTCCTCAGGACGGGAGCGGTCGGGATGGCCTCCGCCGTCGCCCCGACCCTCGCCCTCGGCGGCGAGGCTCAGGCCGCCACCTGGCGGAAGCGCCTCACCGGCGCCGACCTCGACACCAACAGCCGATGGCAGGTGGCGGGCACCGATCTCGGCATCCCGTACATGTTGGAGAACGGCTCCATCGGCTACCTGTTCGGCGACACCTTCAACACGCCGTGGCCCGAGGGCCCGCCACTCCCCAACGACTGGCGGTCACCGGTGATGCTGCGCTCCAACGTCCACCCGGGCGCCTCCGGCGGGGTGGTCTTCGACAGCGCCGCGCGGGTCGCCGGCAACGGTCGCGCCCCGGAGCTGATGCACAACGGCCACAACGGCATCGGCATCGACGGCCTCTGGGAAGTCACCGTCATCCCGAACGACGGCATCAGCTTCCCGGAGACCGGCCGGCAGCTGATCTCGTACATGAGCATCGAGAACTGGAACTCCGCCGGCCCCGCCGGCCCGCACTGGCGGTCGCGCTACGCCGGCCTGGCGTACAGCGACAACGGCAACGACTTCGTCCGCACCCCGCTCAAGTGGTGGAACGACGCCACCAACACCGATCCGTTCCAGATGTGGACGATGCAGCGCGACGGCGACTGGGTCTACGTGTTCTCGGTCCGCGCGGGAAGGCAGAACGGCCCGATGATGCTGCGCCGCGTCCGGTGGGACCGGCTGTTCTTTCCCGAGTCGTACGAGGGGTGGGGCTGGAACGGCAGCAACTGGGGCTGGGGCCGCCCGTGCACACCCATCCTGACCGGGCGCTTCGGCGAACCGTCCGTACGCCGGCTCGCCGACGGCACCTGGGTGATGTCGTATCTCAACGGCGCCAACGGCTGCATCGTCACCCGCACCGCCGCCGGGCCGGACCAGGTATGGACCGCCGAGAAGGTGCAGGTCACCTCCTGGCAGGAGCCCGGCCTCTACGGCGGCTTCATCCACCCCTGGTCGAGCCGCCAGCCCAACGACCTGCACCTGATGGTGTCGAAGTGGACCCGGACGCTCGACGGCCGCAGCACCGCCTACCACATGAGCCAGTTCGTCGGCTCGGTCTAGCTCACCGCCGCCACCGGTCGGCGGCACGCCCGCTCACGGGCGCGCCGCCAACCGGAGGTCTCTCAGAGCGTCCGGGAGAGGCGATCGGCGAGGAGCCGGGTGAACCGGGACGGGTCGGCCAGCTCACCGCCCTCGGCGAGCAGCGCCATCCCGTACAGCAGCTCGGCGGTCTCCCGCAGCTCGGCCTGGTCGCCGCCCTGCTCGTGCGCCTTGCGCAGCCCCGCGACCAGCGGGTGCCCCGGGTTCAGCTCAAGGATCCGCTTGACCGACGGCACCTCGTGCCCCATCGCCCGGTACATCTTCTCCAGCGTCGGGGTGAGGTCGTGCGCGTCACCGACCACGCAGGCCGGCGAGGTGGTCAGCCGGGAGGAGAGCCGGACCTCCTTCACGTTGTCGGCCAGCGTGCTCCCCATCCAGGTCAACAGGTCGGCGTGGTCCTTGCGCTGCTGCTCCCGTTCTACCTCGGCCTGCTGGCGCTCCTCGTCGGTGTCCAGGTCGACCTCGCCCTTGGCGATCGAACGCAGCGGCTTGCCGTCGTACTCGCCGACCCGCTCGACCCACACCTCGTCGACCGGGTCGGTGAGCAGCAGCACCTCGAGCCCCTTGGCCCGGAACGCCTCCATGTGCGGGGAATTCTCCAGCATGGCGCGGGAATCGCCGGTGGCGTACCAGATCTCGCTCTGCCCGTCCTTCATCCGCTCGACGTAACCGCGCAGGTCGGTCGGCTCGGCCGGATCGTGGGTGGAGGCGGCGCTGACCAACTCCAGCAGCGTGTCCCGGTTCTCCGCGTCGTCGATCAGGCCTTCCTTGACGACCGCGCCGAACTCGGCCCAGAAGGTGCGGTACCGCTCGGCGTGGTTGGCCTTCAGGTCCTTCACCGTGGCGAGGATCTTCTTGACCAGGCGGCGCCGGACGACCTGGATCTGCCGGTCCTGCTGCAGGATCTCCCGGGAGATGTTCAACGACAGGTCGTGCGCGTCCACCACGCCCTTGACGAAGCGCAGGTAGTTCGGCATCAACGCCTCGCAGTCGTCCATGATGAACACCCGCTTGACGTACAGCTGGACGCCGCGACGGCCCTGCGGAGCGAAGAGGTCCAGAGGCGCGTGGGCCGGGATGAAGAGCAGCGCCTCGTACTCGAAGGTGCCCTCGCCCCGCATGTGCACGATCTCCAGCGGATCGGCCCAGTCGTGCGCGACGTGCTTGTAGAACTCGTGGTACTCGGCCTGGTCGACCTCGTCGCGGGGACGCGCCCAGAGCGCCTTCATCGAGTTGAGCGTCTGCTCCTCGCGCGTGGTCGCGCCGTCCTCGCCCGGCCGCTCGACAGTCATCCGGATGGGCCAGGCGATGAAGTCGGAGTAGCGCTTGACGATCTCCCGGATCGTCCACTCGGCCGTGTAGTCGTGCAGGCTGTCCTCGGTGTCGGCGGGCTTGAGGTGCAGGGTGACCGAGGTGCCCTGCGGTGCCGTGTCGACCGACTCGACCGAGTAGGTGCCCTCACCGCTGGACGACCAACGGGTGCCGCCCTGCTCGCCGGCCTTCCGGGTGAGCAGCTCCACCCGGTCGGCGACCATGAACGCGGCGTAGAACCCGACGCCGAACTGCCCGATCAGTTCCTGCGAGGCGGCGGAGTCGGCGGACTCGCGCAACGTACGCAGCAGCTCGGCGGTGCCCGACTTGGCGATGGTGCCGATCACCGAGACCACCTCGTCGCGGGTCATCCCGATGCCGTTGTCCCGGACGGTCAGCGTGCGCGCGTCCCGGTCGACCTCCAGCTCGATGCGCAGGTCGGAGGTGTCGACGTCGAGGTCCTTGTCGACCAGGGAAGCCAGCCGCAGCTTGTCCAGCGCGTCCGAGGCGTTCGAGATGAGCTCGCGGAGGAAGACGTCCTTGTTCGAGTAGATCGAGTGAACCATCAGCTGTAGCAGCTGACGTGCCTCGGCTTGGAACTCCAACGTCTCGACCTGGGTGGCCACGCCGTCTCCCTTCTGCTTCACATCGGCTTTCGGGCACAGGATACGGACCGTCACCCGGCCGGCCGTGCCGGTGTCCCGCCCCCGCCGACACGGCCCGTACGTCTGCCGCACGGGCCCGGACAGCGCGGGCGGACGTATTCCCGCTTCCGGGAAACGCCGACGTGACCCCCCTGACTTTGCTTTGCCTAAGTCAGCTCGGGTAGCGTGCCTGCCATGACGGATCTCCTCGCCAACCGGGACGCCTGGCTGATGACCAACTGCTCGATCGCACGGACGCTCGACGTGGTCGGCAACCGCTCGACGCTCCTACTGCTGCGCGAGGCGTCCCTCGGCACCCGACGGTTCGACGACTTCGCCGCCCGGGTGGGCATCAGCGAGCCGGTCGCCGCAGCCCGGCTCAAGCAGCTCGTCGCCGACGGGCTGCTCGAACGGCGCCCCTACCAGGAACCCGGGAAACGCACCCGCGACGAGTACGTACTGACCGAAAAGGGCGCGCAACTGGTCCCGGTACTGGTCGCGCTGCGGCAGTGGGGCGACACCTGGGCGGCCGACCCCGCCGGGCCGTCGGTGTGGCTCGCGCACCACGACTGCGGCGCCGAGGTGCACGCGGTGCTGCGCTGCGCCGCCGGGCACGACGTCGATCCGGACGGCCTCGACGTACGTCCGGGGCCGGGCCTGCTCCTCGCCGACACCGAATGACCTGTCCGGGCGGCACCACGCCGACCCGTCCCATCCCCTCAGATGCTCCAGGAGTAACCGCATGAAGATCGCCGGAAGCACCGCCCTCGTCACCGGTGCCAACCGGGGCCTCGGCCGGCAGTTCGCCGCCGAACTCGTCGCCCGGGGCGCCACCGTCTACGCCGGCGCCCGCAACCCGGACAGCGTCGACCTGCCCGGCGTCAAGCCGGTCCGACTCGACATCACCGATCCCACCTCGGTCGCCGCCGCCGCCGAACTGGCGCACGACGTGAACCTACTGATCAACAACGCCGGCAGCGCGGTCGGCGGCGACCTGCTCACCGGAGAGCTGGACCTGATCCGGCAGGACATGGAGACCCACTACTTCGGCACCCTGTCCATGGTGCGGGCCTTCACGCCGATCATCGCCGGTAACGGCGGAGGCGGCGTCCTCAACGTGCTCTCCGTCGTCTCCTGGGTCACCCTGCAGGAACTGCCGGCGTACAGCGCGGCGAAGTCGGCCCAGTGGGGCCTCAGCAACGCGCTCCGCGGCCCCCTCGCCGAACGCGACATCCGGCTCTCGAGCCTGCACGTCGGGTTCATGGAGACCGAAATGGCCGAACAGTTCGACGCGCCGAAGGCCGACCCGGCGGACATCGCCCGGATCGCCGTCGACGGCATCGAGGCGGGGTCCTACGAGATCCTGGCCGACGACGTCAGCCGCCACGTCCAGGCGGGGCTGGCCGGCGGGGTGGCCGCGCTCTACCCCAACCTGCCCTGACGCGGATGGTGCGAGCGGGCGTGGCCGTGACCGCGTCCGCTCGCACCAGAACGCCGGAACGTGTCGGCACTCGGTCGGCCCCGCATCCGGTAGATGAGGCAGCGCCGCCGAGACCTGTTTCATAAGGCTCACCCGAGCGACCCGAGGCCGAGGCCGTTTCCTGTCGATCATGTCGAGCCGAGGCGGGATCCAGGGGCGGCCGGGCGAGACGGAGGTGCGTCCGGATACCGGTGTTGTATCCGGACACACCGGCAACGCCACCGTTCGTCGCCCAGGTTGGCGAGTCGGCGCGATCGGCGCAGGCGATGCGGTCGGCGCACGCGGCGCGGTCGGCCCAGGCTGCGCGGTCGACGAGATCGGCACGGACGGCGGGATCGGCGAGATCGGTGCGGTCGGCGCAGGCCGGCACGGTCGGCGCAGGCGACGCAGGCGGTGCGATCGGCCCAGGCTGCGCGGTCGACGAGATCGGCACGGCGGCGAGATCGGCGCATGGGACTCCTCGGCCGTCATGATCTTGTCGCGGGTCGACGCAGGCTGGCACGGTCGGCGCAGGGCGGGCACGGTCGGCACGGTCGGGCACGGTCGGCGCAGGGCGGGCACGGTCGGCACGGTCGGGCACGGTCGGCGCAGGGCGGGCACGATCGGCACGGTCGGGCACGGTCGGCGCAGGGCGGGCACGATCGGCACGGTCGGGCACGGTCGGCGCGTCGTCCGGGACCGGCACGGTCGGCGGGAACCGGGGCGATCGGCCGGCCCGATCCGCGTGGTCGGCAGGATCGGCCCGATCGGCGGGGATCGGCGGGATCGGCGGGATGATCAACTCGGGTTCATTGATGTCGGGGTGTCCCAGACGCTGGGTTACCGCGACTTCATTGAAGGCGAGTCGATCACGTCACGCGCCGACCTCACCAGGTCGGTTTGTCCGGGTCGGCAGGCGGCTGGGCGCGTGGAATATCCGGTATCGGGGTGGGCGTCCCGTGCCCGAGGCCACCCCCGCCGCGGAATCATGCCGGGGGCCGGGTCGTTGA
>NZ_JBFAAL010000007.1:0-331581 GCF_040639715.1 Micromonospora sp. NPDC023737
GCCTCGGCGAGCGCGGGCAGGGCCGAGCGCACCGCGTCGGGGAGCGTGCGCAGGGCGGCCGTCTCGGCGGCGAAGGCGGCACCGCGCCGGGCGTCCGGCAGTTCGCCGTGGATCAGCAGATGCCACACGTCCTCGAAGCTGCGGGTGCGGGCGAGGTCGACGGCGGAGTACTGCCGGTAGTGGTAGAAGCCCTCGGCGCCCCGGACGTCCCCGATCCGGGTGTCGGTGACGACGACGCCGGCGAGCCCTCGCGGGACGTCGACGGTCGGGGCTGCGCTCCTGGGACGGGACATCGCATCTCCTCCGAGTGGTGACGGGCGACAACGGACAACGGATGCGACCGACTGTCCATGCTGTGGTCAATAGTTGTCAATGTTGATTGACAATCAATGTTCCTCGTCCAGTCCGCGTCGATGTGGATACGGTGAGTCCATGAGCGATCAGGATGGGGCCCTCCCCGGCTCCCGGCGGCGACTGACCACCCGGGAGACCGCCGAACTGCTCGGTGTGAAGCCGGAGACCGTGTACGCCTACGTCAGCCGCGGCCAGCTGACCAGCAGACGGGAGCCGGGAAGCCGCGGCAGCACCTTCGACCCGCAGGAGGTCGAGGCGCTCGCCCGCCGCAACCGGCGGGAGAACGGCACGGCCTCGGCCGCCACGGACCTGTCCGTGCACACCCGGCTCACGCTCATCGAGGACGACCGGTACTACTACCGCGGCGTCGACGCCGCCAACCTCGCCCGCCGGCACTCCTACGAGGAGGTCGCCGAGTGGCTGTGGACCGGCCGGCCGTGCCCGGGGGCCTCCTTCGCCGCGCCCGAGACGTCCGTCGCCGCGGCCCGCCACGCAGCGGGATCGCTGCCCGAGGACGCCGGCCCCACCGACCGGCTGAGGGTCGCGGCGGTCGCCGCCGCGGCCGCGGATCCGCTGCGGTTCGACCTGGCGCCGGACGCCGTGCTCGGCACCGCGCGCATCCTCGTCCCCACCCTCGTCGACGCCCTGCCCGTGCGCGGGGCGGACACCGCCGGGCAGGGTCCGATCGCCCACCGTCTGTGGGCGCGGCTGACCGACCGGAAGCCCGACGAGGCGTCACTGGCCGCACTGGACACGGCCCTCGCCCTGCTCGCCGACCACGACCTGGCCGCCTCCACGCTCGCCGTGCGCGTCGCCGCCTCCGCCCGCGCCCCTGTGTACGCCGCCGTCTCCGCCGGGCTCGGCGTGATCGAGGGGCCGCTGCACGGCGCGGCCGGAGGGCTCGCCCACCGGCTGATCCTTCAGGTCCTGGACCGGGGCACCGCGGGTCCCGTGGTCGCCGGCGAACTGCGGGAGGGCCGCCGGATCCCCGGGCTCGGCCACCGCCTGTACCGCGGTGAGGATCCCCGCGCCCGTGTGCTGTTCGAGCTGCTGGAGGAGATCCCCCACGCCGCGCCCGCCCTGGCCGCCGCCCGCGACATCGCGGCCACCGCCGCCCGTCACACCCCGCTGCACCCCAACGTCGACCTGGCGCTCGCCGTGCTGACCGCCTCCAGCGGCATGACGTCCGCCGCCTGCGAGACCGTCTTCGCCGTGGCCCGCACGGCCGGCTGGATCGCCCACGCCCTGGAGGAGTACGGGGAGCCGCCGCTGCGGATGCGGCCGAGCGGCCGGTACACCGGGCCGCGTCCGCCCCGACCGCTGCCGACCGGGTGAGGCCCGACCGCCAGGTCCGTCCACCGCGCGACGGCAGCGGAACGGATCACTCCGACGGCCGGGATTCGCCCCACGCCCGGTCAGGTTAGGCTCACCTCTGTGAGTACCTGCGCGAGCCTCTCCCGGCAGCTCGACGAGCCGCTGTCCGCCACGGCTCCCACCGCGGCGACCTGGCTGCTGCTGGAGCAGCCCGGCCCCTGGGGCGCCAAGGCGCTCACTTCCAGCCATCTGGACCCCGCGCTGGGGCGGGCGCTCGAGCAGGCCGCCCAGGGCACCGGCGTACGGATCGCACTCATCCGCCGTCCGGGACGGCACGCCGACTGCCACGCTCCGTCCCCGCGGCAGGTGTACGCCGCCCACACCACCCCCGGCCTCGCCTGGCTGCACGGGGCCATGACGGCCGACCCGCGGCGGCTGCTCGACCTGGACCTCGCCGCCCTCGGCCGGGGCGACCCGCGTTCCTTCGACACGGTGCTGCGCGGGCGCCCGCACACCGGCGACCCGCTCGCGCTCGTCTGCACCAACGGCCGCCGCGACCAGTGCTGCGCCCTGCTCGGCCGACCGCTGGCCGCCTTGCTGACCGCACGCGGACTGCGCGAGGTGTGGGAGGTGACGCACCTGGGCGGCCACCGCTTCTCGCCGACGGTGCTGCTCCTGCCGTACGGCTACGCCTACGGGCGGGCCGAACTGTCCACCGTCGTCGCGGCGGTCGACGGCGTACGCGCGGGCCGGGTGGCCCTCGACGGATGCCGGGGACGCACCGCGTGGGAGCGCCCCGGGCAGGCGGCCGAGTTGGCCGTGCGCCGGGCACTGGGCGAGGAACGGGCCGAGGTGCTGGACGTCACGGGCATCGAGGGTGCCGCACCCCGCTGGGAGGTGACCGTCGCCCACCGGGACGGGCGCCGGTGGCACGTGACCGTCGCCCAGGGCGCCGCCGTGCCGCCCCGGCCGGACAGCTGCGGAGCCTCGGTGCTGGGCACCCCGGCCCGGATGGACGTGGTGGCCGTCCGCGAACTCGCCGTCGCCCGCTGAGACACCGCACAGGTGACGCCCGCTGAGACACCGCACACGCGACACCCGCTGAGACACCGCACACGCGACACCTGCTGAGGACACGGCACACGCGCCTCGCACGCCTGGCTGCGTCGCCTCCCGCCCCTGGGGCCGCCCCGGTCACCGGACGTACCGTCGTCGGCATGTCCACCACCGTTGTCGCACGCCGTCGGCGCCTGGGTCTGCCCCGCAAGGTGTTCTCGCAGGTGCTGCTGATGCAGCTGGCGATCGCCGCGGGGGTCGCCGTGCTGGCGACCGGACTGTTCCTCGCGCCGCTCGGCCACCAGCTCGACGACCAGGCGATGCGCCGGGCACTCGCCATCGCCGCGACCACCGCGGAGAACCCGCAGGTGGTCAAGGACCTGCTCACCACGCGACCGTCCGTCGACGGACCGGTGCAGCAGGAGGCCGAACGGATCCGCAAGGCGACCGGCGCCGAGTACGTGGTGGTGATGGACCGCAACGGCATCCGCTGGTCGCACAGCAATCCGAGCCGGGTCGGCGAGCACGTCTCCACGGACCCGGGTGCGGCCCTGGCCGGACGGAAGGTCATGGAGATCGACACCGGCACCCTGGGCCGTTCGGCCCGCGGCAAGGTGCCGCTGTACGACAGCGGCCACCGCATCGTCGGGGCGGTCTCGGTGGGTATCGCCTACGACAGCGTCCGCTCCCGGCTGATCCACGCCGTCCCCGGCCTGCTCGCCTACGCCGGCGGTGCCCTGGCCGCCGGCGCCCTGGTGGCCTGGCTGATCTCCCGGCGGGTCCAGCGCAGCACCAGGGACCTGGCCTTCTCCGACATCGCGGCGCTGCTCGCCGAGCGCGAGGCGATGCTGCACGGCATCCGGGAAGGGGTCGTGGCCCTCGACCGCGAGGGCCGGGTGCGGCTGCTCAACGACGAGGCCCGACGGCTGCTGGGCATCGGCGACGAGGCACTCGGCCGGTCGCCGGACGAGACCTTGGGCGCGGGCCGCACCACCGACGTCCTGGCCGGCCGGGTGACGGGCACCGATCTGCTGACCGTGCGGGGGCAGCGGGTGCTGGTCGCCAACCGGATGCCCACCGACGACGGAGGCGCCGTGGCCACCCTGCGCGACCGGACCGAGGTGGAACAGCTCGCCCGGGAACTGGACTCCACCCGCGGTCTGATAGAGGCGCTGCGCGCCCAGGACCACGAGCACGCCAACCGGATGCACACCCTGCTCGGGCTGCTGGAGCTGGAGATGTACGACGACGCCCTGGAGTTCGTCGGGGAGGTGGTCGGCGGCCACCGGTCCACCGCCGAGCAGGTCACCGAGAAGATCCGGGACCCGCTGATCGCCGCACTGCTGGTGGGCAAGGCGACGGTGGCGGCCGAGCGCGGGGTGGCACTGTGGATCTCCGACGCCACCCGGCTGCCGGACCGGCTGGTCGATCCGCGCGGGCTGGTGACGATCGTCGGCAACCTGGTCGACAACGCGCTGGACGCGGTCGCGGCCACGCCGCACGCCCGGGTGGAGGTCGAGCTGCGCACCGAGGGCCGCACCGCGGTGCTGCGGGTGCGGGACACCGGGCCGGGGATCCCGCCGGACCGGCGCGAGGTGATCTTCACCGAGGGCTGGTCCACCAAGCGGCCTCCGGCGCACGGCAAGCGCGGCCTCGGCCTGTCCCTGGTGCGCAGGCTCGCCGAACGGCAGGGAGGCAGCGTGACGGTCGCCGACGCGCCCGGCGGCGGAGCCCGGTTCACGGTCGTCCTGCCCGAGGCCCTGACCGAGCCCGGCCTGGCACCCGCCGAGCCCGGCCCGGCGGCAGCCGCCCCGCCGAGGCCCGCGCCTGTGGTGGTCTCCGGGCCCACGCCGGGTGACGGGACCGAGGCAGCGACCGGGACCGGCACCGGGCCGGGCGGCGGGAGCGTCGCGGAGGAGCCACGGCGACCGCGGTGACCGTCAGGGCGCGGTCCGCGGAGGCACGGCGCGGCTCCCGGTGCGGGGCCGTACGGCTCAGCCGGCGGCCTTCTCCACGAACTCGGTCGTATACGTCCTGGCCAGGTCGACCTCGGCGTTCTTGATGGTCGGGTTGAACGCCCTGAGGACCTTCTCGACGGTCTCGGGGCCGTTGGCCGGCATGACGCCGTCCTCGGTGAACATCGGCACCGTGTCCTTGATGGCCTCGGCGTACAGCGCCTCGTCGCCCTGGGAGTAGTCGGCGGGCATCTTGGCGGCGATCTCGGCGGCGCTGTGGGTGTGCATCCACCTCAGCGTCTTGACGAAGGCGTTGACCAGCTTCTGGACGGTGTCCTTGTGGCTGTTCACCCAGTCCGTCCGCATGTACAGGCTGGACGACGGGTACGGCCCGCCGAGCGCCGCCTGCGACCCCTCGGGGGTGCGCATGTCGACGAGGACCGTGCCGGCCTTCTTCCGCAGCAGTGTGGCGACCGTGGGGTCGGTGGTCATGCCGGCGTCGATGGAGCCCTTCTGCAGGGCGGAGACGAAGGTCTGTCCGGCGCCGACGGCGACCGGGGTGAACTCGCTGACGTCGACGCCGTTCTTGACGGCGAGGTACTTGGTCAGGAAGTCGGTGGAGGAGCCGAGGCCGGTCACGCCCAGCTTCTTGCCCTTGAAGTCCTTCGGCGACCTGATGCTGCCGGCGGCCTTCGCGGAGACGACCTCCACCTCGCCGGGCGCGTGCGAGAACTGCACCACGGACTCCACCTCCTTGCCCTTGACCTGCAGGTCGAGGGTGTGGTCGTAGAAGCCGACGGTGCCCTGGACCTGGCCGGCGACGAGCGCGGTCTCCGCCTGCACCCCGGCGGGCTCGCTGAGCAGTTCCACGTCCAGGCCCTCGGCGGAGAAGTAGCCGAGCCGCTGGGTGAGCATCGCCGGCAGGTAGATGACCTTGTCCAGGCCGCCGACCATGATCTTCACGTGCTCGCCCTTGCCGCCCCCGCCTGCGGCGGAGGTCGAGGTGGACGCGTCGTCGGCGCAGGCGGTCAGACAGGACAGGGCGAGCAGGGCGGCCGCGGCCGAGGCCGCGTGGCGGGCGGGGGTACGCATGGTGGTTCACGTCCTTGTGATGAAGCGGTGCCTCGTCAGGAGGCGGTGCGGAAGGAGGCGGCGGGCAGGTGACGGGCCGCGGTCACTGACCGGAACCGGCGGGCCGCCAGCGGAAGATGCGGCGTTCGGCGTAGGTGAGCAGCCCCTCGGCGATCAGCGCGACCGCGGCGAGGATGACCATCGCGGCGTAGACACCGGCGGCGTTGAACGTGCCCTGGGACTGGGCGACGAGCAGCCCGATGCCGCGGGTGGCGCCGATGTACTCGCCGACGATGGCGCCGATCAGCGCGAATCCGAAGCTGACGTGCAGGCTGGTGAAGATCCAGGAGGTCGCGGACGGGATGACCACCTGGAGGGTCACCCGGCGGTCGCTCGCGCCGAGGATGCGGGCGTTGGCGACCAGGTTCCGGTCGACCTCGCGGGCGCCCTGGAAGGCGTTGAAGAACACCGGGAAGAAGACCAGCACGACGGCGGAGGCGACCTTGGAGGCCGGGCCGAGCCCGAACCAGATCACGAAGATCGGGGCGAGGACGATCCTCGGGATGGAGTTGAGCACCTTGATGTAGGGCCCGAGGACGTCCGCCAGGAACCGGACACGTCCGAGCGCGATGCCGAGGACCACACCCGCCACCACGCCGCACACCCAGCCGAGCAGCGCCTCGTAGAGCGTGTACCAGATCTGCTCGCCCAGCGAGCCGAGGGCGGTTCCGTGGGTGACCCAGGTCCAGATCTGGTCCCAGATCTGCGACGGCATCGAGAAGTTGAACGGATCGATGATCCGGGCACGGGAGAGGACCTCCCACAGACCGAGCACCGCGATCAGGACCAGCACACGGGTGGTGGTGACGACCGCCTTGCGGCGGCGGGCGGCGCGGGGCCGTGACGGGGAGCGGTCGCCGGTTACGGCGAGGTCGGCGGCCGGTGTGCTGAGCACCTCAGGCGACATGGGCACCTCGCTCACGGGTGATGCGGACCTCTTCGCCGAGGGACTCCCAGATCTCGCGGTAGATCTCGACGAACTCGGTCTGCAGGCGGACCTGTTCGACCTTGCGGGGGCGGGGCAGGTGGATGTCGAAGACCTGCTTGACGGTGGCGGGGCCGGCCGTCATCACGACGACCTTGTCGGCCAGGGCGATGGCCTCCTCCAGGTCGTGGGTGACGAACACGACCGAGGCGCCCGAGCCCTCCCACAGCTGAAGCAGCTCGTCCGACATCAGCGCCCGGGTCTGCACGTCGAGCGCCGAGAACGGCTCGTCCATCAGCAGGATCTCGGGGTCGTTGACGAAGGTCGCGGCGAGTGCGACACGTTTGCGCTGGCCGCCGGAGAGCTGGTGCGGGTAGCGGTCCTCGAAGGCGGCGAGCCCGACCCGGGACAGCCAGGCACGTGCCTTCTGCTTCGCCTCCGCCTTCGGCACCCCCCGGAAGCGGGGGCCGGCCATCACGTTGGACAGCACCGTGCGCCAGGGGAAGGTGGCGTCCTGCTGGAAGACGAAGCCGACCTTGTCGCCGACGCCACGGACCGGTTCCCCGGCCACCAGCACCTCGCCCTCGGTGGGCTCCTCCAGGCCGCTGACCAGGGTCAGCGTGGTCGACTTGCCGCAGCCGGTGGGGCCGACCACGGCCACGAACTCACCGCGCTCCACGGTCAGATCCAGGCCGCGCACCGCGGTGTGCAGGCCCCCCGACGGGGTCCTGAACGTCTTGCTCGCGCCCCGCAGTTCGATGACGGGGCTGGTCACTGCGCTCATGGGCCGGGACGGTAGAGGCGATCCGGCCCGGGCAGCAGTCTTGCCGTCACAAGCCGTTCATCTGCTCGCAAACATCTGTTGTGCTCGTTTTGCTCGCGCTACAACAGCACAGCGGGAACACGGGCTCGACGCTCGCCCGGCCTTGAGGGAAAGAGGCCCGATGATTGACGTCCTGGTGGTCGACGACGACTTCCGTGTCGCTGAGATCAACGCCGCGTACGTGGGAAAGGTTCCCGGGTTCCGGGTGGTCACCCGCGCGCACAACGCCGACCAGGCCCTGACGACCGTGCAGCGCGGCGGCATCGACCTGGTGCTCCTCGACCAGTACCTGCCGGACCGCTCGGGGCTGGATCTCGTCCACCGGATGCGGCAGCAGGGCCTGGGCACCGACGTCATCATGATCACGGCGGCGGGCGATGTGGCGACCGTGCAGCAGGCGATGCGGCTGGGCGCGCTGCACTACCTGGTCAAGCCGTTCACCTTCGCCGCGCTGCGCAGCCGACTGGAGTCCTACGCCGCGCTACGCCGCACGGTGGACCGGGTCGGCGGCCAAGGGGTCGCCGGGCAGGAACAGGTGGACCGGATCTTCGCCGCGCTGCGCACCGTGTCCTCCCCGTCCTCCCCCGGTCTGCCCAGCGGGCATTCGGCGCCGACGACCGATCTGATCTGCGGGGTCCTGCACAGCGCGGGACGGCCGCTGTCGGCCCACGAGGTGGCCGCCCGGACCGGGCTGAGCCGCTCCACCGCCCAGCGCTATCTGCGCCACCTGGAACGGGCCGGCCGGCTGCGGCTGTCCTTGAAGTACGGCGACACGGGTCGCCCGGAGCACCGGTATGCGTGGGTGACGCCGTGAGGGCGCTCCCGTGACTGCGGGGCGAGGGCCGGCTACGCGGCGCCCGCGCCGGTCAGGGACCGCACCTCGGTCTCCGCGTGCCGGGCCTCGTCCGGGGGTGCGGCGGATGTGACGGTGCCGAGCCAGCCGGCGAGGAAGCCCAGCGGGACGGAGGCGATGCCGGGGTTGCACAGCGGGAAACAGTGGAAGTCGACGCCGGGGAACAGCGCGTCGGGGCTGCCGGAGACCACCGGGGAGAGCACCACGAGCAGCACGGCGGGAACCAGCCCCCCGTAGACGGCCCAGACCGCACCGCGGGTGGTGAAGGACCGCCAGAACAGCGAGTACAGCAGCACCGGAAGGTTCGCGGAGGCGGCGACCGCGAAGGCGAGGCCGACCAGGACCGCGACGTTCAGTTCGCGGGCGAGCAGGCCCAGGGCGATGGCGGCCGCCCCGACGGCCACGGCCGCGATCCGTGCCACGGCCACCTCGCTGCGCGGCCGGCGGTCACGGCGCCGCAGCGCCGCGTACAGGTCGTGGGCGACCGCGGCCGAGGAGGACAGCGTGAGTCCGGCGACCACCGCGACGATGGTGGCGAGGGCGACGGCGGCCACCACGGCCACCAGGACCGCTCCCGTGGTGGAGCCCGGGCCGCCGCCCAGGTGGAGGGCGAGCAGGGGCACCGCGGTGTTCCCGGCCGCGTTCGAGCCGCGGACGGCGTCCGGTCCGACGAGCGCGGCGGCACCGAACCCGAGGACGATCGTCATCAGGTAGAACACGCCGATGAGGCCGATGGCCCACAGGGCCGAACGGCGGGCGGCCCGCGCGGTCGGCACGGTGTAGAAGCGCGCCAGGATGTGCGGCAGGCCGCCGGTGCCGAGCACCAGCGCCAGGCCGAGGCTGAGGAAGTCCAGGCGGGCGGTCCAGTCGCCGCCGTACCGCAGGCCGGGCGCGAGGAAGGCGTCCCCGTGGCCGCTGTGCGCGGCGGCGGTGAGCAGCAGCCGGTTCACATCGCCGTGGAAGCGGACGAGGACGAGCACGGTCAGGGCGAGGGTGCCGGCCAGCAGCACGACCGCCTTGACGATCTGGATCCAGGTGGTGGCCCGCATACCGCCCAGCGACACGTAGAGCACCATCAGGACCCCGACGCCGGTCACCGTCCACACCTGTGCCGCGCCGCCGGTCCGGCCGAGGAGCAGGGCGACGAGGGTGCCCGCACCGACCATCTGCGCCACCAGGTACAGCAGGCACACGGTGACCGAGGAGGTGCCCGCCGCGAGCCGTACCGGGCGCTCGGCCATGCGTGCCGCGACCACGTCGGCAAAGGTGAACCGTCCGCAGTTGCGCACCAGTTCGGCGAGCAGGAACAGCACCACCAGCCAGCCGACGAGGAAACCCACCACGTAGAGCACCCCGTCGTAGCCGACGAGCACGATCAGCCCGGGCACGCCCAGGAAAGAGGCGGCGGAGGCGTAGTCGCCCGCGATGGCGAAACCGTTCTCCATGGGGGAGAACAGCCGTCCGCCGACGTAGAACTCCTCGGACGAGCCGTGCCGGGTGCGGCTCACCCAGGCGGTGATCGCCAGCGTGACGGCGACGAACACGCTGCACAGCAGCAGCGTCAGTGTCTGGTGGTCGCCGGTCATGACGCACCGCCCGCGATGTGCCGCGTGCGGTCCTGGGTGTCCCAGCGCAGGTCGAGCGCGGCCCGGTCGCGCCGCAGCCGTGCGTGGCGCGCGTAGGCCCAGGCGAACAGGAAGGCGCTGAGGAACTGTGCGAGCCCCGCGAGCATCGCCACGTTCACCGCGCCCACCACCGGGCGTGCCATCTCGACGCTCATCCTGCGGCGGGCGACGGTCGGGTCTGGGTCACGGCGCGTGCCTTCCGTGCCTGGTTGGACGCGGCCAACGGCACCGGGGAGGCGGAGTTGACCTGCCGTGTCCTCAAGCTCACCGAGGAGGCTGGTGAGGTGGCGGGGGCCTGGATCGGGCTGCTTGGGCAGAACCCGCGCAAGGGTGTCACGCACACCCGGGAGGAGGTCGCCGCCGAACTCGCCGACGTCGCGTTCACCGCGCTGGTCGCCATCGAGAGTCTCGGCCTCGATGCCCGCACGGTGCTCGACCACTGCGCGGCCAAGGTGCACGACAGGATCGCCTCCGCCGACGGATCAACGAGCTGACTCGGCCAGGGCACGCCCACGGTCATCGAGCAGCACGAGCTGCGGCCGCCCCGGGAAGCCGGATGGCGCGGGACGGCTCACTGGTCATGGCGACGGCTGACGACGATGTCGATCAGCGCGGCGATCAGCGCCAGCGAGATGATCACGGTGGCGACCACGAGTGAGTGTTCGAACGCGGCCGTGAAGTCGCCGTTCTTGCTGGCCAGCGACGCGAAGAAGGCCGAGCCGACAGCGGCGATGCCGGCGGCCGACCCGATTCGCTGTCCGGTCTGGAGCATCCCGGCTCCGCTGCCGGCCTGAGGCACGGGTACCTGGGAGAGGGTGAGCGTCTGGTTGGGTGCGATCACCAGGCCGCTGCCGATCCCGGCGAGCAGCAGTGGGCCCGCGGTGACCCAGGGCGCCGGGGCGTGCGGAAACTCGTGCAGCGCCAGCCAGGTCCCGGCGAGGCCGACCACGACGGCGAGCAGCCCGGCGGCGACCAGCGGCCGACCGGTCCGGTTGACGAACCGGCCGCCGGCCGCCGAGGCCGCCGCCGAGCCGAGCGCGAACGGTGTGATGGCCAGGCCGGCGACGAGGGCGCTGTACCCGTGCCCGTTCTGCAGGAAGAGGGTGAAGATGAAGAAGATCGCGGTGAACCCACCGAAGTAGATCAGGGCGATCAGCGATCCGAGGGTGTACGACCGGAGCTTGAACAGCCGCAGGTCGAACAGCGGCTGCCGGGTCCGGGCGTACCGGTGCTCCCAGACGGCGAAGGCGAGCAGGACCAGCAGGCCGGCCGGGATCAGCGCCCACTTCCACGGGGTACGCCACTGCTGTTCCTGCACGAGCGGCAGCAGCACCAGCAGTACTCCGACGCCGAGCAGGATCACCCCCACCGGGTCGAGGCGGTGCCGGTCCGCGTGCCCCTTCTGCCGGGCGGGCAGGAGCCGCCAGCCGAGGATCACGGCGATGATGCCTACCGGCACGTTGACGAAGAAGACGTACCGCCAACCGTGTTCCTGTCCGCCCAGCGCGATGAGCAGGCCGCCGAGCAGTGGCCCGACGGCGGTGGAGATACCGATGGTCGCGCCGAGCAGCCCGAACGGCCGGGCCCGTTCGGGACCGCGGAACAGTTCCTGGATCACGCCGGTGACCTGAGGGTTGACGATGCCGGCCGCGGCGCCCTGGAGAAGGCGGGCAATGACCAGCCAGGTGGGAGAGGGGGCCAGGCCGGCGAGGGCGCTGGTGATGGTGAACAACGCGATGCCGAAGACGAACGCGTTGCGCCGCCCGCGGGCGTCGCCGAATCGGCCCGCGGGCACGAGCGCCAGACCGAAGGTGAGCGCGTAGCCGGAGAGCACCCACTGCAGATCGCTGGGCGAGGCGTGCAGCGCCTGGTCCAGCGAGGGGATGGCCACGTTGACGATACTGACGTCGAGCAGCGTCATGAAGGCCGCTACGAGGCCGACGCCGAGAGCCTGCCAGCGTCGCCGGTTCTCCGCAGGGTCGACGTCGGCCGGTTCGCTGCCCGCCGTGCTCATCGTGCCCCCCGTTGGCGTCGATCACGCATTCCTGACCGCTACCCCGGCCAACGTGGGACGAATCGTCGCGTGACGCCTCCCGGTCACGCCATCTGACGCGCGCAGAACCTGGGGCCGAAGTCCAATCCGGCCATCGGTGAGTCCTCCCGGTGCAGCAGACCCTTCTCGGTCAACAGGTGCAGCGGCGCCTGCAACTGCTCCGCGGTCAGCCCGGACTCCTCGGCGATCATGTCGGGGTACGGTACCTGGCCACGGGCCTCAAGCGCGGTGACCGCCTGGTACACCCGTTCCTCGACGTCTGACAGTTGCACCCGCTGCATCGCTTCCTCCTCGTGCTCGCGTCCGCCCCTGTGCAGGCGGTTGCGCTGCGCGGTTACCCCTTGGCCGGGTGAAGATGCCCACCCGATCGAGGGGCGATCGCGGCTCGGCCCGGCCCTGCCTCCGGGCCGGAGGGCCGATGCGTGCCCTAGGCTGCTCCCGTGATCGTTTGGGATCTCGCCGTCGTCGGCGCCGGCCCCGCCGGGCTCTCCGCCGCGTACGCCGCGGCCCGCGCCGGCGTACGAACCCTGGTTCTCGAGCGGGCCGAACATCCGCGTTACAAGACTTGCGGTGGCGGCCTCATCGGCACGTCGCTGGCGGCTGTGCGGGATCGGATCGAGGTGCCCGCGCACGATCGGGTGGACCGGGTGACGTTCACCTGGGACGGGCGACGCGGCTTCACCCGCCGGCACCGCGCGCCCCTGGTGACGATGGTGCGCCGCGAGGAGTTCGACGACCGGCTGCGCGCGGCCGCGGTGGCGGCCGGGGCGGAGGTCCGCGAACGCGCCGCGGTCCGCGCCGTCGAGCAGGACCCGGATGGCGTACGCCTGCGGCTGGCGGACGGGACGACCGTGCGCGCCCGGACGGTGATCGGGGCGGACGGCTCCTCCGGTGTGACCGCTCGGCACGTCGGCGTCCGGTATCGGCAGGTGGACCTGGGGCTGGAGTTGGAGCTGGAGGTCCCGCCGGAGCAGCAGGAACGCTGGCGCGGGCGGGTCCTGCTCGACTGGGGCCCGTTGCCCGGGTCGTACGCCTGGGTGTTCCCCAAGGATGACCGGCTGACGGTCGGGGTGATCGCGGGCCGGGGCGAGGGGGAGCGGACCCGGGAGTACCTGCGGCGCTTCGTGGAGCGGCTCGGTCTGGCCGACGCGCCGGCGGCGCACGACTCCGGGCACCTGACCCGCTGCCGGGCGGACGACTCCCCGCTGCGCCAGGGCCGGGTACTGGTCGCCGGGGACGCGGCGGGCCTGCTCGAACCGTGGAGCCGGGAGGGGATCAGCTTCGCGCTGCGCTCGGGCGCGCTGGCCGGGACGGCGGTCGCCGAGGGGGACCTGGCCGGCTACGAGCGGTCGGTCGGCGAGCAGTTGGTGCCGTCGATGCGGGCTGGTTACCGGCTGCTCGATCTGTTCTCGCGCCGGCCGGAGATCTTCCACGCGCTGGTGGCCACGCCCCCGGGCTGGCGGATGTTCGTGCGGTTCTGTCAGGGGCAGGCCAGCTTCGACAAGACGCTGGCCCGGCCCGAGGTGCGTGCGGTGCTGGCCGTGCTGGACCGGATTCCCGCGTCCCGACGCCGCGCTGTTCCGGCGTCCTGACGCTCCGCCCGGAGCGGGTGGCAGTGCCGCTCGCCGGGCAGGGGGCCGATGTGGACGATCCGGGACGAGGTGGGCCGAGCCGTCCGCCGACACCACCCAGGATCCTAGGATGCCTTACGCGGTGTGACGTGCCGCCGGACATCGACGGGTCATCGCCGACGAGCCTCGGACGAACGGCCGAAGCGCGCCGACGCGAAACCGGAGTGAGAATGGAGTCGCCGAAGGGGGTGGCCGATGAGCGACGCTCGAGAGGAACCGCGGTTCACCGACGACGACTACGCCTTCCTGCGACACGTCCGGTTCGGCGAGCTGCCACCCGCGGTACGTCCGGAGGACCGGGTGGAGCTGACCGAGACCGACCCGGGCCGTGGCGCGCCGGAGGCACCCTCGCCGAGCTGGGACCTGCGGCGCGGCGCCTGAGCCTCCGGACCGGAACACCAGGAACGCGGACGGGCCGCAGGCAGTCGTCGCCCGCGGCCCGTCACTACGGTTCCGGTCAGAACACCGGCACGCCCTCGCGCACAAGGCGCCAGTTCGGCTGGAAGAAGTCGGCCGGGTCGATCGTGCCCTTGGCCTGGGCCCAGTCGATGAGCAGCTGGCGGATCTCCTGCTGCTCGTTGTAGACCTGCGTCTTGACGATGCCGGGGAAGTTGCCGCCCCCGCTGCGCCGGTAGTTGTTCACCGCGACGACGAACTGCGCGTCGTCAGCCACGGGGGTGTCCGTGCCGGCCAGCACGAGACGGGTGATCCGCTGACCCACCGGCTTCGCGATGTCGATGTCGTAGTCGACGCCGGAGAAGGCGTCGTAGTTGTAGTCCGGGACCAACGGGTCGCTGATCTGCTCGGGGTCGACCGGGGCGCCGGTCGCGAGGGTGTTGAAGTACTTCGCCGAGTACTCCAGGTACGCGCGCACCTCGGCGCCGCTGAGCACGACCGCCTCGAGGGTGTTGTCGAACACGTAGAGGCCCGCCACGTCGCGGATCTTCACGTCACCGGCCGGGAAGACCGCGGTACGGCTGAACGGCGAGGCCTGCGACAGCACCGGCAGGTCGGCGTACTGCGTGCCGGCCAGCGCCTTGGTGACCGTCTCGGCCTGGACGTGGTTGATGAAGTCGAGGATCGGGGTGTCCTTGTACCGCGACTCGACGGCGGACATCTCGACGGTCGCCCGCGCCACGACCTGGTTGACGTACTCCACGGTCTTCTTGTGCTGGGCCCGCACCGCGGCGAGGATCTTCGGGTCCTCCACCACGGTGTTGGTGTTCAACATCGTGGCCGACTTGGTGGTGATGCTCCACTGGCCGCGTTCACGGGTCAGGGTGAAGTCCATGCGGGTCAGGCGCTGGCCCCACTTGGAGGGCTCGGAGAGCAGGACCTGCTGGCCGGTCTGTTTGTTGGTCACGAACCGTTCGACGATCTCGTTGTGGGCGTGCCCGAACAGGATCGCGTCGATGCCCGGCACCTGCTCGGCGATGAGGGCGACCGGGTTCTCGTTCGGCAGTTCCGGGCCGTAGCTGGAGGTGCCGCTGTCACCGCCGTGCGCCGAGATCAGGATGATGTCTGCGCCACGCTGGCGCATGATCGGCACGTACTTCGCCGCCGTGGCGATCATGTCGTCGAAGCGCAGCTTGCCCTCGACGTTGCCCCGGTCCCAGATGGCCACGCCGGGGTTGGTGAGACCGAGGATGCCGACCCGCAGCGCCGGCGCGGCGAAGCCCAGGGAAACCTTCTTGATCACATACGGCGTGAAGGCGGGCTTACCGGTCTTCGCGTTGACGGCGTTGGCGGCCAGGGCCGGGAAGCCGAGCTGGCGGATCCACAGATCCAGCAGGGGCAGGCCGTAGTTGAACTCGTGGTTGCCCAGCGTCACGGCGTCGTAGTCGATGATGTTCATCGCGCGCGCCATCGGGTGCTTCTCGCCCGTGCTGGTGATCGGCTCCTGCTTGGCGTAGAACGTGGCGAGCGGGGTGCCCTGGATGGTGTCGCCGGCGTCGAGCACGAGGGTGGCCTTGCCGCGCCGCTCGGCCCGGATCTGGTTGATCAGGGTGGCGAGCTTCGCGACGCCGACGTCGTTCTGCTTGCTGTCGTCGTACTCGGCGTCGCGGTAGTAGTCCCAGTTGTAGACGTTTCCGTGGGTGTCCGAGGTGCCCAGGAGCGTGAGGTCCCAGGTGCGCGTGCGGGGCGCCCCGGCGGCCCGGGCGGGCGTGGCGGCGATCAGCGGAGCGGCAGCCGCCGCGGCCGCGACGGCGAGCACCTGCCGGCGGGAGGGGCCGGAGGGAGAGGTCATGACATGCCTTTCCATCGGAGGGGGCGCGCATGATCGGCGCCGAGCGCACCATAACCAGAGCTCTTCACTCCTGTCACAAGGACCCCGAACGGCAGTGACGTGCGCCGTTTCCGTCCCGGCGCCGGGGGTAGGGACTTCGCGGACCGGTTCCGACCAGGTACGCGAGGAGACGTCCGTGAGTGAGGACCAGTACACCCGGCAGGACCCGACCAGCCAGTACGGGCAGCGGTCGGGGCAGCCGAAGCAGCAGCAGACGCCACCGGGCGCCACCGCCGGCATGGTCCCGCGCCCGGATCACGGTGAGCAGTCGTACCGGGGCAGCGATCGGCTCGCCGGCAAACGGGCGCTGATCACCGGCGGCGACTCGGGCATCGGCAAGGCCGTCGCGATCGCGTTCGCCCGGGAGGGTGCCGACGTGCTGATCTCCTACCTGGGCGCGGAGGAGGACGCCGATGCCCGGGACACGGTCCGCCTGGTCGAGGAGGCGGGGCGTCGCGGGGTGGCCGTACGGGGTGACATCACCGACGAGCGGCACTGCCGGGCGCTGGTGGAGCAGGCGGTGGCCGACCTCGGCGGCCTGGACCTCCTGGTGAACGTCGCGGGCTACCAGATGTCGCAGGACAAGGGGATTCTCGGCGTCACCAGCGAACAGTTCGACCGGGTGATGAAGACCAACCTGTACGCGCTGTTCTGGCTCTGCAAGGCCGCGGTCCCGCACCTGCCCGAGGGATCGGTGATCATAAACACCTCCTCGATCCAGGCGTACGAGCCGTCGCCGCAGCTGCTCGACTACGCGACGACCAAGGCGGGGATCGCGAACTTCACCAAGGCGCTCGCCGCGGACCTGGCCGATCGGGGCATCCGGGTGAACGCGGTCGCGCCGGGCGCGGTCTGGACGCCGCTGATCCCGGCCACCATGCCCGAGGGTGCGGTGGAGTCGTTCGGCCAGAACTCTCCGATCGGGCGGCCGGGGCAGCCGGCCGAGCTGGCACCCGCGTACGTGTTCTTCGCCGCGCAGGAGTCGAGTTTCGTCACCGGGGAGGTCCTCGGCGTGACCGGGGGACGCCCGATCACGTGACGGGTGTGCCGTTCAGCGGGGCCAGGCGGCGAGCCGGTCGCGGACCCGGGCGACCGCGGTGGCGTCCAGTCCGTAGCGGGCGAACCGCTGTTCGGGGATGCGGTCGAGGTAGCGGCCGGCGGCGCGCACGTCGTCCGGGTCCAGCGCCGGGTCGACCTGCCGGGCGAGTTCGAGCAGTTCCGGCACGTCGTAGTGCTCGAGGGCGGCGGAGACGTCGATGTAGTCGCGGACCTCCCGTCGGTTGACCAGCGCGGCGATCTTGTTGGCCATCAGGTCGCGTACGTCCATCACCGGGCCGAGGTCCATCACCACGGGGCTGCGGTGGCGGTCGAGGCGCGCCAGGCTCAGCCGGATCTGCCGCCCGTCGCGGCTCACCACGAAGTCCTTCAGGTCCCGGCCGTAGCCCTCGAACAGGTCGCCCAGGTCGCTGTCCGGGTCGGCGTCGTCGACGGCGAAGCCGGCCCGCTCCAGGGCGGTACGCACGCCGGTGGCGGCCGCGGCGGCGGCGCCTTCGACGTCGGCGAAGAGATCCACGTCCTCGGTGGGGCGGGCGACCAGCCCGTGGGCGGCCCAGGCCACCCCGCCGCCGAGGACGAATCGGTGCGGGCCCGCCGCGGTGAGCGCCACCCGGGCCACCTCGCGGTAGAAGTCGTGCAGGTGCGGGGTGCTCACGCGGTGCGCAGGGCGTGGTGGCGGCTCTCCCACGCCTGCCGGACGGCGCGGGGAAGGTTGAGCAGGCGCCACACCCGGCGCAGGGTGCGGCCGTCGACGAGTTGGCGGAGATCCTCGGTGCGGGTGGTCTCGCGCAGCACGTTCTCGTAGAGCCAGAGCAGTTGGTCGGGGTCGCCGAGGTCGAAGGTGCGCTCGGCGTTCCACATCAGGCGTACCGGTAGTTCGACGACGCCGCGGGTGGGGCCGGTCAGTTCGGTGAGGGTGCGTGCGACGACGGCAGGGCGGCCCGGGCGGGCCAGGTGGGCCACGCCGGTCGCGGTGGGGGAGGCGCCCTGCATGTTGTCAGGGTAACCCGACCGCGGGGCGTCGTGACCCGGCTGCTGCGGATCTTGGCAGTAGTGTCGGCCTGCGCGGGTGTTTCGGGCCTCGGCTCCGGATGAGGGTGAAACGCCGACTCGGGTCGCACGGAAGCGTCGGCTGGCTTATGTTCATGGGGTCGGCGTGGGCCTTCGGGAGGGGGTGTCGCAGTGGGTGTCCGGACCTTCATCGAGGGGTGGCCGGTCTACCGGCAGCTCACCGGCACTGATCCGTTGGGCCGTGGCTCGGCGGCGCAGTCGCCCCGTTCGGCGGAGCTGACAGCCCGCACGGAGACGGCCGACAGCATGGCGCGCTCGGTCTGCCCCTACTGCGCCGTCGGGTGCGGTCAGCGGGTGTACGTCAAGGATGGGCAGGTCACCCAGATCGAGGGCGACTGGGACAGCCCGATCTCCCGTGGCCGGCTCTGCCCGAAGGGCGCCGCCAGCAAGAGCCTCGTGACCAGTCCGTTGCGGCAGACGAAGGTCCGCTACCGCCGGCCGTACGCGACGGAGTGGGAGGACCTGGATCTCGACGTCGCGCTCGACATGATCGCCGACCGGGTGCTCGCCGCGCGTGACGAGACCTGGGAGGACGTGGACGCCGAGGGCCGGCCGCTCAACCGCACGCTGGGCATCTCCAGTCTCGGCGGGGCGACGCTGGACAATGAGGAGAACTACCTCATCAAGAAGCTGTTCACGGCGATGGGGGCACTCCAGATCGAGAACCAGGCGCGCATTTGACACTCCGCCACCGTCCCCGGTCTGGGGACCAGCTTCGGTCGCGGCGGCGCGACGGACTTCCAGCAGAACCTCGCCAACGCTGACGTCATCGTCATCCAGGGTTCGAACATGGCCGAGGCGCACCCGGTGGGCTTCCAGTGGGTGATGGAGGCCAAGCTTCGCGGCGCCAAGGTCTTCCACGTCGACCCGCGGTTCACCCGGACCAGCGCGCTCGCCGACACGTACCTGCCGATCCGGGCGGGGACGGACATCGCGCTACTCGGTGGGGTGGTGCGCTACATCCTGGAGAACGAGCTCGACTTCCGGGAGTACGTGCTCGCGTACACCAACGCGGCGACGATCGTCAGCGAGGAGTTCGTCGACGCCGAGGACGGCGACGGCATCTTCTCCGGCTTCAATCCGGAGACCGGCGCGTACGACCAGACCAGCTGGCAGTACGCGGGGCAGGAGGGCCACTCCGGCTCCATGGACACCAGCAGCGAGCGGGACACCGCGGCGGGGCTGCGGCACGAGTCGCACGGCGCGCCGATTCCGGGGCAGGTCCTGCGGGACGCGTCGTTGCAGCATCCGCGCTGCGTCTACCAGATCCTGAAGCGGCACTACGCCCGCTACACGCCGGAGATGGTGGAGCGGGTCTGCGGTATTCCGCAGGAGAAGTTCCTCGAGCTGGCCCGCGCCTGGACGGAGAACTCGGGGCGGGAACGCACCGGGGCGCTGGTCTACTCGGTGGGTTGGACGCAGCACAGTGTCGGCGTCCAGTACATCCGCACTGGCGCGATCATCCAGACGTTGCTGGGCAACATGGGTCGTCCCGGCGGTGGTGTCATGGCGTTGCGGGGGCACGCCAGCATCCAGGGCTCCACCGACATTCCGACGCTGTTCAACCTGTTGCCGGGCTACCTGCCGATGCCGCAGCACGACAAGCATCCGACCTTCGGCGCGTGGGTGGACAGCATCCACCACCCGGGGCAGAAGGGCTACTGGGCCAACGCGCGGGCGTACTGTGCCAGCCTGTTGAAGGCGTACTGGGGGGACGCGGCGACGCCGGAGAACGACTTCTGTTACGGCTACATGCCGCGCATGACCGGCGATCACGGCACGTATCAGCAGGTGCTGAACATGATCGACGGCAAGGTGAAGGGATACTTCCTGCTCGGGCAGAACCCGGCTGTCGGGTCGGCGCACGGGCGGGCGCAGCGGCTGGGCATGGCCAACCTGGACTGGCTCGTGGTCCGTGACCTGTTCATGATCGAGAGCGCCACGTTCTGGCGTAACGGCCCGGAGGTGGAGACCGGCGAGATCGTGCCGGAGCAGTGCCGCACCGAGGTGTTCTTCCTGCCCGCCGCGTCCCACGTGGAGAAGGAGGGCACGTTCACCCAGACGCAGCGGATGCTGCAGTGGCGCGAGAAGGCGGTGGAGCCGCCAGGCGACGCCCGCTCCGAGTTGTGGTTCTTCTACCACCTCGGACGCAAGTTGCGGGAGAAGCTGGCCGGGTCGGACAAGCCCCGGGACCGCGCGCTGCTCGACCTGGCCTGGGACTACCCGACGCACGGCCCGCTCGCCGAGCCGAGCGCCGAGGCGGTGCTGCGCGAGATCAACGGGTTCGAGGTGGCCACCGGCCGTCCGCTGGGCGGGTTCGCCGAGGCGAAGGACGACGGCTCCACCGCGATGGGCTGCTGGATCTACAGCGGCGTGTACGCCGACGGGGTGAACCAGGCCAACCGCCGTAAGCCGAGGCACGAGCAGAACTGGGTGGCCGGCGAGTGGGGCTGGGCGTGGCCGGCGAACCGGCGCACCCTCTACAACCGCGCCTCCGCCGACCCGGACGGGCGTCCGTGGAGCGAGCGGAAGAAGTACATCTGGTGGGACGAGGAGAAGGGCGAGTGGACCGGTTACGACGTGCCGGACTTCGAGAAGACGAAGCCGCCGTCGTACCGGCCGGAGCCCGGCACGTCCGGTCCCGCGGGGCTCGCCGGTGACGACCCGTTCGTCATGCAGGCCGATGGCAAGGCCTGGCTGTACGCGCCCACAGGGGTGGTCGACGGGCCGCTGCCGACGCACTACGAGCCGGTCGAGTCACCGATGCGCAACCCGCTCTACCGGCAGCAGGCCAACCCGGCCCGCAAGATGTACCCGCATCCGGTCAACTCGGTGAACCCGAGCCCACCGGAGGACCAGTGGCGGGTCTTTCCGTACGTGTTCACGGTCAGCCGGCTCACCGAGCACCACACCGCGGGTGGGATGAGCCGGATGGTGCGTCCGCTGGCGGAGTTGCAGCCGGAGATGTTCGTGGAGGTGTCGCCCGAGCTGGCCGCCGAGGTGGGGCTGACGCACCTGGGTTGGGCGCACCTGGTCACCGGCCGGGCGGTCATCGAGGCGAAGGTGCTGGTCACCGACCGGCTCACGCCGTTGCGAGTGGAGGGTCGGATCATCCATCAGGTGTGGCTGCCGTACCACTTCGGCTTCGAGGGGATGGTCACCGGCGACTCCGCCAACGACCTGTTCGGGATCATCCTCGACCCGAACGTGTTGATCCAGGAGAGCAAGGTGGGCACCTGCGACGTCCAGCCCGGCCGCAGACCGACCGGTGCGGCCCTGCGCGAGATGGTCGAGGACTACCGGCGGCGGGCGGGCATCACCCCGCAGCGGCACGCGCCTGTGGTGACCCCGCCCGGGTCGGGGGCCTCCGATGCTTCCTGACCCGAACAGCCTCGCCGGTCCGCTCGACCCGGCGCCGGAGGCCGGCTGGCCCGAGGCGCCGCCCCGGATGGGCTTCTTCACCGACACCAGCGTGTGCATCGGCTGCAAGGCGTGCGAGGTGGCGTGCAAGGAGTGGAACGACGTGCCCGCCTCGGGCATGGACCTGCTCGGCATGTCGTACGACAACACCGGCGCGCTGACCGCGAACTCGTGGCGGCATGTCGCCTTCGTCGAGCAACCCCGACCGGCCGGGCACCGTACGCCGCCGTTCGCCGGCAACCCGACCGGTGGCACCACCAGCCCGTCGTCGGCGGCGGTGGGGGCGACCACCAGGGACCCGGTCGGCACCGAACCGGGTGTGCCGACCGGTTCGCCGGAGGCGGCGGCCCGGATGGCCGCCGGTCCCGAGTTCCTCGGCATGCCCGGTGGGCAGCCGCCGGGGCGGGCCACCGGGGCGGAGACCCGCTCCGACTTCCGCTGGCTGATGATGTCCGACGTGTGCAAGCACTGCACGCACGCCGCCTGCCTGGACGTCTGCCCGACGGGTTCGTTGTTCCGCACCGAGTTCGGCACGGTGGTGGTGCAGGAGGACATCTGCAACGGCTGCGGTTACTGCATCTCCGCCTGCCCGTACGGGGTGATCGACCGGCGCGAGGACGACGGGCGGGCCTGGAAGTGCACGCTCTGCTACGACCGGATCGGGGCCGGTAAGACTCCGGCGTGCGCGCAGGCCTGCCCGACCGAGTCGATCCAGTACGGGCCGCTGGAGGAGCTGCGGGAGCGGGCGGCCGCGCGGGTCGCCACCCTGCACGAGCGGGGTGTGCCGGAGGCGCGGCTCTACGGCCACGACCCGAACGACGGGGTCGGCGGCGACGGCGCGTTCTTCCTGCTGCTCGACGAACCGGAGGTGTACGGGCTGCCGCCGGATCCGGTGGTCACCACCCGGGACCTGCCGAAGATGTGGAAGCAGGCCGGTCTCGCGGCCCTGGCCATGGCGGCGGCCGCTGTGGCCGTGTTCGTCGGAGGTTCCTCGTGAGTTCGCAGCACCCGCCAATCGGTGACCGGTTCCGGCGGTTCCGCGACCGGCTCGACGCGGTTCGGTCCGCCGCGGCCGAGCGCCCGACGGAGGGCCCGAGTGATGTCGACGTGACGTCCACGCCGCGCCGGGGAGCCGGGCGCCGCGGCGGCGGGGAGGAGCTGCGGGTCCCGGAGGCGGAGTTCACCTCGTACTACGGCCGGCCGGTGCTCAAGCCGCCGGTGTGGAAGTGGGACATCGGCGCGTACCTGTTCACCGGGGGGCTTGCGGCCGGGTCCTCGCTGCTCGCGGCGGGCGGTCAGCTCACCGGCCGGCCGCAGTTGCGGCGGGCGGGCAGGGTGACGGCGTTGGCCGCTGTCACGGCGAGCACGGTCTTCCTGATCCGGGACCTGGGTCGCCCGGCACGGTTCCACCACATGCTGCGGGTGGCGAAGCTGACCTCGCCGATGTCCGTGGGCACCTGGATCCTCGCCGCGTTCGGCCCGGCGGCCGGCGTGGCCGCGGTCGCCGAAGCGGCGTCGCTGCTGCCCGAGCGGGGTCTGCCGGGGCTGGCCCGCCGGGTGTTGCCGCCGGTCGGGCAGGCGGCGGGGCTGGCCGCGGCGGCCACCGCGCCGGCGCTGGCCACGTACACCGCGGCGTTGCTCTCCGACACCGCGGTGCCGTCGTGGCACGAGGCGTACCGGGAGTTGCCGTTCCTGTTCGCGGGCAGCGCGCTGGCCAGCGGAGCCGGCGTGGGGTTGATCGCGGCGCCGCCCGAGCAGGCCGGTCCGGCCCGCCGGCTGGCGGTGACCGGCGCGGCCCTTGAGCTCGCCGCGGCGCACCGGGTGGAGACCGGGCTCGGCCTGCTCTCCGAGCCGTACCACAGCGGCCGGCCGGGCCGGATGATGAGTGTCGCCCGGATGCTCACCGCGGCCGGTGCCGTCGGAGCGTTGCTGGGCCGCCGCAGCCGGGCGGTGTCGGCAGTCTCCGGAGCCGCGTTGCTCGCCGGTTCGGTGGCCACCCGGTTCGGTGTCTACCAGGCGGGCGTCGTCTCGGCCCGTGATGCCAGGTACACGGTGGTGCCGCAGCGGGAGCGGCTGGAGCGCCGCCGACAGGCTGTCACCGGTACGGGTGACTGAGAGAACTTTTCGACCTCCGCGCACGGCGGCGTGGCCCTTGTGGTCAAATGCTCCGTGGAGGCGTTCAGGCGGCTGGTGCCCCTCCCGGTCTTCAAAACCGGTGTGGTCCGGGACCCGGGCCAGGCGGGTTCGATTCCCGTCCGTCTCCGCCAACCACTGTGGGGGATGACGTGATGCGCGACGGGCAGACCGACCCGCGCCGACGGGTGCCCCGCACCGACCTGCTGCTCGCCGATCCCGGGCTGGCCGCCGCCACGGCCGTGCTCGGGCGCGACCGGGTGAAGGCGGCTGTGACCGCGGCGCAGGACCGGGCCCGGCGCGGTGAGATCCGCCCCGACGAGGTACGTGACGTGGCCGTCGCGACGTTGCCGGCGCCCGCGCCGCGGGCGGTGCTCAACGCCACCGGCGTCGTCCTGCACACCAACCTGGGCCGGGCGGCCCTGTCCCGCTCCGCCGTGGACGCGCTTGTCGCGGCGGCCGGGCACACCGACGTCGAGCTGGACCTCACCACCGGCCGGCGGGCGCGGCGGGGTCGTGACGCGCTGGCCGGACTGGCCGCCGCGGTGCCGGGCGCGGCCGCGGTGCATGTGGTGAACAACGGCGCCGCCGCGCTGGTGCTCGCGGCGACCGCGCTCGCCGCCGACCGGGAGATCGTGGTCAGCCGCGGCGAGCTGGTCGAGATAGGCGACGGCTTCCGGCTGCCGGACCTGCTGGTCAGCACCGGCGCGCGCCTTCGTGAGGTGGGCACCACGAACCGGACCACCGTCGCCGACTACGCCGCCGCGGTCGGTCCGCGCACCGGTTTCGTGCTCAAGGTGCACCCGTCGAACTTCCGGGTCACCGGCTTCACCTCCGCCGTCGGGGTACGCGATCTGGTACGCCTCGGTGTGCCGGTGGTCGCCGACATCGGTTCGGGGCTGCTGGTCCCGGACCCGCTGCTGCCGGACGAGCCGGACGCGGCCAGCACCCTGCGCGCGGGCGCGCACCTGGTGACCGCTAGCGGTGACAAGCTGCTCGGCGGGCCGCAGGCCGGGCTGCTCCTCGGCGACGCCGAACTGGTCGAGCGGCTACGCCGGCATCCGCTGGCCCGGGCGTTGCGGGTGGACAAGCTCACCCTGGCGGCGCTGGCGGCCACCCTGCACCGGCCCGACACACCGACCCGGGCCGCCCTGCACGCCGACCCCGGTGCGCTGCGGGAACGGGTCGAGCGGCTGCGGGAGCGGCTCGGCGCGGACGGCCGTAAGGCCGAGGTGGTGCCGGCGGTGGCGGTGGTCGGCGGCGGTGGCGCCCCCGGTGTGGAGCTGGAGTCGTGGGCGTTGAGCCTGCCCGAGCGGTACGCGGCACCGCTGCGTACGGGCGAGCCGCCGGTGCTCGGCCGGGTCGTTCGGGGCCGGCTCCTGCTGGACCTGCGCTGCGTGCCTCCGGAGGCCGACGAGGCGCTACGCGCCGCGGTGCTAGCCGTTCCGGGAGACGACTGACGTGTGGGTGGTGGCCACTGCCGGGCACGTCGACCACGGCAAGTCGACGCTGGTCCGGGCGCTGACCGGAATGGAACCCGACCGGTGGGCGGAGGAGCGCCGCCGAGGCATGACCATCGACCTGGGGTTCGCCTGGACGACGCTGCCCTCCGGTGGCACCGTCGCGTTCGTCGACGTACCCGGGCACGAGCGGTTCGTGCCGAACATGCTCGCGGGGGTCGGCCCGGCGCCGGCGGCGCTGATCGTGGTGGCCGCCGACGAGGGTTGGATGCCGCAGTCCGCGGAGCACCTGGCCGCGTTGCACGCGCTCGGTGTGTCGTACGGCCTGCTGGTGGTGACCCGCGCGGACCTGGCTGATCCGGGTCCGGCGATGGCCCAGGCCCGCACCCGGATCGCCGGGACCACGCTGGGGTCGGTGGAGGCGGTGGCGGTCAGCGCTCTGACCGGTGCCGGCCTGCCGGAGCTGCGCGCGGCGCTGGGCCGGCTCGCCGCACGGCTGCCGGCCCCGGCCGGTGGCGGCCCGGTGCGGCTGTGGGTGGACCGCAGTTTCACCATCCGGGGCAGCGGCACCGTGGTCACCGGCACGCTGGGCGCGGGCCGCCTGCGGGTCGGCGACGAACTGGAGCTGGCCGGCACCGGCGAGTCGGTGCGGGTACGCGGCCTGCAGACGCTCGGATCGGCCGCGCCCGAGGTCACTGCGGTGGCCCGGGTGGCGGTGAATCTGCGCGGCACTGCGCGGGACCGGTTGACGCGCGGCGACGCCCTGCTCAGTCCGGGTCGGTTCCACCGCACGGAGGTGGTGGACGTCCGCGTCGCCGGCGATCCGGCGGGGGAGTTGCCGGCCACCCTCACCCTGCACGTCGGTTCGGCCGCGGTGCCGGTCCGGGTCCGTCCGCTCGGTACGGACACGGCCCGGTTGCGGCTGGCCCGGCCGCTGCCGCTGCTCATCGGCGACCGGGCGTTGCTGCGCGACCCGGGCCGTCACCACGTGGCGGGCGGCGTGATCGTGCTCGACGTGGCGCCCCCTCCGCTGGCCCGCCGGGGTGCGGCCGGCGCCCGCGCGGACGTCCTGACCGGGTTGGACGGCCGGGCCGACCTGGCCGGGGAGCTGCGCCGGCGCCTGCTGGTCCGGGCCGCCGACCTGATCCGCATGGGCGTTCCGGTCGACGTCGCGCCGGTGGCCGGCGACTGGCTGGCCGACCCGGGGCACTGGCGGCAGCTCGGCGTCCGGCTGGCCGAGGAGGTGGCCCGGCACGGCCGGGAGCATCCGCTGGAGCCCGGTGCGCCGGTGGAGATGCTGCGGCAGCGGCTCATGCTGCCGGACCGGGCGTTGGTGGAGGCGCTGGTCCGGCCGCCGCTGCGGCTGCTGGGCGGCCGGGTCACCGCCGCGGCCGTCGACGCGCTGCCGGACCCGGTGGCCCGGGCGGTGCAGCGTATCCGCGACGAGTACGGGCACCGCCCGTTCCAGGCGCCGGAGGCCGACCGCCTTGTCGACCTGGGGTTGGGGCCGCGGGAGATCGGCGCGGCGGTCCGCGCGGGCGCGCTGCTGCGCCTGGCGGAGAACGTGGTGCTGCTCCCCGACGTGCTCGACGATGCGGTACGGGTGCTGGCCGGGCTGCCCCAGCCGTTCACCCTCTCCGCGGCGCGGCGGGCGCTGGACACCACTCGCCGGGTCGCGGTGCCGCTGCTGGAGCTGCTGGACCGCCGGGGTGCGACCCGGCGGCTGCCCGACGACGCCCGGATCGTCGTGGGTTGAGCCGGTCAACCCGCCGTGCGGGTGCCCGGCCGTCACCTACGGTGACGCCATGGACCCTTCCGCGGTCTGGCGGGACAGACAGCACAAGTGGCGGATCGAGGCGTACCGGGCGCCGGATCTGCGGTTCGCCATCTTCGCGACCAACGGCACCACCGAGTCGGCGCCGTTGTGGCTGTTCGGGATGTCGGCGTTGGCACGGTGGTTGATGACGCACGCGATCTCGCTCGACGATCTGGAGAGCGACTGAGCGCCGCGCCAGGCGTTTTCCCCGGGCCGCTGCGACCGGGTCGGCCCTCCCGAGGCCGCTGTGAGCGGGTCAGCGGATGAGGGCGCGGGTGAGCAGGTTGCGCAGGACGTCCTGCTCCTCGGAGGCCAGCGGGGCCAGGGGGGAGTCCTCGGAGAGCAGCTCGACCAGGCGTCCGCGGAGTTCGACGCCCTTGGGGGTCAGGATGAGTTGCTTGGCGCGGCGGTCGTCGGGGTGCGGGTGGCGTTCGAGGTAGCCCTGCCCTTCGAGGCGGTCGGCGACGAAGGTGATGTTGGAAGGCTCGCAGCTCATCCGTTCGGCGAGGTCACGCAGGGTCATGGGGTGGGTCAGCTCACACAGCGCGGTGGCCTGCGTGGCGGTCAGACCGAGGGTGGCCGCCCGGGCCCGCAGGTGGGCTTCGATCTGACTGGCCACATCTCTGACCAGGCCGCACACCTGCCGGTCGGCTAGGGGGCGGGGAGTTTCGCGTTCGGCGGCCATGTGACGAGCTTACTACAACTCGGATAGTTGCAGTTAGAGCTGTTCTAGCTCTAACGTTTGGCTCCTGCCGTCGCTCGGCGGCATCTCATCGAGCACAAGGTAGGACCACATATGACCGCAACATCCGATTTCGACCGGATTCGGCTGACCAGCGCGCCCCGCGTTCGTTCGCTCCGCCTGGGTGAACTGAAGATCACCTACGTTCCGGACGGGCTGGCCCTGTGCAAGCCGCGTGGCTGGCTGCCCGCCGCCACCGACGCGGACTGGGCCGCCAACCGTGATCATCTCGACGACAGGGGCCTCCTGCCCGCAGCCGTCGGCGGGCTGCTGGTCGAGCGGGGTGACCGGGCGCTGCTCATCGACACCGGGTTCGGACCCGAGTCCTACCCCGACGACCCGGCCAACCCGTACCTGGCGGAAATCTACGGCGGTGAGATGCTGGACGGCCTGCGGCGGCTGGGCCGCGAACCGGGCCAGATCGAGGCCGTCGCCATCACCCACCTGCACTCCGACCACCTGGGCTGGGTCTGGAACGCCGAGTCCGGCGCCGATGCGCCGCCGTTCGCGCATGCCACCCACTTCCTCGCGGCACCAGAGTGGGAGCGGCGCGACCTGGCCGCCGGGGCCGGGGCGACTGAGGAGCGTCTGGCCACCTTCGGAACCCGCGTCCGTACGGTCGAGGACGGCGAGGAGGTCTTCCCCGGCGTGCGGGCCTCGTTCTCGATCGGGCACACCGTCGGCCACGTCACGTACACCATCACCGGCGGCGGCCAGCGGCTCATCGCGTTCGGCGATGCGATGCACGCGCCGATCCAGGTCACCCACCCCGAATGGGGCTGCGGGATCGACCACGACCCCGCCGGGGCCGCCGAGTACCGCCGCCGCCTGGTCGAGGAGATGAGCCGCCCCGACACCATCGGCTTCGGCAACCACTTCGCCGACGTGGTCTTCGGGCGCGCCGAACGCCGCCCCGACGGCCGGTACACCTGGGTCCCGGTCGCCTGACCGTCCCGTCCCGGCGGTGCGACGCCTGTCGACAGGTGGATCGCCATCGCCGTTGCCGGCCCTTGGCCCCGCCATCACCGCCGCCGCGCTCACCCTGCCCGACCGAATGAGCGGCAACAGCGTCGGCGATGAGCGGCGGAGCCTGCGCAATGCCTGTCAAATCCTGTAGATCACTCAAGAAACGGATAGTTGTCGTGAAACACATCAAACTGGGAAGCTTGGACGTCTCCCGTATCGGCCTGGGCCTGGTATCGATGTCCTACGCCTACACCGGAGCCGGCACGGACGACGCCGAGTCGATCCGCACCATCCACCGGGCCCTGGAGCTAGGTGTCACGCACCTGGACACCGCCGAGGTCTACGGCCCGTACGTCAACGAGGAACTCCTCGGCAAGGCGCTCAAGGGCCGCCGGGATCAGGCCGTGGTGGCGACCAAGTTCGGCATGATCTCGCACGCGGGTGCCGGGGCAGGGCAACTCGACAGCAGCCCGGCCAACATCCGCACCGCCGTCGAAGGCTCGCTCAAGCGGCTGGGCACCGACTACATCGACCTGTACTACCAGCACCGAGTCGACCCGAACACGCCTATCGAGGACACCGTCGGGGCGCTGGCCGAACTGATCACCGAGGGCAAGATCCTTCACATCGGTCTGTCCGAGGCCGGACCGGAGACGATCCGCCGCGCCCACGCCGTGCATCCCATCGCCGCCGTCCAGTCGGAGTACTCCCTGTGGACCCGGCACCCGGAGGCTCAGGTGCTGCCCCTGCTGCGCGAGCTGAACATCGGCTTCGTGCCCTACTCGCCCCTGGGACGCGGATTCCTCACCGGGCAGATCCGCTCGACCACCGGCTTCGACGAGACCGACCTGCGCAAGAACAACCCGCGCTTCACCGGCGAGAACTTCCAGCGCAACCTGCGTCTCGCGGACGAGGTCCAGGCCATCGCCGCCGAGGCGGGTACCACGCCGGCGCAGATCGCACTGGCCTGGCTGCTCACCCGGGGCGACGACATCGCTCCCATCCCCGGCACCAAGCGGGTGGCACGTGTGGAGGAGAACACTGCCGCCGACGCCGTGGAGCTGACCGCCGAGCAGATCGAGAAGCTCGACAACCTTCCGCCCGCTGTCGGCGAGACGCACGACGAAGCCGCCATGCGCCTGCTGGAGCGCTGACCGCAGCCTCGGCTGTGACCGCACTCCACAGCGGCATCGCTTCAGAACCTCCGGCCGAGGCGAACGCCTCGTCGAGCGGTTCGGTGCGCGGCGTGCAGGTACGCCACCACGCCTGCACGCTGCGCACCACGCACGGCCCGGCGGCCTGCCAGGATCTTCAAGGTGCCGGCAGGCCGCCGGTCTGCGGATGCGGCCCCCCGGTGGTGGTGAGTCTGCTCGACGGCTCGCCCCGGACCGCGTCAGGACCGCCGCCTGCCGGGCCGGGAGCGAAGAATCCGACTCAGGTCAGCACCCGGACCGGGCTGCCGTCGAGGAAGGCGCCGATGTCGTCCACCGCGTCCCGGAAGAACGTCGCGTAGTTCAGTTCGGTCACGTAGCCGAGGTGTGGGGTGGCCAGCACGTTCGGCAGCGTACGGAACTCGTGCCCGGCGGGCAGCGGCTCCTTGTCGAACACGTCCAGCCCGGCGCCCGCGATCCGCTGCTCGCGTAGCGCGGACGCCAGGGCGGACTGGTCGACGATCGCCGCCCGCGAGGTGTTGACCAGGTAGGCGGTGGGCTTCATCAGCGCGAGTTCCCGGGCGCCGACGAGCCCGCGTGTCCGCTCGCCGAGCACGAGGTGAACGGAGACGATGTCGGAGCCGGCGAGCAGCGCGTCCAGGCTGGGGGCCAGCCGCGCGCCGGCCTGCTCGGCCCGCTCGGGCGTCAGGTTCTGGCTCCAGGCCAGCACGTCCATGCCGAACGCCCGCCCGACCGCCGCCACCTGCGACCCGATCCTGCCCAGGCCGAGCAGCCCGAGGGTGCGTCCGCGCAGGTCGGTGCCGAGAGTGTGCTGCCAGGGACCGTCCGTGCGTAGCGCGGTCGCCTCGGGCACCAGGTGCCGGGCCAACCCGAGGATCAGCGTCCACGTCAGCTCGACGGTCGAGGTCCAGCCGCCGCCCGTTCCGGACACCGTGACGCCGTGTGCCCGCGCCGCGTCCAGGTCGATGGCGACGTTGCTCATGCCGGTGGTGACGAGCAGCCGCAGGTTGGGCAGCCGCTCGAACACCTCGGCGGGAAACGGCGTGCGTTCCCGCATGGCGACCACGACCTCGAAGTCGTGGATTGCCGCTACGAGCTCGTCTGCGCTGGTGAACGGCTCGCGGAAGCTGGTGGCCCGGACCCGGGACCAGTCCGCCAGTCCGAGCGCGACCCCCTGGTAGTCGTCCAGCACCGCGCACCGGAAATCAGTTGACATGACAACAACCCTACGCTCGCTCCTCCGACTCATCGCCACTTTGCGGCTGGCGTCACGTTCGGGTCTGCACGTCGCTGAGCTCGTCCGGCGTCCCGTAGGCCGCGTGACCCCCGGACGGGGGAATGGTGCGTCGTTTCGCCACCCCACCGCGCCTGCCGTCCGTACGGTTCGGCTTGTGAAGGACCGAGGGTTGCGGACGTTCCTGACCGTGCTCGCGGGGCTCGCGGTGATCTACTTCGGCACCGCGGGCCGGGACCCGGAGGAGGGTCGCGGGCTTACCGGCGGGCTGGTGCTGCTTGCGCTGCTGGCCTCGCTGCTGGTGTGGCACCTCACCAAGCCGAAACCGGCGGCGAAGTAGCACGGCTCAGCGGGCGCGCGCCGCCCGGTTGACGTCGTCGGCGGAGTCCTTGTCCAACGCCACCCGCACCAGGGCCGAGGCGAGCCGACCGAAGTCGGGGCCGCGGACCAGCCCGGCCAGCTTCTCCGCCGATTTGGGCAGTCCGACCCGCTCCGCCCCGGCCAGTGCCCGCCGGTCGGCGAACGGCCGCAGGTCCGCCCAGACCGCCTGCGCCTCGCGCAGGAAGATGTCCGCGCCGGTCGGCCCGATGCCGGGGAACTCGGTGAGCAGGCGGCGCATCGCCGCCGGTTGGCCGCTCGCCTCGCGGTGCAGCCGGCGCAGGTCCCCGCGCCAGCGGTCCAGGCAGAGTTTCGCGCCATTGCCGAGCATCGTGGCGGTCCGCTCGTCGTACCGGCGGTAGTGGCCCCGGCCGAGCGCGTCGACGCGCTGCTGCCAGCTCGCCCGCTCCATCGCCTGCGGGGTGCGGTAGCCGGCCGCGAAGAGTTCCCGCGCGGCCGCCACCGCCACCGAGGCGCGGATCCGGGTGCTCAGCAGGGTGGCCAGCACGAGCAGTTGGTACAGCGGTGCCGGCTGGTCCGCGAGTCGGATGCCGGCCTCCTCGGCGTACGTGTGTCCGCTGCGGTCGAGCAGAGCCCGGGTCGTCGTGCGTTCGTCGCCCACGGTGGTGGTGTACCCGTGCGGCGGCCGCCTAGCACCCGCCGCCGCCTGCCGTTCCGTGGGCGAATGGCGCCGACGGCGGTGGGTAACCCAACGTGGAGGCGGTCGATGCCGTGAGCCGTCCACCCGGAAGGAGACACCGGTGGTCAATCCGCAGCAGCAGGAGTTCCGCCGCAACGCCAAGGGCGCGACGAGCCAGGACAGCAAGGGCCCGAAGCCGACCGGCCACCCGCTCAACCGGGGCTCGTCCCATGGTGACGAGGGGCGACCGATGCCGAAGGGTCAGGCGTCGCCGTACGGCCCGACCGGTGAACTGGCCGAGGACGAGAGCGACGCCAAGGGCTGAGCGCCGGGTTACGAGGGCGGTCGCAGCCGGTTCCAGGTGGCTGTGGCCGCCAATCCGTAGAGCAGGTGCGGAATGATGTCGGCGATCCAGTCGGAACGTCGCCAGGTGCGGGGGTCGGTCACCTTCAGCACCGTCATCGGCCCGTTCGACATCACCATCACGCCCGCGCCGAGCAGGGGACCGGCCGTGGCGATCGGCTGGCGGCGACCGCGGGTCAGGAGCGCGAAACCCACACCGGCGGCGATTCCGGTGGCGTAGCCGGTCAGCGGCCCGAGCCCGGAACGGCGGTTCTCCGCCGCCTTCGCCGGTCCGAGGCTGACGTGGGCGATGTCCGTGAGCCGGCCCACCACCTGCTCCGGGGTGCTGCTCGCCGGCCGGCCGCGCAGCGCCATGTCGAGGTAGGTGACGACATTGAGGACGGTGCTGCCGACGGCACCGGCGATGGCGCCGTCGGCCAGCTCGACCGTCCTCACTTCGGATCGCCCGGTTCGCGCTCACCCTTGGGCCCGTACACCCGTTCGCCACGGACCACACCGCGCTGGCCCCGATCCTCCTGGAGGATCCGGTTCGCCACCTCGTCCGCGCGGCCGTCCGGTGTCCGCCGTCCGGCGTTGTCGATAGCGTTGCGGATCCGCGCGCGCTGCTTGTCGTACGCGTTACTGCCCGGCCGTGGTCCTGGCATCGCTGCCTCCTCCGGTCGCTGTCGCCGATGGCTTCGCGACGCTTACCCGTTGCCGCTCGCGGCAACCGTGCTCAGCGTGGACCGCGTACCACGGCGACCGGGCAGTCCGCGTGGTGCAGCACCGATTGGCTCACCGACCCCAGCAGCAACCCGGTGAACTCGCCGCGCCCCTGCCCCCCGACGACCACCAGCTGTGCGGTACGGGAGGCCTCGGTGAGGGCCTTGCCGGGGCGCGCGCGTACCGCCTGCCGGGTGACGGGCAGCTCCGGGTAGCGGTCGGCGAACCCGGCGAGCGACTTGGCGAGCACCCGCTCCTCCTCGCCGTGCAGCAGCGCCTCGTCGTACACGAGGGGCTGCATGTCGCCGGGACCGGTCGAGGTGGGGTGCCGGTAGGCGTTCACCGCCAGCAACTCGGCGCCCCGGGCGGCGGCGGTGTCGGCGGCGAACCCGAGCGCGAGGGTGGACGACTCCGAGCCGTCCACTCCGACGACCACCGGCCCGGAGGTGCGCGGCGCCCCGCGGGCGACCAGCACCGGACAGTCGGCGTACGAGGCGACCTGGATCGCCACGGACCCCACCACCAGGGCGGAGAATCCGCCCAAGCCGCGGTCTCCGAGCACGATCATCGCGGCGGTGGCGGTCTCGCCGAGCAGCACGGCGGCGGCCTCCCCGTCGATGATCTCGCCGGTGACGTGTACGCCCGGTGCGGCCGTCTCGGCCTCGGCGACCGCCGCCGCGACGATCTGCTCCGCCTGCTCGCGTAGGCCGCCACCGGCGGCCGGCGCGGACAGCGGTACGTGCAGCAGCGGCCAGATGAATCCGTGGACCACCCGCAGCGGCCGCTGCCGGCGGGTCGCCTCGGTGGCGGCGAGGCGCACGGCCCGTAGCGCCGGCTCCGAGCCGTCCACACCGACGACGACGGCCGCGCCGTCCGACGAGTTCACCATTGACCTCCCGCCCCCGCCGGTCAGTATTCCGGCCGATGCGGTGGCGGCGGAGCGATACCGCGCAGGACGCCCGGTCGGTACGCTGGCGACGACCGCCGGGGAGGGAGCGTCATCGATGGTTGAACCCGATCAGCCGAGCACCGCGCGCATGATCGACTTCTGGCTCGGCGGCGAACACCACTTCCCGGTCGACGTGGCCGCGGCGCGTGCCTTCGAGCGGGCGTACGGGCCGTGCGCGCCGATCTTCCGGGAGCTGCGTGCCTTCCTCGGCCGGGCCGTGCGGGCGATCGCCGCGCGCGGGGTGGACGGGTTCCTGGTGTTCGGGGCCGGGGTGCCGACCATGGGCAACGTGCACGAGGTGGCGCCGGAGGCGACCGTCCTCTACACCGATGTCGACCCCGTCACCATCCGGCTCGGCCAGCGCATCCTCGCCGGCAGTGACCGGGCCGGCTACGCGTACGGCGACGCCACCGACATCGGCACGATCGATCCGGCCCAGCTGCACCGGTTCGTGCCGGGGTGGGGGAGGAGGCCGGTCGGCGTGGTCTTCCTCGGTCTCGCCGCGTTCCTCGACGACGAGACGTTGACCCGCACCCTCGACGAGCTCTACACGGCGGCTGCGCCGGGCAGTTGCCTGGCCATCGACTTCGACACCGAGGAGCTGGCCGGCAACCCCGAGGCACTGGCCATGATGGGCCCGGCGTTCCGGATGCGCTCGCCTGCCGCGTTCCGCCCGTTGCTCGGCCGCTGGACGCCCACCGAGGACGGCGTCGTCGCGGTGGCCCACTGGCGGCCCGAGGTGACACCCCCGGGGGTTTCCGATGCCTTCCACGGCGGGGTCGCGGTCCGCGGGGACGACTGACGAGGCTCTCCACCGTCGGGAAATGGCGGGCGGGCCACCGGCCTCCCGGCCGCTGTGGGCTCTCCGTATGATGCTTGCCCCACAGCAAATTTCCCGGAGGAACAACCATGGTGGACGGTCCCGAGCCGGTGTCACGCGCCCTGCGGGCGGCCCCGCCGGACCAGTTGGTGGAGGCCGCCGACCGCGCGATCCGGTCGGTGCTGGGTGCCACCCGCACCGAGGTGTTCATCGCCGACTACCGGATCAACGGGCTCTGGCCGATGCTCGATCCGGAGCTGTCACCGGCCGGTCTGCGCGACCAGGAAGCGGCGGCCCGGCGCTGCTTCAGCAGCCAGCGGCCGGTTCACGCCGCCGCCGACGAGGGCCGGTGCCGGGTGTTCCTGCCGCTGTCGGTCTGGGGAGAACGGTTGGGCGTGCTCATGATCGAGCTGCCCGGTGTGCCCGGCCCGGAAGGCGAGGAACAGGCCGTGGACATCGCCGGCGCCCTGGCGATGTCGATCCGGGCCGCCGACCGGGAGACCGACCGCTACCGCCGGGCACGCCGACGGGAACGGCTGAGCATGGCGGCGGAGCTGCAGTGGGAACTACTGCCCGGACGCAGCGTCGCGCACCCCGCGTTCCACCTGGCCGGCCAGCTCGAGCCCGCCTACACGGTGGCCGGTGACCACTTCGACTGGTCCCTGGATGGCGACCGGCTGACCGTCACGGTGCTCAACGGCGACGGCACGGGGCTGGCCGCGTCGTTGTTGACCGTGGTCACGGTCAACGCGATGCGCAACGCCCGTCGGTCCGGCGGCGGCCTCACGGAGCAGGCCGAACTGGCCTCGGACACCTTGCACTATCAGCACCGGGGACGGCGGTACGTGTCCACCCTCCTTCTCGAACTGGACCTGGGCACGGGCCAGGTGCGGGCGGTGGACGCCGGATCGCCGCACGTACTGCGGTTGCGGGGCGGCACGGTGGAGCCGATCGCGCTGGACCAGCAACTGCCGCTGGGCATGTTCGCCGAGGCCCGCTACGACCTGCAGGAGTTCGCGCTGCTTCCGGGCGACCGCCTGTTCGTGGTCAGCGACGGCGTGTGGGCGGCCGGTCCGAGCGGCGCGGAACCCTACGGCGACCGGGCGATGGCGCGGGCGATGCGCTCCACGCGGTTGCAGCCGGCGGCCGAGGCAGTTGGTACGGTGATGCGCGAACTGCACGCCTACCACGTGGACACCGATCTGCGCGACGACGCCGTCGTGGTCTGCCTGGACTGGCACGGTGTCCGCGGCCGGGACGCCGAATGAGGCACCGTAGCGGCGGCCGGGCCGCGAGCGGGACGATGGCAGGGGACATCGGGTGGAGCGACCTCCGAATCTCGCCGCGGCGATCGACGCGGCCGCCGAAGCGCTCGTCAACGTGCTGGACTCGACCGCGTCCCGGCACCAGGTCTCGGTTCCGCCGACGCAGTTGCGGGTGCTTTCGTTGATCTGCGCCCGGTCGGAGACGAACGTCAACCGCCTGGCCGAACTGCTGGACGTCGTGCCGTCCTCGGCGAGCCGCCTCTGTGACCGCCTCGAGGCGACAGGGCTGCTCCGTCGGGCGGTGGACCCGCGAGACCGTCGTGAGGTCCGCCTGCTGCCCACCGCCGCCGGTCAGCAACTCCTGCGCGAGCTGACCGAGCGACGACAGCGGGCGGTGCAGGCCGTGCTCGACCGGATGCCGGCCGGGGCCCAGAGCGATCTGCTGATCGGTCTGATGGCCTTCGAGCAGGCTGCCGCGCTCGCGGCCGATGAGCAGCAGAAGGACCCGACCGTACGGACGGCCTGAGCCGCGCCGCCGTCTACCGGGGGCGCCTCCGTCCCGAAGGTTCTGTGGTGACGTCCTCCCATTCGCGCCACGATATCCACCAGTATCCTAGGATGCCCTACGGGTGGTGACGCGTCGCACACCGAAACAGCACGGACGCCGCGACTGTCTGGGCGGCCGAGCCGGGCGAGCGGCCCGATATAGTGGCAGCGCAACTCACTCGGCCCGCGATCGTCGATCGCGGGCCGACTTCAGGCGAAGGTCCCGTTCGGCGGGACCGCACAGGGGGCGCCGGCGGTGGCCGGCCCGACAACGCGTACGTCCCTGCGCAGCGCCCGACCTCGGCCGGGCGCCGGGGCGCGTCGCAAAGGAGGTTCGGTGTCGCGTCGGCCGGCTGAGGCAGAGCAACCACGAGCCTCCGGCGGCGCGGCGCCCGGGCGGGTGCTCACCGTGCCCAACCTGATCAGCTTCCTGCGCCTGCTGGGCGTGCCGATCTTTCTTTACCTTCTGCTGGGCGCCCACGCCGACGTCGCCGCGCTCGTCGTCCTCGCCATCGGTGGCACCACCGACTGGGTCGACGGCTGGGTCGCCCGCCGGCTGCACCAGGTGAGCCGGCTGGGGGAGTTGCTCGATCCGCTCGCCGACCGGCTCTACATCCTCGCCACCCTGGTCGGGTTCACCGCCCGCGAGGTGGTGCCGTGGCAGTTCACCGCGGCGCTCCTGGCGCGGGAGCTGCTGCTGCTCGGTTCGCTGGGGGTGCTTCGCCGTTTCGGATACGGGCCGCCGCCGGTGCACTACGTCGGCAAGACGGCGACGTTCCTGCTGCTGGCCGCCTTCCCGACCCTGCTGCTCGCGTCCGCCGTGCCCGGGGCCACCGACGTGGCCGGTGCGCTCGGCTGGGGGCTGGCGTGGTGGGGTCTGGTCCTCTACTGGGTGGCCGGGGCCATGTACGTGATCCAGGCGTCCCGGCTGGTCCGCGCGGCGCGCGGCGCGGGGGCGGTGGCGTGAGCGCGGACCCGCCCGGACGTGGACGTCCATCCCGCACGTACGCGCCGGACTTCCTGACCGAGCTCTTCCGCAATCCGCTGGAGCCGGGTTACGCGGCCGCGGCGGAGCGCCGCCGGGTCGATCCGCCGTCGAGGGTGCGCGCCCGTTCGGCTCAGACGGTGACCGTCGTGGTGCTGGTGGTGCTCGGCTTTCTCCTGGCCGTGGCGTACCGGCAGACGATGGAGGACGAGCCGGGGCGCAGCCAGGCGCGCTCGGGCCTGGTGACGCAGATCAAGGAGCGGGAGCGGGAGACCGACGAGTTGTCCGCGCGTGCCGACCGGTTGCGGGAGGAGGTCGGCCGGCAGCGGGATGCGGCGTTGAGCGGTTCGGCCGCGGCGCGTCTGCGCGACCTCGAGGCGGGCACCGGGATGGGCCGGGTTCGCGGTGACGGGGTGGTGGTCCGGTTGGCGGATGCGCCTGGTGACGCGGACGCGGTGACCGGTGAGGGTGCGGGTCCGCCTCGGGTGCTCTACAGCGATCTGCAGGGGGTGGCGAACGCCTTGTGGAGCGCGGGCGCGGAGGCGATCTCGATCAATGGGCAGCGGTTGACTGCGACGTCGACGATCCGGTCGGCCGGGGAGGCGATTCTGGTCGACTTCCGGCCGGTGACGGGGCCGTACGAGGTGTCGGCGATCGGGCCGGGGTCGATGAAGCGTCGTTTCGAGAAGAGCCGCAACGCCGATCTGATGCGGGAGGTTGCCGAGAAGACGGGCCTGTCGTTCGGGGTTCGCGAGGCCGACGACCTCACTCTGCCGGCCGCTCCGGAGCCGCAGCTACGCTACGCGGAACCACCGGGTAGCCCGGGCGCCTCGCCGTCGGGTGACCGGTCCGCCAGTCCCGGGTCGACCGGCTCGGGGACGTCTCCCAGCCCCTCCGGAGGTAGTCGATGATCGCGGTGCTGGCGTTGCTCGCCGGTGTGGTTCTCGGGGTGTGGCTCGACCCCAGTGTGCCCGCGGCGTTGCAGCCCTACTTGCCGATCGCGGTGGTGGCGGCGTTGGACGCGGTGTTCGGTGGGGTGCGGGCGAAGCTCGACCGGATTTTCGATGACAAGCAGTTCGTGGTGTCGTTCATCTCGAACGTGCTGGTGGCGGCGTTGATCGTGTACCTGGGTGACCAGTTGGGCGTGGGTGGTCAGTTGTCCACGGGTGTGGTTGTCGTGCTCGGGGTGCGGATCTTCGGAAATGTGGCGGCGATCCGTCGGCACCTGTTCCGGGCGTAGGTTCTAAGCGATGAGCAGCAGCGAGGAGCAGAGCGACACCGGTACGGGTTGGCCGCAGCCCGCGCCTCCGGAGCGTCCGGAGGGGCCGGGCGGGGAGCCGGATCCGCGGCCGGATGCGCCGGATCCGGACGAGCTGAGTCCGCTGGCGCCGCGTGAGGAGCCGGATCGGGACGAGGTCGGGGTGGAGCCGGCCGAGGACGTGACGGTGGGGTTGCCCGGTGACCCGCCGGCGGCGGGTGCTTCGGTGCGTTCGCGGTTGTCGACGGCGAGTGTGATGATCGCCGCGTTGTTGGCGTTGCTGGGGTTCACCCTGGTGGTGCAGTTGAAGACGACGTCGACCGATCCGACTGCGGGTGCGACTCGGCAGGAGGACCTGGTGCGGATCCTGTCGGATCTGGATGCGCGGGAGAACCGGTTGCGGCAGGACATCGCCGGGCTGGAGGACAGCCAGCGTCAGTTGCGTTCCGGTGAGCAGGGTCGGCAGGCGGCGTTGGAGGAGGCGACGCGGCGGGCGGACGAGTTGGGCATCCTGGCGGGCACGTTGCCGGCGACGGGGCCGGGTCTGACGGTGCGGTTCGAGGCGGGTGCCAAGTCGATTTCGGCGTCGCGGGTGTTGGACGCGGTGCAGGAGTTGCGGGGTGCCGGCGCGGAGGCGATGCAGATCTCCGGTGGGGATCGGGCGACGGCACGGATCATCGCGTCGACGTACTTCCTGGATGGGGAGGACGGTTCGTTGGTCGTGGACGGGCGGCGGTTGACGGGTCCGTACACGGTCACGGTGATCGGTGATCCGGCGACGATGCGTACGGCGTTGAACATTCCTGGTGGGGTGGTCGCGTCGGTCCAGGGTGACGGCGGTAACGTGATCGTTGAGGATCGTGAGGCTGCCGAGGTTTCGGCGCTGCACGCGCCGATCAAGCTGGAACACGCCCGTCCGGTTTCCTGACCGGGCGTGGCCGCTGCGGGTGGGTGCCCGTAGCACGATGGATGAAGGACGCGTCTGTGATTCCTGAGGATCTGCGATACACCGCCGAGCATGAGTGGGTGGCGGGTGACGGCACCGGGGCGGTCCGGGTCGGCATCACGCACTTCGCGCAGGACGCGCTGGGTGACATCGTGTATGTGCAGCTGCCTGATCCGGGTTCGGTGGTGGCGGCTGGTGATTCGCTGGGTGAGATCGAGTCGACGAAGAGTGTGTCGGAGATCTACGCCCCGGTGAGCGGCACGGTGGCCGCGCGCAACGAGGCGCTCGGCGACACTCCGGAGGTGATCAACACTGACCCGTACGGTGCGGGTTGGCTGGTGGAGATCACTCCGGATGATCCGACTGCGGTGGACGGGCTGCTGACTGCGGGCGCGTACCGCGAACTCACCGAGAGCTGAGTGAGCTTGATCCGGTGCGTCTGTTCAGTCCGCGCGTCCGGTTGCCCTGCTTTTCGGCGCTGGCTAGGCTCGCCCAGTCGACCGAGAACCCAATAGTTGAGCGTTGCGGAATTGCCTTCCCGGGCACGGGGAGCCAGCCGCCGGGTGTGCGACTGCCCGGCGGCCAGACCCGCCATTACCCGACGCCGACCGAACAGATCCGTGAGGTGGTCCCATGACGCGCCCAGACGACGAGTTCCCCCCGCTCGACGTCACTTCGACGCTCAATCTCGGTTCACTCGACGAAGTGCTGGAGGGGCCGGACACCGATGTGGTGCCGAGCCGGATGTCCGGCTCGTTGCCGCCGGGGATGGCGCTGCTGGTGGTTCGTCGCGGCCCGAACGCTGGGGCCCGGTTCCTGTTGGATCACGATGTGACGACCAGCGGCCGGCACCCTGACAGTGACATTTTCCTCGACGATGTGACGGTGTCGCGGCGGCACGCGGAGTTCCACCGGGATGGTGGGACGTTCACGGTGCGCGATGTGGGGAGCCTGAACGGCACCTACGTGAACCGGGAGCGGGTCGAGGCTGCCACGTTGAGCAATGGTGACGAGGTGCAGATCGGGAAGTTCCGGGTGGTGTTCATCGCCGGTCCGCGTCCGGAGGAGGAGGCCGGCCGGGGGTGAACGAGCCTGCGGCCTCCACGTCACCGGGGGCGGCCCGGTCCCAGCCGCTGATGAGCATCGGTGAGGTGCTGGGTCAGCTGCGGGTGGATTTCCCCGACGTCACGATCTCGAAGTTGCGGTTCCTTGAGGCTGAGGGGCTGGTCGAGCCGCAGCGTACGGCGGCCGGTTACCGGAAGTACAGCTGGGACGATGTGGCGCGGCTGCGGTTTGTGCTGACCGCGCAGCGGGATCAGTATCTGCCGTTGCGGGTGATCCGGGAGCAGTTGGTCGAGTGGGATGCGACTGGTGCTGCCCCGGGTCGTTCCCGGCCGACGTTGGTGGCGGTCGGCCCGGGTGGTGAGGTGCCGGGTCGGGAGGCGGACGAGCCGGTCGAGTCGTCGGAGGTACGGCTCGGCCGGTCGGATCTGCTGGCTCGTAGTGGTTTGGACGAGTCGACGTTGGCGGAGTTGGAGCGGCTCGGTGTGGTGGTGTGTGATCCGCCGGGTTGGTACGACGGGGACGCGTTGATCATCGCTGGGGCGGTGGCGGGTCTGGCGGCGTACGGCTTGGAGCCGCGGCATCTGCGGGGTTATCGGACGGCGGCGGACCGGGAGGTCGGTTTGTTCGCGCAGTTGGTGGCGCCGTTGGTGCGGCAGAGTGATCCGGCGGCGCGGGCGCGGGCGGCGGAGACGGCGCGGGAGTTGGTGGCGTTGTCGCAGCAGTTGCACGCGGCGTTGGTGCGGGTGGGGTTGCGTTCGACGTTGGGCCGGTGAGGCGTCTTCGGGGCGGTGTGCGGAAAGATCTGTCCCGGGAAGCGTGTCGTAGGCTTGCTGGGGTAACCCCTTTCTGGCGCGGGCGTGGTGCGGGTAGCGCGTGGGACGGCCGTGTCGCGGTCCGTGTACCGTGCAGGGAAGGGTGCGGTGCGGCGTAGGTGACAACGACACGGAGGCGGCGGTGCGCGAGCTGAGCGTGGTCGGGGTTCGGGTGGAGCTGCCCAGCAACCAGCCGATCGTCCTGCTCAGGGAGGTCGAGGGGGACCGCTATCTGCCGATTTGGATCGGCGCGGTCGAGGCGACGGCGATCGCTTACGAGCAACAGGGGGTCAAGCCGGCCCGGCCGTTGACGCACGATCTTCTGCGGGATGTTTTGGCGGCGCTGAACGCGCCGTTGCGGGCGGTGGAGATCACTGAGCTCAAGGACAATGTGTTCTATGCCGACCTGTTGATCGGGGACGGGGTGCGGGTGTCGGCCCGGCCGAGCGATTCCATTGCGTTGGCGTTGCGGGTGGGGGCTCCCATTCGTTGTGCTGAGCAGGTCCTCAGCGAGGCGGGGATCGTGATTCCTGATGAGCAGGAGGACGAGGTGGAGAAGTTCCGCGAGTTCTTGGAGCAGGTGCGTCCGGAGGATTTCGCGGGCTGAGCGGGCGGTGCCTGTTGGCGGGCTGTCCGCTGCGTGGCGTCACGGTGGGTGACGTCACGCTTCGTGTGGTGATCTTCCGTGTGGCTGCGCGGCGTGTCGCGGCGGTTTCTGCGCGGTAACTCCTCAAGGTCGCTATAGGGTTGCCGTGTCGAGGGGTCGCGTCCCGGAAACGACGCGGCACCGCACGGGCGGGGAGGTTGTCCGGATGCACGAGGCGCGGAATTCCGATCCGGGTACGGAACCTGACGAGCCGGGTGTGGCGGCGCCGTGGTCGGCGACGGACAGTGACGGTTCGGTGGGTTATCGGGGTGTGACGGCCTGCCATGCGGTGGGTATCAGTTACCGCCAGTTGGACTACTGGGCGCGGACGGGTCTGGTGGTGCCGAGTGTGCGGGACGCCTCGGGTTCGGGCACGCAGCGGTTGTATTCGTTCCGCGACCTGGTGGTGTTGAAGGTCGTGAAGCGGCTGTTGGACGCCGGGGTGTCCTTGCAGAACATCCGGAAGGCGATCGAGGCGCTGCGTTCGCGTGGTGTGGAGGACCTGGCGGGGATCACGTTGATCTCGGACGGTACGACGGTGTACGAGTGCCGTTCCCCGGAGGAGGTGGTTGACCTGTTGCAGGGCGGCCAGGGGGTGTTCGGTATCGCCATCGGTGGCGCGTTCAAGGAGATCCAGGGTTCGTTGTCGCACCTGCCGGCGGAGCCGGCGGCGGATGCGCCTGCCGGTGAAGCGGCGGTGGTGCCGGAGTCGGTGGGCGACGAGTTGGCGGCCCGGCGCGCGCGTCGGCGGGTGGGCTGAGCCTCTTTTCGAGGGTAGGCGTGGCGGGTGTGTCGGTGACGACGCGCCCGCTTATTCGTGTGGTCGGGGTCCGGGGCGGGTTGCGCTCTGGGGTCTGCGGGGTGCTGTCGGGTGGCTGTGTCGTGGGGTTGTGTGACGTACGGTGTGTGCGACGCGCCGAGGGCTGTTGCAATTTTCATGGTGACTGTCCGTGTAGGTAGCTGTGGGTTGTGCCGGGTGGTCGACCGTTCGGCGGGGTTGGTCGTACTCCTGGCTGAGATGGTCTTGCCGGTATGGATGATCCTGCTCAGGCGATCGGTCATTGGCCGTCTGTGGTGGTCAGCGGGGGTGAAGCGGCTGTGGAGGGTCGTTTTCGGATGTGGTTCCGGTGTGGACTGCCGGCCGCCGACGGTTACTGATCGTGGTTTTCCGGTAGCCCAAGGCTGATCATCTTGTCGGGTTTTTGGTCACTGCGCGTAGTGGACAGTGTCAGGAATCTGATAGGGGGGCGGTGACCGGGGGCGCGTGACGCGCTATGGTCCCTGACGCGGTCGGCCCGGGTGAGGGTGTCGCCCTCGGGGCGTCGCCTACCGCGCCGGCGGACCGTTGCCCCTCCGCGCCCCCTCCATTTCGGAAGGAAAGACCGTGACGGTTACGGAAGAGACCACCCCCGTCTCGCACTACGAGCGGATCGGCGGTGCCAGTTCGGTGAAGGCTGCCGTCGAGCTGTTCTACGACAAGGTGCTCGCCGACCCGGAACTCGCCGGCTACTTCACCAACGTGGACATGGTCGGCCAGCGCCGGCACCTGGCGCTGATGCTGACCGTGGTGCTCGGTGGTCCGAACGAGTACAGCGGCCGGGGGTTGGCCGAGGCGCACCAGCCGATGAACATCCCGGTCGAGCACTACGCGAAGGTCGGTGAGCACCTGATCGCGACGCTGACCGAGCTCGGCGTGCCGGCGGACGTGCTGGCGCATGTGCACGTGGTGCTGGGCCAGGTGCAGGACCAGGTGGTGGCCGCCGGGAACCAGCCGGGCGCCTGAACGTGGACGTCGCACGGCTCAAGCAGAGTTGGTCCCTGGTCGCCGCGCACGGCGACCAGGTGCCGCTCTACTTCTACTCGACGTTGTTCCTGTCCCACCCCGAGACCCGGCAGATGTTCCCGACGAACATGGCCGGGCAGCGGGATCGGCTGGTCACCGCGTTGGCGCACATCGTCACCAACGTGGATCAGGTGGACCGGCTCGTCGGGTTCCTCAAGGATCTCGGTGCCGATCACCGCAAGTTCGCGGTACGCCCTGAGCACTACCCGGCTGTGGGTGAGGCGCTGGTCGCCACGTTGCAGCACTTCCTCGGCGAGCAGTGGACCGAGGAACTGGCCCAGGACTGGACGGCCGCGTACGGGCTGGTGTCGCAGGTGATGATCGAGGCCGCGCAGGCGGCGGAGGCGGTGGCCCCGCCGTGGTGGGTGGCCGAGGTCGTGGCGCACGAACGGCGGGCGTTCGACGTCGCGGTGCTGACCCTGCGACCGCAGTACCTGTTGCCGTTCGCGCCGGGGCAGTCAATCGGGGTGTCGCATCCGGCGGTGCGCACGTGGCGTTACTACTCGCCGGCGAACGCGCCGCGGCAGGACGGCACGTTGGAGCTGCACGTGCGGGCCGCGCCCGGCGGGGTGGTGTCGTCGCGGCTGGTGTACGGCACGGCGGTGGGGGATCAGATCCACCTGGCCTCACCGGTGGGCGACCAGTTGACGTTGTGGTCGGCCGGATCGAGTGACCTGCTGCTGCTGGCCGGTGGCACCGGCTGGGCGCCGGTGAAGGCGCTGGTCGAGCAGGTCGCCGCGGAGGGGGCCGGCCGCCGGGTCGACCTGTACGTGGGCGCGCGTTCGCGCCTCGAGTTCTACGACACCGAGACGATCGAGAAGTTGGCCGCCTCGTTCCCGTGGTTGACGGTGACGTACGTGGTCGGTGCGGATCCGCAGCGGCCGGGCGAGTTCGTGCACGCGGCGGATCGGGCGCTGGCCGACGGCGACTGGCGTTCCCGGCACGTGTACGTGTGCGGTTCGGACGAGATGGTCAGCTATTCGGTGCGGGCGCTGACCCAGGCCGGCTACCACCCGGGGCAGCTGCACCACGAGGGTCTCGGCAAGCACTGGTACGGGCCGGCGTGGCGGACGGCGCTGGACGCGTCCGCACCTGACAACTCCGGAGGCGCTCGGTGAACGTGAGTGGTGGACTTGTGCCTGTCGCGGCCACGAACGAAAGGTCAGCCCGGTGAACGCAACCCCGATCAGCAGGTACGACGGGATGCAGCAGGTGTCCGGCGGTGTCCAGGTGCGGATGACGGCCGACCGGGTGCGCCGGTGGGAGTTCTCGTCGGCGTCGTTCGCCCGCCGCGGCTACGACAACACCGACGTGGACCGGTTCCGGATGCAGGTCGCCGACGAGCTCGACCTGTTGTCGGCGCAGATCGCGAATCTCCGGGCGGAGAACGAGCGGCTCAACGATCGGGTGGAGCTGCACCGGCACGGCGTGATCCCGAGTAAGAACACCTCCGCACAGGTGCCGGCGGCGAAGGAGGTGAACCTGCTCTCGGCGGCGCAGCGGGAGGCGGAGCAGATCATCGCCCAGGCGCACGACTACGCGCGCCGGGTCGCCGAGTACGCCCGCACCCAGTACGAGAGCTACATGCAGGCCGCGGTGGAGGAGGCGAAGCAGGAGGCGGAGCGGGCGGTCAAGGAGTACCGCAGCAACGCCGGGCCGAGCTTCGACGACTCGGTCGCCACCCGGGAGGCCCTGCGGATCTTCGGCGAGATGATGATCTCGCACATGCAGGCCGCGGCGCGGCATCTCGACGACGGCAGTGAGCAGTTGGCGCGCACGATGGATCGGCTGGTCGGGCAGGCGGTGGGCGCCGCGGCGCAGCAGACCGCGTTGCCGCGTCACAATCAGCGCTGACACCGGCCGGCCGGCGTCGGGAGCACCGGTGCGGCGGCCGGCCGGTGCCCGGCCACGCGCCTGGGGCGAGGGTCGGACGGGTTGCCGCCGCGGCGTCGGTGTCAGTTCGGTGGGCGGCCGGTGACGGAGCTGACCGCCTCGGCGATCGGGGTGTTGCCGCCGACGAGTTCCAGGATCATCGCGGTGGTGGCCGGGGCGTAGAGCAGCGCGACCAGGACGCGGGCGACGTCGGTGCGGGTGACCGGGCCGCTGGGCACGTGCCGGGCCAGGGAGATCCGCCCGGTGGGAGGCTCGTCGACGAGTCGCCCGGGCCGCAGCACCGTCCAGTCCAGGTCGCGGGCGATGAGGTCGTCCTCGGCGGCTTTCTTGGCCCGCAGGTAGGCGGCGAACACCTCGTCGGTGCCGGGCGGCGGTTCACCCTCCACCCCCATGGAGGAGACCAGCAGGTAGCGGCGGACGCCGGCGCGTTGCGCGGCGTCGGCGAGCAGGGCCGCGGCGGCGCGGTCGACGGTGTCCTTGCGTGCGGCGCCGCTGCCCGGCCCGGCGCCGGCGGCGAACACCACCGCGTCGGCGCCGGTGAGATGCCCGGCGACCTCGGTGAGGTCCGCGCGTTCCAGGTCGCAGACGACCGGCTGGGCGCCGGCTGCGGCCAGCGCGGCGGACTGGTCGGGGTTGCGGATCAGGCCGACGGCGTGGTCGCCGCGTCCGGCGAGTTCCCGCTCCAGCAGCCGGGCGATCTTTCCGTGTCCTCCGGCGATGACGATGCGCATACCCATCAACCTAAGGCCTGTCTCGTGGGACCGGGCCCGGCTGCGCCGGACCCGGGCGACGACCGGCCGCGTTGCCGGTTCGTCCGGAGACAACGCCGGTATCCGGACGAACCTCCGCCTTGCCGGACCGCCGACTGGGCCTCGGCTCGCTCGGGCGAGCCCCTTGCCGGACCGCCGCCTGGGCCTCGGCTCGCTCGGGCGAGCCCACTGAAACGGGCCTTAGTGCGGTGGCCGGGTTCGTTGGTGGTGTCGTGGAGGTCCAGACAGTGGTGGGCGTCGTGATGGATGCTGAGGCAGCATGGACGTCGTGACGGAGATGATCGACGCGCTGGTCGACCGGGTGAGCGCCGGTGGTGTCGTGGTGTTGAGCGGCGCGGGGCTGTCGACCGAGTCGGGGATCCCGGACTACCGGGGGCCCAGCGGGGTGGCCCGCCGGCACACCCCCATGACGTACCAGACGTTCACGGGGGATCGGCTGGCGCGGCGCCGCTACTGGGCGCGCAGCCACGTCGGGTGGCGGCTGATGGCCCGGGCGTGGCCGAACGACGGGCACCGGGCGGTGGCGCGGTTGCAGCACGCCGGCCTCGTGGACGCGGTGATCACGCAGAACGTCGACGGGTTGCACACGGCGGCGGGTAGTGCGGGTGTGGTGGAGCTGCACGGGCGCCTCGACGTGGTGGTCTGCCTCGACTGCGGTAACCGGATCTCCCGGGAGGAGTTGGACCAGCGGCTGCGGGAGGCGAATCCGGACTTCGCCGCGCGGGCCGGCGCGGTGAACCCCGATGGTGACGTGGAACTCGACGACGCGCAGGTGACGGGGTTCCACGTGGTGGACTGCACGCTCTGCGGCACCGGGATGTTGAAACCGGACGTGGTGTTCTTCGGTGAGACGGTGCCGGCGGCGCGGGTGGCGCGCTGCTTCGCGCTGGTGGAGCAGGCGCGGCTGCTGCTGGTGCTCGGGTCGTCGCTGACGGTGATGTCGGGGCGGCGGTTCGTGCTGCGGGCGGCGAAGCTCGGCATTCCCGTGGTGATCGTCAACCAGGGTTCCACCCGGGGTGACGCGTATGCGGCGTTGACCGTGGACGCGCCGCTGGGTCGGGTGCTGCCCGCGCTGGCCGACCGGATCACCGGTACGGCGGCGGGGGTGTCCGCCGTCACGCCGGTGGCCGCCGGCTGAACCGCGCCGCACGGCGCTGCGGCCCGATCGGGCCCGGACCGGCCGGGCAAGATCACGAAACCGGGGTACGAAACCTGGGGGAAATCCGTGCGCTGGTAGCGTTGACCATGCCGGTAACACCCACGGGGGAGAGACCGCCCAGCTGTACCCGGGCGGCGCCGAAGGGGCAAATCCTCCCCGGAACCTCTCAGGCAAAAGGACCTCGTGGGCAGGCACTGTGGAGCGCTGCACGGGCGCGACAGAGGGGGAGGCCGACCTGTCGACCTCGCCCCCCGGAGCGAAGCCCATGACCGCAGAGCAGTTCGCCACCCGTCACATCGGCCCCGGGCCGGACGACGAGCGTCAGATGTTGGAGACCGTCGGCTACAGCTCGATCGACGAGCTGATGGACGCGGCGATCCCCGAGGTGATCCGCTGGCACGGCACCCTGGACCTGCCGGACCCGGCGACCGAGGCGGAGGCGCTCGCCGAGCTGCGTGCCCTCGCCGCCCGTAACACCGTCGCCGTGTCGATGATCGGTTTGGGTTACCACGGCACGCACACGCCGGGCGTGATCCGCCGTAACGTGCTGGAGGACCCGGCCTGGTACACCGCGTACACGCCGTACCAGCCGGAGATCAGCCAGGGCCGGCTGGAGGCGTTGCTGAACTTCCAGACCATGGTCACCGACCTGACCGGGCTGGCCACCGCGAACGCGTCGATGCTGGACGAGGGCACCGCCGCGGCCGAGGCGATGACGTTGGCGCGCCGCGGGTCGAAGAGCAAGAGCAACGTGTACGTCGTCGACGCCGACGCGCTGCCGCAGACCATCGCCGTGATCGCCAGCCGGGCGGAGCCGCTCGGCATCGAGGTGCGGGTGCTCGACCTGGACACCGAGGAGCTGCCGGGCGAGTTGTTCGGCCTGCACCTGCAGTACCCGGGCGCGTCCGGGGCCGTGCGGGACCATGCCGGTCTGGTCGAGGCCGCGCACGCCGCCGGGGCGCTGGTCACCGTCGCCGCGGACCTGCTCGCGTTGACCCTGCTGCGTGCGCCGGGGGAGATCGGCGCGGACATCGCCGCCGGCACCACTCAGCGTTTCGGTGTGCCGATGGGCTTCGGTGGGCCGCACGCCGGCTACCTGGCGGTGCGGTCGGGGCTGGAGCGGGTGCTGCCGGGCCGGCTGGTCGGGGTGTCGAAGGACGCGGACGGCAACCGGGCGTACCGGCTGGCGTTGCAGACCCGTGAGCAGCACATCCGGCGGGAGAAGGCGACCAGCAACATCTGCACCGCGCAGGTGCTGCTCGCCGTGATGGCCGGCATGTACGCCGTCTACCACGGCCCGGACGGGCTGCGGAAGATCGCCGAACGCACTCACGAGATGGCGGTGCGGCTGGCCTCCGGGCTGCGCGGCGGCGGGGTCGAGGTCGTCGACGTGCCGTTCTTCGACACGGTCACGGCTGTCGTGCCGGGCCGGGCCGCCGAGGTGGTGGCCGCCGCGGCCGAGCGTGGGGTGAACCTGCGGCTGGTCGACGCCGACCGGGTCGGGATCTCCTGCGACGAGACGACCACCCACGAGCACCTGGCCACGGTGTACGCCGCGTTCGGGGTGCCGACCCCGCGGGGTGAGGTCGAGGTGGCCCTGCCGGCGGCGCTGGCCCGCACCTCGCAGTTCCTCACCCACCCGGTGTTCAACAGCCACCACTCGGAGACGGCGATGCTGCGCTACCTGCGCCGGCTGGCCGACTTCGACTACGCCCTCGACCGGGGCATGATTCCGCTGGGTTCGTGCACGATGAAGCTCAACGCGACCACCGAGATGGAACCGGTCAGCTGGGCGGAGTTCGCGCACATCCACCCGTTCGCTCCGGCGGAGCAGACCGCCGGCTACCGGGACATGATCAGCCAGCTGGAGGGGTGGCTGGCCGAGGTGACCGGCTACGACGCGGTCAGCGTGCAGCCCAACGCCGGTTCGCAGGGTGAACTGGCGGGGTTGCTGGCGATCCGCGCGTACCACCGGGGTCGCGGCGAGGGGCACCGGGACGTGTGCTTGATCCCGTCGTCGGCGCACGGCACCAACGCCGCCAGCGCCGTGATGGCCGGCATGCGGGTGGTCGTGGTGGCGTGTGACGACGACGGCAACGTCGACCTGGTCGACCTCGACGCGAAGATCGACAAGCATCGGGACGCCCTCGCCGCGATCATGGTGACGTACCCGTCGACGCACGGGGTGTACGAGACGGGCATCGCGCAGCTGTGCGCGAAGGTGCACGACGCGGGCGGTCAGGTGTACGTCGACGGGGCGAACCTGAACGCGCTGGTCGGGTTCGCCAAGCCGGGCAAGTTCGGGGCGGACGTGTCGCACCTGAACCTGCACAAGACGTTCTGCATTCCGCACGGCGGTGGCGGGCCGGGGGTCGGTCCGGTGGCGGTGCGTTCGCACCTGGCGCCGTACCTGCCGGGTGACCCGGCCGGTGAGCGGGCCGACGGCACGCCGGCGATCTCCGCGGCCCGGTACGGTTCGGCGGGGATCCTGCCGATTCCGTGGGCGTACCTGCGGATGATGGGCGCGGCGGGGCTGTCCCGGGCCACCGGGGTGGCGGTGCTGGCCGCGAACTACGTGGCGGCGCGGCTGCGCAACCACTACCCGGTGCTGTACTCGGGCAACAAGGGGCTGGTGGCCCACGAGTGCATCCTCGATCTGCGTCCGCTAACGAAGGCGACCGGGGTGAGCGTCGACGATGTGGCGAAGCGGCTGATCGACTACGGCTTCCACGCGCCGACGATGTCGTTCCCCGTGGCGGGCACGCTCATGGTGGAGCCCACCGAGAGTGAGGATCTGGGTGAGCTGGACCGGTTCTGCGACGCGATGATCGCCATCCGGGCGGAGATCGACAAGGTGGGTTCCGGGGAGTGGCCGGCGGGGGACAACCCACTGTCCAACGCGCCGCACACCGCGGCGATGGTCACCGGTGACGAGTGGCCGCACTCGTACCCGCGGTCGGTGGGCGCGTACCCGGCCGGGGTGGACCGGGCCGGTAAGTACTGGCCGCCGGTGCGGCGGATCGACGGCGCGTACGGCGACCGGAACCTGGTCTGCTCGTGCCCGTCGCCGGAGGCGTTCGAGAGCTGACCCGGGGCGCGCCGGGGCGGTCGCAGTGGCCGCCCCGGCGTCGTCGACACGGCTGCGGCGGCCCCGGATCGGGGGTTAGCGTGGTCGACGACCTGTCGTGACGCTGTGTGGTCGCTCAGGCGACGAGGGCGTGTCGGGCGGGGCCGCGGTGCGGGGCGATGCAACTGCCGTCGGGGAGCAGCTCACCGGTGTCCTCGAAGACGATGACGCCGTTGCAGAGCAGGCTCCAGCCCTGCTCAGGGAAGCAGGCGATGACCCGGGCGGCTTCCCGATCGATGGCGTCGGCGGAGGGGCAGGTGGGTTGGTGCTGGCACATCGGGTTCTCCGGACTGTGGGGGCACTGTGTCATGGTTCACATGACCAGTGACGCACAGTACCAAGCGAAAGTGGCCTGCATCGAGCAGGTCCACGCGCGCGAGTCGGGAAATCCGCTGAACGGACGACGAAGGATGGGCCAGACGGCGTGGATACGGTTCCGTTGACAGCGATCGATGTTCCGGTGGCGCCTGTCGAATGCCGCCGTACGTTGGTGGAACGCGCCCGCTGGGAGTGGCGCCCGGGCGACGGCGGCGACCCTGCCGCCGGCGTGCAGGAGTTCCTCGCCGCCCACGGCCTGCCACTGGACGACCTTGCCCGCCCCGCCCCCGGCCACGACCCGGACGGTCCCTGCGGCGCCGCCCTGTACGTCTCGGCGGCCGCGGGCGCGCTGCTCATCGGCGCGCCGGCCGGCGCCCCGAACCCGGCGCCCGCGCTGCCGGAGGTCGCCGTGGTGGTCTACGGCCACGCCGACGCGCCGCCACCGCCGCCAGGCGCCGGCGCCTGGCGGCTCGGCGACTGGCAGGAGAGCTGGACCCCCGCGCAGCACGCCGCGGCCGTCGAAACGGTCCGCGAGGCCATCGGCCGCGGCGACGTCTACCAGGTCAACGTCGTCGGGCACGCCGCCGCCGGCTACACCGGTGATCCCCTGCCGGCCCTCGCGCGGCTCGGCTCGCTGCCGGGCGCCCGCTACGGCGGCACCCTCACCGGCGCGGGCTGGGCGATCGGCTGCGCCTCCCCGGAGACGCTGATCGAACTCACCGACGGCCGGCTCGTCACCCGCCCCATCAAGGGCACCCGCCCGGCCACCACGGCCGGCGCGCGGGAGCTGCGGGCCAGCGGGAAGGAACGCGCCGAACACGTGATGATCGTCGACCTGGAACGCAACGACCTGGCCCGGGTCGCCCGCACCGGTACCGTCCGGGTCGACCAGCTGTTCGCGGTACGCCGCTGGTGCGACCTGTGGCAGGCCGAGTCGACGATCTCCGCGGCCGTCGCCGACGGGCTGGGCCTGGCCGACCTGCTGCGCGCGGTCTGCCCCGGCGGCTCGGTCACCGGCGCGCCGAAACGTGCCGCCCTGGAACAGATCGCCGCTGTCGAACCCGTCGGGCGCGGCGCCGGCATGGGCGCGCTCGGCTGGGTCGCGCCCGGCCGTATCGACCTGGGCCTGACCATCCGCACCGCCGCCGCCGACGGGGAGCGGCTGCACGTGTGGGCCGGTGGCGGCATCACCTGGGGCAGTGACCCGCAGGCGGAGGTCGCCGAGGCGGCCGCCAAGAGCCGCCCGGTCCGCGCCACCCTCGCCGGCCGCTGACCCGCGCCTTGCCCACCGCCGGTGCCCCGCCTGGTGTCAGCGCGAGCGGTACCCGGCTGGAAGCGCGCCCAGAAAGGCCAGCGCCTCGGCGTCGCGGGATCCCGGCGGCGCGCTGTAGAGCACGAGGTGCTGGTCGCGGTCGGTGAGCGTGAGCGCGTCGCAGTCGACGGTGATCTCCCCGACGACCGGGTGACGGAAGGTCTTCGTGAGCATCGGCATGGCCTGCACGTCGCGCCGCTGCCACAGCTGGGCGAACTCGGGGCTGGCGTCGCGCAGCTCGGCGACGAGTTCGGCCACCGCGGGGTCGGACGGGTAGCGGGCGAGGGTGGATCGGAGCCTCATGACGACGTGGTGCCGGAACTCGGCTGCATCCGAGACCCCGTACAGGGTCGCGTCCGCACGCGGCGACCCGAGGAACGCCCGGCGCGCGAGATTGCGGTCCCGCGGGGCCAGCTCGGCGAAGTCCTCCATGAGTGCGGCCGCGAGGTCGTTCCACGCGAGCACGTCGAAGGCGGCGGACGTCACGAAAGCAGCCGTCTGCGGCAGCCGATCGAGCAGCGCGAGGATGCTCGGTCGGACGTCGCGCCGGTACAGTCCGGTACGGCTCGGCGCGGTGCCCGCGAGCACGTGCAGGTGATCGGACTCGGCGTCGGTGAGCCGCAAGGCGTCTCCGATCCCGGCGAGGACCTCGCCCGAGGGTCGCGGCGCCCTGCCCTGCTCGAGCCGGACGTAGTACTCCGTGGAGATGTGCGCGAGGACCGCCACCTCCTCACGGCGAAGACCCGGTGTCCGGCGTCGCGGGCCCGAGGGCAGGCCGACGTCCTGCGGCCGGAGCCGCTCGCGACGGCTACGAAGGAACGCCCCGAGTTCCTGCTTGTCCATGCCGCAAGTCTGCACCCCGCGCGGCGACGGATCCTGGTACCGCCTGTGCCTGCATCCGGCCTGACGATCGGCCGAACATCGTCGTCATGACGAACGACAGCGACATCGCATCCATCGGCCTGCTCGCCGGCAAGGTCGTGTTCATCACCGGCGCCAGCCGCGGCATCGGGGCGGCCGCCGCCCGGCTGTTCGCACGCGAGGGCGCGGCGGTCGTGCTCGCCGCCCGCAGCGTCGACGCCCTCCAGCGGATCGTCACCGAGGTTCGCGCCGACGGCGGCGTCGCGGATGCCGTGGCGGTGGACCTCGCCGACCGGGCCAGCATCCGTGCGGCGGTCGACCACGTCGAGGCGCGGCACGGACGGCTCGACGGCGCGTTCAACAACGGCGCGGCGATCCAGCAGCCCGGTCCGCTCGACACGACGAGCGGCGAGGACATCGAGGAGCAGTTCACGGTGAACTTCCGGGCGCACTGGACCGCGATGACGCTCGAGGCCGCGCTCATGCGCCGGGGCGGTGGCGGGGCGATCGTCAACACCTCGAGCATCGGCAGTCGCCGCGCGAATCCGGAGCTGCCCGCGTACGGCGCGATGAAACGCGCGCTCAACAGCATCACCGAGACCGCGGCCGTGACCTGGGGGCGGCACGGCGTCCGCGTGAACGGCATCACGCCCGGCGGCACCGCGACGGCGATGATCGACACGTGGGAGGCGGCGTCCCCGGGTGTGGTCGAGCGCATCAACGCGCGCATCCCGCTCGGCCGGATGGCCGAGCCGCGCGAGGTCGCCGAGGTGGCCGCGTGGCTGCTCAGCGACCGGGCCTCGATGGTGACCGGCGCGATCGTGCCGGTCGACGGCGGTGCCGGCGCCTGAGCGGGAGCGCCCCGGTCAGGCCATGGCCGACGGCGATGGGTGCAGCAGTCGGTCCTCACCGACCGGTTCGGCCGGGGGTGCGCGGCGGCGGCGTGTGTCAGCGGGCGGCGAAGTCGTCCAGCGCCGCGACGACCCGCTCGCCGATGCCGCGTCCGGCGCCGTGGCCGGCCGCCTCGACCAGTTCCAGGCGGGCGTCCGGCCAGGCCTGGGCCAGCTGCCAGGCGATGACCGGTGGGCTGCTGATGTCCAGCCGGCCGTGCAGCAGCACACCAGGGACCCCGGCCAACCGGTGCGCGTCGCGCAGCAGCTGCCCGTCGGGCAGGAACGCGGCGTTGCTCCAGTAGTGGGTGACCAGCCGGGCCGACAGCATCCGGAACTCGGGGTCTTCGAAGCGGGTGTCGGGCCGCCAGCCGGGGACGGTACGCACGTGGGTGTCGTCCCAGGCGCACCAGTCGTGGGCCGCCCGTTCGCGCACGGCCGGGTCTGGGTCGGCGAGCAGCCGGGCGTACGCGCCGGCCAGGTCACCGTCACGGTCGGCCGGTGGTACACCGTCGCGGAACCGGGCCCACTCGGCGGGGAAGATCCTGCCCATCTCCCGGGTGATCCATTCGACCTCGTGGCGGCTCGTGGTGACCACGCTGAACAGCACCAGTTCGCTGACCCGCTCGGGGTGGCGCTGGGCGTACGCCAGGCCGAGGGTGGAGCCCCACGACGCGCCGAGCACCAGCCACCGATCCACGTCGAGGTGTTCGCGCAGCCGCTCGATGTCGGCGATCAGGTGGCCGGTGGTGTTGACCGTCAGGTCGACGTCCGGGTCGGCGGCGTTCGGGCGGCTGCGGCCGCAGCCGCGCTGGTCGAACAGGACCATCCGGTAGTGGGCCGGATCGAAGTAGCGCCGCCAGCCGGGGGTGGCGCCGGAGCCGGGGCCGCCGTGCAGCACGACCGCCGGTTTGCCGTCGGGGTTGCCGCAGGTCTCCCAGTAGACGTGCTGGCCGTCGCCGACGTCGAGCAGACCGTGGGCGTACGGCTCCACCGGTGGGTACATCCTGACCTCCCCAGAAACAACAGCGCTGTTACATTAGCGGTGTGAGGGACGACGTGCCGGACCGGGAGGCCGTGGGGACGCTGCTTCGGCACCTGCTCGAGACACTCGACGGCGATGTGGCCAGCGTCTACGCCGAGCGAGGACTGGGTGACTACCGGCCGCGGTTCTCCCCGCCGCTGCGGGCGCTGGTCGCCGACGGGCCGCTGCCGATCCGGGACCTCGCCCACCGGATCGGGGTCACCCACTCCGCGGCCAGCCAGACCGTGGCCCAGATGGCCCGGGCCGGCCTGGTCGAGTTGACCCCCGGCGCCGACGCCCGGCAGCGCGTCGTGCACCTGAGCGCTCGCGCACGCGAACTCCTGCCGGTCATCGAGGCGGAGTGGGCGGCCACCACCGCGGCGATGCGTGAGCTGGACGGCGAACTGCCCGCACCCCTGGCCGACGTGCTGCACGCGGTGCTCGCCGCCGTCGCCCGCCGGCCACTGCGCCAGCGCATAGCCGACGCCGGCCTGCCTCCACCACCCACCTGAGCGAGCCCGACGACGACGCCCCCTGTGCCGTACGCCCGGTCATCCGAGCCCGCCGCGCCGGGTGACGCCCGCCAGGAACGCCGGGCCAACGGCGACCCGGCGCGGGTTTTCGAGTTCCGCGTGGCCCGCATCCTCGACGGCACTGAGGTGCTCATCCACGTCCGCCGCGCGGCCGGATAATCTTGCCGGCATGACAATGCGGCCCATCCGGATCATCGGCGACCCGGTGCTGCGCACCTCGTGCGCGCCGGTGACCAGCTTCGACGCCGAACTACGCGCCCTGGTCGGCGACCTGATGGACACCCTGCTCGGCGCGCCCGGACGAGCAGGCGTGGCCGCCCCGCAGATCGGCGTCGACGCCCAGGTGTTCGTCTACGACGCCGACGGTCACCGCGGGCACCTGGTCAACCCGACGATCGAGCTGTCCGAGGAGGCCGAGGTCGACGACGAGGGCTGCCTGTCCATCCCCGGGCTGTACTTCCCGACCCGGCGCGCCCTGCACGCCACGGCCCACGGTTTCGACCAGCACGGCGAGCCGCTGACCATCTCCGGCAGCGGATTCCTCGCCCGCGCGTTGCAGCACGAGACCGACCACCTCGCCGGCCGGCTCTACGTGGACACCCTGACCGGGGAGACCCGGCGGCGGGCGCTGCGGGAGATCCGCGCCGGCCGCTTCGACTCGCCCAGCCGCCGCGGCTGAAGCGGCTCGGCTTCGCCGCGCGGCCCCGGACGGTACCCGTTCCCGCTGTCCGTCCGGCGGGAGGTGGACGGCCCGTGATCAAGGCCCGGGGTGATGACCCTGCGTGTGGGCGTTCGGGTCGCGGCGCCGGGACGGCAGGGTGGTCAGGTTGTCTTCGGGTCCGGGATGTCCGCCGGCCGGTCGGGCGCCGCGCCGGCGGACCCGGTGTGTGCGAGCGCGGCGAGCAGCCGCAGCTTCTCGTCGCTGTCGCTGTCCTTGTCGGGGTAGTAGACGACGAGGATGACATCGCCGACGGGAAGTTTGTCCCGGTGCAGGCGTAGTTCACCGACGATCGGGTGGTGCACCGTGGTCGTGCCTCCGTCGAGACCGCGGACGTCGTGGCGGGCCCACAGGGCACGGAACCGCTGGCTGGACAGCGCGAGTTCGCCGACGAGTTCGACGAACCTGGGGTTGTCGGTGTCGTCCCCGATGGTGGTGCGAAGAGCGGCGACGAAACCGGCGGCGGCTTTCGTCCAGTCCTGGTGGAAGGCTTGTTCCTCGGGATCGAGCATGAGGTCACGCAGCCGGTTCCGGCCGGGTCGCAGGCGGGGGGAGAGCGCCACGGCCATGGGGTTGGAGGCGAGGACATCGAACGCGCGTCCTTCGACGAACGCGGGGATCTGAAGGTGGGCGAGCAGCTCGTGCACCCGCGCCGGTACGTGCTCGGGCCGCTTGCGGCGCGGCGTCCGGGGGCGTGCTGCCACGAGGCCGAGCAGGTACGTCCGTTCGACCTCGTCGAGCCGCAGCACGCGCGCGAGTGCTTCGAGGACCTGCGGTGAGGGGTTCTTGTCACGGCCCCGTTCCAGGCGCAGGTAGTAGTCGGGACTGATTCCGGCGAGCAGGGCGACTTCCTCCCGGCGCAGGCCGGGCACGCGGCGGTTACGGCCGGGCGGCAGTCCCGCCTGCGCCGGGGATACCAGCTCGCGGCGGGCGCGAAGGTAGCTGCCCAGCCGGTTGCCGGACTCCTCATCTTTCATGTCGACACCGTAATGCGGTGTGCGTGTCTCAACGGGGGCCCTGGCAGGACCAGGGAAAAGCGGGGACCAGTCACACCCGGCGGATTCCGTCAAGACTCTGGTGACACCGTTTTGAGCAGGACGTGTGGCGTGGAACTGACCACCGCCCGCGTCCTAGATCGAAGGGAAGATCTCGTGGATCTCTCCAATCGCACCGTTCTCATCGTCGGCGGGACCTCGGGTATCGGGCAAGAGCTGGCGCGGCGCTTCGCCGCGGCGGGCAGCACCGTGGCCGTTGGCGGACGCAGCCCGGAGGCGCTCTCGGAGCTCGCCGGGGAAGGTTTCGGCACGTTCAGCATCGACGTCACCGATGGCGCCTCCGTCGCGTCTGTCCGTGATGCCGTGCTCGCCCGGTATCCCGAGCTGGACACGGTGGTGACGATGTCGGGTGTCATGCTCCTGGAGGACCTGCGCGACCCGGCGCATTTCGCGGCGGCGGAGACGACGATCGACACCAACCTGGTCGGAACCATCCGGGTCGTCGACGCCTTCACCCCGCACCTGGTCCGGCGGGGCGCCGGCACCTTCATCACCGTCACCTCCGGCATCGCCTTCCTGCCGTTCCCGCCCATGCCCAGCTACGCCGCCTCGAAGGCCGCGGTGCACGCCTACTCCGAGGCACTGCGCGCGCAGCTCGACGGCACCGGTGTCGGCGTCGTCGAGCTCGTTCCCCCGGCCGTCGCCACCGCGGGCCAGGAGAAGGTGAATCCGCACGCGCTGCCGCTCGACGACTTCGCCACCGAGGTCATGCAGCTGCTCTCGGCGGATCCCACCCCGCACCAGATCCTCGTGAAGGGCGTCCAGATGCACCGCTGGGCCGAGCGTGACGGCACCTACGACGACCTCGTCGCGCAACGCTCCCGGGCCCTGGCCATGCTCCCCGGCCGGGAAGGCTGACAGCCTTCCCGGCCTCCGGATACCGGTTCAGGGCGACGACAGCGATGCAAAGAAGCCTTTGCAAAGGCTTCTTTGCATCGCTATCTTGGCATCATGACCGAGGATCCACACAAGCCTGGGTACGACCCCAAGCAGGACGTCGTACTCGACGCACGAGCGCTGCGCGGGGTAGCCCATCCACTGCGCCTGCGGCTGCTCGGCTCGCTGCGCCACGAGGGACCGCAGACCGCCACCCAGCTGGCCGCCCGACTCGGCGAGTCCAGCGCCGCGACCAGCTACCACCTCCGCACACTGGCCACCCACGGCTTCGTCACCGACGCGCCCGAGCTGGGCCGCGGCCGGGAACGCTTCTGGCGCGCCGTGCATCGCTCGACCTGGTTCGACGCTCCCGACCGGGACGCGCCGGAGCGGGAACTCGGCGAGGCGTACCTGCGCGCCGTCGCCCGGATGTACGCGGAGAACGTCGAGCAATCCATCACCGAGCTGGCCGACTGGCCGCAGGAGTGGGTACGGGCAGCCAGCCTGAGCGACCTCACCGTCAGACTCAGCGCCGCCGAGGCGCAGCAACTCGCCGACGACATGATGTCCCTGCTGGTGCGGTACCGCGACCAGGCCGCGGAACGGGCCGATGACGGATCGGAACGCGTCTCGATGAGCACGCAGTTCCAGATCTTCCCCCGGCGCGGCCAGCTGGACGCACTGCTCGCGGCGCGAACCGCGTCCACCGGCGAGCCGGCCGAACGCTCCGGCGCCGCGGCCGACGGACCCTCCGGAGCCGCGACCGACGGACCCTCCGGCGACGGCGGCCGACCATGAGGCGCCGGTACGCCTACGGGCTGCTCATCGCCCAGACGGTCTCGGTCACCGGCACCCGGATGTCGGTCGTGGCGGTGCCCTGGTTCGTGCTGCAGAGCACCGGCGACGCCCTGCTCACCGGCGTCACCGCGTTCGTGGAGATGGGCGCCCTGGTCGCGGCACGCATCCTCGGCGGACCGTTGATCGACCGGATCGGCCCGCGGATCGCCAGCGTCGGCGGTGACCTGATCGCCGGGCTCGTGCTCGGCGTGCTGCCCCTGCTGTACGCCGCCGACCTGCTCAGCTTCCCGGTCCTGCTCGTCCTGGTCGGCCTGGTCGGGCTGTTCCGCGGGCCGTCGGACAACGCGAAGTACGCGATGGTCCCCGACGTCGCCGCCACCGCCGGCTGGAGCAACGAACGGGCCGCCGGGCTGGCCGACAGCGGTCACCGCCTCGGGTCACTGATCGGGGCGCCGCTGGGCGCGGTGCTGATCGCTCTGCTCGGCGCTCCCGCGGTCATCGCGCTGGACGCGGCCAGCTTCCTGCTCGCCGCCGCGCTGGTGGCGACCCTGGTCCGGGTCCGGCGGGCCGAACCCGCCCCGGCCGAGGCGGACCACCAGACCGGCGTCAGCGGCTACCTGGCCGACCTCGCCGCCGGGCTGCGCTTCGTCCGACGTGATCCACTGCTACGGGCGATCGTCGCGATGGTGCTGCTGACCAACCTGCTCGACCAGGCGATGACGGCGGTACTGATCCCGGTATGGGCGGCCGAGCGGTTCGACGACGCCGCACCCGTCGGCCTCGTGTTCGGCGCGCTGAGCGCCGGCGCCCTCGTCGGGTCGCTGCTCGTGTCGATGCACGGCGCCCGACTGCCGCGCTGGCGCACGTACACCGTGGCTTTCCTGTTCGGCGCCGTCCCGCGGATCTTCGTGCTGGCGCTGCCGGTCGGACTGCCCGTCATCGCGGGCGTCGCGCTCATCGGCGGCGTGCTGATCGGCGCGATCAACCCGCTGCTGTCCGCCGCGGAGTTCGAACGCATCCCGGCCGGCCTACGGGCGCGTGTCCTCGGCGCGGTCGGCGGCCTGGCCTGGGCCGGCATCCCGCTCGGCGGGCTCGTCGGTGGCGTGCTCGCGACAACGCTCGGCGCCACCGGCGGCATCCTCGTCGTGGGCGCCGCGTACCTGCTGGTCACCCTGGACCCACTGGTCCGGCGCCGCACCTGGCGACTGATGGACCGGGCCGCTCCCGCCACCACCCCCGTCTCGGTGCCGGCCTGAGAGCCCGTGTGATCAGGCTCGCCCGGGCGAGCCGAGGCCCAGACGGCGGTCCCGACACCAGTGTCCGGACGGGCCGCCGTCTGAGGCCGGCGCAGCCGGGGCAGAGTCGGAGACCGGCAACCAACCGCGGACCCCGCAGGCGAACGGCGACGACCCGTCAGCGCCCGCCCACGACCGGACCCCTTACCGCCCTGACGCGTGCTGCTTCTGCGGGCGGCCCGTCAGGGTGTACTCGCCGTAGTCGGCGACCCGGGTGAACCCGAGCCGTTCGTACAGCCGCACCGCCGTGCCGTTGTCGGCCCGGACGTTCAACGTGACGTGCTCCACGGTGTCACGCAGCCGGTGACAGAGCGCGGCCACCACCGCCGTGCCCAGGCCACGCCCCCGCACCCGCGGATGGGTGGTGACGTTGCCCAGGGCCGCCACCCGGTACGTCGGCGACCAGACGTGCACACCGGCGACGGCCACCAGCGCCCCACCGTCGTGGATCCCCACGTACTGCCCGGTGTCCAGCATCCGCGGGTCGAACCAGTTACCCGGGTACGCCTCGGCGTAGAGGGCGTGCAGCTGCGGCAGGTCCGCCGCGCTCAGCGGCCGCCCGACCGGGGTGACCCGGTCCAGGCGCGCGGAATCGGTCAACGCCATCTTCAGATGGGCAGCCGGGCCGTCGACGTCGAACGCGGTCGCCAGCGCCGCCGCCAGGCCGGGGGAGAGGTGCGCGTACAGCCGGGCGGGCAGCACCAGGGCGAGGTCGGCGAGCAGCACCGCCAGCTCGCCGACGTACGCCGGCGCGGCGAACGCCAGCAGCGTCGGCGGGTTCACGCCGTGGTACAGCAGCGCCACCTGATCGCCGTGGCGGAACCACGAGGTGTACGGCCAGAAGAAGTCGTCCAGGTCGCCGAGCTGGTACGCGTGCAGCACCGGGTCCCGGCCGAGCAGGGCGGCCAGCACGGCGCGGTCGTGTTCGGCGCGGACCGGCACCTCAGCCGGCCAGCCACTGGTCGTAGCCGAGCTTGCCCACCAGGGCCAGCACCACCACCAGCAGCACCACGCGCACGAACCCGGCGCCGCGGCGCAGCGCCATCCGCGCGCCCAACGCCGCGCCGGCGATGTTGCACACCGCCATCCCCGCGCCGAGCAGCCACCACACGTGCCCGGTCGCCGCGAACACCACCAGCGCACCCAGGTTCGTGCCGGCGTTGACCACCTTCGCCATGGCCGACCCGTGCACGAAGTCCGCGCCGACCAGCGCGGTGAACGCCAGCACCAGGAACGTGCCGGTGCCGGGACCGATGAGCCCGTCGTACAGGGCGATGCCGATACCGGCGAGCGCCACCGCCGCGGCCACCCGGGCCGGGGTGCGCCGGTGGGGGAGGGACACCACACCCAGCCGGGGGCGCAGCAGCACGAACAGCGCCACCGACAGCAGCACCACGAGCACCACCGGCCGGTACGCCGCCGCCGGCACGGCACCGGCCAGCACCGCACCCACCCCGGAACTGAGCACCGCCAGCGCGGCGGCAGGCCCCGTCACCACCCAGTCGATCTTGGTGCGTCGCGCGTACGTCGCCGCCGCCGTCGCGGTGCCGAAGATCGCGGCCAGCTTGTTCGTACCCAGCGCCGTGGCCACCGGCAGCCCGGGCGCGGCCACCAGCAGCGCCGGCAGCAGAAGCAGCCCACCGCCGCCCACCACGGCGTCGACCCAGCCGGCCGCACCGGCCGCGGCGAGGAGTGTGATCAGCGATGCGACGTCCACGGGCCGCCATTCTTCCGACCCGCCCGAGCCCGTCGCCGCGCCCTGTGGCCAGCCTCACCACCCCCGCCGCCGCCCGACCGCGTGATCATGAAGTTACTGCGCCGACACGCCGATGAGCAGCGCAACAACTTCATGATCACCGGGGAGCGCCCGGGGCGCGGAGAGGGGCGCAGGGGTCAGCGGCGGCGGCGCAGCCACACTCCGAGCGCGCCGAACGCCACGAACACCAGCATCGAGCACAGCAACGCCTTGACCACCCGGCAAGACTGCCACGACGTCGTAGGGTGCAGGAGTGCGCCTGGCCACCTTCAACCTGCTGCACGGTCGATCACTCACCGACGGACTCGTCGACCCCGACCGGCTCACCGCGGCGGTCACCGCGCTCGACGCCGACGTACTCGCCCTTCAGGAGGTCGACCGGGACCAGAGCCGCAGCGGCAACCTCGACCTCACCGCCATCGCCGCCCGCGCACTCGACGCCCCCCACCACCGCTTCGCCGGCGCCCTCGTCGGCACCCCCGGCGAAGGATTCCGCCCCCTCACCGGCGACGACGACGGACACGGCGAACCCTGCTACGGCATCGGACTGATCAGCCGCTACCCCGTCAGCAAATGGCGCGTCACCCGCCTCACCCCCGCGCCCGTACGCTCACCCGTCCACGTCCCCGGACCCGGCCGCAATCTCGTCCTGCTCCGCGACGAACCCCGCGTCGTGCTCGCCGCCGTCCTGCACACCCCGTACGGCACCCTCACCGCCGCCGCCACCCACCTGTCCTTCGTACCCGGGTGGAACCTGCGCCAACTCCGCCAGGTCGTTCGCGCGCTACGCGCCCTACCCGCGCCCCGAATCCTGCTCGGCGACCTCAACCTGCCCGCCGGCGTGGTCCGGGTCGTCTCCGGCTGGCGACCCCTGGGCCGCCGCCCCACCTACCCGGCCGGCGAACCCCGCGTACAACTCGACCACATCCTCGGCGACCGGCACGCACTTCGCCGGCTCCCACCGATCACCGCCGTCACCACACCGCTGTCCACCATCTCCGACCACCGACCGCTCCTGGTCGACATCGGCTGACCAACCGTCAGCGGCACCGGGGGAGAAGACCCCTTACCATATCGAGACGCAAGATTCCCTCAAGATCGTTGATTCAATGATCCATGACGATCATGCTGGTCCAAACCGCGACACGGTCAACCAGCACAACGCCATGGAGGTCATGTGAGACGCCACCGCGCTGTTCTCATCGCACTGTCCACACTCCTCACCGCAAGCCTCACCACCATCGCCACCCCGGCCAACGCCGCCGAACCCCACCAGGTCACCGGCCTCACCGTTCATCAGGCCGACGGATTCGCCACCCTCGCCTGGCAGCCCGTCGACGGCGCCACCGACTACCAGATCGAACGCACCCCCGTCGACAACGCCGGCACCCCCACCGGCACCGCCACCATCGTCGGCATCTGGCGCCCCAACCGGCAGATCAACCAGGAGTCACCCACCTTCGCCGACGCAGGCTTCAACCCCGGCGACCGGTTCCAGTGGCGGGTACGCGCCCGCTTCGACACCACCGAACAGCCCTACTCCGACCCGGTCGCCGGCACCACCACCGCCCCCTGGGGCAACCCCGACGTCCCCGGCGAGCAGCTGCGCACCCAGTGGGAGACCACCCACGCCGCGCAGTACACCAGCGACACCGAGGAGTACGCCTACACCGCCGCCATCGACGAACTCAGCGACCGCGTCCGCGTCGTCGAGATCGGCCGCACCGTGAAGAACCGGCCGATCAACATGTTCGTCATCGGCTACCCCACCCCGCCGGCCACCCCCGAAGCCGTCGCCGCCACCTCACCCGCAGCCGTCAACTGCAACGTCCACGGCAACGAGCCCGGCGACCGCGAAGCCTGCCTCATCATGGCCCGGCAGCTCGCCTTCAGCACCGACCCCCGGGTCATCGACCTGCTCAGCCACACCACCGTTCTGATCGTCCCCACGATCAACGGTGACGGCCGAGCCGCCAACACCCGCGGCAACTCCACCGGCCAGGACCTCAACCGCGACTACTCGCTGATCCGCCAGCCGGAGACCGCCGCGTACGTCAACATGGTCCGCCAGTACCGGCCCGTCGCCGGCTACGACGGCCACGAGTACGGCAACTCCCGCGCCGGCGACCTGCCCATGCTGCCGCCGCGCCACCAGAACGTCGCCCAGCCGATCTTCGACGAGTCCATGGACATGATCGAAGGCCACATGTACACCAAGGGCGCCGAAGACGGCTGGTGGCCCTGCCCCTACGGCTGCGACGGCGGCGGCAACGTCGGCCTCGGCGAGGAAACCATCCTCCGCAACACCCTCGGCCTGAAGAACGTCGTCAACTCCCTGCTCGAACTGCGCAGCTCCGGCGGACAGACCCGCCCCGACGAGGGCAACGCGGCCAACAACCGCCGCCGCAAGACCTTCTCCGCGCTCTGGACCTTCCAGCAGTTCCTCGACTACCACCGCGCGAGCCTGCCCGACATCAAGCAGGCCCGCGCCGAGTCCATCACCTTCCAGGCCGCCAACACCGGCCGCCTCGTCTTCCGCGGGTCCCGACCCATCACCGCCCACCCGGCGCCGCACCCCGGCAGCAGCCCGCCGCCGATCGACGCCCCGCCGGCCGACCTCATCCTCGACAACGCCCCCTGCGCCTACCGGCTCACCGAGGAGCAGTACCACGGCGCCCGCACCGACGGCCCCACCGGCGCCGTCACCACCGCGGCCGAGCGCATCGCCGATCACGGCTGGAAGGTCATCAAGGTCGGCGACAGCTACTACGTCCCGCTCAACCAGCCCGAGCGAGGCCTCATCCCGCTGCTCCTCGACGGGCAGGGCGTGGAGAACCTCGTCGACGGCGAGCGCATCTACCCGACCAGCACCGGCCCCCACACCGGCCCGCTGACTGTCACCGGCTTCGCCTGCCTCGACGACGCCACCGTCACCGGCCCGGTCACCGTCCGTTCCGGCGCGGCGCTCGTCACCACCGGCACCACCATCACCGGCCCGGTCAACGCCACCGGCGCCGCCGGCGTCCTGCTCGCCGACAGCAAGATCACCGGCCCGCTCCGCGTCACCGGCACCACCGACGCGGTCTCCCTGATCGACCTCACCGTCACCGGCCCGGTCGACCTGTCCGCCAACCGCACCGACAACCAGCCGCTGCTCGTCGGCAACACGGTCAACGGCCCGCTGGCCTGCGCCGGCAACACCACTGCACCGACCAACCTCAACATCAGCAACACCGTCACCGGCCCCCGCGCCGGACAGTGCGCCACCCTGTAACACCCGATGACCGTGCCGGCAGGGCGGACGCGCCTCCGCCCTGCCGGCACACCCCCACAGGAGGAGACGCCGTGTCGTACCCCCGCACCAGCAGGCCGCGACGCGCCGGCGCCATCCTCGCGGCGGCCCTGCTGCTCGCCACCACCGCCTGCACCGACCAACCCGAACCGGCCCCAGCCGCCGGCACCGTCAGCGTCACCGGACCGCTCTGCCCCGCCCTGCCCAGCGGCACCGAACCCGGCAACCCCACCGCCCTCGCCGGCCTCCCCGTCGACCAGGCCCTGACGTGGATGCCCACCCTCACCACCTTCGAAGCCGCCCTCCGCACCAGCGGCCTGCTCACCGACCTCCACCAGGACGGCATCACCCTGCTCGCCCCCACCGACGACGCCTTCGCCAAGAAGTTCTCCGAAGACACCTGGGACACCCTCATGACCCGGGACCACGAGAAACTGCGCACCCTGCTGAAGGCACACCTCATCGCCGGCACCCACCCCCTGGACGAACTCGCCGCCGCCGGCACCACCACCACCCTCGACGGCGTCACCCTCACCGTGACCCGCACCGGCGACACCACCCGCTTCGGCGACACCGCCGACGCCGTCTGCGCCGACTACCTGGCCACCGGCGCCCGCATCCACCTCGTCAACGCCGTCCTCGGCCCCCTGCCCACCACCGCCGACGGCAGCGGACACCGCGCCCACTGACCCACCCACCGGCGACCCGAGGGTCATCGAAGACCAGTCGGCCGCACGGTACGCGCCATGCCCGGTCCCCGTGCGGAACGCCGATGGCGACAGAGTGCGCTCCCGCACCGCGCCGGCCTCGCCCTCGAGCACGGCGGAGATGCCACTGACACAGCCGGATCACCGCGGCCCGTCGAGCCCGGCAGACCGCGTGCGGCGCCGACGGCACGAGTGATCAGCGGCGCGCACACCGGGCCGGCTCAGTGCGCTACCGGGGGTCGCAGACACGAGCCAGCACCTCATACGCCAGGCCGGGCACGGGCCCCGCACGGCTCGAGGTCTGATACCCCGGCGCGGCCGACATCGCCGAACAGAGACCGCGATCGGGCGGGCGAACGGCGGGACAGCAGCCATCCAGCCAGCGCGGCCGCGAGACCGGCCAACCCGGCTGCCGCGAAGCCGCCCGCCGGCACGGAGACGCTGATCGCCACCCCGACGATCGGGGATCCGAGCGCGGAACCCGCGCTCAGCGCCGAAGATTGCAGACCTGTCGCCTCACCCCGCACGCCGGCCGGCGCCAGCCGGCTCACCGCGCCGGCCACCGTGGAAAGAGTCGGCGCGGCGAGAAGCCCCGCACCCACACCGGCCACGCACAACCAGCGCCAGTCACGGGCCAGCCCCGCGGGAACGGTCGCCAGTCCGAGCAAACCCAGCAGCAGCCACGCGGGCAGCGGCCGGGAGAGCACGCCGTACACCAGCCCGCCGACGATGGAGGCCACGCCATAAACTGCCACGACCACGGCGGCCCAGGACACCTGACCGGCTTCTTCGAGGGTGGCGACGACGGCCAGGTCGGTACCGCTGAACACCATCGTGGCGCCGAACGCCATCACCAGCACGGCGACCATGCCCGGGCCCAGCCACTCGCGGCGACGGGGACGGCCGGCCGCGTCGGCGACCACTTCGTCGTCGGCACGCAGCGGCGGGTTGAGCAGGGCCAATCCCGCCCCACCCGCCACGATCGCAGCGCCGACGCCCCACGCCACCACACCGGGGGACACCTTCGCTGTGCAGAGGATCACAATCGGTGGGCCCACCACGTACGACAGCTCGCCCTGCACCGATTCCAGCGCGAACGCGGCCCGGCGCTGTCCCGCCGTCGTCATCGCGGCGATCGCCGGCCTGGTCACCACCGAGGCCGGCACCATCAGCAGACCCGCCGCGAAGGCGGCGCCCAGCAGAATCCCGTACGGCAGGAACGGCACACTCAGCCAGAACACGACCTGAAGTACGACAGTGACCAGCAGGACGACACGTAGGCCCCGAGAGTCGATCATGCGGCCGAGCACCGGCCCGCCCAGTGCCATCCCTGCGGTCACAGCCGCCGCGACGCCCCCCGCTGCCGCGTAGCTCATGTCCAGACCCAGCACGACATACATCGTCAGCGCCATCACGTGCGCCGTGATCGCAACCCGGGCGAGCAGCGAAACACCCAGCAGCGACGCCATCCCGGGCATAGCGAGCACCTGTCGGTATCCAGTCACCTGCGTGACGCTAGGTTCCCCGTCAGGTCATAGGAAGAGGCTAGCTTGTTGGGGCTGGCATAATGAACGCTTATGCCCAGGGATCTTGAGACGGCGTTGCTGCGGTCGTTCGTCACCGCCGTACGGGCCGGCAGCATCAGCCGCGCCGCTACCGCGCTCGGACACACCCAACCCGCGCTCAGCCAGCAGCTGCGCAAGCTCGAGGGCGTCGTCGGCCGTCCACTGCTGCACCGGTCGCCGTCCGGCGTCTCACCAACCCGGGCGGGTGAGGAACTCCTGCCGTACGCCGAACGCATCCTCTCGCTCTCCGCACAGGCACTCACCGAAACCGGGCGCGCGCTCACCGGCCACTGCGGCGTCGGCCTACTCGAAGACCTCGCCGCGTCCCAACTTCCACAAGCCCTCGCCGACCTCGCCCGGCTACACCCCGGCGCGACACTGGAGGTGCTCACCTTCTCCAGCGCCGCGATGCGGGAGGCCTACGACGCGGGTCGCATCCAACTCGTGCTCGACGAGGTTCCGTACGTTCCCGGGCCGCCCCGCTGGACGGTACGCCGCCCGCTGGTCTGGGCGATCGGCCAGGGCGTCGACGTGGCCGCCGATCCGCTGCCGGTGGTGCTCTTCTCGAACCCGTGCCTCTGGCGTACCGCAGTGCTGGAAACACTGGAACGCGCCGAGCGGCGCTGGCACATGACGTACGAAAGCAACAGCCTGGTCGGTGTGCTCGCCGCGGTACGGGCCGGCCTCGGCGTCGCGGCGCTCATGCCCGCGAACCTCGAACCGGCCATGGCCTGCCACGACGAGGACGCCCTGCCCACCCTGCCGGACGTCGAACTCGGTCTCGCACGGCACCCGCGGACCGCAGGTGATCCGCTGGTCGATGCCGTCGAGACCGCGCTACGGCGCACGATCTGAGGTTCCCGGCTGGCCGCCGAGCGGCTCACTCCGGTTACGGGAGACCACCTCACCGCCGTCGTGCGGCCCGCCGGAGCTTCGGAGGTCCTGGGCGAACAGACCGGCCAACGCCCGGTTCGTACGGTTGGACCGCACCGCCGCACGCTGCTGACCGGCCGTCACCTCGATGTACGTCTGCGACGCCGTCAACGACGCGTGCCCCAACAGCCGCATGATCTCCGAAGCGCCCGCCCCGTCCTCGGCCAACCGGGTGGCGAAGGTGTGCCGCAACGCGTGCAGCCGCGCCCCCCGCGGAACCCGGTCGGTGATACCCGCCCGCCGATAACACGACTCCACCAGATACTGCAGCCCACCCCGGCGCAACGGCTCACCCCGCCGATCCACCAGCAGCGGCGAATCCGGCCGCACACTGCGCGCCCCGAACCGGCGCCGACGGCTGTCCACATACTCGGTGAGCACCCGATCCACGGCATCCTCGATCGGCACCGTACGTGGCCGCCCGCCCTTGCCCGCCACCTCGACCCGCCGCTCACCCTGGCGACCGGTCACCGACGTCACGCGCAGCGCCAGCAACTCGGAAAGACGCAGCCCGGCGCAGAGCGCCAGGGCCAGGACCGCCAGGTCCCGCTCGGGCCACGGGTCACGTTGCCGACCGGCCTGGCCGGCAACGGCGGCCAGCAGTTCCTCCGGGGTGTCCTCGCCCCGCAACGGCTTGGGCTGGGGGAGCGGGGCGCGTGGCCGCCCCACCGCCGGCATCGGGTTTCCCGGTACGACACCCTCGGCGACCAGGAAGGTGAAGAAGCTGTTCCAGGTGGACCAGGCACGATGGACGGACGCGGCGGCGCGGGGTGCGGCGAACCCGGCGAACGCCGCCCGCATGAGCCGGGGGGAGAAGGCGTCGATCGACAGGCCGTCGAGGGGGAGGGGAGGGGTGAGTGTCTCGCCGGCCAGGTTCGCCACGCTGCGCAGATCCCGCCGGTAGGCCTCCAGGGTATGGGGTGAGGGCTTGCGGGTCGCGCGAGCGGTCAGGAACTCCTCGATCCAGAACTGTACCGATTCATTCCGTTTGTCATGCATAAGGCATATTATGCATGATTTTCGCATTATCGGGCAAATCAGGGGAGGGTGTCCATGCGGCGATACGTGCTGACCGGAGCGCCGGGGGCGGGCAAGACCAGCATCGCGCGAGCCCTGCGGCAGCGCGGTTATCCGGTCGTCGACGAGGCGGCGACCGACGTGATCGCCGCGGAGCAGGCCCGGGGGGTCGCGCAGCCGTGGGCGGAGCCGGGATTCGTCGAGGCCGTCGCCCGGCTGCAGCGCCGGCGCAGGCTCGCCGAAACCCGGGGGCCCGTGCAGGTGCATGATCGTTCGCCGCTGTGCACGCTGGCCCTGGCCGAATACCTGGGACACCCGACCGGCCCGGAACTCGCGGCCGAACTCGCGCAGGCTCGGCGTGAGGCGATCTACGAGCGTCAGGTGTTCCTGGTCGGGTCGCTCGGTTTCGTCACGCGTACGGCGGCCCGGCGGATCAGCCTGGCCGACGCGGTGGCGTTCGGACGGGTGCACGCCCCGCGTCTACGCCGACCACGGGCACGAACTCGTCCACGTACCGCCGGGACCGGTGGCGCAGCGGGCCGCGTTCGTCGCGGCACATCTGAACCCCTGCTGAGGGAGGCCCCAATTTGGTCAACTTGACATAATGTACATTATCGAATCACAGTCGGGTGGTCTCTGGGCTGCTCGTACGGCCTGCTGTTGGGGCCTGCTTCGCGCGGCTGTCCCTTCTCATCCCGAGCGTTCTCAACAAGTTGAGCCATCTGCTCAGTGTTCTCAGTAGTGTGAGCCACTGTTGACTGGCGCGTGCTCGCTGGCGAACCTTCGTTGCTACGCTTCGTCATGAGCCGGCACTTCCTGCCCACGCCACAAGCCTGCCGCGCGACAGCGGCCAGCCGTCGGCCCTCATCCCCCGCCCCTGGAGGGCCTTGATCAGGGCCTAACCGTCCTGCAGGTCAGCGAAGACATCGGCGTGAATGGATCACCTGCCTGTGGTGATCCGCCACGAGTCGGGCGAACAGTTGTCCGCCCGACTCGCGCCGGTCCGCTCACACACCTGCGCACACGATGGCCGACCCGCGTGGGTGCTCAGTGACGTGATCAGCAACAACCTTGCGGTAGCGAAGAACGACCAGTTCTGTCTCGTAGGCGCGCTACCCCGCGCCGCCGCCGGTCCCGGTCCTCAGGCGGTGGGGAAGAACCAGACGGTGCCCGGGTACCCGTCGCCGTTGGGCACGGCGAGGTCGTCGCGGCCGTCGCCGGTGAAGTCGGCGGCGGTCGGCACACCCGGCCGGCCCTGCACCGGCAGTTCAAGGGACTCGCCGAACGTGCCGTCACCGTTGCCGAGCAACACGAAGACGACTGAGGAGGTGGCGAACGCCAGGTCGGCCCTGCCGTCGCCGTCGAAGTCGCCGCCCGCGACCGTCTCCGCCCAGCGCACCGGGATGGTCCGCGGCTCCGCGAACGTGCCGTCGCCGTTGCCCAGCAGCAGCCAGCCGCTGTCGGCGTAGCTGCTGCCACGGGCCGCCGCGATGTCCAGCCGCCCGTCGGAGTTGAAGTCGTCCACCACCACGCGGCTGGTGTCGTTGATCAGTTCGATCCGCTGCAGCGGGCCGAAGGCGCCCCCTCCCGTGCCGAGCAGGATGCCCACCCGGCCCGCGAAGTGCTCGCTGCCGACCAGGTCCACCAGACCGTCGCCGTTGAGGTCCGCCGCACGCAGGCCCTCGAAGTCGCTGTACTCCAGCGACACCGTCTGGCCCAAGGTGAGGCGTCCGCGGCCGTCGTTGAGCAGCACCTGCACCTGCGAGAGGCCGGTGAGCGAGACGGCGACGTCCACGTCGCGGTCGCCGTCCAGGTCCTCGGCGACCACCGCCCACGGATTGCTGGACCCGCCCAGGTCGATGTGCTGGGGCGCGCGGAAGCGGCCGTCGCCCCGGCCCAGTGCGGTGGCGACGGTGCCGCCGAGGTTGGCGGTCACCAGGTCGGCGCGTCCGTCACCGTTGACGTCGGCGATGGCCACCGTCATCGGCCGGCTGCCGGTGCTCACCTCGGCCATGGTCCGGAACCCGTCCGCGCCCCGGTTGAGCAGCACCGAGACGGTGCCGCCGAGTTCGTTGGCGACCGCCATGTCCGGCCGGCCGTCCCGGTCCAGGTCGCCGTGAGTGGCGAAGATCGGGCCGTACCCGGCGGGCAGGTCGACCCGCGGCCCGAAGCTCGCGGTGGCGGCCGCCGCGGCGGTCGGGGTGGCCGCAGCCAGCAGGACGGCCGCCAGTGACGGCACCAGAATGGTGCGGATACGCATGGGTGTCCTCCTCGGAGATGGCGTCCGGCGGCACGGGGCCGGATCGGGCAGCAGCATTTCCGGGGACGCGATAAGGGCGCGTTAACGGAGCATTAAGGACGGTCGTCGGGCGGTGGCGACGCGGCCATCGGGCCGGCCGCCCCGCAGTGCTGGCACCGCCCGGTGGCCGCGCTGAGGTCGACCGCGGGCACCTCCCGCGTGAGGGAAGTTCGGCTCCGCTCCCCCGCGTCCCGGACCTGCACGCCGGGACGCGGGCGCTGAGCCGTCGAGGTGCGGGGTGTCTCGTGTACCACCTTCCGCGCAGATGTCGTCGAAGGTCCCGGGTTCGGGTGGTTAGGCTGGATCGGCAAGCTGGAGGAGGTCGCGACCTGCATGGGTGACTCGCACGGGCCCGGACGATCGGAGCCCGCGGACCCGCTCGGAGCCGGATGGGAGCGGCACCGGCCCGCGGTGTTCGGGGTGGCCTACCGGCTGCTGGGCAGCGTGGCCGACGCCGAGGATGTGACCCAGGACGTGTGGCTGCGGGCGGCCGGGGCGGATCTGCGGGACGTCGGTGATCTGCAGGCCTGGCTGGTGACGGTGGCCGCGCGACGGTCGTACGACATTCTCAAGAGTGCCCGTTTCCGGCGGGAGACCTATGTCGGGCCGTGGCTGCCGGAGCCGCTGCTGACCGGGCCGGACGCGTCGCAGCCGGTACTCGTCGACGAGTCCGTCAGTTCGGCGATGTTGCTGATCATGGAAGAGTTGAGCCCGCCGGAGCGGGTGGCCTTCGTGCTGCACGACGTGTTCGGTCTCGAGTTCGGCCGGATCGCCGAGGTGCTGGACGTCTCCGTGCCGGGTGCCCGGCAGCTCGCTTCGCGGGCACGGCGGCGGGTGGCCGGGGCGAAGCGGTCCGCGCCGCGGGCGTCGAAGGCGGAGCGCGAACGGGTCCTCACGGCCTTCCGTGCCGCGTACGAGGCCGGGGACCTGGCCGGCCTGGTCAGGCTGCTGCATCCGGACGCCGTGTACGTCACCGACGGTGGCGGTAAGGTCTCCGCGGCTCGACGGCTCATCTACGGCGGCGAGCGCGTCGCCGAGGTGATGGTGCGTACGGGACGGCAGTGGCGCCCGGAGCGCATCGACTTGGCCGAGGTCGGCGGTGAGCTCGCCCTGGTGTTCCAGCGGGAGGGCCGGGTCTACTCCGTCGACACGGTGCAGATCACTGGTGGTCTGATCAGCGCGTACCGCAGGGTGATGAACCCCGACAAACTCGTGCGCATCTGAGCTGTCACACCCGGAGGGGCTACCTCGTCTCCCTGATGAGAACGGAAAACGGGCGACGAAGGATCAGACGCGAGCAGGTGGGGTCGGTCATGCGCAACGGCATGTGCTCCCGCCTGCGGTCGGGGCTGTGGGCCCGAGTCGCCCCTGCTCAGTAAGGACCTGTATGCGAGCCATCACTGGGCGAGGCCGGAGGGTCGGTATCGCCACCGGCCTGCTGGCTGTCGCCACGTTGACTGCGGCCACGGCCTGTTCGGCTTCCGACCAGCCCGCCCAGGCCGGAGAACCGACCACGGCTGCGGCATCTGCGTCGGTTTCGGCGTCGACGCGCCCCGCGGAGACACTCAAGCCGTTGCTTCAGCAGGCCCTGCCGGATGTGGAGGGTAAGACGTTCACCTCGGCGGTGGTCGAGCTTCCGCCGAACGCGAGTGCGGCACCGCACCGGCACGGCCAGGCGTTCGTCTACGCGTACGTGCTCGAGGGCACGGTGCGCAGCAAGCTCGACGACAAGCCGGTGACCACGTTCCACCAGGGTGAGAACTGGGTGGAGCAGCCGGGCGCCGATCACGTCCTCACCGAGAACGCCAGCCAGAGTGAGCCGGCCAAGCTTCTGGTCGTCTTCGTCTCCAACACCGGGGACGAGCTGAAGGTCGACGATCCGAAGTCGTAGCCCGGGGCACGCGCACTGGCAACACCCTGCACCGACCACCGCGAGGCGCGCTCGGAGGGCGCGGCGTGGATTACGAAAGGATCGAAGGAACCATGACTGAGGTTCAGCGGGTCAACATCGGCGAGCAGCACCCGGCGGCCTACAAGGCTCTCATCGCCCTGTCGTCGGAGGTGGATGCGGCCGCCGCGGCGGCGGGCCTCGACCCGCTCCTGGTCGAGCTGCTGCGGATTCGTGTGTCGCAGATCAACGGCTGTGCGTTCTGCCTGCGCATGCACACTCGCGATGCCGTGAAGAAGGGCGAGAGCCCCGATCGGATCGCGGTGCTGCCCGCCTGGGCGGAGACCGGCTACTTCTCCGAGACCGACCGGGCGGCTCTGCGGCTGGTCGAGGCGATCACGCTGGTGTCGGACGGGCACGTCAGCGATGAGGAGTTCGGTGCGGCTGCGGCCGTACTGACGGCGGATCAGATCTCGGCGGTCGCGTGGCTGGCAACTGTGATGAACGCGTTCAACCGGGTTTCGATCACCAGCCGGTACCGGGTCGTTAGCTGATTTCGACGGTGACGGCGGTGGTCGTACGGATTGCCGAGCCGCCGCCGTCGTGAGGGTAAGTGGTGGAATCAGTCGGGCAGCTGGTGCGGGTTGCCCGACTGGCACAAGGGTTTTCGGCTGAGCGCGAGCGGGAAGAGTGGGGGGATGCCGCTAACTCGCACAGCACGCGCATGAGCAGCACACGTTCGTTCGTTGTCACAGGTGCGAGCGGGGGCGTCGGCAGCGCGATCGCGGAACACCTTTCCTCGATCGGTCATGTCGTCAACCTCGACCCGACTCCTGCTTACAGCGCGAACCCTCGGGTGCATCAAGTCGAAGGTGACGCGGGCGATTGCGCCGCCGCCGCGGCTGCGGCGGTGCTCGCGGAGAAGCACGGTCCGTTGAGCGGCTGGGTGAACAATGCTGCGATTTTTCGCGACGCCGGCCTTGCCACGGCGACAGCGGGGCAGATCAGTGCGCTCATCGCGCTCAACCTGAACCTTGCTGTCGTCGGGTGCCACGCCGCGGTGCGGCACTTTCTCTCGCATTCACGGCCCGGCTCGATCGTGAACGTTTCCTCACACCAGGCACAGCGCCCCGTGCGGGGCGCTCTGCCTTATGCCACAGCGAAGGCCGCTGTCGAAGGGCTCACGCGAGCGGCGGCCGTCGACCACGGTCCTCAGGGCATTCGCGTCAACGCCGTCGCGCTGGGTTCGATCACGACGGCCCGGTACGAGGAGTACCGGCGCGAGAACCCCGGAACCGACCAGCACATGGCTGCTTTGCATTCCCTCGGGGCGCGTCGGTCGGCCCCTCGAGGTCGCACACGCCGTCGCGTTCCTGCTCTCTGCGGAATCAGCCTTCATCACCGGCGCCGTCCTTCCCGTCGATGGCGGCAGGGCGGCCCTCGGTGCCGACCCGGAAAGTACGTAGAGGCACCGGCGCAGCCTCAAGACGAGGGAACCTCGATACATCCGCTCCCCTGCCGTCGGGCACCGGGGTGGGCCGCCTCGCAGGTGCCCGGCCGGGTGTGGTGGCCGGTCGTTCACGGTCGCAGGGTTGTTCGCATTCCGGTCAGCAGCGCGGTCAGGATGCGGGTGAGCTGCGGTCCGACATCGACTGCGGCGTGTGCGAGTTCGGGGTGCGTTTCGTAGAGATCCCTGAGTGACGTGCCGGGTGCGGCCATCTGCCAGAGGGCTCCGGCCATGCTCGTCGCGGCGGCCACCACGTCGAGTGCCTGGAGTGCGGTGATCCCGAGGAGTCGGCGCAGAGCCTCGGCGATCGTGTCGACCTGGGCCAGCGTGGTCGTCTTGAACTGGTAGGCCGCCGCGAGCGACACGTTGCGTTCCAGGTTCAAGGGGGCCTGTGCGAGCAGGTCGCAGAAGAACGGCCGGTCGGCCAGTGATTCGGCGATGGTGGCGGCGACCGTGTCGCTGTCGACGGGGTCGAGGTGTTCGAGGCTTGCGCGGACCGCGGTGCTCCACTCCTGCCACTGTTCGGCGGTCAGGGTCAGGTAGATCTGCTCGCGGGTCTCGAAGTAGCGCAGCATCGCGGACTTGTGCATGCCGACTGCTGTCGCGACGTCGGTCAGGGTGACCTCCCGGACACTGCGTTCGGTGGCCAGTGCGCGCGCGGCGTCGAGGATGTCGTGCTCACGCAACCGCTTGGCTTCGGCGCTGCGCGCTCGTTGCCGGGGGGTGATGGGTGCCACCTCCGCAATCTAACACAACCGCGTTGCCTTATTAGTGAAACCGTGTTTTGCTACGGGTGTGACAAAGACATGGTTCATCACCGGTTCGTCTCGCGGCTTCGGCCGCGCCCTGACCACCGCCGCCCTGGAGTCCGGCGACCAGGTCGTCGCGACCGCCCGTACGCCCGAGCAGCTCTCCGACGTGGTTGAGCAGTACGGCGATCGTGTGCTGCCGGTGGCTCTCGACGTCACCGATCAGGCCGCTGTCGCGGCGGCCTTCGACGCTGCGCTCAACCGGTTCGGGCGGATCGACGTCGTGGTCAACAACGCCGGCTACGCGAACATCGCGCCGGTGGAGACCGGTTCCGAGGAGGACTTCCGCCGCCAGTTCGACACGAACTTCTGGGGCGTGTACCACGTGTCCAAGGCGGCGATTCCAGTGCTCAAGAAGCAGGGCGCCGGCACCATCGTGCAGTTCTCGTCATTGGGCGGACGGGTCGGAGGAAGCCCCGGCCTGGGCTCCTACCAGGCGGCCAAGTTCGCCGTCGACGGCCTCACCCGGGTGCTCGCGGCCGAGACGGCGCCGTTGGGCATCAAGACCCTCGTCGTCGAGCCCAGCGGGTTCGCCACCGACTGGGCGGGTTCGTCCATGCAGATGCATGAGGTTCCCCCGGAGTACGCGAGCACGGTGGGCCTGCGCGCCGACCGCAGCAACCCGGCGTTGACCGCCGGGGACCCGAAGCGCGCCGCGGAGATCCTGGTCCGCGTGCTCAATCGCCACGATCTGCCGTCGCACCTGCTCGTCGGCACGTACGCGGCATCGGCGGCGCTGGACTACTCGCGGCGGCAGATCGCCGAGGCGAGCGCGTGGGAGCAGGTCAGCCGGTCCGCCGACTTCGACCAGCCGTACCCGGTGGACTTCCCGCCGGAGGAGCCGGGGGCGGCCCATTGACGCTCCGTGACCGCAATGGTCCGGGCGGCGGGGCGGCGGATGCCCGCTCGCGTGTGCGGGGCGCGGGACGGCTGCTGAGCGGTTCGATCGGCGGGCTGCCGTCGCCGCCGGGAGCACCTGACTCCGGGCCGCTCGCGCATCACGTTCCACCGCCGGAAGCGGGGATCGGGCGGGCCCCCGGCCGGTGAGCCGGGGGCCCGCCCGGGTAGGTGTGCGGGTCAGAGCCAGGGCACCTGGGGGGACGGGTAGTAGTCGACGTCCTGCAGGTGCCAGCGCGGTGCCTGCGCGCCGAGCCGGGTGCGGAACGACTCCCAGTCGTGGCTGGCTGCCGTGGACCAGCCGAGTTCGGCGATCGCGGGCAGCCGCGGGAAGGCCATGTACTCGATGTCGTCGAGGCTGCGCAGGGTTTCCGACCACAGTGGCGCCTCGACGCCGAGGACGGCGTCCTCACCGACTCCGGTGACGCGTTCGGCCGGGTTCCAGTCGTACGCGTCGCGTACCTCGATGTAGCCGGCCCAGGAGAGGCCGAGTGGGGTGTTGCGGTCGTACTTCATGTCGAGGTAGGTCTTGTTGGCCGGTGACATGACGACCTTGTTGCCGCGGGCGACGGCCTCGGCGAGGTCGGTGTTGGTGGTGCCGGTGCCCCAGAACTGGGCGACGACGTCGGTGGCCGGGTCGACCTGCATGACCTCGTTCCAGCCGAAGGCCCGCTTGCCGTACTTGCCGACCAGCGGCAGCACGCGTCGCATGAAGGTGGCGTAGTCCTCGTCGCTGGTGGCGTGGGCCTCGTCGCCGCCGATGTGCAGGTACGGGCCGGGGGTGATCTCGGCGAGTTCGCGGATGACGTCTTCGATGAACTGGTAGGTCAGTTCGTCGTCGATGCACAGGGAGCTGTAGCCGACGGCGGTGTCGGTACGTGGTGGCGGTGCGACGCCGTCGCAGTTGAGTTCGGCGTAGGTGGACTGTGCGGCGTTGGTGTGGCCGGGCATGTCGATCTCGGGAACGATCGTGATGTGCCGCGCGGCGGCGTAGGCGGCGACGGCCTTGTAGTCGGCTTTGGTGAGGTATCCGGGGCCGGCGCCGTCGACGCCGGTGCCGGGGCCGCCGCCGACGGTGGTGAGTCGGGGCCAGGAGTCGATCTGGATGCGCCAGCCCTGGTCGTCGGTCAGGTGCAGGTGCAGGTAGTTGATTTTGTACTGGCTGAGCAGGTCGATGTACGCCGTGATCTCGTCGACGGTGTGGAAGTGCCGGGCGAGGTCGAGCATGGCGCCGCGGTAGGCGAAGCGCGGGTGGTCGGTGATGCGTCCGCCCGGGATGGACCAGGTGGTGCGTTGCCGCTGGGAGGCCTCGATCTGGGCGGGAAGCAGCTGACGCAGCGTCTGGGTGCCGGCGAAGAGGCCGGCGGCGGTGTTGGCGCGGATGGTCATGCCGCGGCGGGTGACGTCGAGCTGGTAGCCCTCCTGCCCGAGGCGCGCGTCGGCGCCGCCGATGAGCAGGGCGATCTCGGGCAGCGGTGTGGCGTGGACGGGCAGGACCGGCAGTGGGTAGCCGGTGGCGGGGCGCAGCAGGTCGGCGAGTTGTCTGCCGACCTGGCGGGCCGGGGCCGAGTGCGGTGAGGTGCGGATGACGGTCAGCGGGCTGAGGGTGAAGCTGTTCCGGGGGTCGGGACGGGTTTCGGCGGGGGCGGGGATCACGTCGGTGAGCTGGCGGGCGGGTGTCCCGGCCGGTGCGGCGGCTGCGGGGGTAGTGGGGAGGGTGAGTGGTAGGGCGAGTGCGGTTGCGGCGAGGAGCCGGGTGATGGTGTGGCGGTGGCGCACGGGCACCTCCTGGTGCTGATCGTGATCGGTGGTTGTCGATCAGTTCCGCACGCTACCCGGGTCGTCGTCGCACTGTAAATGTTCCTTATCGGCGGTGGGTCCATCCGCTGTGCGCGGTGGGGCAGGCCAGGTGTTCGGCAGGCGACGGTCACTCGGGTGGGCCGGTCGGGCGGGGCCGGCGGGCCAGGACCAGGCTGGTGCGCAGTCGCAGGGCGATGCCGCCGCCGAAGCCGTCCACGAGGGATCGGACGGCGGCGAGGGCCCGTTCCTGCTGGTCGGCCTGGTGCTGACGGAACAGGCCGAAGGTGCGCACCAGGTCCAGGTAGCGGTCGGTGGACAGGGTGAGGTCCCGGTCGAAGGTCTCGGCGCGTACGTCGGTGAACCGGCCGCTGGCAGTGACGTCGAGGTGGAACCAGCCGGCGGGGCGGTCCTGCACGTCGGGGTCGATGGCGCGCAGTGCCGTGTCGATGGCTCGCGACTGCATGGGGTCGGCGTAGCCGTACTTGTGGGCGAAGACCGCGAGCGTGCCGCCGGGGGTGAGAGCGTCGTGGGCGTGCTGGTTGCGGATGGCGGGGTCGAGCCAGTGCCAGGCCAGGGCCGCGACGATCATCGGTACGCCGCCGGGTGGTGGCGCCCACTGTTCGAACGTCTCGGTGTGGACGGTCACGTCGGGCAGGTTGGCGGTGAGCCGGGCGGCCATCCGGGGGTCGGGTTCGAGGCAGGTGATCGGCGCGCCGAGGCGTCGCAGCAGGCGGGTGGCCTTGCCGGTGCCGGCGCCGATCTCGACGATGTGCTCCGGGGTGGTGCCGTGGTAGTCGCCGATGGCCTCGGCGATGCGGTCGGGGTAGCCGGGGCGTACGTCGTCGTAGGTGTCGGCGACGTCACCGAAGAGCGTCCTCACGTCGTCATCGTGGCACGGCTTCGGTCGGGAGGAAACGGACGCGGAGTGAGGGTCTCGGTGGGACCGTCGCCGGTGGGTGTCGACCGTTCGGCTCACCGCAGCGACCGTCCGGCGATGATCGGCTTTCCCGTGGACGGTCGTCGGGTGGATGAAGGGAGGGAATCCGAAAACCTTCCGAAGGGACGCCGCGGCATGCTTTCCGCACTTGATCGTCGGCACACCGTCGCGCCGCCGGGTTACAGCCGTTGGCTGATACCACCGGCGGCGCTCGCGATCCATCTCTGTATCGGGCAGGTCTACGCGACAAGCGTGTACAAGAATTCGCTCATTGCGCACTTCGACACCAGCCAGACGGCGATCGGCGTCATCTTCAGCATCGCCATCGTGATGCTGGGTCTGTCGGCCGCGGTGGCGGGCACGTGGGTGGAGGCGAACGGGCCACGCAAGGCGATGTTCGTGTCGGCGTGTTTCTGGACGGCCGGCTTCCTGGTCGGTGCGCTGGGTATCGCGACCCGGCAGCTGTGGCTGCTGTACCTGGGGTACGGGCTGCTGGGCGGCATCGGGCTGGGCATCGGTTACATCTCCCCCGTCTCCACGCTGATCAAGTGGTTCCCGGACCGGCCCGGACTGGCGACCGGCCTGGCGATCATGGGGTTCGGTGGCGGGGCGATGGTGGCCTCTCCCCTGTCCCGCCAGTTGCTGTCGTTCTACGACGGCGGGTACGACCCGTCGAACGCGGGCTCGACGGCGTCCGGGAGCGCGCTGGTGTGGTTGTTCGTCACGTTGGGCGTCGGCTACTTCCTGATCATGATGTTCGGGGTGTTCAACGTGCGGGTGCCGGCGCCGGACTGGCGCCCGGCCGGGTTCGACCCGGCTCGGGTGGCGGCGAAGCCTCTGGTGACCACGGCGAACGTGTCCGCGGCGAACGCGGTGAAGACCCGGTCCTTCTGGCTGCTGTGGGTGGTGTTGTTCTGCAACGTGACCGCCGGTATCGGGATCCTCGAACAGGCGAGCCCGATGATCCAGGACTTCTTCCGCGACGGCGGGGTCTCGTCGGTGTCGGTGGCCGCGGCGGGTGGCTTCGTGGGTCTGCTGTCGCTGTTCAACATGGCGGGCCGGTTCGTGTGGTCGTCCACGTCGGACGTGATCGGCCGCCGGCCGATCTACCTGCTGTACCTGGGCGTGGGCATGGTGCTGTACGCGCTGCTGGCGGTGGTGGGGCATGCGGCGACGGCGTTGTTCGTGCTGCTGGCGTGCGTGATCCTGTCCTTCTACGGCGGTGGGTTCTCCACCGTGCCGGCGTACCTGCGGGACCTGTTCGGCACGTTCCAGGTGGGCGCGATCCACGGCCGGCTGCTCACCGCGTGGTCGGCGGCGGGGATCGCCGGTCCGCTGATCGTCAACGGGTTCCTCGACGCGCAGGGCGAGCCGGGCACGTTGACGGCCGCGGCGTACCGGCCGGCGCTGTTCACGATGGTCGGGGTGCTGGCCGTGGGGTTCATCGCCAACCTGCTGGTCCGGCCGGTGCCGCAACGGTTCCACGAACCTTCGACGGCCGACCCGGAACCGGACACCGAGACGATGGCGGAGAGGAGCGGCACGCGATGAACGAGGTCGGCCCACGCGGGCAGCAGGCCCGGTTGTGGATCTCCTGGTTGGTGGTGTCGGTGCTGCTCGGCTACGGGGTGGCGCAGACGGCGATCACGGCGGCGAAGTTGTTCACGAGTTGACCGTCCGGGCGGTCCGGGGCTTCAGGTCCCGGGCCGCCCGCGTGGCGGTGGACCAGGTCAGAGGCCGCCGGCGACGCGCAGCACCGTCCCGGTGGTGTACGAGGCCTCGGGGCCGAGCAGCCAGGCGATGGCGGTGGCGACCTCGTCGGGTTCGCCGGCACGGCCCAGTGGGATACGACCGACGGCGCGGTCGGCGCGGTCGGGTACACCGGACACGGCGTGGATGTCGGTGCGGATGATTCCGGGGGCGACACCGTTGACGCGGATCCCGCGGGCGGCGAGTTCCTTGGCCAGCCCGAGGGTGAGGGTGTCGGTGGCGGCCTTGACCGCCGCGTAGTGGATGTACTCGTTGGGGCTGCCGAGGGTGGCCGCGGCGGAGGAGACGTTGACGATGGCGGCGCCGGCGTTCATCCGGCGGGCCGCCTGCTGGGCGCAGAGCACGTAGCCGATCAGGTTGACGTCGACGACGCGCCGCAGGTCGGCGGGGTCGAGGTCGACGAAGGGGCCGATCGGGCTGGTCACGCCGGCGTTGTTGACCAACCCGGTGATCTCGCCGAGCTCGGCCGCGGCGTCGAACAGGGCGGTGACCTGGTCGGGGTCGGTGGTGTCGGCGGGCACGGCGACGCCTCGACGACCGGCGGCCTGGATGTCGGCGACGACGGACGCCGCGGCGTCGTGGTCGCGCCGGTAGGCGAAGGCGACGTCGTGGCCGGTGTTGGCGAGTCGGCGCGCGGTGGCGGCGCCGATACCGCGGCTGCCGCCGGTGATGACAATGACCGGGCTCAATGCCCCTCCCCTGCCGGTGCTGGTGCGCCCGACGTTACCGTGACCGGCACGGGCCGCGACGGAGGGGAAGATCACATGACGCGGGCGTTGGTGCTGGGCGGTGGCGGTGTGACCGGGGTGGCCTGGGAGTGGGGGCTGCTGGCCGGGCTGGCGCAACACGGTGTGCCGCTGGCCGAGGCGGATCTGGTGGTGGGCACGTCGGCGGGTTCGGTGGTGGGCGCGCAGCTGCGCTCCGGCCGGCCGGTGCAGGAGTCGTACGCGGCGCAGCTTCAGCCGTCGCGGGGTGAGGTGGCGGCGCGGTTCGGGCCGGCGGCGGTGCTGCGGCTGGCGTGGGCCGGTGCTCGTACCCGCGACGTGGTGCGGGCGCGGGCGCGGATCGGGGCGATGGCGTTGGCCGCGCGTACCCCGTCGGAGGAGTCACGGCGGGCGGTGATCGCGGCGCGGCTGCCGCAGCGGGAGTGGCCGCGGCGCCGGCTGCTGGTGACGGCGGTGGACGCCCACTCGGGTGAGTTCGTGGTCTTCGACGCCGACTCCGGGGTGTCGCTGGTGGACGCGGTGGGCGCGAGTTGCGCGGTGCCCGGGGTGTGGCCGCCCGTGACGATCGGCGACCGGCGGTACGTCGACGGTGGGATGCGTTCACCGGTGAACGCGGACCTGGCGGCCGGAGCGCGGCGGGTGGTGGTGCTGGCGCCGACGACGGCGGCGTTCGGGCCGATGCCGCGCCTGGCGGCGCAGGTGACGGCGCTGCGCGTGCAGGGGGCGCGGGTGGTGGTGGTGTCGCCGGACGCGGCGGCGCGGGCCGCGATCGGGCGTAACGTGCTGGATCCGGCGCGCAGGGCCGGGGCGGCGCGGGCCGGTCGGGCGCAGGCGGACGTGGTCGCCGACGAGGTGGCCGCCGTCTGGCGGTGATCATCTAGGCTCACCGCGCCGCGGTGCGGCAGGGGGTACCGGCCGTCGACCCGGCCCCGCGATGGTCCACAGTGGATGTAGTCGGGGTCGTGCGCGTGGACCGCGGTGGTCACCGGTGGGTGGTCCGCCGTCAGCGCTGTCACAGCCGGCTGGTATCAAGACAGGAATCAAACAGGTGTACGGAAGAGGTTGCTGATGGGTGCCGCTGGCCAGGGGTTGTCCGAAGACGACGTGCGCACCTTCCGGGAGGCGTTGGCCGCGGGCCGCAAGCCGAAGGTGGTGTTCACCGCCGCGGCGGGGCAGATCGCCGGACAGATCGGTCAGGTGGTGGAGCTGACCGACCCGGCCGAGTCCGACGAGTTCGTCGTCGTCCGGTTCGGGCGCGACGAGTTGCCCTTCTCCCCCGCCGATGTGGCGGTGGCGCCGAGAGGCGCGGGGCGTAAGGCGGTCGAGCCGGAGCCGCAGCCGGAGCCGGTCGCGGCGCCGGCGGAGCCGGAGTTCGTTTTGGACCAGGTGCCGGCGCCGCGACCGGCGCCGCGTGAGGAGTCGAAGGTGGAGACGGTCGAGGCGGCCAAGCCGGCCCGCCGGGCGGTGAAGGTGACGAAGCCGAAGGGGCCGGCCGGGTTGACCGTGACGTTGGCCTACGCCGACGGCGAGTGGACGGTGGCGGCGCAGCAGGGCAGCAAGGCGCTGGCGAAGCCGTACGTGGTGAAGCCGGCGGAGGCGTTGCGGATGGTGGCGCTGGTCGACGTGCCGGGTGTGCACGAGGCGGTGGAGCAGATCCTCTCGGCCGAGCGGGCCGAGGCGGAGCAGCAGGCGGAGAAGCTGCGCGCCGAGCTGGCGGAGATCGAGTCCCGGCTGGCGGAGCTGCGCGAGGCGGGCACGGAGCAGGGCGCGGACGAGACGCGCTGACCCGCGTCCCTGCCAGGCGCGGGCGCACGAACGGCTGATCGGCTCGGCTTGCCTGAGACGCGGGATCACCCCCCGGCCATCACGCGAGCCGAGCCGATCAGGTGGCCGGTGCGGCGGAGGCGGTCAGAGAGCCGCGGTCAACCCCTCGACCACGGTCGCGGCGGAGCCGGTACGCGCCTGCCGGTAGCCGGTGCCGGCCCACAGATGCACCCGGTCCGGGTGCCCGGCCGCGGCGGCCGCCGCGCGCATGCCACGGGTCAGATGGTGCAGCTCGGGATAGCCGAGCGGCGCGGCCGGTTCGTACCGGTCGATGAACGTGTTGCGTAGTCCCCGGGCGGGCCGGCCGGTGAAGGCGCGGGTCATGACGGTGGTGGTGGTGCGCGCCGGGTCGGCCAGGGCGTCGCGGTGGGTCCGGTTCGCGCCGCTCTCGTCGGTGCGTAGCAGCAGGGTGCCCACCACCACCCCGGTGGCGCCCACCGCGATCAGGTCCCGCACGTCGTGGGGACCGGCCACTCCACCCGCGGCGAGGACCGGCAGGCCGGTGGCCGCCACCACCTCGCGTACCAGCGGACCGGTGGACGCCGGCGGCGCCGGCCGGCGGGGGTCGTGGACACCGCTGTGCCCGCCGGCCTCGGTGCCCTGCGCGATGAGCCCGTCGACGCCGAGGTCGCGGGCGGCGAGCGCCTCGGCCACCGAGGTGACGGTGACCAGCGTCCGCGTGCCGGCGCGGCGCAGCGCGGCGAGCGCCGCCGCGTCGGGCAGCCCGAACGTGAAGCTGACCACCGGCACCGGATGCCGCACCAGCAGGTCGATCTTGTCGGACCAGTGGTCGTCGTCGTGCGTCAGCGGCGCGCCGGCCAGGTCGAGGCCGTACGGCTCACCCTCGGCGGCGATCCGCCGGGCGTACGCGCGGAAGGTCGTCTCGTCGATGTCGGGTGGCCCGGGCACGAACAGGTTCACGCCGAACGGCGTGCCGGTGGCCTCCAGGCCGGCCAGGTCGGCGGCGACCGCCTCGGCGCTGCGGTAGCCGGCGGGCAGGAAGCCGAAGCCACCGGCCGCGGTGACGGCCCGCACCAGGGCCGGGGTGCTGGCTCCCCCGGCCATCGGCGCGCCGACGACCGGCGTCGCGCTGCCGAGCAGACGCGTCCATGGCTCACCGGTCACCGGCTCACCTTAGCCGGATGGACCGCCGGCCCGCCCCGGGGAACGGGCGGGCCGGCGGTGGTCAGGTGGTCAGTGCTGCGGGATGTGTGCCACGCCGATGCGCTTGCGGAACACCCAGTACGTCCAGCCCTGGTAGGCGATCACGATCGGGGTGAACACCACCGCCATCCAGCTCATGATCTTCAGGGTGTACGGGGTGGAGGCGGCGTTAGTGGCGGTCAGCGTGCCGGCCGCGTCCAGCGTCGAGGGCAGCACGTTGGGGAACAGTGCCGCGAACAGGGTCGCCACGGCCAGGCCGATCGCCGCCGCGGTGCCGGTGAACGCCCAGCCCTCCCGCCGTGCGTGGGCGGCGGCGAGCGCGCCGAGCAGGGCGAATGCCGCGGCGGCGGCGAGCGCGACGGCGAGCGTGCTGGAGCGGATGTCCAGTGTCCAGGCCAGGAACGCCACCGCCAGGACGATGGTCACGGCGCCCACCCGTACCGCGAGCTTCCCGGCGCGCTCACGGACCTCGCCCACCGTCTTCAGCGCGATGAACACCGCGCCGTGGGTGAGGAAGAGCGCGGCGGTGGTCACTCCGCCCAGCAGGGCGTACGGGTTGAGCAGGTCGAGCAGGCCACCCACGTACTCGTGCTGGGCGTCGAGCGGTACGCCGCGCAGGATGTTGGCGAACGCCACGCCCCACAGCACGGCCGGCACCAGTGAGCCGAAGAAGATGGCCGCGTCCCAGCGGCGCTTCCAGGACGGCTCGGGGCGCTTGTGCCGGAACTCGAAGGCGACGCCGCGCGCGATCAGGGCCAGCAGGATCAGCAGCAGCGGCAGGTAGAAGCCGGAGAACATCGTGGCGTACCACTCGGGGAAGGCGGCGAACATGGCGCCGCCGGCGGTGATCAGCCAGACCTCGTTGCCGTCCCAGACCGGGCCGATGGTGTTGATCAGGACGCGGCGTTCCCGGTCGTCGCGGCCGAGGACGGGCAGCAGCATGCCGACGCCGAAGTCGAAGCCCTCCAGGATGAAGTATCCGGTGAAGAGCACGGCGATGAGCAGGAACCAGATGGTCGTGAGTTCCACGGTGCGCTCCGCAGGTCAGTAGGCGAACGCGAGCGGTCGCTCGGCGTCGTCGTGGCTGTCGTCGATCTCGGGCTGTTCTTCGGTGAGGTCGGGGACGCCGGCCTTGGCGTAGCGGATCAGCAGTCTGAACTCGACCACGGCGAGGGTGGCGTAGATCAGGGTGAACGCGGTGAACGAGGTGAGCACCTCGGTCAGCGACACGCTTCGGGACACCCCGTTGCGGGTGAGCATCTCGCCGAAGACGATCCACGGCTGGCGGCCCATCTCGGTGAAGATCCAGCCGAAGGAGCTCGCGACCAGCGGCAGCAGCGGCATGACCAGGCCGGCGCGCAGCAGCCACTTGCTGCTCGGGGTACGGCCCTTGCGGTGGGTCCAGAGCACCAGCAGGGCGATCGCGGCGGCCGCCATCCCGAAGGCGATCATGAAGCGGAAGCTCCAGTAGGTGACCGGGATGATCGGGGCGTAGTCGCCGGCGCCGTACTGGCTGGCGTACTGGGCCTGCAGGTCGTCGATGCCCTGCACGGTGCCCTTGAGGTGGCCGGTGCCGAGGTACGACAGCAGGTACGGGATCTTGATGGCGAACACTTCCCGGCTGCCGTCGAGGCTGCCGACGGTGAGTACGGAGAACGACGCGGGGCTCTCGGTGTTGTAGAGGCCCTCGGCGGCGGCCATCTTCATCGGCTGCACCTGCGTCATGATCTTGCCTTGGATGTCGCCGGTGATCAGGACGGCGCCGGCGGCGAGCAGGGTGACCCAGGAGCCGAACTTGGCGGCGAACCGGTAGGTGGGGATGTCGGCCGAGTCCCGGTTGCGGATCAGGTGCCACAGGGCCACGGCGACCAGCAGGGAGCCGGCCACCAGGAACGCGCCGGCGATGGTGTGCGGGAAGGTGACCAGGGCGACCTTGTTGGTGAGCAGCGCGACGAAGTCGGTGAGTTCGGCGCGGCCGGTGTCGGGGTTGATCCGGTAGCCGACCGGGTTCTGCATGAACGAGTTCGCGGCGAGGATGAAGTACGCGGACAGGTTGCTGCCGATCGCCGCGGCCCAGATGCTGGCCAGGTGCAGCCGCTTCGGCAGCCGGTCCCAGCCGAAGATCCACAGTCCGAGGAAGGTGGATTCGAGGAAGAAGGCGACCAGCGCCTCGATGGCGAGGGGGGCGCCGAAGACGTCGCCGACGAACCGCGAGTAGTCGCTCCAGTTCATGCCGAACTGGAACTCCTGGACGAGGCCGGTGACCACACCCATCGCGAAGTTGATCAGGAAGAGCTTGCCGTAGAACTTCGTGAGCTTCAGGTAGCGCTCGTTGCCGGTGCGGACCCACAGCGTCTGGAGGATGGCGACCAGTACGGACAGGCCGATCGTCAACGGCACGAAGAGGAAGTGGTAGACGGTGGTGACACCGAACTGCCAGCGGGCGACGTCCAACGCGTCCACCTGGAACCCCCAGCTGTTGATACTACGTGACGTAGTAAATACTACTTCCCGTCGTAGAGGAATTCGCGTCGACCCGGCCTCAGAACCGCCAGATGACCGATGACCCTGATCACGTCGGACCGCCCGGGCCCGCCGGCACTGCCGGAACGGCCCGGTCGGGCGAGGACGACCACGCCGCCAGCGGGGTGACGATCCGACCGCGGTGCCACCGCCACCCCGAAACATGGGAGCATTCACCGCTGATGGACACCGCCCGCGCCGCCTGGCAGCCACCCGCGATCTGGCGTACCGCCCAGCTGCTCGCCCGTGGCGTCGTCGCTCCCCTGGCCCGCCTCGAGGTCAGCGGGGAGGTCCCCGAGGCGCTGCGCCGCGGCCCGCTGATCCTCGCCGCCAACCACATCAGCCCGTTCGACCCGATCGTGCTCACCGCGGCCTGCCAGGTCAGAAACGTCGCGCCCCGGATCATGGCCACCGGTGGGCTGTTCCGCGCACCGGTGATCGGCGCCCTGATGCGCCGCGCCGGACACATCCGCGTCGACCGGGGCACGGCCGCCGTCGGCCGGGCGCTCGACGACGCCGCCGCGGCTGTCGCCGCCGGCTCCGTGGTGCTGGTCTACCCGGAGGGGCGCATCGGCCTGGACCCCGGCATGTGGCCCGAGCGGGGCAAGACCGGTGCGGCCCGGCTCGCGTTCGCCTGCGGCGCACCGGTGATACCGGTGGCCCAGTGGGGCTCGCACGAGGTGGTGCCGTACCGGACCCCGAAAGGGCTGCTGCGCGGGCTCATCCAGGCCCTGCTGCGCCGCCCGGTGATCCGGGTGCACTTCGGTGCGCCCGTCGACCTCGCCGGCCTGACCTGCGACACGCCCGGTGCGGCCCGCCGCGCCACCGACCGGATCATCGACGCGATCACCGACGCCCTGGTGCCGCTACGCCCGGACGAGCCCGAGCGGCCCCGGCACGTCGACCCGGGCCGGCCCACCGACACCAGCCGCTCGCACCGCCGCCGCCCACCGGCCTGACCCGGACGGAACCCGCCGGTCAGCCGGTCGCCGGACCTGGACCCGGGCCCGACGGGCCGGTCGAGCGTGGCCGCCAGCCTCGGGCCGGCCGAGGATCACCTCGAGGCGGCAAGCCGGGCGTCGAGCGCCGCCAGATCGGGCACGAACCAGACGTGATCGTGCCGGTTGGATTCGGCCACCAGGGCCCGCAGCGCGCTGCTGGCCGCGAGATGTGCGGAGATGTCGCCGACCACCACCAGCCGCAGCCGGTAGTTGACGAACTTCTGCATGACCTCCCCGGCGAAGCGGGTGCCCAGGGTGAAGAAGCTCGGGTCGAGCCGGCCGGCCGGCAAGGCCACCACCTCGGCGCCGCCGAAGGACGCGTTGCCGATCAGGTCGAGGGCCGTCTCGGTGGTGGCCACCGGCGGACCGGCGGCGTCGCAGACCAGGACGGACACCCCGGCCCGCTGTTGCAGCACGTCAGGCATCGCCGGCCTCCCCGGACAGCAGGTTGTCGCCACCGCTGAGCACGCTGTCGACCAGGCGCAGCAGGTCGGCGGTGGTGGCGGCGTCGCCCAGGATCACGATCTTCATTCGGTGGCGTTCCTCGTCGTGGATGCTCTGCACGCGCAGCGGGCGGGCCGGGTCGTGGTGGGTGTTGACGCCGGCCAGCACGAGCGTGGCCAGCCGGTCGGCCGCCGTCCGGTCGACGCCGTCGACCTGCACGATGCTCGACACCTCCAGCGCCGTCGGCCCGGCGGGCGGGGCCGACACGGGTCGGCCGGTCAGCGCGTCGAGGTCGGCACGGGCGATCCGGTACTGCTTGCCGATTCGCGTCGCCCGCAGCCGGCCGGCGCGGATGTAGGCGCGCACTGTGCGCACATGCAGCCCGAGCAGCTCCGCCACCTGCTCAACCGAATACATATCATTACTCATCGCACCCAATGATAGACGCGATAGGGAATGATAGGGAAGTTCGTTGGGGGGACGCCAACCGGTCACCCCGGGGCCACCCAGGCCCGGCATACTGCCGGTCGTGCACCCCTACCTGGACGCGCCCGCACCACTGGCGTTCGCGCACCGCGGCGGCGCGGCCGACGGCGACGAGAACACCGCGGAAGCGTTCGCCCGCGCCATCGCTCTGGGCTACCGGTACGTCGAGACCGACGTGCACGCCACCGCCGACGGGGTGAGCGTCGTCTTCCACGACCCCACGCTGCGCCGAGTCACCGGCGAGCCGGGGCGCATCGCCGACCTGCGCTGGGCCGACCTCGCCTCGGTACGCGTCGGCGGCGCCGCCGTCGTGCCCCGCCTGGACGAGGTGCTCGACGCCTGGCCGCAGGTCCGATTCAACATCGACGTCAAGGCCGACGGCGGTGTCGTGCCGGCCGTCGACACGGTCACCCGGACCGGGGCAGGCGACCGGGTGCTGCTCGCCTCGTTCAGTGACGCCCGACTGGCCCGGCTGCGCGCCCTGGCCGGGCCGAAGGTCGCCACCAGCCTCGGTATGCGCGGCGTGGCCCGGCTGCGGATGGCCTCGCTGCACGGACGGCCGCTGCGGCTGCCCCCGTCGGTGGTCGCGGCGCAGGTCCCCGTCCGGTACGGCCGTATCCCGGTGGTCGACCGGCGGTTCCTCGCGTACTGCCACCGGCTCGGGTTGCAGGTGCACGTCTGGACCATCGACGAACCCGCCGAGATGCACGGCTTACTTGATCTTGGTGTTGATGGCATCATGACCGATCACGTCGGCGTGCTGCGCGACGTCTACCGCAGCCGCGGCCACTGGGCCGCCTGACCCGGCGAGAGGACCCGATGGCCGAGACCGTGACCCCCACGGCGACCGACCTTCCACCCCCGGCGAGCACCCGGCGTGAGCGCACCGGCTGGTACGTCTACGACTGGGCGAACTCGGCCTTCCAGACCACCGTCATCACGGTCTTCCTCGGGCCGTTCCTCACCACCGTCACCGAACTGGCCGCCGGCTGCGAGCTCGGCGCGGACAGCTGCGACGGCTACGTCCACCCGCTCGGCATCCGCGTCGCGGCCGGCTCGTACTACCCGTACCTCATCTCCCTGTCGGTGTTCCTCACCGTGTTCGTGCTGCCGGTGATGGGCGCCATCGCCGACCGGTCGATGCACAAGAAGCGGCTGCTCGCCGGCGCGGCCTTCACCGGTGCCGCCGCGACCGTCGCGATGGCCTTCGTCACCGGCGAGCGGTACCTGCTCGGCGGGGCGCTGTTCCTGGTCGCGAACATCAGCTTCGGCGCCGCGATCGTGGTCTACAACTCGTTCCTGCCGCAGCTCGGCGGCCCCGACGAACGTGACGGCATCTCCAGCCGCGGCTGGGCGCTGGGCTACCTCGGTGGCGGGGTGCTGCTGGCGCTCAACCTGGTCGCGGTCACCATGCTCGGCGAGGACGGCAATCCGCAGCGCACCCTCGACCTGGCCCGCTGGTCGATCGTCTCGGCCGGCGTGTGGTGGGCGGTGTTCACGCTGGTGCCGCTGCGCTGGCTGCGCGAGCACCCCACCGCCGCCGCCCTGACCGCCCGGGGCAACGTGCTCACCGACGGTTTCCGGCAGCTCGGCCGTACCCTGCGGGAGATCAAGGCGTACCCGCTGACACTGTTCTTCCTGCTCGCGTTCCTGGTCTACAACGACGGCATCCAGACCGTCATCACCCTGGCCAGCCAGTACGGCACCGAGGAGCTGCGGCTGGAGCAGGACACCCTGATCGTCACCATCCTGCTGGTGCAGTTCCTCGCCTTCGGCGGGGCGCTGCTGCTCGGCATGCTCGCCCGGCGTATCGGCGCGTGGAAGACGGTGCTGCTCAGCCTGGTGCTCTGGACCGGTGTGATCGTCGCGGCGTTCCGGCTGCCCGCCGAGGCGCCGCTGCCTTTCATGATCCTCGGCGGCGCGATCGGTCTGGTCCTCGGCGGCAGCCAGGCGCTGAGCCGGTCACTGTTCAGCCAGCTCATCCCCACCGGCAAGGAAGGCGAGTACTACGGCTTCTACGAGATCAGCGACAAGGGCACCAGCTGGCTCGGGCCGCTCGCGTTCGGTCTGGTCTTCCAGCTCACCTCCTCGTACCGGGTGGGGCTGGTCTCGCTGCTGATCTTCTTCGTGGTCGGGTTCCTGCTGCTGCTCGCCGTGCCGATCCGCCGAGCCATCGTGGCCGCCGGGAACACACCGCCGCGGGTCCTCTAGCGCACGGTGGCCCGGAACGCACCATGATCGCCCGACCTGATTGGCGCCGGTCGATGGGTTAGGCTGCCCGACCGTGACTGACGACGCCGCTGCCGCACCCACCTGCCTGGCCCGCCCCCTCGGGGCGCCGGACGACTTCCCCGCCGGGTGCGCGGCGGCGCGCGGCATGAACGGCCGCCCGCTGCACGCGGCCGCGCTGAAGTTCTTCTGGGGGCCCATGGACTGCGGCAAATCCACCATGGCCCTGCAGATGAACTACAACCACGCCCGGCAGGGCCGCCGCGGCCTGGTCACCACGCGCATCGACCGGTCCATGGGAGCGCAGGTCACCACCCGTATCGGCCTGGCGCACTCCGCCATCGAGGTCACCGACGACCTCGACCTGCGGGCCCTGGTGCGCGGCCGGTGGGACGAAGGCGTCCGCGTCGACTACCTCATCTGCGACGAGGCCAGCTTCTACACCGTCGAGCACGTCGAGCAGATGGCCGAACTGGTCGACAGCTACGACGTCGACGTGTACGCGTTCGGCCTCGCCACCGACTTCCGCTCCAGCCTGTTCCCCGCCGCCCAGCGGCTGTTCGAACTCGCCGACGAGGTGGCCCGCATCCAGGTCGAGGTGCTCTGCTGGTGCGGCCGGGAAGGCCTGCTCAACGCCCGGGTGGTCGACGGGCGGGTGGCCCGCGAAGGCGCACAGGTCGTCATCGGTGACACCGTGGAGAGCGCCGAGGTGCGGTACCAGGTGCTGTGCCGGCGGCACTACCGCAGCGGAGACCTCGGCCCCCGAGGCTGAACCGCCCGCCGGTCCGACACCCGGCCGGCGAACGCGCTGCTAGAGGGGGTCACCGCAGACCCGCCAGCCACCGTCCTCCTGCACCACGGGCAGCTCACGTTGCTCGGTCACACCGCTGGCACGGGTCAGCTGGACGACCACCGTGCCCAGCGGGCGACCGCCCCGGGTGGTGACCGACACGTCCACGATCTCGTAGTCACGGACCTCCGGTGGGGTACGCACCCAGCTCTCGAAGCCGCCCTCACTCCACTTCTTGCGTGCCTCGGCGCAGAGCCGGTCGTACGCGCGGCCCGTGTCGCCGAGCACCACCTGCCGCAGGAACTCGTCGGCGGTCTCCCGCACCGGAGTGGCGGCCTGGGTGACCACCTGGAGGTTGCGCACGCCGAGGCCGGTCACGCCGATGCAGCACAGGGCGACACCGACACCGGCGAACACCAACCCCACACGCATCGGGCGGTGTCGCCGGGCCGGTCTGTTCCACGGCTGCCCAGCGCCCACGCCACGACCGTAAAGAACCGGGACGGGTCCGCGTGCGGCATTCGGCTCTGTCGCCGGAGACGCCGCATCGTCTACCGTCGGGCCCACACCCCCAGCCACTGCCAGGAGCGCGCATGACCCGCTACGTGCAGCCGGTACCCGCCCCCGACGACCCGTACGCCGGCGACGCGCTGCTGCGTTCCTGGCTGGAACGGCAGCTCGGCGCCGAGGGGCACGCCGCCGCGAAGGACCGGCTCGCCGACCTGGCCGCCGACGTCGCCGGTCCGCTGCGCGCGGCCCACGCCGACGCCGAGGCACACCCGCCCACGCTGGTCCGCTACGACCCGTGGGGGGCACGGATCGACCGGATCGACACCTCGCCCGGCTGGCAGGCGCAACGCGCCGCGGCCGCCCGGCACGCCGTGGTGGCCCTGCCGTACCTGGAATCGGCGCGCGGCACCTGGGGTGCGGCCGCCCGGGTCGTCCAGCACGCCCTGCTGCACCTGTACGGCCCGGAGTCGGCCACCTTCTCCTGCCCGGTCGCCATGGCCGACGGGGCGGCGGCGCTGCTCAGCCTCCCGGAGGTCGACCCGGCGATCCGGGACGCCTGGCTGCCCCGGCTGCTCCGCACCGACCCGGACACGGCGATCACCAGCGGCCAGTGGATGACCGAGTCGCAGGGCGGCTCCGACCTGGGACGATCCAGCACCACCGGGCGTCCCGCCGCCGACGGCTCGTGGCGGCTGACCGGGGAGAAATGGTTCTGCTCGGCCGCCGACTCGGCGATGGCGGTGGCGCTGGCCCGGCCGGAGGGTTCCGGGCGGGGCAGCCGGGTGCTCGCCCCGTTCCTGGTGCCCCGCTACGCCGTCGACTCGCCGCTGGCCGGTGGTGCCGCACCGCTCGCGCCGGCGCCGGGCGTCATCGTGCACCGGCTCAAGGACAAGCTGGGCACGCGGGCGCTGCCCACCGCCGAGATCGGGCTGCGGGACGCGTACGCGCTGCCGTTGGGAGACCCGGCCCAGCCCGGCCTCGTCCGGGCGATGACCCTGGTGGTGGTGACCCGGGTGCACAACGCGGCAGCCGCGGCCGGCGGGATGCGCCGTGGGCTGGCCTACGCGCGGGCGTACGCCTCGGCGCGGCACGTGGCCGGCGGGACGCTGTCGGCGTCCCCGCTGCACCGGGCCACCCTCGGCGCTCTCGCGGTCGACGCGGCCGGCGCGTTCGCCCTCGCCGGGCACGCCTTCGCGCTGCTGGGCCGGGTCGAGGTGGGCGCCGACCCGGCCGCCGCCGCCGAGCTGCGCATCGTGGCGCCGCTGGCGAAGCTGGCCACCGGCCGGCTCGCGGTCGGCTCCGCCAGCGAGTACGTGGAGAGCTTCGGCGGGGCGGGCTACGTGGAGGACACCGGCGTGCCCCGGCTGCTGCGCGACGCGCAGGTGCTGCCCATCTGGGAGGGCACCACGAACGTGCTCGCCCTGGACGTGCTGCGCGCGGTCACTCGCGAGGACGCCGGACCACCGCTGCTGCGCCGCCTCGACGCCGCCGCCGACCTGGCCCGGCCGATCGCGCCGGCACTGGCCGACACGCTCGCCGCCGTCACCGCCGAACTGCGCGAGCGTCTCGCCGCGGTCGCCGTCGACCCGCAGGGCGTCGCGGTCGTCGCCGGGGCCCGCGATCTGGCGCTGCGCCTGGCGCACGCGCTCACCACCGCGCTGCTCGTGGAGCACGCGGCCTGGGGTGACGAACAGGCGGAGCTGGCCGCCCGGCTGTGGGCCCGCCGATGGCTGCGGCACGAGGAGATCGCCGCTGACGCCCACCACCACCTGGAACTGCTCTGCTGACCCGGGCCGTCGGGCGGCCCCCGCGGCATCGAGGCGGTCGGGGCCGGTGGGCTCAGCGTTCGAGTCGGGCGCGGTCCGGTTGAGCGTCTGAACCGGTCACGGCTCGATCAGACCGGCCCGAATGGCGTACCGGGTCAGTTCGAGCCGGTCGCGCAGGCCGAGCTTCTGCAACAGGTTCGCGCGGTGCCGCTCCACCGTCTTGACGCTGATGAACAGCAGCCGGGCGATCTCCTTGGACGAGTGGCCCTCGGCGACCAGTTTGAGGATCTCCTCCTCACGTTCGGTGATCGCCCGCGCCGGCGGGTCCGTGCCCTGAGCGCTGCGCTCCAGGTAGTTGCGGATCAACGCGTTGACCGCGCCGGGGTAGAGGAACGGCTCGTCGCGCATGGCGGCCCGGCAGGCCTCCACGAGGTCCCGGTCGGCGACGGACTTGAGCACGTACCCGTTCGCGCCGGCCTTGAGCGCCTCGAAGAAGTACTGCTCGTTGTCGTACATGGTCAGGATCAGGATGCGCAGGTCAGGCTGTCGCCGGGCCAGTTCCCGGGCGGCCTGCAGACCCGTCATCCGAGGCATGGCGATGTCGAGGATGACCAGGTCGGGGCGCTCGGAGGCGGCCAGGCCGAGCGCCTCCGCGCCATCGCCTGCCTCGGCCACCACGGTCAGGTCGGGTTCGCTGTCGAGGATGAGCCGTACGCCGCGGCGGACCAGGGCGTGGTCGTCGGCGAGCAGGATGCGGGTGGTCACGGCCGGCCGCCCGCCACGGCGACCGGTACGGTCAGCCGCACCTCGGTGCCTCCGCCGGGTGCCGGGCCGACACTGAGGTGCGCGCCGATCAGCAGGGCGCGTTCCCGCATCCCGCGGATACCGGCCCCCTCGGGCGCGCCGCCGATGCCCCGCCCGTCGTCACGTACGTGCAGCCGGACGAACCCGCCACGGTGCTCGAGGTTCACTTCGACGGCGGTGGCCTTCCCGTGCCGGACGGTGTTGGTGAGCGCCTCCTGGGCGACCCGGTAGAGCACCAGCTCCGCCTCGCGGCCGAGGACGGGCAGGTCCGCCGCCAGGTGCTGCTCCACGGTCAGGTCGGTGTGCCCGGTGACCTCGCTGGTGAGCGCCTTGAGGGCGCTCACCAGGCCCAGCTCCTCCAGCACCCCGGGGCGCAGCCGGCGGGCGATGCGGCGGATCTCGTCGAGGCTGTCGCGGGTGGTCTCCTGCACCTGGGCGAGCTGCGCACGGATCGGTTCCGGTGCGTGCCGGGCGACCTGCTTGAGTTCGAGCAGCATCGCGGTCAGCGTCTGACCGACCTCGTCGTGCAGCTCCTGGGAGACGCGGCGGCGTTCGGCCTCCTGCGCGGAGAGCGCGGCGGCGGCGCTGGCGGCCCGCTCCGCCTCCAACCGGTCGATCATGGCGTTGAACGCGCGGATCAGCTCGGCCGTGCCGCCGGGCCCGACGGCGACCAGGCGGGGTTCGGGCTGCAGCAGGTCGATGGTGGTCATGGCGCGGGCCAGCCGCCGTAGCGGCGCCAGACCGATCCGGAGCAGCGCCGCGTTGGCGATCAGCATCGCGGCGAGCCCGACGGTGAGGACGATCGCCTCGGTGAGCAGCACCGGGGTGGAGACGGTGACCGGGCCGAGCAGCAGCAGTGTCGCGGTGATCAGCACGGCGGCGTTGAGCAGGAAGATCCGCCAGAACAGCGACACCGGTAAGCCTCCTTCCCGGTCCGGCCGTCGGCTGCCGGCCGGGCCACGCTCGCGGTCCGTGACCATTCTGGCCAGCCTGGCCGGTGCCGGGTGCCGGTGTAAATGCGTGCTCGCACCCATTCGCCCGTCGTGACGCCGGTGACGGACCCGACGCGACAGCCGCCGGCGGTGCCGAGCGCGCGACGGGCACGGCCAGCATGCCACGGCCGCGCCGGGGCGGGCGACGCCCGTCCTCGGGCCCGGTGTGCCGGCGCCGGCGGCCGCCGCGGATCTGCGGGTCACCACCGGCGGCAAATGGGTGTCGGACCCGATGTCGGGCGGCGGCCCGGCCGGATGAACTTCTACCAGGAGGCCGGTTGTGACATCCGGTCTGTCATTCCGCCGCCACCCTGACGCCCTCCCCGGTGGTCCCGAGCCTGCCGGGGAGGGCCCTGGCGGTCCACCCCACCGGAGGTCCCCGTGATCGCAGTACCGAAACGACCCGTACCGGCGGCTCGACCGCCCGCGGCCGCCCGGACGCGCCCGGGCGCCGAGCACGGCCCGCCGGGTGGGCGCCCGTGAGTGCCTGGCCCGCCATCGCCGCCACCGTGATCTTCGCGGTGGCGTTCATGTTCATCGCCACCGAGAAGTTCAACCGGGTCGCGGTGGTGCTGGGAGCCGCGGGCCTGATGGCGCTGCTCGGTCTGGTGCCGGGCTCCGAGGTGTTCTACGCCCACCACGCCGGCATCGACTGGGACGTCATCTTCCTGCTCCTCGGCATGATGATCATCGTCGGGGTGATCAAGCAGACCGGCGTGTTCGAGTTCCTCGCGATCTGGGCGGCCCAGCGCTCGCAGGGCCGGCCCTACCGCCTGATGGTCCTGCTCGTGGCGATCACCGGGCTCGCCTCGCCCTTCCTCGACAACGTCACCACGGTCATGCTGGTCGCGCCGATCACCATCTCGGTGTGTCGTCGGCTCGGCATCGCCGCCGCCCCGTACCTGATCGCCGAGGTGCTGGCGTCGAACATCGCGGGCGCCGCGACCCTCATCGGTGACCCGCCGAACATCATCATCGGCAGCCGGGCCGGGCTGAGCTTCAACGACTTCCTGGTGCACATGGCCCCGGTCGCCGCGCTCATGTTCCTGGCGTTCGTCCTGCTGGCGCGGGTGATGTTCCGCCGGTCGTTCGAGTACCACCCGGAGCGGTTCGCGGCCGTACGGGAGATGGACGCCCGCGCCGCGATCACCGACCCGGCGATGCTCACCCGCAGCCTCATCGTGCTCACGCTGGTGATGGTCGGCTTCGGACTGCACACCGTGACCGGTGTCGACGTGGCGATCGTCGCCCTGGTCGGCGCGGGCGCGATGGTGCTGGTGACTCGCGCCGAGACCGCGAAGTACCTGGCCGAGGTCGAGTGGTCGACCCTGGTCTTCTTCCTCGGCCTCTTCGTGATGGTCGCCGGGCTCACCGAGACCGGGGTCATCGAGCAGGTCGGGCAGTGGGCGACCAGCGCCGTCGGCGACAGCTGGCTCGCCGGCGCGACCAGCCTCATCTTCGGCTCGGCGGTGCTCGGCGCGTTCTTCGACAACATCCCGTACACGGCGACGATGGCGCCGATCGTGGAGAACATCGCCGCCCAAGCGGACCCGCAGACCGGGCAGGCGCTGTGGTGGTCCTTCGCCCTCGGCGCCGACCTGAGCGGCAACGGCACCGCGGTCGCGGCCAGCGCGAACATCGTCGTGCTGGGCCTCGCCGCCCGCGCCGGCCAACCGATCAGCTTCTGGCAGTTCACCCGGTACGGCATCGTCACCACGGTGCTGACCACGCTGATCGCCTGGGGATACGTGTGGCTGCGCTACTTCACCTGACCCGGCGCTCGGCGAAAGGAGGGCCGAGGTGACACTGACCGAGCTGTACCTGGTGCTGGCCGTCGGCACCGGCGTCGTCCTGGTCAGCGTCACCGCGGCCCGCCTCGCCACCCGGCTGGGCATGCCCGTGCTGCTGGCCTACCTCGGGGTGGGTCTGCTACTCGGCCAGGACGGGCTCGGCCTGCCCTTCGACGATGCCGCCCTGGCCCAGGCGCTGGGCCTCGCCGCGCTCGCGGTGATCCTGGTGGAGGGTGGCCTGACCACGGAGGTGCGCGACGTCCGGCCCGTCCTGGCTCCCGCGACCGTGCTGGCCACGCTCGGCGTGCTGGTCAGCGTGGCGGTCACCGCGGCCGCGGCGTACCTGCTGCTGGACGTCGGTTGGCAGACCGCGCTGCTGCTCGGCGCGATCGTCTCCTCCACCGACGCCGCGGCGGTCTTCGCGGTGCTGCGGGCGGTGCCGCTGCCCAAACGGCTGACCAGCCTCGTCGAGGCCGAGTCCGGTCTCAACGACGCGCCGACGTTCATCCTGGTGCTCACGTTCAGCGCGGTCGGTCTGGACGCGATCGAGCCGCTGCCGCTGCTCGCCGCGATGCTCTTCCAACTCGGCGCCGGTGGAGCGATCGGCCTGACCATCGGCCTGGCCGGGGTGTGGTTGCTGCGTCGCCTCACCCTGCCCACCTCCGGGCTGCATCCGATCGCGATAGTGGGCTGCGGCGTGCTCGCCTACGCCGTCGCCGGGTTGACGCAGACCAGCGGCTTCCTCGCCGCCTACCTGGCCGGTCTCGTGCTCGGCAACGCGGGCCTGCCGCACCGGCGGGCCACCCGGTCGGTCGCCGAAGGACTCGGCTGGATCGCGCAGATCGGCCTGTTCGTCATGCTCGGGCTGCTGGTCACGCCGAGCGACCTGCCCTCGAGCGTGGTGCCGGCCCTGGTGGTCGGCACGGCCCTGCTGCTCGTCGCCCGACCGGCGTCGGTGCTGGTGTCGCTGCTGCCGTTCCGGTTGCCGCTGCGCGAGCAGGTCTTCCTGTCCTGGGCGGGGTTGCGCGGCGCCGTGCCGATCGTGCTGGCCACCATCCCGGTCGTCGCCGGCGCACCCGGCAGCGAACAGGTGTTCAACATCGTGTTCCTGCTCGTCGTCGTGTTCACCGTCATCCAGGCGCCGGCGCTGCCCTGGCTGGCACGGCGGCTGCGGCTCACCCCACACGCCGTCGGCCCCGACCTGCAGGTCGAACTGGCGCCGCTGGACGCGATGGCCGCCGACCTGATCCACGTCACCGTCGAGCCCGGCTCCCGTTTGCAGGGCGTGTACCTGCCGGAGCTGCGGCTGCCCCCGCCGGCCGCGACCACCCTCGTGGTACGCGGCCCGGACACCTTCGTGCCCGACGAGCACACCCGGTTGCGCGTCGGCGACCAGCTCGTCGTCCTCACCACCCCGAGGGTGCGGGAGGCCACCGAGCGGCGGTTGCGGGCCGTCGCCCGCGGCGGCCGGCTGGCCGGCTGGTTCGGCGAAACCGGCCATCCCGAGCGGTGCGCCCCAACAGTCAGGAGGCGATAGTGCAGATCGAACGCGTGATGTTACCCGGTATCGGTGTCGGCTACACCCTGCGCACGGCGCAGGGGCGGTGCGTCGGTGTCGTGTGTCACCGCAGCGGTCGCCGGGATCTCGTCCTCTACACGTCCGGCGACCCGGACACCGTGGAGCGGTCGCTCGCGCTCACCGCCGCCGAATCGCGGGAGCTCGGAGAGCTGCTGCATCCCGTGGCCACCATCGAGCACGTTCCCGACCTGGAACGCAGCGCCGGGTCGCTGACGGTGGCCGCCGTCCCGGTCACCGCCGCGTCGCCGCACGTCGGCCATTCCCTCGGCGAGGTCGTCGCGGGCGTACGCGCCGTCACCGTGGTCGCGGTGCTCTCCGGCGGGCGTACGACCACCGCGCCCGGGCCGGATCACCGCATCACCCATGGTGACGCCCTGGTCGTGGCGGGCACCTCGGAGGGCGTCGCCGCGCTGAGCCGTCGACTGACCCCGGAAGAGCCGTGATCTCTGCCGCAGGTACCTGACACGAGATGTCAGGTACCTGCGGCAGGCTGCCGGCATGACAGTGAGAGCCGACCTTGCCATGGTCAACCTCGACAGTTCCGATCCCGTCGCGCACGCCGCCTTCTACCACCAGGTTCTCGGTTGGGAGGTCACCCACAGCCAGCCCGAGTACGCCATGATCAGCGGCGGTGGCACGGCGGTCGGCTTCGGGCTGGTCGAGAACTACCAGGCCCCGGCCTGGCCGGACACCACCAGCGGCAAGCGCTACCACCTCGACCTCCACGTCGACGACCTGGCGCAGGCCGAGAAGGAGTTCGTGGCCGCGGGCGCCACCAAGCCGCAGTTCCAGCCCGGCGACGGGCGGTGGGTGGTGCTCATCGACCCCATCGGACAGCCGTTCTGCATCTGCCCCCGACCGCAGAACTGACCGCCCGCAGGCTCTTCCGCTGCGGCGAGGCAGGGTCGCCCGATCCCGCCCGGCGGCTCAGCCGCGCCGGCGGGACCGGGCGGCCCAGATGACGTACGCGGGGTCGCGGTCGAGGTTGTGCCGGTCCCGGTCGTAGCGGCGGGTGGTGCGGGGATCCGCGTGCCCCATCGCGTCCTGCACGTCCTCGAGCGGCACCCCCTCGGCGCGGGCGGTGGTGGCGAACGCGTGCCGCAGCGAGTGCGGGGAGAGCCTCGCCCACGCGGGGATGCCGGCCACCCGGGCCAGCCGGCGCACCAACCGGAACACCGCGTGCCGGTCCAGCCGGCTGCCGGTGGCGGTGACCAGCAGCGGCCCGGTCAGCTCGGTCACCGGCACACCGGCCCCGGCGGCGCGCTGCGCCAGGTAGTCGTCCACCGCGTACGCGGTGCCGGGGGTCAACGCCCGGCGGCGCTGCCGGCCACCCTTGCCGGTGAACCGCACGCTGCGGTGTCCCCGCTCCGCGCCGAGGTCGGTGACATCGAGCGAGACCAGCTCCCCCACCCGCAGTCCGAGGTCGGCCAGCAACGCGATGGCGGCACGGTTACGGCCCGCCATCGGGCCGGTCTCCGTCTCCGCCGCGGTGAGCAGCGCGTCGACCTCTTCCGGGGTGAGCCCGACCGTCGCCGAGTGGTCCCGATCGATGCGGGGACGGTCCGCGCCGGCCACCGGGTTGGCCTCGACCGCGCGCAGCTTGGCCAGGAAGTCGTACCAGCTGGACAGGGCGGAGAGCTTGCGGGCCACGCTGGCCGGGGTCAGCGGTCGACCGGTGCGTGCGTTGCGGGTGCTCTCCAGGTCGCGGGCGTACTCGTTGACCTGGAGGAAGCTCGCGCGCAGCGGGTTCAGGTCGCGCTCGGCGCACCAGGCGAGCCAGCCGGCGATGTCCCGCCGGTAGGCGTCGCGGGTGTGTGCCGACAGTCGACGGTTGTGCAGCCAGGCCTCGGTGAACTCCGTGGGGCCGGCGGTCAGGGCGGGGCCGGCCGACGGTCGGGCCAGTGCCGGGGCCTCGGGGAAAACCATGTGAAAAAGGTTCTCAGATTCGGGTGGGTGAGCCGGTGAGGCGCGCCCGACGAGTTCTGTCGGGCGCGCCCGATATCGTCGGGCGGTGCGTGCGAGTCGCCTGGTGTCCCTGCTGCTTTTTCTGCAGACCCGGGGCCGGATGACGGCGCAGGAGCTCGCCGCCGCGCTCGAGGTGTCGGTGCGGACCGTCTACCGGGACGTGGAGGCGCTCGGCGCCTCCGGAGTGCCCGTCTACGCCGAGCGCGGACCGGCGGGTGGCTACCGGCTGTTGGATGGCTACCGCACCCGGCTCACCGGGATGACCCCGGCCGAGGTGGAAGCCCTGTTCCTGGCGGGCGTGCCCGGTCCCGCGGCCGAGTTGGGCCTCGGCTCGGAGCTGGCCGCCGCGGAGCTGAAGGTGCGGGCCGCGTTACCTGCCGAACTGTCCGACCGAGGCGGACGGATCCGGCAACGCTTCCATCTGGACGCGCCGAGCTGGTTCCGGGACCCGGAGCCCACCCCGCACCTGCCCGCGCTCGCCGAGGCGGTCTGGTCGGAACGCCGGGTCCGGGTGCGCTACCGCCGGTGGCGGGCGCCGCGCGAGGTGACCCGCGTCCTCGACCCGCTCGGGCTGGTGCTCAAGGCCGGCCGGTGGTATCTGGTCGCCGCCGTCGACGGTGACACCCGCACCTACCGGGTCGGGTCGATCCTGGACCTGGTCGCGCTCGACGACCCGGCCGACCGGCCCGACGGCTTCGACCTGGCTCGCTGCTGGCGGGAGCACGCCGACCGCTACGAGCAGGGCGTCTACCGGGCGCAGGCGCGGGTCCGGATGACGGTGGCGGCCCTGGAGCTGATGCCGTTCGTCTTCCCGCCGGCGATGAGCCGGGCGGCCCGAGATGCGGCCGGCGAGCCGGACGCCGACGGCTGGCTGCCCACCACCGTGCCGATCGAGTCGGTCAAGCACGGCCACATCGAGCTGCTCAAGCTCGGTGCCGAGGTGGAGGTGCTCGACCCGCCGGAGCTGCGGGAACGGTTCACCGACACCGCGCACCGACTCGCCGCGCTCTACCCGGTGGGCCCGGACTGACGGCAGCCGCACCGGATGCGGTCGCCCGGCGGGGCGGGTCGGTCGAACGCTGGCCGGCGGGTACGGGCCGTGCGGCGGTCAGCGCATCGCGACGTCGGCCGTGCCGGGCACCGCGGCGAGCCGCTCCACTGCCGCACGGACACTCTGGTGGTCGGGTGGCAACAGTGGTAGCCGGACCGTGGGGGCCGGGATCCGACCCTGAGCGTGCAGGACGGCCTTGACGACGGTGGGGTTCGGCGCAGCGAACAGGGCGGCCGACAGCTCGGCCAGCCGGTGACCAAGCCCGCGAGCCCGGTTCGTGTCCCCACTGCGCCAGGCGTCGGCCAGTTCGACGAAACCGGCCGTGGCCAGGTGCGCGGAGGCGAGGATTCCGCCGTGCGCGCCGAGCGCCAGCAGCGGGGATATCACCGTGTCGTCGCCGCCGAGCACCGCGAATCCGGTAGGCGGATCGGCCAGCAGCCGTACGGTGTCGGCCTCGATCGCGCTGACCGCCAGCTTGACGCCGACGACTCCGGGCAGCGCGGCGAGTCGACGGAGCGTCTCCGGGGAGAGCTGCTGCCCGGTGCGGTACGGGACGTGGTAGACGACCAGCGGGACCGGACTGGCCGCCGCCAGCGCCGCGAAGTGGGCGACGACGCCGGACTCGCCGGGACGGACGAACGGCGGCACCAGGCTGAGCGCGGCGGTCACCTCGGGCCGTCCGCGTAGCGCGGTCACCGCCGTCGGTGTGCTCGCGCCGACCAGCAGCGGAGCGTTCCGCTCCCGGCAGACGCGGGCGAGCAGGTCGACCACCGCCTCCTGTTCCTCCGGGTCGAGCGAGCCCGGCTCAGCGGTGGTGCCGAGTGCGACCAGGCCGGCCACGCCCGCATCCAGCACCTCGTGCGCCAACGCCTCCAGCGCGGGATGGGCCACCGCGCTGGCGGCGTCGAACGGGGTGATCAGCGGTACGTACACACCGGAAAGCATCATGGAATTAGCGTCTGACACTGCGACCGTAAGGTCCAGTTCGCTTTCCTGAGCCGAACCGTAAGCTGAACTGATGCTCGACGTACGCCGGCTTCGCCTGCTCTACGACCTGTCCCGCCTGGGCACCATCGCGGCCGTCGCGCAGGCGCACACCTACACTCCGTCGGCGGTCTCCCAGCAACTGTCCGCGTTGGAACGGGAGGCCGGTGTGGCGCTGCTGGAGCGCAACGGCCGACGGGTCACCCTCACCCCCGCCGGTCGGGTGCTCGTCGTGCACGCCGAAACGGTTCTCGCGGCGCTGGAACAGGCCACAGCCGCGCTCGTCGCGGTGGCCACGGGCCTGACCGGGCCACTGCGCATCGGCGCCTTCCCCACCGCCGTCCGGACGCTGCTGCCCGCGACCCTGGTCGCGCTGGGGCGGCATCCGGGGCTGGAGCTGACCGTCACCGAACTGGACCCGGTGGCGGTGCCCGACGCGCTGCGGGAGCGGCGCCTCGACGTCGGGCTGCTGCACGACTACGACGTCGTGCCGGTCGAGCCCGATCCGGCGCTGGACACGATGCCGTTGCTGGACGAGACCGTTTTCCTCGCCCTCCCCGGCACTGGCCCGCCCACCGCGCTCACCGCCGACGAACTATCGGCCGACGCCGGATCGCCGGCCGACGGCAGCGCACTGGGCGCGGTGCGGGACGCGGCGTGGATCGTGGCGACGCCCGGCACACTCTGCCACACGGTCACGTTACAGGTCTGCCGCGCGGCCGGCTTCACACCCCGAGTCCGGCACCGGGCCGACGATTTCACCGCCGTGCTCGCTCTGGTCGCGGCCGGTCAGGGCATCTCCCTCGTACCACAGCTCGCCGCCGCCCAGCCGCCCGACGGGGTCCGGCTGGTTCCGTTGCCGACGCGCCGCCGGACCCGGATCGCGTACCGGCGTGGCGCGGCGGCCCACCCGGCGGTAGCCGCGTTCGTCACCGCGATCCAGGCCGCCGCCGACGAGTTCCTAACTCGCTGACCTGCGCAGTACGTCCCGGCGCGCTCGCAAGGCCGGCCGGGCTCATCCCTGCACGCGCGCAGCCTCGCCAGCGTGCGCGGCGGCGGGACGGCCACACCGGCCGCCCCGCCGAACGTGTCGTGCTCAGGCGTTGATCTGCTTGCGGCCGTCGCCGTTCGAGACCACGGGTACCCGCCGCGGCTTGGCGCGCTCCGCCACCGGGATCCGGAGCGTCAGCACCCCGTTCTCGTAGCCCGCCTCCAGGTTGTCGGCGTCGAGGGTGTCGCTGAGGAAGAGCTGCCGGGTGAAGACGCCCATGGGCCGCTCGGCGGCCACGAGTTCGACCTTGTCGTCGGTGGGCCGGCGCCGCTCGGCGCGTACGGTCAGCACGTTGCGCTCGACCGTGCAGTCGATGCTCTCCGGCTCGACGCCGGGCAGGTCGAACGCCGCGTAGAAGAAGTCGCCGTCGCGGTAGGCGTCCATGTGCATCACGGCCGGGCGGGCGGTGGTGCCGAGGAACTGCTCGGCGAGTCGGTCGATCTCACGAAACGGGTCGGTGCGCATCAACATGGTCGCTCCTCGGTTCTCCGGTCCAAGGGTTCAGGTTGAGTCCGGGTGACTCAACTTCCTGTTCTTTGATAGCGCGGTCCGTCCACATCGTCAACCGCTGTGGGCAGCAACTTCTCGAACCAGTGCTCGGCGTACTTGTCCTGCGAGTACGCCGGGATCTCCACGTACCCGTGCCGGGCGTAGAGGGCTCGCGCCTCGACCAGGTCGCTGCGGGTGTCCAGGCGGATCCGGTCCGCGCCGGCGTCACACGCGTACGCCTCGGCCGCCGCGAGCAGCGCCGCGCCGCCACCGCGCCCGCGCTGCTCGGGGCGTACGTAGACGCGGGTCAGCTCGGCCCAGCCCGGACGGAATCGCAGCCCGGCGCAGCCGGCCGGTCGCCCGTCACAGGCGGCCAGCAGCAGCGCTCCGGTCGGCGCCACCAGGTCACCACTGGGCGACTCGTCCATCGCGGCCTCGACCTCGCCGGGCCGGAGGGGCCGCCGGTAGTAGCGCTCCACTATCTCCGCGAAGTACTCGCGCAGCAGGGCCGCCGCGTCGGGTTCGTCGGGGTGCAGCGGACGCACCGTCCAGAATGCGCGAATCTCGGTTGTCACCCGCCGATGGTCCCCACCCCGTCAACAGGATTTCCGGCGCGGATCCGCCCGGCCGCCGGCTCAGGGCCGACGATAGACGCCCTGCTCCCGGGTGAGCAGCAGCTCGTCCACCAGGTACCGGCGCAGCGTGACATGGTCGGATCCGCCGTCGGCACACCACGAGCGCAGGGCGTCGTTCACCGCGCTCTCCGGGTACGGGGTGGCCGGCGTGAACGACCGCTGCGCGATGTGTTCCAGGACGATGCGTCGCCGGCTGCGCTGCGCCGGCAGGCCCACCAGCACGCCGTCGCGGACGAACGTCCCCAGCACCGTCTCCTCACGACTGGCCGCGGGCCGGGTCGGCTGCGGGGTGCGGGCCAGTTCACGCAGCCGCGCCTCGTCGACCGTGAACGCCCCACCACCCTCGACCACCAGGCCCGCGGCGGTGAGCCGGCGAAGCGCGGTCACCACTTCGCGTGCGGGCAGGCCGGCGCGGTCGGCGATCTGGACCGTGCCGGTCGCGCCCAGCGTGATCGCCGCGAACACCCGCCGACGTACGTCATCGGCGAGGGCGCCGGCGAGAGCATGTGCCGTCATGCCGGTCACCCTGCCAGTGGTGGTACGCGACCGCCACGCGATTTCCGGCGCGTGGCTCACTCGGCCGGCTGCTCGGCGACGAGCAGGACGCGGCGCAGCAGGTCGGACAGGACGCGCCGCTCGTCCGGGTCGAGCGCGGCGAGCAGCCGGCGTTCCTCGGCGCCCGAGACGTCCAACGCCCCCCGCCAGGCCGCGCGCCCGGCGTCGGTGAGCGCCACGTCCACTCGCCGTCGGTCCGTGCTGGACGGGATCCGCTCGACGAACCCGCGGCGCGCCAGCGAGTCCACGCGCGCGGTGATCGAGGCCGGAGCGACGCCGAGATCCTCGGCGATCTCGGAGGGGGCGGCCCGGCCTCGGCGACCGGCGAGCGCGTGCAGGGTGTCGTACTCGTGCGCCGGCAGGTCCACGTCGGCGAGCGCCCGCTCCTTCACGGTGCGCAGGTGCCGTGTCAGCAGCTGCATCCGCGTCACCGCGCCCTCCATGTCCGGGTCGAGGTCGGGCAGTACGGGTCGCCAGCGTTCCACGTGCCGGTCGGCGCGGTCGGACATCGTCATGCCACGACGATACTACGGCGATAAAATATTCATTGCCAAAAGGTTCGACGTCGAAGTACCTTGCCTCGGTGCCTCATCCTCTGCGCCTGCGCGCCTTCCGGCTGCTGTTCGTCGGCCGTACCGTCTCCGCAGTCGGTGACGCGGTGGTTCCCGCCGCGCTCGCCCTCGCCGTGCTCCGCGCCACCGGCTCGACCAGCGCCCTGGCCCTGGTCCTCGCGGCGGCGATGCTCCCCCGGCTGCTCCTGCTCCCCGCCGGCGGCGTCGCGGCCGACCGGTTCGACGCCCGCCGAGTCGCCATCCTCGCCGACCTCACCCGGTGCGCCACCCAGCTCGTGGTCGGCGTCGAGCTGCTCGGTGGCGATCCGTCGCTGACCCACCTCGCCGTCGCGTCCGCCGTCGGCGGCACCGCCGCGGCGTTCGCCCTGCCCACCGCCTCGCCGTTGGTCGCCGGCACCGTCGACGCGGTACACCGGCAACGAGCCAACGCCCTGCTCGGCGCGACCGCCAACGCCAGCCGGCTCGCCGGTCCGGCACTGGCCGGCGCCCTCATCTGGGCCGCCGGCCCCGGCTGGGCGTTCGTCCTCGACGCCGCCTCCTTCGCGGTCAGCGCCGCTCTGCTCTCGGTCATCGCGGTACGGCACGTGCCGCAGCTCGAGCGACGGTCACTGACCGCCGACCTGCTGCACGGCTGGCACGAGATCCGCTCCCGGACCTGGTTCTGGACCAGCCTGCTCGGGCACGGGACCTGGAACGGCGCCGCGGCGGTGCTGACCACCCTCGGCCCGGCCGTCGCCATCGACCGCCTCGGTGGCGAAGGGATCTGGGTGCTGATGCTCCAGGCCGGCGCGGTCGGCATGCTCGCCGGATCACTGATCGCCGGCCGGCTCCGTCCCCGCCGCCCGGTGTTGATGGCCAACCTCGCGCTGGCCAGCTACGCCGCGCCGCTGATCCTGCTCGCCGTCGCCGCGCCGGCACCGGCCGTCGTCGTCGCGTACGGGATCGCGCTGGCCGCCCTCGGATACCTCAACCCGGTGTGGGAGACCGTGGTCCAGAGCGAGTTCCCCCCGGACGTGCTGGCCCGCGTCACCTCGTACGACTGGCTGGTGTCACTCGGCGCGATGCCGCTCGGCTACGCCCTCGCACCGCTGGCCGCCCGCGCCTGGGGTGAACCGGTGCCCCTGGCTGTCGCCGGTGTGCTGGTCTTCGTCGCCTGCGCCGGGACCGCGCTGGTCCCCGCCGTACGCCGGCTGGGTTGGCCCGCGCCGACCCCACCGGCACCGGCTCCCGTCCCCGCATCATGATCCACGACGCCGTCCCGTGGCCGATCCGTTACCACACACGCCGCAGCCGGGACCCCGCTCGGCGACGCGGACCGCCATGATATGGACGTGGCCGAATCCGTCACCGAGCTGGGCCGCTCGCGCGGCGAAGACTCCGCCGCGGCCGTCCGTCCGCCCGCCCCCGGTCCCCGCGCCCGCGGGCCGTGGCTGATCGCCGGTGCGGTGACCGCCCTGTTGCTGCTGCTCGCCAACCGCTACGGCTACCACCGCGACGAGCTCTACTTCCTGCTGTGCGGGCGGCACCTCGACTGGGGATACGTCGACCAGGGCCCGCTGGTGCCCGCCCTCGCCCGGCTGGTCGACACCATCGCGCCGGGCAACCTGGTGGCGCTACGCGCCCCGTCGGCGCTGATCGGGGGCGGCTGCGTCCTGATCGTCGCCGCGATCGCTCGCGAATTCGGCGCCGGGCGGGGCGCGCAGACGTTCGCGGCGTTCCTGGCCGGCACCTCCGGCCTGGTGTTCGCCAGCGGCCACCTGCTCAGCACCACCACCGTCGACATGCTGGTCTGGCTGGTCACGGCGTTGTTCACCGTACGGATGCTGCGCACCGGCGACCCTCGATGGGCAATCGGCATCGGGTTGGCTCTCGGCGTCGGCATGCTCAACAAGCTGCTGCCCGCGCTGCTCGCCGTCGGGCTCGTCGCCGGGGTGACCATCGCCGGGCCACGGCGGCTGCTGCGCGACCGGTGGGTGCTCGCCGCCGCCGCCGTCGCCGTCCTGCTCGCCACACCCACGCTGATCTGGCAGGCCACGCACGGCTTCCCGCAGCTCTCCGTCGCCTCCGCGATCTCCGACGGCGACAGCTCCTACAGCGGCCGGGTCGACGCGTTCACTCTCCAGTTCGTCATCATCAGCCCGTACGCCGTACCGATCTGGATCGCCGGGCTCGTGGCCCTGCTGCGTCGACCGGCCTGGCGGCCGTACCGGGCGTTGGCGTGGGCCTGGTTGGTGGTCGTCGCCGTCGTGCTGCTCGCCGGCGGCAAGGGCTACTACGACGCTCCGCTGCTGCTGGTGCTCACCGCCGCCGGGGCCGTGCTCACCGTCGCCTGGGCCGGCCGCGGCGCGAGCACGCTGAAGCGTGGCCTACTGATCGTCGCCGCGCTGCTGTTCGTCGCCCCCAACGGGGTGCTGCTGCTGCCCACCCTGCCCGCCGATCGGCTGCCCGGCTTCGTGACCGCCGTGAACTACGACGCCGGCGAGACGATCGGCTGGCCGGAGTTCGCCGACTCCGTCGCCGCCGTCCACCGGGCGCTGCCCGACCCGCAGCGACGGCGGGCCGTCGTCCTCACCGCCAACTACGGCGAGGCCGGTGCGATCGCCCGCTACGGTCCTTCCCGTGGACTGCCGGCGGCCTACTCCGGCCACAACAGCATGGTCGACTTCGGCCAGCCGCCCGCCGATGCCGACGTGGTGATCGCCGTCGGCTGGGAACACCCCGAGCAGCTGCGCGCCTGGTTCGCCGACGTCACGCTCGCCGGCCGGGTCGACCAGCGCGTCGAGGTCGACAACGACGAGAACGGCGGACCCATCTGGCTCTGTACGGGCCTGCGACGACCGTGGGCGGAGATCTGGCAGACCGACGTACGTCACGCCGGCTGACCGCGCGCCGTCGCGCAGCTCCTGGCGGATTGGCCGGTGACTCGTGCCGGCAGGCCCACGGCACGTCGTCGCGTCCGCAGCGCAGCGGCAACCCCGGACACCGCGTGCTCGTCGAGGCTGCGGAATCGTCGAACCGGGGACGGGCCCGTCCAGCTGCGTCGATAATTCCTGTCGGGGTACGGCTGAACGGCCGTACGGCGGCGGGGCGCCCGGTGGCTGAGCGGGCCGCCCGCGGGGTTCCGCGATCCGGGCGCGACGGGGCGGGAGGCCGGGATGACGACCGGAGGCGGCACCGGTCTGGTGCGCCGACCGGACGCGTCGAACCGTGCCACGCTGCTGGAGCTGCTCTTCGACGTGGTCTTCGTGGCCGCCATCGCGCTCATCTCGGTGATCATTTCGCAGAGCGAATCCTGGACGGGAACAGGACGGGCCCTGCTGCTGTTCATGGCGATCTGGTGGACCTGGTCGATCACCTCGGTCCTCACCGACTTCTACGACCCGGAGCAGCGGCCCATCCAGGCCGTGCTCATGGTGACCGCGCTCGGCGCTGTGGGGACGGCCGCCGCGCTGCCGCAGGCCGCACAGGGCCCATCGCTGATGTTCGCCGTCGCGTACGTGGCACCGCACCTGGTTCGCGGTGTCATCCTGGTCGCCGCGTTGCACCGGCACCGGCGCGCCGTCCAAACGCGCGCGGCCCGGTTCTTCTTCTGGTTCGCGGTCTCCGGGGTCCTGTGGCTTCTCGGGGCGCTAATGCCCGGCCAGCCGTACTGGTGGCTCTGGACCGCCGCCGTGGTCATCGAGTATGTGGCGACCGGGGCGCGCTTTCCGACGCCGTGGCTGGGCCGGGTGCCGGTCGACCAGTACGAGAAGGTGACCGAGCATCTGGGCGAGCGGTACCAGCAGTTCGTCATCCTCGCCCTCGGCGACATCATCCTCGTGCCCACCCTGAAGATCAGTTCTTCGGACTTCGCCGCTCCGCGGCTGGCCGGGTTCGTGACGGCCTTCATCACGATGCTGCTGCTCTGGCAGCTCTACGTGTACGGGGCCGGTTCGATCCTCCGACTGTCCCGACGCATGCGCGGCCGGGCCGCCCGGCTGGCCCCGTACACCCATCTGGTGATGTTGATCGGCGTGGTCTGCGTCGCCGCCGGCGCCGACCAGGTCATCAACCGGCCGACCGGGGACACACCGGTGCGCGTGGCCATGCTGATGCTGGGTGGGCCCGTGCTGTTCATCTTGGGCCGGGGGATCTTCACCTACCAGCTCGGCGGGGGTGTGCCGTGGCATCGGGTGGTCTGGCTGCCGGTACTGGGCGTCATGATCCCGTGGGCGCCCGGCTGGCCGCCGGTGATGGTCGCCGTCGCGGCCGCGCTGGTGCTGGCCGCCGTTGTCGCCAGCGACCTCCTTCGCGATCGGTGGCGGCAGAAGGCTCAGTCCGGAGAATGAGCTTTCCGCCGCCACGGCGATGCGGGCGGCTCAGCCCGTGGGCAGTTCGCGGCCGCGCTGCTGCACACCCGGCCGGCCGTACGGGTAGTCGCCCACCGGCGGGGCGCTGACCTCGTCCAACAGGTGGATCTGCGCGGCGTCGAGGGTCAGATCGGCGGCGGTGAGGTTGTCGTCCAGCTGTTCGGTGGTCCGCGCTCCGAGGATCACCGACGTGACCGCCGGCCGCGCCGCCAACCAGGCCAGCGCCACGGCCGACATGGAGGCACCCAGCTCGTCGGCGACCTGCCGCACCGCGTCGAGTACCCGCCAGGTGCGTTCCTGGGCGTTGCGGCCCGCGTACGCCTCGACGCCGCGCTCGGGGTTCTCACCGAGACGGGTGGCGCCAGTCGGCGGGGTGTCCCGGCGGTACTTGCCGGACAGCCAGCCACCGCCGAGCGGGGACCACGGCAGGATGCCGATGCCCTCGTTCTCGCAGACCGGCACCAGCTCGAACTCGATCTCCCGAGCCAGCAGGTTGTACTGCGGCTGCAGCGTCACGATCGGCGCGAGTCCGAGATGCTGGGTGAGCAGTGCGGCCTTCTGCAGCTGCCAACCGGTGAAGTTGCTGACCCCGGCGTAACGGATCTTGCCCGCGCTGATCGCGTCGTCGAAGAACCGCAGCGTCTCCGGCAGCGGAGTCAGCGGATCCCAGGCGTGGGCCTGGTAGAGGTCGATGGCCTCGACGCCGAGCCGCCGCAGGCTCGCGTCCAGGGCGCGGGTCAGGTGCACCCGGGACAGGCCCGCGTCGTTCGCTCCCGGACCCATCGAGAAGCGCCCCTTGGTGGCGATCACCATCCGGTCGCGCATGCCGGGGCGAGCCTGCAGCCATCTTCCGACGATCTCCTCCGAGACGCCGCGGGAGTAGACGTCGGCGGTGTCGATGAAGGTGCCGCCGGCCTCGGCGAACCGGTCGAGTTGGGCGAAGCTGCCCTCCTCGTCGGTCTCCGCGCCGAACGTCATCGTGCCGAGACAGAGGGTCGACACCACCGTGCCGGTGGCGCCCAGGGTCCGGTAGCGCATGGCCATCCTTCCGGTCGGGGAACAAAGCTGATCTTCGCACCGGCCCTCGCGCGCCCGGGCCGCGGGGGGAATCCGGAGCTCGGGCGTCACCTGTCGCATGTGGGCGTGCGGCTCCTGTCGGCCCTGCCCGGTGGCTCGGTCCGGCCGCCGGGCCCGGGCAGGCGCGTCGATGCGACAGTGCGCTCCGACGCGGGATACGGCAGAGTGTCGCGCGAGGCGTGGGACGGCCGAGGCGGGGAGGAGCGACCGTGGAGGGTCCGACCGGGGTGGTCTTCCCCGCTGTCGAGGGCAGGCGCAGCACGACCGCGCTCGGCCGGGCGGTCGTGGTCGACGCGCTGCGCGCTGTCGATCCGGTCGGTGCCCGGTCGGCCGAGCACGAGACGGACTGGCGGCACGGGTACCTCGGCCACTTCCGCCGGCTGCTGGAGGCGAGCCTGCTCTCCCCCGACGCCGCGGTCACCATCGCCCGCGCCGGGCTCGCCTCCCTGCACGCCCGGATGGCGGTGATCGAGGACGACGGCCGTGAGGTCGGGCTCGACGAGGTCTTCTCGACATCCGGCGGGCATCCGCCGTTGGACACGGCCACCGTCACCGGTGCCGGCCCGGTCGAGCGGGAACTCGCGCTGCCGTACCGGGGCCAACGCCTGCGCGGCGACGACCTGCGACGCCGTCTGGACGCGTGGGTCGCCAGCGGCGTCGTCGAACCCTCGTGCGCCGACGCGGTGCGCACGGTGATCGACAATCCTGACTGGCTGGACCTGCGTGACCAGCGGATCGTCGTGCTCGGCGCGGGCGCCGAGATGGGCCCGCTGACATCTGTGCTGCGGTGGGGCGGCGAGGTGATGGCTGTCGACCTGCCTCGGCCGGAGATCTGGCGACGCCTGCTGAACACCGCCCGCCGCTACGGCGGCCGGCTCCACCTGCCACTGCCCGCCGGCAGCGCCACGGACGACGACCGGACGCTGGCGGCGCACGCGGGTGCTGATCTGCTGCACCGCCTGCCCCAGGTGGCCGAGTGGCTCAACCGAGTCGACGGCCCGCTCGTGCTGGGTAACTACGTGTACGCCGACGGCGCGACCAACGTGCGGGTCGCGGTGGCGGTCGACGCGCTCAGCCGACACCTCCAGCAGCGCCGACCCGACACGGCTCTCGCGTTCCTCGCCACCCCCACCGACGTCTTCGCCGTCCCGGCCGACGCGGTGCGTCACGCGAACGAGGGGTACGCGGACCGCAGGACCACCCATCGCGCGGTGCGGCTGCTCTCCGCCGGTCGGCTCCTGCGCCGCAACTACCCGCCCGGCGCCGACCCCGGTATCAACGACAGCCTGGTGCCGCAGCAGGGACCCAACTACGCGCTGGCCAAGCGGTTGCAGCGGTGGCGGGCCACGGTCGCGCGGGAGGCGGGCGCAACGGTGTCGTTCAACGTCGCGCCGCCCACCCGGACCCGTTCGGTGCTGCGTAACCGGGCGCTCGCGGCCGCGTACGCCGGGGCACACCGGTTCGGCATCGAGGTGTTCGAACCGGCGACCAGCAACACGCTGATGGCCGCGTTGCTCGTGCACAACCTCCGCAACGGCGTCCCGGCGTCCGCGCATCCGTGGCAGGACGAGGCGTACGCCGCGGCGCACGGCGGGTTGTGGCGGGTGCCGTACGCCCCGCGCAGCGCGCTCGGGCTCGCCGTGCTGCTCGGCCTCGGCGGGGCCCGCGCCTGAATCGGTTCGGGCGGGAATCGGCGCAGGTCAGATGGTGGCGCCACCACGGCTACGCCGGGCGATGATCGTGAAGGCGACTCGATTGTGATCAGCACCATCGTGAGGCCGGAGCCGCAGGAGCTACAGTCTCGGACCAGGGAATCGGCCGGGAACCACGGCAGCCCGTTCGTCTCGAACCAACTCTCCCAGCTGAGAACTGACCCGAGTGCTCGCGGACGTGCGGGCAGCCGCGTCCTGTGGGTGCCGGTGCGGACGCTCACATCCTGGCATCGGCCTCTTTGCAGCTCAGGATGCCGACGTCACCGGGAGGGCGGATCTCGTTGCCCAGCGGAGGCGTCCCGTCGGCGCGCTCGCCGCGTTCCATTTCCGGCATCGAGAGAAGGAGTCAGTCACATGCCACTGAAACTTGGCGTCAACCTTCCGCAAGACTCCCGGTACGACCTGACGACGGACGTCGTGCAGTTCGCGCGGGCCGCCGAAGAGATCGGGTACGACAGCCTGTGGGTGTACGAGCGTGTGCTGATGCCCGTCGACCAGAGCGGCCCCCATGGTCTGTACAACGTTCCTGATCTGCCCTGGCCGGACGTCTATTCGTCCACCGGCGAGCCACTGATCACTTTGGCGATGGCTGCTGCTGTCACCGAGCGGATCGAGCTGGGCACGGGTGTCCTCGTTCCACCGCTGCGCACGCCGTTGCAGCTGGCCCGGTCCCTGGCGACGCTGGATCACCAGTCGGGTGGCCGAGTCATCGCGGGCCTGGGCGTCGGCTGGTCGATCGACGAGTTCGACGCGGCCGCGCCACGGCCGTACTCCGAGCGCGGCGCGGCTCTCGACGAGTTCCTGGACGTGGCCTCGGCGGCGTGGGGCCCCGACCCGGTGTCGTTCGACAACGAGCGCTACCGCATCGCCCCGGCGATGGTGAAACCGAAGCCGGCTCGCCGGATCCCGATCTATCTGGGCGGTACCGGTCCGGCCGCGCTGCGCCGCATCGCCCGCCGCGGCACCGGGTGGCTGCCCACCGGCGTCCCGCCTGAATCGGTCGTGGCGCAGCTCGCGCAACTTCGTGAAATGGCAGCCGAGGTGGGACGGGACCCGGCCGAGATCAGCTGCATCTACCAGGTGCTCGTGCAGGACCTGTCCGAAGTGCCGGCGGCGGGCCGCCAGCCCTTCGCCGGTAGCCCGAAGCAGTTGGTCGAGGACTTGGCTGTCCTGGCTGAGGGCGGGGTGCACCACGTCTACGTGACCGCGACGATGGCCAGCAAGGACGTCAACGAGCTGATCGACAACAGTGCGGCGATCCACGAGGCGGTGCGTGGCGCGGGACTGTGACTGAGCCACCTGGCATCCCGCGTCGCGGGTGGTTTCGACGTGGTCCAGGACGAGGACGGCTCGGACGATCGCGGTGGCTCGGCGTGGGCAGCAGCGCAGCTCGACCAGGGCGCCGCCACCGGGATCTGCGCTGCCTACGGTGAAGCCGCGCCACGCGTTCGGACAGTTGGTTCGAGGGTGCGGCTGTCCTGGCTGGAGCCTCGCGAACAGTTGGCGGGGCGCTCGGCCGAGCGTGACCGCGGCGCCCGGCGCGCTCTGAGGCACCGGCCCCGCGTGGACACGACCCGTCAGGGGTGCGTCAGATGTGCTGGGCGCCGACGACGGAGAGCAGCCGCAGCTTCTCGTCGCTGGCCGAACCGGGCACGGCGGTGAACACCAGCAGTGTCTGCGACTGGTCCGGATCCACCAGGATCTGGCAGTGCAGCTCCAGCGCGCCGACCTCCGGATGCTGGAAGCGTTTCGGTGGGCACATCCCACCCGGGACGGGATGCTCGCGCCACAGTCGTGCGAACTCCGGGCTCTCGGCCAGCAACGCGTCGGCGATCTCCGCCGCGCGCGAACCTCGCCCGTCCCGGGTGTACGCGGCGTGCAGGTGCGCGGCGAGCAGCCGGCTGTGCGTCGCGTGGGTTTCGGCCGGGTACAGCTGCCGCGTGGCCGGATCGGTGAACCAGCGGTGGTGCAGGCTGCGGGTCAGCCCGGTGTGCCGGGTCTCGTCGCCGACCAACGCCACCGCGGGGGGCGTCTGCGCCAGCGTCTCGCCGAGATGGTTCACCACCATCGCGGGGGTGTCCTGAAGCCGGTCGAGGATCCGCATCATCCCCGGGTTGACGTGGTCGGCCCGGACGGTGCGGTGCGGCACGGCGTGCCCACCGAGCCGGAACAGGTGGTCCCGCTCCGCCAGCGACAGCCGTAGCCCGCGCGCCAGGGCGGCGAGCATCTGCTCGGAGGGCTGCGGGCCGCGCTGCTGCTCCAGCCGGCTGTAGTAGTCGGTCGACATGCCGCTGAGCGAGGCGACCTCCTCGCGCCGCAGACCCCCGGTACGCCGGCGCGGGCCACGGGGCAGACCTACGTCCTCCGGCTGGAGCGCCTCCCGCCGGGTACGCAGGAAGTGGGCGAGTTGAGCGCGATCCACGGTGTCTCCCCCCTTCCGCCCGACGTCCGCAACTGGGGACAACCAGTGGGACCCGGTGCGCTGTTCCGTGACGTGACCAACGGTGACGCGTCCGGCCCAGCGCATCCAGGGTTCATCTGTCCCTGGCTGCGCGCCGCTGTCGTCACACCGTCATCACGGTTCCCGGTGGTATCAGCGGCACCACGGGGCGACGTCCGTGCCGCGGCCCTGGACCCCGCCGGCACGACTGGTGGCGACCAGGACACGGCTCACCGTCCGGGCCGCCTCGACGCCCGGCTGCCCAGCCACCTTCGAGCCTGCGCGACGAACCGGCCGGTGCAGCTGCGGGCGGCCTCGGTCCGGCGGCGTGGACCGGGCCGCCCGCAGTGGCGATCAACGCTGGATCGACTTGATCTCCAGGAACTCCTCGAGACCGAAGCGGCCGAACTCGCGGCCGTTGCCGGACTGCTTGTAGCCGCCGAACGGGGCCAGCGCGTTCCAGTGGCCGGCGTTGACGTCGACCTGCCCGACCCGCAGCCGCCGAGCGACCGCGAGCGCGTGCTCGGGCGCGCCGAACACGCCGCTGGTCAGGCCGTACTGGGTGCCGTTGGCGATCGCTACGGCCTCCTCCTCGTCCGCGTAAGGGATGATCGTCAGCACCGGGCCGAAGATCTCCTCCTGGGCGATCGCGGAGTCCGGGTCGACGTCGGCGAAGATCGTCGGCTGGACGTAGGCACCCGTCGTCAGGCCCTCCGGCCGGCCGGGGCCACCGAACACCAGCCGCGCGCCGTCGGCGATGCCCCGCTCGATGTACCCGTTCACCTTCACCCGGTGCGCCTCGGAGGCCATCGGGCCGATCCGGGTCGCCTCGTCGGTCGGATCACCCACCGTGTACTGCCGGGCCGCCTCGACCGCCAGCGCGACGACCTCGTCCTGGCGGGCCGCCGGTACCAGCATCCGTGGCCACGCGCCGCAGACCTGACCGCCGTTGCTGAACGCCATCATCAGGCCCTTGTGCACCGCCTCGGGCAGATCTGCGTCGTCGAGGATGATGTTCGCGCCCTTGCCGCCCAACTCCAGCGCGACCCGCTTGACGGTCTCGGAGGCCACCGCGGCGATACGCCGTCCGGCCCGGGTGGAGCCGGTGAAGGAGATCATGTCCATGCCCGGGTGGGCCGACATCGCCTCTCCGACGACCGGGCCGGTGCCGTACACGACGTTCAACACGCCTGCGGGTACGCCCGCGTCGGCGGCGACCTCGGCGAGGATCCGCGCGGTCAGCGGGGCGTTCTCGGACGGCTTGAAGACCATCGTGTTCCCGGCCAGCAGCGCCGGGGCGAGCTTCGACACGACCTGCTGGAGCGGGAAGTTCCACGGGGTGATCGCGCCGACCACGCCGATGGGCTCACGGACGATCAGCGAGTTGCCGATCTCCTCGGTCCACGGGAACTCGCCGGCAAGGCTCGCGATGGATTCGATCACCGCCGCCGGGAAACCGACCTGAGCGGTCCGGGACAGCGAGATCGGGGCACCCATCTCGGCGGTGATCGCGGCGGCGATCTCCTCCTGCCGCGCGGCGAGCCCCGCGGCCAGGCGGCGCAGTACCTCCGCGCGCTCCTGCGGGGTGGTGGCCGCCCAGTCGGGGAGGGCGGCCCGGGCCGCGGTGACGGCGCGATCGACGTCGGCGGCGGTGCCGGCCGGCGTGTGGGCGACGGTCTCGCCGGTGGCCGGGTTGACGACGGGAATGGTGCCGGCCGAGCCGGCGACGATCTCGCCGCCGATCCAGTGGCCGGTGACGAGGTGAGTCGTAGTGGTCATGGACCGACCGTGGCACCGGCCGGGTACGCCAACCAGGTGCGGTTCATCCGGGACTCGACGATCCCTGGCTGAGCGGCCACGCACCCCACCGGATCTCGCGGCGGACGAGGGGTGTCCGGGCGGCGGTAAACCCTGACCGCCAGGACCCGAGTCGACTCAAGCCGTCGGGACGCCGGCCGGAGGTGGGTCTACGGGTAGCCGCCGGAGGCGCAGCACGCAGGTCAGCATCGGGAGGTTGAACTCGCCGTCGGCGGTCTCCGGTCTGCTCGCCAGGAAAGCGCGGATCCGGCCGAGAGTGGCTGCTCGTTCCGGTGCCGGCATGACCAGCATCCCCGCCCGCGTGGCGAGTGTCGCCACCAGAGAGTCGGCGGTGCGGTGCTGCCCGTGCGGGAACCCGGCCTGCTCCGGTGAGCCGAAGCGGGCGGCCCCGCCGGCCTTCGGCAGATGCGCGCGGGCCGTCTCGGCGCGCCAACTGGTGGGCGTGTCACGCGGGCCGATGGCCGCGCTGCCGCTCACCCGCGCCAGCCCGGCGACCCAGTCGACGCGGTCGTCCATGACGTTCCACAAACCGGACAGGATGCCGCCGGGTACCAGGACCCTGGCTATCTCGGGCCCCGCTACGGCCATGTCGAACCAGTGCATGGCGTTGCCGGCCAGCACGGCATCCACGGACGCGTCCGGCAGCGGTATGGCTTCGGCGCTACCCGGCAGGGCACGGACATCCGGGAGTACGCGGCGCAGCTCGGCCAGCATCGCCGGGTCGGGCTCGACCGCGGTGACGTCGGCGCCCACCGCAACCAGCGTGGCGGTGAGCTTGCCGGTTCCGGCGCCGAGGTCGAGCACCCGCAAGCCGGGCGCGGGCTCCAGCGCCCAGCGCACCGCGGCCTGGGCGTAGTCCGGGCGGTGTTCGGCGTACGCGGTCGCCGCCGCGCCGAACGACGACGCGTGCAGGAGTTGGTCGTCCTGTTCCACGCGACCAACCTATCGGCAGCACGCGTGCCGGGTCGACAGCTGCCGATGGCTGCCGCCCGTCACCCGCTGCCCGCAAATCATGCTCCGTCCATTGAGCCATTTTTCATCCTGGGGCGCGGTTGGCTTCGACGTGGTGCAGGACGAGGATGGCCTGCGCGATCGCAGTGGCGCGGCGCGGGCAGCAGCGCAGTTTGGTCAGGATGCCGGACCAGCTCTTGATCATCCAGGCGACTATCGGCTCGATGGATCAGGTCACGGGCGGTGCCGCCGCAGGTGAAGCCGCGACGGGAGCGGGCGTGGTGGCTATCCGGGTCGCCCACGAGTCATGAGCCGCCAATGCAATCTCGGTGATGCGTTCCGAAAAGAGCCGAGCTCGCGCTTCGTTAGTAGAAGTGTTCACGAGGGCGTAACGGCCAGCCTGTTGCTCGTAGAGAAATCGCTCGGCATGAAGCTGGTTCTGTATCGATCGAGCGAGCGCCCAGTGCTCCTGAGCCTTGGTAGCAGCCAGCAGGGTCGTCGCGAGGGCGGTACCGCCACTGATGGCAGCGATCAACCACTTCGGAACGGCCGGCACCGCCGCCAACACGGTGGCGGAGACTGCCAGTGTCACGCTCAGGTAGACCAGGAGCATGGAGGTGCCCTTATTGACCCTGGCGCGTCGGCGCCAATTGCTCTGAAGGTACTCCCAGCGTCCCAGTGCCCGATCCTGGAGAGCCTGCAACTCGTTCAAATTCGGCATGTATCCATCCTCGCGCACGTCGCCCGACCCGCTGCCCTCGGTGACGCCGACGGATCATCTGGAGCGCGAGCCACGTAGGGACCATCCAGCGGTACCGCGAGGCAGTCCGAAGGCAGCAACAGCTACGGCCCTGGGCGTCAGCGATGTCAATAGACGACAAGAGGCCCCTGTGCCGACACGTTCGACGAGACCGTCTGAGGCTAATCAGTACGACGGACCCGGATCCCCCCAGCGGGCGGCGTCCTGGGTCGCTGGCGGAACTGCTGTCGACAGCAACGCTGACAGCAACGTTGCCGGACGCGTGTGGACGCGACGCACAGAGCCTGTGAGCGAGATGTCGCCGATTCGATCGCGGCCGGTGGCTCCGAAGCTTCACCAGTGGAAAACATGCCCGGTGTGCCCACCGCTGGGCGACCGGGCGGGCGGGTGGATCCATTTCTGGATCGCCTGAGTGATGTGCGGAGGGGTGCCGGGTCAGCAGCACGGTCAGCCAGGTGTGCCGCAGGTCGTGGAATCGGACGTCTGGAAGACCGGCCTTCCTTCGCACGATTTAGGAGTGCCGACCGTCAGCCCGCCACACGTGAGCCTCCCTCGCGGTCGTGCCCCGCCCCGTGTAACGCATTTGGCGACGGTATCGCCCTGTACCAATGGGGTGACGATCTTGTCGCCGACCCGGCACCGGCCTCCGATCACGACACGCCGGCTCGCCGGCATCACGGGTATCAACCGAAGGGAGACCGCGTATGCGGTTCCGCACAGTGGCCCGCTCGGCCCTGGCATCGACACTGATCGCGGCGACCGGACTGGTCGCCGCCATCGCACCCGCCCAGGCCGCGGATACCAGCACCGTTCTGCAGGGAGTGAAGTTCGTCAAGGACATCGCCGCCGCGAACGGCCGGCTGTTCATCTCCGCCAGCAGTCAGATCGTCGTCACCGACGAGAGTGGCACCACGATCGGTGCCGTCACCGGGCTCGCCGAACCCCAAGGCCTCGCTGTCACGCCAGACGGCAGCCGCCTCTATGCGGCGCTCAACGCCTCGAACGAGATCGCAGAGATCGACACCGCCTCCCTCACCGTCACCCGACGGTTCGACCTGGCCGCATACCCGTACCCGGCCTACGTGTCGCTGGCGGGCGACCGTCTCTGGGTCGGGCACGGCCCCACCAACAGCTGGAGCGGCGGTGTCGTCGGCCTGGACCTGTCTGCGGCGACGCCGGAGCCGGTCCGCATCGCCAGCGGCCTGTACGGTCCACCGAAAGTCGCCGCCGGCGGGTCCACCGTGGTGGCCGGCGAAAGCGGAAGCAGCCCCGCCGACCTGTACGTGTACGACGTCAGCACCACCCCTGCCACCCTGCGCGGGGTGCTCGACGGCCACGACAACAACTTCATGTACCTGAAGGACATCACCATCACGGCGGACGGTTCGAGAGCGATCACGGCGTTCGACTCGCCGTACCGCTATGACATCTGGGACACCGCCAGCATGACCAGGGTCGGCGCGTACGGCGAGGAACCCACCTTCGTCGGCTTCCCGCAGGCCGTCGCACTCAGCCCGGACGGCGCCCACGTCATCGGCGCACGCGCCTCCCGCGACCGCATCGAGCTCGCCGGCCCCCGTATAGGCGTGTACGACGCGGCGACGACCACGAAGCTGCACACCGCTGACAACCCGTCCGGCCAGGTGGTGGAGGGCGCACTCACCTTCTCCGGCACCGACGCCTTCACTGTCCTGTATGAGATGTCGACCGGGCGCTACACGCTGTGGCGGCTGCGGGGCATCACCCTCGCAGCGTCCTCGGTGACCGCGACCGCCCAGGCCACCGGGACGGCGCTCGTACCGCTCACCGTGACCGGCCGGCTGACCCTGTCCGACGGGTCAGTGCCCGGCGCGCAGCCGGTGATGGTGACGCGCCGGCACCCGGACGGCACCAGTGCCACGCTCGCCCCGGTGACGACCGCCACCGACGGCACCTTCAGTCTGACCGACACACCGCCGGCCGGCGGGACAGTCCACTACGACGTGCTCTGGGACGGCAACTCGGCCTTCCGCTGGAGCCAGGCCACCGCGACCGTCGAAGTGGCTCGGCAGCCGTCCACGCTGAGCCTGACGGGCCCGAACACGGCCAGCACCAATCGGAGCCTCCGCTTCAGCGGCGAGCTGGCGACCCCCGGGCGGGCACTCGCCCCGGGCACCACGCTCACAGTGACTCGCATCCTCAACGGCGAAGACATCACCACCGTCTACCTGCCGGCCGTGACCCCCGCCGAGGACGGGACCTTCGACTTCACCGACACGCCCGGCGCGCGCGGCGAGTACACGTACACCGTCCGGTGGGACGGCGACGCCACGTTCCTGCACGCGCAGGCCGACCACGTCGTCGTGATCCGGTAACCCAGACCGTGGCTCCGACGGGGCCGGTCTCCTTCCCGGGGCCGGCCCCGTCTCGTGCCCAGAAGCCCCCGCTGCCGGGCCAAGTCCGCGGCCCAGTCGCAGCCGGGGCGGACCACCGGTGCCAGCACACGTGAGCGGCCGGCCCCGGCGCCGGGGTTTCCGGGCGCCGGGGCCGGCGCGGACGCGGAAACCCGCGTCGGCGCGGTCAGACGAGGGCGATGCTCGTCTGCGCGCTGTTGTCGCCGAGGTTGTCCTCTGGGGAGTTGGTGGAGGCCGTTACGGTCACCGGAACGGAGTCGCCCGAGGTGCCGGAGGTGACGGTCGCGGTCAGGTAGAGGGTGTCCGCTTGCCAACCGTTGACCAGCTGGTAGAGCGTGCACCGCCACTCCGGCCCGCCAAGCGCCGGGTCGTCGATGAAGTCGCAGTACCAGGGACCGGTGGGGCCCTCGGACTGGCGGGTGAAGCCGACCGGCAGCGGCACCCTGACGTAGACCTCCTGGGCCGTCATGTTGCCGTTGTTCGCCACGTCGATGCCGATTTCCACGGTGTCACCGACCTGGGCCTGGGTGGGGGCCCAGATCTGGTTGACCGCCAGGTCGGTCACGCCGCGGATGTAGCTGACCGTCGCCTGGCCGGTGTTGTTGGCGAGGGAGAGCTCGTTGCTGGTTGTCGACGCGGTGGTGGTGACCGTCGCGGTCTCGCCGACCTGCCCGCCGGGGAAGGAGATGTAGAAGCGCAGCCGGGGGGCGGTCGCGCCGGCGGCCAGGGAGCCGTACGTGCAGGTCAGGGTGGTTCGGAGGTCGCAATGCCAGCCGGCCGGGATGGAGTTGCCGTCTGTGAAGTAGGCGTCGGCCGGCAGGGCGTACTGCAGGGCGACGTCGTCGGCCGCCTTGGCGCCGGCGTTGTGGACGTCGACCTGTACGGCCGCCCCGCCGCCGACGTCCACCACCGTCGCCGGGTTGACGGACGCGGTGACGGCCAGGTCGGCACGGTTGGGCGCGGCGAGGGCGGGCGTGGCGGACAGGGTCGTGACCGCGAGGGCGCCGAGCGCGCCAAGTGCGAGGCGTGCGGCCAGGCGGTACCGCCTGGCCGGAGACATGGGGGGCATCTATCTGTACCTCGGTGCGGAGATGAGCCGGTCCGTAGGACCGACGGGACGGGTGTTTCGTCCCGTTGATCAAGCGTCGCCGACAGGATGGGCGTTACGGGGGTTCCAGCGAAGGCCCGCCACCTCCCGTGTCACTACCAGAAGATCCCCTTGTTGGTCTCAGCGGTGAGCAGGCGCGGCTGAAAAGGTCCCCGGAGCAGACCTCAGCGATCTCCGGTGGTAGCGGAGAGCGCGTACGTCGCCACCCCACGCAGGTACCGCGCCGCCGAGCCCAGCGACGGGCCCGGTGGGGCCCGACAGGGGCGTGCGCGGTTTACCGGTGATTCGGGCGAGAACGACGAGCGGATCCACTCCGGAGCGGCCGATGTCCTCGCGCCTGAGCCGCGCCGCTGATAAATAAGCCATTTCCATCCTGCGTAGCGGTTCGCTTCGACGTGGTGCAGGACCACGATGGCCTGCACGATCGCAGTGGCGCGGCGAGTGCAGCAGTGCAGCTTGGTCAGGATTCTCCAGCTCTTGAGCGTGGCGATGGCGCGTTCGCCGCGGGCACGGATTTCCGCGTGGGCCCGGTTGACCGCCTTCTGCCGGCGTGACAGATTCGGCCGGAAGCTGCGCCGCTTGAACGGTGTGCGCACGCTGCCGCGAGCGCCCTGCTAGCCCTCGTCCGCGCTGGTCAGCGCGTCGACGATGCCGTGACTGCGGGCGGCGGCGAGCCGGGCATGGGTGTCGCTGTTGCGCAGGTGGGCCAGGGGCAAGCAGCGCCTGCCGGCCTGGGTCGAGGCGCCGCCACCGGGATCGGTGCTGGTTGCGGTGCGCTCGGATGAGGTCGGCGAGCCGGTTCAGGGTGTGGCTGGACAGCGGGATCGTGGAGGGGTAAGACGCCACAGGCGAGGCTCCCGGTCGGGGCATCGGATCTTGGTCAACTGCTGTCTTACCTGGAGCCTCACCCTCATCGATCTCCGGGCTCGCCGCAGCCGAATGAGCTGCAAGATCAGCTTGGAAAGGCCTCATTGGTTCGTGCCGCTCGTCGGGCCGCTAATCTCCGATATTTGCCTGCATTTCGCCGTCTCTCACATCGGCGGGGCATCTGAACGGCCGGCACTTCAGCTTGCACCCGACGGACATTGAGCAACCGGACATCAAGGCGTGAGATGGAAGGCTCAACCGCCACCCGCCGCCGGGACGATTCGCGCCAGGAAGCAACACGGCTTCGTCGATCACGCCCGATGTGAGGTGCCGGACAACCGAACGAGCGCCGAGGTATGCCGGCGGACGTCCGAAAGCCGACCCTTGCCTTCTCCCCCGATCCCATCACTGATAGGGCGGCCGGATTGCACAGGCGCCGAAAGGACGGATCCTCCCCGGCCCGCCGGAACGAAATTGTGGACCGCCCATCGCCGCGAACGGCAATGTGCGCTGGTCCGCCGCCTGCGACTGCCGTAATGCGTCCCTTGTGGATGCATGACGGCGGCACCCAGCGCTGGTTGTCGACCGCACCGCATCGCACGGCGAAGCCGGCCCGCCGGGTTGCTCTGGTGGGTCCATCGAACGAACGCGCGGCCCACGCTATCCGTTGCGACCGCATGGCATCATCCGAACGGCGGTCAACTCATTGACTGGAACCGTTCTAATATCCCTGGCAAGTTGCCTTAACAGCGATTAAGTCTCTGCTCAAAGATCACCGCCTATCGCAGGTTACGTCTGCCCGGACAGCGTTGAGGCAACGCCATGCAGGGTGAGGTGCCGCAGTAAGCCGGCAAGGTTCATCGGGGCGCGGTTCGCACCGCGTGCCGGCGACGGCGCCGGGATTCCCGCGTGCCCCTTTTCCTGTCACCGCCCTTACCCAAATCGATGCATATCAGTTACCGAGAGGGAAGAATGGTGACCAGACGAAGAAAAGCCTTGGCCGCGGGACTCGCCGCCGCACTCGGGTTCAGCCTCCTGCCACTGATCGCGGTCCCTGCCCAGGCCGCGCCCGTCGGTCAGGGGTTCGAGCTCAATGCCGGCGACCTGAGGTTCATACTCAGGCAGATCAAAATCGCCGAGAACCACGCGACCAAGGAAGGGCCAGGCGGAGAGCCGGTCGCCGGACAACCGCTCTTCGGACCCGGACCGAACCAGATCGGTAACGCGCTACTGCCGTACGGCCTGCGGACGGTGGACGGATCCGACAACAACGGCATCCCCGGCCAGAGCGCGTACGGCGCCGTCGCCAACACCTTCCCCCGGCACGCCGCACCGCAGTGGCGGCCCGGTGAGGACGCCACCGGCTTCGGCGGCCCGGCGAACTCGTCGTACTCGCAGAAGAAGGGCGTGGTCGCCGACTCCGAGCCGCGGGTGATCAGCAACCTGATCGTCGACCAGTCGTCGACCAACCCGGCCGCCGTGGTGGCCGCGGGCAAACCGCACCGCAGCTTCAACCAGGACCCCACGGCAGTGCCCTGCGTCGTCGAACCGGACCCCGGCCCGCCGCCCACCGAAGGCTCACCGCCCGGCTGTACGCCCCGCGGCGAAACCCTGTTCATCCCGAACGTCACCACCGACTTCGGCCTGTCCGCGCCGTACAACTCGTGGTTCGCGCTGTTCGGTCAGTTCTTCGACCACGGCGTCGACCTCACCGCCAAGGGCGGCAGCGGCTCGGTCATCGTTCCGCTTCAGGCCGACGACCCGCTGATCCCCGGACCGGACGGAGAACTCGGCACCACCGACGACCTGCCGCCGAACATGCGGTTCATGGTGGTCACCCGGGCGAAGAACCAGCCCGGTCCGGACGGCCACGTCGGAGACAACCCCAACACGCCGACCGACGAGAGCGCGGACGACGTTCAGGAAGCCACCAACCTCGACTCGTCGTGGGTCGACCAGAGCCAGACGTACGCCTCGCACTCCTCCCACCAGGTCTTCCTGCGCCAGTACAAGAACAACAGCGCAGGCAAGCCGGTCGCCACCGGCAGGATGCTGGACGGCCCGAACGGGGGCATGGGGACCTGGGCGACCGTCAAGGACCAAGCCGCCTCGCTGCTCGGCATCCGCCTCACCGACGTCGACGTGCTGAACGTGCCGATGGTGGCCGCCGACCAGTACGGCCGGTTCCTGCGCGGCCCCAACGGATATCCGCAGCTGGTGACGGCAAGCGGCCTGGTCGAAGGCAACCCCGCCGCGCCCATCGCGATCCCGGCGAACGTCAGCCGGATCAACATCGCCTTCCTCGACGACATCGCGCACCACGCGGTGCCATCGGTCGCCAAGACCCCGGATGCCGACACCGTGATCAACCCACCGGGCACTCAACTGCCCGCGGACCAGTACGACAATGAGATGCTCGACGCCCACTTCGTCGCCGGTGACGGCCGGGTGAACGAGAACATCGGTCTCGTCGCCGTGCACCAGGTGTTCCACTCGGAGCACAACCGGCTGGTGGGTTACATCAAGAACCTCATCATCGAGGAGAGCATCGACGTTCCCGAGTGGCAGTCACCGACCGGCGCCGACGGGTGGAACGGTGAGCGGCTCTTCCAGGCCGCGCGGTTCGTGACGGAGATGGAGTACCAGCACATCGTCTTCGAGGACTTCGCTCGCAAGGTCCAGCCGGGGATCAACCCGTTCAACGTCTTCACCCAGTCGGACACCGGCATCAACCCTGACGTCCGAGCCGAATTCGCCCACGCCGTGTACCGGTTCGGGCACTCGATGCTGACCGACACGGTCGCCCGGACGAATGAGAACGGAACCAGGAGCGACGTCCCGCTGTTGGACGCGTTCCTCAATCCGCCGGCCTACTACCGCAACGGCAGCGGTGGCACGTACACCGCGGCCCAGGCCGCCGGCGCGATCGCCCAGGGCATGACCGAGCAGACCGGCAACGAACTCGACGAGTTCGTCACCGGAGCACTCCGTAACAACCTGCTCGGGCTGCCGTTGGACCTCGCCGCCGTCAACATGACCCGGGCCCGTGACGCCGGTGTTCCGTCGCTGAACAACTTCCGCAAGCAGGTGTACGCGCAGACCAACGACAGCGCCCTCCAGCCGTACACGGACTGGGTCGACTTCGGGCTCAGCATCAAGCACCCGGAATCCGTCATCAACTTCATGGCGGCGTACGGGACGCATCCGCGCATCCTGACCGACGCCGGACCGGACCACATCGTCGAGGACGACCCGGCCACCACCGTCGACGAGAGCGCCGACAACAGGCCGGCCACCCTGGCCTCCCGACGCAAGGCCGCCCGCCTGATCTACGAGAACGACGCGGCCGTGCACCCGGTGCCGGAGACCCCGGCCGACAGCGCCGACTTCGTCAACAGCATCGGGGCCTGGGCGAACACCGCCGACGGCGGGTCCAGGACCGGCGTGGACGACATCGACCTGTGGGTCGGTGGCCTGGCCGAGTCGCAGGTCTTCTTCGGCGGCCTGCTCGGCTCCACCTTCAACTACGTCTTCGAGCGGCAGTTGACCGACCTGCAGGACGGCGACCGGCTCTACTACCTGTCGCGTACCTCCGGGCTCAACCTGCGTACGGAACTCGAAGGCAACACGATGGCCGAACTCACCATGCGCAACACCACCGCGCAGGCGCTGAAGGCCGACGTCTTCGCCACCTCGGACTGCAAGTTCGACCTCAACCGGCCCACCTTCGCGGGCACCGGCAACACCATCGCGGACGATCCGGAGTCCGAGTGCGACGAGTCGAAGGTGCTCATCAGGATGGCTGACGGGACGATCCGGTACCGGCAGTCGAACTCCGTGGACCCACCGGGTCTCAACGCCCAGAGCACCTACAACGGCACCCCGGGCAACGACCGGATGTGGGGCGGTATCGACAACGACACGTTCTGGGGCAACGACGGCAACGACCGCGTCGAGGGCAACGACGGTGCCGACGAGGCTCTGGGCGGGCTGGGCGACGACATCATCACCGACTCCGCCGGTGACGACGTGCACAAGGGCGGGGCGGGCAACGACGCCATCGACGCCGGACCCGGCCTGGACATCATCATCGGCGGTGACGGGAAGGACTTCACCAACGGCGGTCTCAACGCCAACCAGACCTTCGCCGGTGAGGGTGACGACTTCGTCATCGCCGGCGACGGACCCGACACCGTGTTCGGTGGCGGCGGTGACGACTGGCAGGAGGGCGGCAATTCCAACGACCTGCTCCAGGGCGACAGCGGCGCACCCTTCTTCGACGACATCAACGCGCCTGGACACGACGTACTCATCGGCAACAGCGGCGAGGACGACTACGACGCCGAGGGTGGCGACGACATCATGGTCGCCGGTCCGGGCATCGAGCGGAACCATGGCGTACGGGGTTTCGACTTCGCGATCCACGCTCGCTCTGCGGAAGCCGCGGATTCCGACCTGACCATCGCCATCGCCGACGCGCCGATCATGCTGGCCGACCGCTTCCTGCTCACCGAGGCACTGTCCGGCTGGGACAAGGACGACGTCCTCAAGGGAGACGATGTGGTCCCGCTCGCGCAGGACCTGGAGCTGAACACGCCGTGGGGCTCCAACGTGCTCACCGAGGAGGGCATCGACCGGATCCAGGGGCTCCGCCCGCTCTTGGCGGGACGCACCGCGTGCGTCGCCAGCCCACCGGACGTCAGCCCGTCCGCCGCGGTGTGCGGCTTCGGCGGCGGCAACATCCTGATCGGCGGTGGCGGCAGTGACGAGATCACCGGTCGCGGAGCCGACGACATCATCGACGGGGACGCCTGGCTGAACGTGCGGCTCAGCGTTCGGACCAACCCGGCCGACCCGACGACGGAGATCGGAACGGCCAACTCCCTGAACGATCGGTACCTGCGCGACGCCGCCGGCGACCCGACCGGGCAGACCCTGCACCAGGCGGTGTTCAGCGGGGCGCTCAACCCGCACAACATCGTGATCGTCCGCGAGATCCTGCACACCGGACCGGCCGGGGTCGACACGGCCGTGTTCAGCGGGCCGCGGGCGGACTACGACATCATCCCGAACGCCGACGGGTCGTTGACCGTGGTCCACGCCCGCAACGTTCCGCCCCCCGGCGACCAGGGCGGCGCTGGCGGCGACGGTACGGACACGCTCCGGAACATCGAGCGGCTGGAGTTCACCGACACCACCGTCACGATGCTCACCCCCGGGGCACCGGCGATCGGCACCGCCGATGCCGGTAACGAGTCGGCGACGGTCACCTGGAGCGCACCGGCGGACAACGGCGGTCCGGCGATCTCCGGCTACCTGGTTCGGGTCGTGGACGCGGCGGGCGACCAGGTCGGCGAGCCGCGTACCGCCCCGGCGGACGTGACGCGCCTGCTGGTCACCGGCCTGACCAATGGCCAGACCTACCGGTTCCAGGTGGCGGCGGTCAACGAGTTGGGCACGGGGGCGTACTCGGCGCTGTCCAACGAGGTCACCCCGTTCCTCGACGTCACTGCCCCGACGGTGACGGTGGAACGGCCGCTGCCCGACGCGACCAGCGTCGCCCGCGCGGGGAACATCCAGGGCCTGTTCAGCGAGGTGGTGAACCGGGTCAACGCAAACACCGTCCAGTTGCGTGACACCGCCACCAATGCCCTGGTCCCGGCGGCGGTCACCTACAACCGTCAGACCGGGCGGTTCACCCTCAACCCCGACGCGACCCTGGCCCCGGACAAGACGTACCGGGTCACGCTGACAAGTGCGATCACCGATGTCGCCGGCAACGCCCTGGCGCCGACGAGCTGGACCTTCACCACCGGCCCCGCGCCGCAGGTGACGGCCCGTACGCCGGAGCCCGGGGCGACCACCGTGCCCCGCACCGGCAACATCACGGTCACCTTCAACGAAGCGGTCACCGGCGTGAGCACCGCCGCCGTGCAGTTGAAACGGGTGTCGAACGGCAACGTGCTGGTGACCCGGGTCAGCTACGACTCCGCCACCCGGGTGCTCACGATCGACCCGAACGTCGAGCTGCACGCCAACGTGGAGTACGAGGTCACCTTGATCGGTGGCCCCACCGCCCTGCGCGACCTGGCCGGGAACCCTCTGCCCACCACGTCATGGACCTTCACCACAGGCTCATGACCTGAGCGCACCATCCGCTGGGGTGCTCCGGACTCGATCCGGAGCACCCCAGCGCGTTACCGAGGTCGCTACCCCGACCGCTACGACCCCGCCACGCCCAGCTGCCCGCCCACGACGGCTCACAATCCTTTTCTCCCGACCAAGGCGGTCTCACTGGATGTCAGGTGACCCGTCATCGGCGCGATCGCTGTCAGGCATGCCAGCCTGGCGCTTCGCAAGCAGCCGCCAGGTCAAACGGGGTGGTGATGGCGAAGTCCCTGTCGATCGCCTCCACCAACGCGCCGCCCCGTGGTCCCAATCCGAGCCGCTCGGCCCAGCCGGTGAGGACGGCGACGAAGCCAACCAGGTCGCGATGCACACTCATCAGCAGCGCTGGCAGCGCCACCCGTGGCAGGTCGATGTGAAGACCGGCCCAGCGGCCGTGATGGCGATTGGGGGCGCCGTCCTGCCACACCCGCAGATGGTCGCCAAGAACCTCGACCTCCGGACCCGGATCGTGACCCAGCCACGGCGAATCGCCGGCAAGGGCTTGGGTCCATTCCCGCCAGCCTTCCAGACCAGCACAGCAACCTGGAACTACTTCGGTCCCGGTTTTGGAATCGCACACCTGTAGCCCGCCGGGAACGATAAGCAGTTCCTCGGCCAGCAGCGCGTCCACCACCTCATCCCGTCCGCCGGGCGCAGGAACATCGATCCGGTCAGCCAGGGCCGCCACGAACAGCCCGACCTGCTCATCGCTACAGCTGGCATCGAGCGCCAGCCACGAGAACGGCGCCGCCGACTCCACCGGCCACGGTAGTGGCGCCTCGGCGTCGAACGTCGGAACCTCGACGACCGCCCGCATCGTGATCACCGAATCATTCAACCCGACGTTCCCGGCGCCCGCCCACGGCCACCGCCGTGTTCGCATCAGATGCGCTGAGCCGGCCTCATCCGAGCGCACCGCAACCAGCATCGATCCCGGTGGCGGCGCCTCGACCCGGGCCGACAAGCAGTGCTCGTCCTCGCCCACCTGCGCAACGGTGACACCTACACCCGCCTCGCGGCCGGGTTCGCCGTCGGCGTCGCCACCGCCTGGCGGTACGTACAGGAAGCGATCGTGCTTCTCGCGGCGGTCGCCGAGGACCTGGCCACGGCGATGCGGCGCATCCGGCAACTGGCGTACGCGATCCTGGACGGCACGCTGATTCCGATCGATCGCGTAGCAAACCAGAAGCCGTACTACTCCGGCAAGCATCATCGACGCGCTGACCAGCGCGGATCGCCATGTTCTCCTGCGCCCCGACCGCCGCCATCGCAGAGTGCGCGGCCTGATCGTGCACCTCATCGGCGATGACCAGGGCGTACTCCCCCGGCCAGGCGGCGTATCCGTCGACGCGCGAGCTGAGATCGAACCAGCGACGCGCAGTTTAGGAAATGCCGTCCTATCCCCCCGGGCTCGCGGGGCGCAATTGTGCCTACGGGAAATTCCGAAATCCCGTCGCCCGCCGACTAAGAGGTCCTGACGAGATGATGTTGTTGCGTGGCCTCGGGACGTGAGGATCGTTCCGCCTGAACGTGACGAGATGCGAGGGGCCGCGTGAGCACCTGGCCGGGCCGCACCGGCCGGGCGGTGTCCAACGTGGCTGACCCGGGGCGTTCGAGCAGGGTGGGCCGCATTCCCACATGCGATGCAAGTCGGCCGACCGATGCCTGAGCCCGACAATCGGCCGCGTCGACCGAGACATTTGTCCAAGCCATCGCGCGGGCGAGGACGGCGATACTTGGCACATGGCCAACTTCTCTGAGGTCGAAAAGAGTGGCCAGTCGGATCATGAAGGCCCCCGGTTCCCTGACAGGGAGCCGGACGTGAGACGTACGAAGAGGCGCCGAACTCGCCGCATCGTCTTATCGATCATCCTCGTCACCGTCGTCGGGCTGCTCATCACCAACGCGATAGTGGTGTCGCGCCAGGACGCCGAGGCCACGGCGGATTCGCCCCTGCCACTTGACGGCGGGAACATCCACGTACGGCAGGACGGACCCCGCGACGCCCCGGCACTCGTACTGATCCACGGACTCGCCGGGTCGACGCACTGGTGGGATCCGGTGGTTCCGATGCTGGCGAAGTCCCACCGCGTCATCCGGATCGACCTGCTCGGACATGGCGAGTCGGCCAAGCCGGCAGGCGGCGGCTATGCGATCCCGGAGCAGGGACGCCGAGTCGGTGAGGCACTGGACCGGCTGGGCGTACAGCAAGCGATAGTGGTTGGGCACTCCACTGGCGGTTCCGTCGCCACCGCTCTCACCGAGCAACGACGCGACCTGGTTACCGCGCTCGCGCTCATCGGTTCCGGGCCTCGCCTGGACGCCTACATCTCGGACGGACTCGTCGGCCGACTCTTGTTCGTCCCCATCCTCGGACAACTGCTGTGGCGGTTTCGCACCGACGAGGTTGTTCGCCAAGGCCTGAGCACCGCGTTCGGTAACCATGGCTACGAGATCCCGCAACAGATCGTCGACGATGTGCGGGCCATGACCTATCACGCCCTCACCACGACGTCGCGGGCAACCGACGACTACCTGACGCAGGGACCGCTCCCGGACCGACTGGCACCCCTTGGCAAGCCACTGCTGGTGATCTTCGGGACGGAGGACCAGAGATGGCGACCCTCGTCCGCTGACGACTACCGCACCGTGGCGGGCGCGAGAGTCGAGTCGCTTCCCGGTGTGGGGCACTCGCCCATGCTCGAGGATCCGCCACGGACCGCCGCGCTCCTCATGGCCTTCACCACGATCCACGCCGCGCGGGCGGACTGAACGCGGCAGACGACGGGAACAGCGGAACAGGGCCTGGCTAACGGACGTCTCGTAACTCGGCGAAGGCGTTTTCGCGGGCTGCCCAGCGGGCGAGCTTCAGTTCCGGATGCGCGCTTATGTCGTTGTCACGCCGGGGGCTTCGGCGTCCACCTCGGATCGCGGCCTCGGTGAGGCGTTGACCGGGCTGATTGATCGGGTTCGGGGTGGGCACCTGTTGCCCACCCCGAACCCGGTGGTGGCTCGCCGGCTGTCGCGGCCCGACTCCGAACCGTTCCCGCGTCCGGATCTATTCGACCCGGGGCGGACCGGTCAGGCCCGGGTACCCGGCCGGACCTCCGCTGCTACAGCTCCATCGGAGCTCAGTGCTCGCCGCGCGGCCCTGCCGGGACCGCCGGTCCGACCTGGATGGTCTTCGAGGTGGTGATCGGCGCGAGCGAGGTGTCGTCGGTGTACTGCCGCATCGAGTCGCTCGTCACGGTGACCGTCACCGAACCGGGACGCAGCGCCGTCAGCGTCCGCGTCTGCGGGTCGAGGATCGCGGCCTTGCCGGCGCGGTGGGCCTCCACGATGGCCGCGGCACCGCTGCCGATCGCGAGGTTCGACGATCCGCTCCAATGCACGGACATCGGGTACTGCAGAGGCACCACCCGGGTGCCGGTGGACACCCCCTGAGGCTGGACGATGCTGCCGCTGAGCTGCGCCGTCTTGTTCAGGTCGAGCTTCTCCGGCGCGTTCAGCGTGACCGACTGCGCGAAGGCCCGCACGTCCGCCTCCAGCCACTGCTGGTCCGCGTTGCGATCGCTGTTCACCGACCAGTTCACCCAGCCGGTGAAGCCGCCCCGGTCCGGCGTGCCGTAAGGGTCCTTGCCTGACGACGGCAGCACGACGTACGGAACGCCTTCGACGCGGTGGACGCTCGCGACCTGGGCGTGGGAGCCGAACATCACGGCACCCTTGCCGGAATCGTCGCGGAAGTCGGTCAGCAGCTTCTCGACCAGCTGTACCTCGTCGCGGTCACCGAGCTGGCTGGACTTCGTCTCGGCCGGGTCGTCCACCGGGTGGTGGGCGGCCACGACGACGTTGTGCACCGACGGGTCGCGCTCGGCCTCGTCGAGCGCCTTCTGCATCATCGGCAGCTGCTCCCAAGCCGTGCCGCTCAGCGTACCCAGCGAGCTGGCCAGCAGGATGAACCGCGTGCCCTTGTGGTCGAACGTCCGGTACGGCTGTCCGAACTCGGCCTTGAACGCCGACAGATCCGACTGGGTGTTGTTGAGCCCGTACGACTCGTGGTTGCCGGGGACGTAGTAGCAGGGCAGTTTCCCGGTGCGCGGGTCGGGCGTGCTGTTCTCAGCCGGCTCCTGGCCGACCGGAATCAGATCGCACCCCGCATCGGTCAGCACCTGCCGGGCCAACGCGAGATCCTGCGGCAGACCGCGGTCGGTGACGTCACCGTTGAGGATCACCAGGTCCGGCTTGGTCTGGCGGATCCGCCGCAGGGCGGCCGTCGCGACCTGGGTCAGGTTCGGGTTGTCCGCGGTGAACTGCACATCCGACAGCGACGCGAAGTTCCAGGTGCCGGCACCGTGCTCCAACGAGCCGTCGGGCGACACCAGCCGGTCCGCCCGCAGTGCGGGCTGTGCCGGAAGCTCGACCGAGGTCGGGACGTCGGCCTCGATCCGGTTGAGGATGAACGTGCCCGCGTGCTGCTCGGCCGTGTTGGTGTTGATTCCCTGGAAGCCTGAGATCGAGATGGGGAACGCCGTGCCGGCGGGCAGCGTGAACGTGGCGTACTGCCAGTCGTCGCTGGCCACCAGCGCGGTTCCGTAGACGCCCGTGCCCTTGCCGTTGGCGTCCGAGTAACCCAGGTAGGTCAATCCACTCGGCACGGCGATGCTCGACTTGAGCCGCAGCCGTACGCGCAGCGGCTGACCCGGCACCGTCACCCGGCTGGCGACGGAGGTCGCGGCGATCCCGACGTTGCGCATCGCGGCGAAGTCGATCCGCAGGCCGTCAGGGTCCTTCGAGAACGTGGTCGCCGCGGTGCTGTTGTTGCGCCACCGGGCGAGCACGTCGTCGCTGAAGTCGTACGCCGAGACCGTCTGCACGCCGACTGTAATCGGCAGCTGCACCGACCTACCCGAGACGGAGATGGTCAGGATCGTGCCGGCGGCCTTCAGCGGAGTGACCTTCAGCTTGCCGGCGAACGGCTGAACGTCGACGACGCTGTGGTCGTAGTCCAGCGTGAGGTCGGTCGGGTCGATCGGCGCGGTGTAGCCCTGGTCGTCGCGGCCGGTGACGCTCACCGTGGCCGCAGCCTCGGGCGTCGCGTCGGCGATGGAGAGGCGACTGGCCGACAGCTCCACGCTGTCGAGCTTGCCGAGCACATCGACCTTCATCAGGGCACCCGTGTGCCCGACGCCGGCGGTGACCGAGACGGCGCCCGCCGCGCGCGTGGGGGCCGCCAGCACGCCGGACTTCACGGACGCGCCACGGGAGTGCCAGCGGACCGACTTCGGATCCACCGCGACGGGCGCCTCGTGGTCGTCGACACCCTGCGTGACCAGGGCACGGTGCAGCCCCGGGAAGACCTTCACGCCGCCGTCGCTGGACGTCCCACCCTCGGCCGGTTTGATCACGAGCTGGTGCAGCTTGCCATCACCCGGTGCGACGAACACGCCGACGCCGTTCGGGTCGTTGCGCTCGTGGCCGTCGGACGGCACGTTGCGTACGGTCGCCTCGGTCGCGCCCAGCGCGCGGGCGACCATCGTCGTGGAGCCGCCGCCGTCGAGGTTGACTGCCGTCTCGACACCCAGAGCGGCGAGGTCGCGGGCCTCCTTGTCGATGCCGACACCACCCTTGCCGGTACCGCCTGGGCCATCCCAGGTGGCGAGGATCAGGGTACGGCCGCCGTCCTTGAAACCGAGCGCGGTGCGTGGCGCGATCGAGGTGTCCAGGCCGGGGGCGACCTTGCCGCCGGAGACGATCGTCCCGCCGTTGCCGAGCGCGAACTTCATCTTCTTGGTCACGTCGTTCGACAGCGAGTACTTCAGCGTGACCGGGTCGCCCGGGTGCAGTTCGCGCAACGCCGTCGCCGCAGCGTCGCGACCGACGAGAGCGAAGCCGTCCTCCGGAATCGCCCCCGAGCCGGCCGGCCCGTTCGGCGCGACGGAGACCACCTTGCCGCCGGAGACGACCACCTCGGCGATCCGGCTGGCGTCGACTCCGCTGAGCCCCCGGTTGCGGCTGTAGGTTCCCCACGCCGCGGTGAAGGCGATCAGGCCGTCGGCGGGTACGCCGCCGCCGTTGGCGGCATTGATCGACAGCACCTTGTGATCCGCGCCGGCGAAGTTCGCGGTCGAGTCGACCGTGAGGTCGACGAGCTGGGCGATGCCGTCCTGGCTGACGCCGACGTGCTGGCGTCCGCCGATGTCCGCTGTCTTGACCAGTTGGCCGTTCTGGATTTCTCCACCGAGCGCCGCGTTGCTGCCGCCGATGTCGAAGAACTCACCGTTGACACCGGCCGCGGCGCCTGCCTTGTTGGCCGCGACGCTCAACGGACCGCCCGACGCGACCGGGCCGGAGGTCAGCAGGTCCGTGCTGACCGCGTGGTTCGACAGGTCCACGGTCAGGAACTGCGCGTCGTACCAACCGCGCTGGTCCAGCGCCTTGACGTGTTGAAGACCGATACCCGGACCGATCTTCTCATTCGTGTTGACCAACGGCAGACCGCCGGTGACGGGTGCGTCAGGCTGAGGCGGATTGGCTTGCGCGGCCGCCGGAAACGCCATCAGCGTGACCGCTGCGGCGAGCACGCCCACCAGTGGTGTGACCCTCCTGGCGTTTGGGGTTTTCGATTTCACTGCGATCCTTAACTCGGAGCGGCAGCAGGCGTCGAAGTGCCCGCTCCGCCCCAATGGGGTCGGGGACCGCGCAACTTTAATGATCTTGAGCGAACCCCAGGTGAACCCGCCCTGACCAGGCCTTGAATGCCCAGCGAGGGAGCGCGCGCCCCGATCCTGCTCTGATGGGGTATTCGCCGCTGCCGCCGACTCGCCGCTCAGGAAATCCAGCTGAACAATCGAGAAGACCCTGACGCTGTGAGCAGCCTGCTGCCGGTGTCGTGTGTCCCATCGGAACCTTCAGAACGATGAATTAATTCGACGACCGGCCGCTTCGACGTCTCGCTCGTCTTGTCCATCGATCGGACCCCGGGGGGCGGGCGGCTCGAGTTTGACGGCATCGTCGGTCGTGGAGAGCTGACGATTCACAACTCGCGTTCGACACAGCGGATGCGGCGGCGGCCCTCAATGCTCGGCCCGGCCGGGCCCGAGTGGAACCTGTCACCGGCCGCGGGCCCCGCACTCGGGATCATGAGCAACCCCGACCGGTTGGTGACGCTGCCGGAGCCGGCGCCCTCGTTTGTCGGCCCGGCCGGAACTTCGAGCGATGAGCCAATGCTTGGTAACCACTGGCGCTCCGGCCCACCGGAGACGAGGCCCTCGTGGATGGCGCACCGCCGGCACACCCGGCGGACCCGTCCCGGACTCTCGGGCCGGGGGACGTTGTAGGGCTGGCGGTCCGTGGCGCCCCGCCCCGCTGGCGTAGGCCGTAGTCGCACTCGGCGCACAGCAGACCTGCTCGGCGGGTCTGCTGAACGGTGCGGCCCGCTGAACGGAATCCTGCGCCGCACATAACAGTCATTATGGTGTGCTGACGTTATGTCCGGATAGTCCGCGTCTTTTATCCGATTAGCATTACCAGTAATTCAGTAATGGCTAGACATGGAGTCGCCACAGGCCTTCGACAGGTCGGGTCTGTCGGTTCGCGGCTCACCGGGGTTGAGGAACATCGGAACGAAAACCGGCGCTAAGCCCTTGGAGGGTTTGAGAGCGCTTTGACCTGGGGCTCGGCGGGGGCGGAGCCTTCGGCAGTCGTGTTGATCACTGACTGTCTGGAGGTCCGGGGTGCCGGTCGAGTTTCTGACGGATGAGCAAGCCGCGAAGTATGCGGAGTGCGACGGGGCGCCGTCCCGTAGGGAGTTGGAGCGGTTCTTCTTCCTGGACGACGCGGACCGGGAGTTGATCGAGCCAAAGCGGCGGGCTCACAACCGGCTCGGGTTCACGGTGCAGATGACCACGGTGCCGTTCCTCGGGGTGTTCCTGGACGATCCGACGGACGTGCCGGCTGAGGTGGTCGACTACCTCGCCGAGCAGTTGGGCGTCGCGGACGCGTCGGCGTTGAAGGCGTACGGCGAGCGGGAGAACACCCGGCTCGATCACGTCCGTGAGCTGCGGCGGGTCCTGGAGTGCACGGAGTTCGCCGAGGCGGAAGCCGAGCTGTGGGTGTGGGCGGACGCACGGGCCTGGACGACCGGGGAGGGTCCGAAGGCGCTGTTCGACGCGGCGGTGGGGTGGCTGCGCGAGCGCCGTGTTCTGCTGCCCGGCGTGACGACGCTCGCCTGGCTGGTGGCCTCGGCGCGGGCGGCGGCGAACCAGCGGCTGTGGGAGCTCTCCCCGCCCAGCCCATAGGCTGGTTTGCCTGCGGAGAGGTCGCTGTGCGAGCCTCTTACCTCATCTCCCTGAAAGGGCTGGTCGTGACGCTCGGCATGGTTCTCGGCGACTACTCCTCTCGCGCTTCGACGCGGGAGCGGTAGCCCTACCTGCCTTGACACACGCGCCCGTGCTGCAGCACGGGCCGTTTGCCCTGCTCCTCGTCGAAGTGCTCTTCGTGCCCCTGCACGTTCGATCACGAGGAGTACGCGGTGTCCACGATCCACTGGACCGAGACGAACACCCCCCGTTCCGCCCGCTGGCATTCCGAGAGCGCGACACCGCCTCCCAGCCGGATCATCGGCGCGGACGACCGTATGAAAGCCGACGCTGCTTACCGTATGGCCTGCGAAGGCACCGCCTTGCTGTGGCAGGGCGACTTCCACAACGCACGTCAACTACTGCAAGCGATGGGCCGCCGCATCGACCGGAAACCTTCCTGGCAAGGCGGCAGCCCAGCAGAGTCCTTCCACCTGCACCGCAGGGCCCGCGGCCGCCGGGCCCGCGTGCTCGGCAGGCTCCTCGTTCTACTGGAAGACGACTACTGCCTGAACCTGCGCAGGGCCCCCGATGTGCGCCAGGCATGCACCGAGGCGTACGGTCCACCGTCCGAGCCGATGGCCGTCCCGCTCACAGAACTACTGGGCGTGATCGGAGCGCACCAGTGGCGCACAAAGGGCGTGGAGGTACCCGCCCTCGACGCTCGCATTCACCCTCACTACGGCGTGTTCTCCCCAATCAGGGGCGAATACGTCGACCTCGTTGCACATGCACCGCTCCCCGCGCCAGCGGCCCATCGCGCGGGTCGCCGTACCGCATTCGACCTCGGGACGGGGACGGGAGTACTCGCCGCCGTCCTGGCCCGCCGGGGGATCGACCACGTCGTGGCCACCGATATCAGCCCGCGTGCCCTGGCCTGCGCACGCGAGAACGTCCGCCGACTGCACTTCACCGGGCGCATCGACATCGTGGGCCCCGGCCTCTTTCCGGACGGGAGCGCGGACCTCATCGTCTGCAACCCACCCTGGATTCCAGCCCGGCCCACCTCCGCCGTGGAGCAAGGTGTCTACGACCTGGGCAGCAGCATGCTCCGCAGCTTCCTGGACGGACTCACCGCGCATCTCGAACCGGGAGGTGAAGGGTGGCTCATCCTGTCGGACTTGGCCGAGCGCCTCGGACTCAGGACGCGCAGCGAACTTCTGGCCGACATCAAGGCAGCGGGTCTGCATGTGGTGGACAGGACTGATACTCGGCCGCGGCATCCACGAGCGATGGACACCACTGATCCCCTCCACGCCGCCCGAGCCACGGAAGTCACTTCGCTTTGGCGCCTCGCCAGCACTTGACGATCACCGCCGGCTGTCGCCGGGGGCGAGCAGGCTGGTGACCTCGGCGATCGCCTCCGGGGAGGGTGGAAGTACTTCCGCACGTTCTCCGGCTTCTTGTGCCGAGACTTCGCCATCAGCATGAGCAGGCTCGCCCCGGCCTCGCCGAGGTGGGTCAGGCTCGAATGCCGCCACTCATGCAGGTCCCACCCGGTGCCGGGTGTGCCGCCGACCGAGGTGTGCTCGTCCAGCAGAGCGCGGGCCTGCCCGTACGACAGCCGGGCGAACTCAGTGTCCGGGCACACGTCGCGCGGGCTGACGACCTTGCCCGGACCCGGACGGCGGTGGGTGACGAACACCGGCCCCCGCGTACGGCCCTTGAGCAGCCGGGGCAGAAGGCGGGCGGTGCCAGCGTCCCAGTACACGGGTTCCAACACGAAGTCCTCGCGGACCTGACCGCGGCGGCGGGCGCGCGGGCGGGCGCCCTTGGCCTTGACCGGGCAGCGGCGGCCGGCGAGGTCCGGATCTCGATGTTGACGTTGAGGATCTCCTCCGCCCGCGCGCAGGTCTCATACAGCATGCGCCACAGCGTCTTCTCCCGCAGATGCACCTCGCGCCGCGCGATCAGCCTGTCGATCGCCATCTTCGAGCGGGCCGGGGTCTCCGAGTCCGGCGGAGTCATCCGCTTCGCCCAGGCCGGGACCGACGGGCCCTCGTACCCGCGCTCGCCGCACCAGCCGAGCCAGGACAGCACTCCGGCACGACGGGCGTTCCAGGTATTGACCGCGGCCTCGCCCTACAACAGTTCGAGGGCCTCACCGATCTCGTCAGCGGCAACGGACGCCAGCGGCCGACTCTCGCCGAAGTCCTTGCCGCAGGTCGTGATCAGCGTTGCCGCAGACAATAGGGCGTTATCTGTGGGACAACTTCAGACGGGTCCGCCCCCGACACTCCGTCAGCCGCCCACCAGGGCCGACAGATCCTTAGCGCCGGTTTTCGTTCCGATGTTCCTCAACCCCCTCACCCGGCCAGAGCAACGCGCAGGACGCGACACGGGTGGCACATCCTCAGCTGAAGTGGCGAGCCGACGACAACCAATGCGGTCCCCCGTCTTCTGGCAGGCCGTCGGCGACCTGGCGGAGACCGAATCTCCGTTGCCTCGGCGCTGGCCCACCTGAAGGATGCCGACCGTGAAGACCGAGATCCGGCCCGTCGAACGCTCCGAGGTGGCCGATTACCTCAAGGTCCTGCCGTACGTCAACGGACTGCCGAACTGGGAGCCGGCCCCCAGCGCGGGGCACGGCGGCCCGGAAGCGTGGCCGCCGCCGAGAAAGCCGGCCACCGAGCAGCAGCTGAAGATCTGGGCGGAGGAGGTGATGGATGACCACTTCCATCCTCAGGCCGCCTTCGTGGACGGGAAGCTGGTGGGCGGCTCGGCGATGCTCTCGCTGGCCATCACCGTGCCGGGGCTGCGTGCTGTGCCGTTCGGCGGTGTCACGGCGACTGCGGTGATCGCGACCCACCGTCGGCGCGGGCTCCTGCGCGGCATGATGCAGGCGATGTTCGATGAAGCCCTGGAGCGCGGCGAACCGCTGGCTGCTTTGAGCGCAAGTGAGGGCAGTATTTACGGCCGCTTCGGGTTCTCCCCCGCAACGATGCGCACCCGTTGGGAGTTGGAGCGCGGCGACGCCCGCTTCAGGGATTCCGAATTTCCATCGGGCTCGCTGGAGCTGGTGGACGCGGCCGCGGCGCGACAGGCATGGCCGCAGATCCATGAGCAGATTCGGCAACGCCAGATTGGTGAACTCACACCCCAGCCGGGCCAGTGGGACCGCCTGTCCGATGAGGCCACCGGCACCGACGGGCCGATGCGGTACTTACTGCACCGTGACGTGGACGGCAACCTTGACGGCGTGGCGAACTTCCGGCTCCCGTGGTCGCCGTTGCCGGAACACGCCGGGACGCTCGTCGTCGAGGCGTTGCAAGCCTCGACCCCGGACGCCTATCGGTCAATGTGGATGCTCTTGACCGACTTCGACCTCACGCGGAAGATCGTCGCGCCTTCCCGGCCGACAGACGAACCACTGCGCTGGATGCTGCGTAATCCCCGTGCCATGCGGATCACCCGGCAGTCCGACAACCTATGGCTGCGCATCCTCGACCTGCCGGGCGCCTTGACCGCGCGCGCCTACGACACCACCGCCGAACTGACGTTCGCGATCGAGGACGACAGCATGTGCCCGCACAACGTCGGCACCTGGCGGCTGGCAGTGTCTCCCGCGGGGGCGACCTGCACTCGAACGGACCGGCGACCGGATCTCACCACGGACATCCAGTCGTTGAGCTCCCTATACCTGGGCGGCATGTCCGCCGCCGTGCTGGCCGGTGCCGGCCGCATCCGCCCTCACCGGCTCAGCGCGGTGACCGACACCGCCCGCGTCTTCCGCGTTGACCCCGAACCGTTCAACTCTTTCGGCTTCTGACCTTTGGTTGCGTGGTGGGCTCTCCTCGGCCTGGCGAGGAGAGCCCGGCGGCCGCTCTACTCGCTCTTGCGCCAGATGGGGCCCTGGTCGGTCCAGGTGACACCCTTGTTGCGGCAGAGGCAGAACGGGTGGCCGATGGGGTCGGTGTAGACGCGCCAGCCGTAGCCGTCGGGGCCGATGGAGTCCTGCCGCAGGGTCGCGCCGAGGGCCAGGATGCGGCTCTGTTCGGCCTCGATGTCGTCGACTTCGAAGTCGAGATGGAACTGCTTGGGGTGCTCGCTGTCGGGCCACTGCGGGGCGCGGTAGTCCTCCACCCGGATGAAGGCCAGCTCGATCTCGCCGAACCGGATACCGGCCCAGTCGCCGTGGCTGCCCTCCTTGACCGGGCGACCCGTCACCTCTGAATAGAAGGCTGCCAGCGCCATCGTGTCCGGGCAGTCGATGATGAAGTCGGTGAGTCGCAGCACCCCGCGATCTTGCCACAAGATCAAATGTGCCGGAGCCGGTCCCTGTCGACGGCAGGGCCGGACCGTCGACCGTGACCGGCCGGGCCGCCATGCCGAACCCTCGCTGCACCGCACCGGCCCGCTCGGAGTCGTACCCGGGCGGCGGGAAAAGCAGTGGACCAGGTGGTGCTCAGGCTTGTAGCTTGCGGTTGCCCGTGACGCCGCCCGAGGAGGTGAGACCCATGAACGCTGTATCGATGTGGGTGCTCCCCCTTCCCGTCACGGTCGGGCGATCGACGTAGGTGTCGCCGGGAGCGCCTCGCCAACAAGGCACTCCCGAAAGGCAACACCTATGCCCTCTCTGCGATTCACCGCCGAGCCATCGTCCACCGCTTCGACCGGGGGCGACGTGAGTGACGTCCTCGGGCTCCCAGCGCCGGCCTCCGACGCCGACCCAGCGCCCCACCTGTTCGACGTGATCATTGCCGGGTGCGGGCCGACCGGTGCGATGCTGGCCGCCGAACTGCGGCTGCACGACGTGCGGGTACTCGTGTTGGAGAAGGAAACCGAGCCGGCGTCGTTCGTCCGCATTGTCGGTCTGCACATTCGCAGTCTCGAACTGATGGCCATGCGCGGGCTACTCGAGCGCATCCTCGAACGCGGAAGACGGCGTCCGGCCGGCGCCTACTTCGCCGGCATCGACAAGCCCGCGCCCGCGGGCCTGGATTCCGCGTACGCCTATCTGCTGGGCATCCCGCAGCCGGTCATCGTTCACCTGCTCGAAGAACACGCGATCGAGCTGGGTGCGCAGGTCCGGCGCGATAGTGCGGTGACCGCTTTCCAGCAGGACGACGACGGTGTGACCGTCGAGCTGGCCGGCGGGGAGCAGCTGCGTACGCGCTATCTCGTCGGCTGTGACGGGGCGCGCAGCATGGTGCGGAAACTGCTCGGGGTCGGCTTCCCCGGTGAGCCCTCGCGGAACGACACGCTGATGGGCGAGATGGAAGTGGGGGTGCCGCCGGAGGAGATCGCCGCCAAGATGGCCGGAATCCGCGACACCGACAAGCGATGGTGGCTCAGGCCGTTCGGCGAAAGGATCTACAGCGTAGTGGTCCCCGCCGCGGGAGTCAGCGACCACGCGCAACCGCCTACCCTCGAGGAGTTCAAACAACAGCTGCGCGCCATCGCCGGCACCGATTTCGGCGTGCACTCCCCGCGCTGGCTGTCCCGCTTCGGGGATGCCACCCGGCTGGCCGAACGCTATCGGGTCGAGCGGGTGCTGCTCGCCGGCGACGCCGCACACATCCATCCACCCACCGGCGGACAGGGCCTCAACCTGGGCGTCCAGGACGCGTTCAACCTGGGCTGGAAACTGGCCGCACAGGTCCGCGGCTGGGCGCCGGAGGCACTGCTGGACACCTACCAGGCCGAACGCCATCCGGTCGCCGCGGACGTCCTGGACAACACCCGCGCCCAGACGGAGCTGATGTCCACCGAACCGGGCCCGAAGGCCGTGCGCAGGCTGCTCACCGACCTGATGGACTTCGACGAGGTGAACCGCTACCTGCTCGAGAAGATCACCGCGATCGGCGTCCGCTACGACTTCGGCGCGGGCCCCGACCTGCTCGGCCGCCGCCTGCCCGACATCGACGTGAAACAGGGCCACCTCTACGGTCTGCTGCATCGCGGCCGCGGCCTGCTGCTGGACCGCACCGAACGCCTGACCGTCGGCGGCTGGTCGGACCGCGTCGATCACCTCGCGGATCCCACTGCGGCGCTGGACGTTCCGTGCGTCCTGCTCCGCCCCGACGGCCACGTCGCCTGGATCGGCGACGACCAGCAGGACCTGGACGATCACCTCTCCCGCTGGTTCGGCACGCCCAACTGATCCGCCTGAGCGGTCTCGGGCCGACAGTGGCCGCTGGGGGCGTCCGGGTGCGGGTGGCCGAGGCGATGACAGGGACGGGCTCGCGTGGTCACCCGGCCGCGGCTGGCGAGACCCCGAGCAGATCTGAGACGCCGTCGGCCAGGAGCTGGCAGGGTCGGCGTTCTCGTGGGACAGCGACCGCCGCTGGCACGGCGGAGGATAGCCGTGCCAGCGGCGGCAGCCGGCCATGCCGCGCTGCCGTCGGGCAAACAGCAGCTGCGGCGACTGGAGAAGCGACTGGCCGAACGCCAGGACGAGCTGCTGGCTCCGCTCTCACCCGAGGAACGGCAGCGGTTGACCGAGCTGCTGTCCCGGCTGTTGGACCACCACAACCGGCGAACCGGCACCTCCGAAGAGCCGTGGCGCTGACGCGCACAGCAGGAGCGCACGGATCCGCCCGGCGCGGCGCCCGAGGCGGCCGGCAGGCCGTCCTGCCGCCTCAGGCGAACTGCCAACCGACCAGCAGTCACGCTCCGCCGGGGTACGGCGCGGCGGTCCGGGCGGCGCGCAAGGCGTTCGCCCACCAGGCGAGCTGATCCAGGAGGATCTTGGCGTACCCGGCCGTCGCGGTGTCGAGCGGCACGCCGTCCTGCCAGGCGGTGAAGTAGTTCGGGAAGGCCAGTCCGTCACGGATGGTGACCGCGTGCAGTTCGGTGAGCACGTTCTGCAGGTGGAGCACCGCGTGCCGGCCGCCGCCCGCGCCGCCGTAGCTGACGAACGCGACCGGCTTGGCGGTCCACTGGGTGAAGTGCCAGTCGATGAGCGCCTTCAGCGAGGCCGGGTAGCTGTGGTTGTACTCGGGCGTGACGATGATGAAGGCGTCCGCGTCGACCAGCTTCGTGGTGACGTCCCGCATGCCTTCGGGCCGGGGGTAGTTCTCGCCGGCGAACTTCGGTGGCACGGCCGGCAGCGACAGCGGAACGTCGGCGTCCGCCAGGTCGACGATGTCGACCTCGAAGCCGCCGTGGGTCCGCACCTGCTCCGCCACCCACCCGGCGACGACCGGCCCGAACCTGCCCTCGCGGACGCTGCCGATGATGATCACAAGTTTGTTCTTGGCGTTCATGCCGTAAACGGTCGGCCGTTCTCGGCTTCGCAACCAGACCGGGCGCAGGCTGGCCCCCACACGGCCACCCTGAGCCCCGTCCGGTGGGCCGATTGAGTCGTACGCTCGGAGCATGGGTACGCCGTTGGGGAACTTCGTTCGGGCCAAGCGCGACAGCATCCGGCCGGAGGATCTGGGGCTGCCGGCACACGAGCGACGACGCGCCCCGGGGCTTCGGCGTTCCGAGTTGGCCACGCGGGCCGGCATCAGTGTCGAGTACCTCACCCGGATCGAGCAGGGACGCGACCGTAATCCGTCCGACCCCATCGTCAGGGCGCTCGCCGACGCGCTCAGCCTCGACGCGGCCGAACGCACGCATCTGCGTTACCTTGCCAAGATCAGCGGTGGCCTCTGCCCCGACCGTTCGCGGCCGGTACCACCCGAGCGGACCGTGCGGCCGACCGTCCGCCAGATCCTCGAACTCCTGGAACCGGGCATCGCCTTCGTCACCAACCGGCTGGGCGACGTGCTCGCCCACACCGACGGGTTCGCCACGGTCATGCGCGACACCGGGCTGCTGGATGCCGAGGAGCCCAACCTCACCAGGTACGTCTTCGCGCACCCGCAGGCCCGGGCGATCCTCACGAACTGGGATCAGATAGCGGACGAGCAGGTCTTCAACCTGTGGCTCGGGCCCTCGACCGAGAGCTTCGAATGGTTCACGGCGGAGTTCGCGCCCGTCGCCGGCGCCGAGTTCACCCGGCGACTCCACCGCCACCTTCCCCCGCCTCGGGTGCCGCTCACGATGCACCACCCTCGCGCCCACCAACTGAGCTGGGATCGTGAGACGCTCGAACTTCCCACCCCGGACGCCCAACAGTTGGTCATCTGGCTACCCGCCGACGAAGCGACCGCCACGGCGGTCGAGCAACTGCGCCACCGTCCGCGACGCGCCACCCTCCGCGCGGTCTGACCCCGGCGGCGGGTCAAGGCGCCGGCAGGGCCGACGATCCCGGTAGCGCCGGTCACCCAGCAGCGCGCTCGACCGCGACCGTACGTCAGCCGGGCACGGTCAGCCGGCCCGCGGCCGCCAATCGGCGTACGGCGGCCTCGTGCGGTACGGCGTGGCTGGTGCGACCACCCACTCCCCTGGTGGTCGTGGCGGTGAAGACCGAGTTGAGCAGCGCCTCCTCGACCGAATCGAGAACAGCGGCGAAGATCGGGTTGATCTGTGCGTCGGGGATCGTCGGCCGGTCCGGCGCGGCGGTGCTGAACGCGATCGCGTAGTCGCCGCTTCCGTTGCTGTACGACGCGCCGACCCGGCCCATGGCGAAGATGGCTCGGCGGGCCAGGCGACCGAGTTGCCGAGCGTCCAGGGGTGCGTCGGTGGCCACCACGATCATGCACGAGTTGCTGGGCGGTTCGGTCCGGTCGGCGTCCGGGATCAGTTCGTCCACGGGCAGCGGTACGCCGAGCGCGGTCAGCACGCCCCCGAAGTTGGACTGCGTGAGCGCGCCGACGGTCACCGGGCGGTCGAACCCGTCCACCAGTCTGGACGAGGTGCCGATTCCCGCCTTGTAGCCCAGGGCCGTGGTGCCGGTCCCGGCTCCGACGCACCCTTCCGCCGGCAGGCCGCCGGCTGCTGAGGTGAGGGCGGCATGCACGTGTTCCTCGGTGATGGGGCGTTGCCGGATGTCCGACAGGTGCCCGTCATTGGTCTCCCCCACCAGCGGGTTGAACGACACGCCGTCCGGCCGCCGGTCCATCAGGTAGGTCAGCAGCGCGTCCGCGGCGCGGAACACCGACAGGGTGGCCGTCAGGACGATCGGTGACTCCAGGACCCCGAGCTCGTCCACCTGCGTCGAGCCCACCAGCTTCCCGTAGCCGTTGCCGCGGTACACGGCAGCCGGCAACGTCCACCGCTGCGGGCCGAGCTGGCTCGGCACGACCGCCGTGACGCCGGTGTGCAGGTCGTGGCCGTCCTCGACGGTGGTGTGCCCGACCAGCACCCCCGGTACGTCGGTGATCGCGTTGTGCCGCCCGGTGGGCAACGTCCCGACCACGATGCCGAGGTCACGGGTACGGGGACGATGGGCTGGCTGGCTCATACGGCTCCAGGGTGTCGGATCGCCGGCGCCGGGAATTCGGTGGTCCGACGCCGGCGCGCGGTGCACGATCTGCGGGGTGCTGACCCCAGAGATCATGGATTACTACCGGCAGGGTGGCGAACGGGACCGCCTGGTCGCAGGCGCGGGCAGACTGGAGTTCCTGCGTACGTGGGACGTCCTGACCCGGGTACTGCCAGATCCGCCCGCGGTGGTGCTGGACGTCGGCGGGGCCACCGGCGTGTACGCCGGGCCGCTCGCCCGGGCCGGCTACCGGGTACATGTCGTCGACCCGGTGCCCGAACACGTGGCGGAGGCGGCGGCCCGCCCGGGAGTGACCGCCGTACGCGGAGACGCGCGCACCCTTCCCGTCGCCGACCGGGGCGTCGACGCCGTCCTGCTGCTCGGGCCGCTGTACCACCTGCCGGTCCGGGCCGAACGGGTCGCCGCGTGGCGGGAGGCCGCCCGCGCCGTACGCCCCGGCGGCGTGGTCGTGGGCGCGACCATCAGCCGGTTCGCGTCGCTGCTCGACGGCTTCGTGTGGGACTACTTCAGCGACGCGCGGTTCCGGCCGTTGGTGGAGCGCGCGTTGGCCGACGGGGTGCACCACAACACCGACGCCGGCCGGACGTGGTTCACCAGCGCCTACTTCCATCACCCGGACGAGCCGGCGGCGGAGGTTTCGGAGGCGGGACTGATCCTGCGGCGGCGTGTCGCCGTCGAGGGGCCGTTGTGGATGACCGGGGCCCGGCTGCCGGAGATCCTCGCGGATCCGGGCCGGACCGACCTGCTGCTGGAGATGCTGCGCGCGGTGGAGGACGAGCCGAGCCTGTTCGGCGCGAGCAGCCACCTGCTCACCGTCGCCTGCGCATCGCATCGCTGACGGCCGTCGCGCCTCTGCGCGCCGGGGCGCCCTGTGCCACCGGACGATGACCGGCGGCACAGGACACGTACGTCAGCCCATCGCGTCGAGCAGCGGCACGAGCTGCTCCTCCTCGTACGCCAGGTGGCGCTCGAGTTCGTCGGTGAGCTGATCCACCTGCCGTCGTACCTCCGCGGGGTCGGCCGTCTGGTCGCGAACCACTGCCTGGAGCTGGTCGACGAGGCCCGCCACGCGGACGTGTTCCGCGCGCAGCCGGTCCAGCGTCGGCGCGAGCTGAGGGTGCTGCGCGGCGAGCCCGACGAACATTCCGCCGTCCTCCTGCGTGTGGTGGTGGTGCAGCCCCTGGCAGACCGCCAGGCAGTTCACTCGCAGCTGGGCGCCGAGCCGGGAGCCCGTCGTCGCCACCTCACGGCGGATCAGGGCGAGTTCCCGGCGGAACGCGTCGTGGATCCGGATGAGGGCCGCACCCCAGGACGACGCCTGGGGTGGACCACCGCCGGTGCGTTCGAGCGCGACCACCGGAAGGGTGCGGTTGGTCTTCGCCTGGTACGCCGCCCAGCCCGGGTCGGCCTCGGTCGCGCGGGCGAACACCTCGTCCCGCTCCGCCCCGACGAGGACGGTGGCCCGGGCCGGGTAGGTGAAGATGCCATCTTCGACGGTGACCTGCGGATCGCCGAGAATGTTGTGGAACCAGTGCGGGTGCCGGGGGGCGCCGCCGGCCGAGGCGATGACCAGGATCCGGCCCCCCTCATCGGGCAGGTAGCCCAGCGGGGTGGTGTGCGGCGCGCCGGAACGCGATCCGGTAGTGGTGAGCAGGATCAGCCGTCCGTTCTCGAACGGGCCACCGACCCGGCCTCCGTTGGCACGGAACTCGGCGATGATCTGGGTGTTGAAGTCGTTGGGCAATGCTCCGCTTTCTTCGATTCGGCGGGTACACGGAGACGCGCGTGACGCAGGTGAGTGACGTCCGCGACGCAAGAGTTCGGAGAAGAAGGCCGGCGTGGCCGTGAGTGCAGGCGTGAGGCGGATGCGCAGGCGTGGCAGGGCGGGCCACGGGCCCGCCGCGCGGTCACTGGGCGGCCGGGTGCCCCACTCGCTCGTGGCCCAAGGCCGACCCGGCAGTCACGCCAACGACCCTAGTCCCGCAAGCGGGGACGGGCAACGGCACCGGCTGTGGTGCGGACACGGTCTCCCACGTCGAGCGGGCGTGGGGGTCATTTCATGCCAGGCCGCTGGACGTGCCGCCAGCCGCTCAACCGTCCGGTCGTGGAAGTGATCCCGAACGGCGTCCAGCATGATCGCCGTCTGCGGCGGGGCCGGTGGACGTACAGTGCGGCGATGGACGTCCCCGACAGCCGGATGCCGGGCTGGTACCCGCATACCGAGCAGGCTCGTCCCGGTCTGGCACCCGGTGCCGGCGGTCCGGTGGGCACCCTGTTCGCGGCGTTGTACGGCGAGCTGACCCCGCACCCGTGGCGGACCACGGACCAGGACGCCTATTCGCTCTTCTACGACCGGTCCCTCGCCATGGGCTGGCTCGACGACGTCGGCGGGGTCGTCCGGCACACCGCCGCAGGCGTCGAGGAGCGGCGGACCGGGGCGGCGGGCCTGTGGGGCATGAACGACGCCGGGCAGGATCACCCGCTCGCCGCACCGGAGTCGTCGCTGGTCGCGTGGTTCCAGGTGGGAGTCGAGCCGGTGGCCGACGACCGGCCGCTGCCGGTGCAGCCGTTCCTGCGCTGCGCCGGTGACACGGCGGCGCGACTCGGCACCCTGCAACTGCACGCGGTGCAGGTGTTGCTGCCCGTCCAGGTCCTCGGCGGCACATCGCACCCGGCATCCGCGCGAATCCCGTCAATGCGCGCCCCCGGCTGGTTCGCTGACGGCGATCCACGCTCGCGGACTCAGGTACGGATCACGCTGGACAGCGGCCAGGACCCGGCCGTCCCGGCGACGGCCCCCGCGTTGCGAGAGTCGATGAACCGGCTGGACCAGAGGGTGTTCGCCTGCGGGTCGTACTCCCTCACCGAGCACGACCCGCTGGCGACGCGCCCCCCGTTCGACGACGGCCTCTGGAACGGCCCGCCGCTGCACCGGGTGAGCTTGCACGGAACGCTCGCCGAGTGGTCCCTGGACGCGATCGGCTGGCTGGGCGGCTTCCTCGCCGACCTGAGCGCACTGCACGGCGTCACGACCCCGCTGCTGCTCACCGCCAGTCCGACGTAGGTACTCGAGCGGCTCCCGCGTCCGGGCCTCTCCGAGCCGACCCCTTCCCGCTCGACCCACGGCTGCTGTGCGAAGGTCGGGGCGTGGCGGGGATGACCGGGGGCGAGGTCGTACGTGCGGCTGTTGAGATGGTCCGGGTGCTCGGGCCGCACACCGAAACGCAGTGGGATGTGCCGGCCAGCGGGCTGACTTGGAGCTGCTGGACCACCGCCGCGCACGTCGCCCACGACCTGTTGGCGTACGCCGGGCAGGTCAGCGCCCGACCCACGGGCGGCTACCTGCCGTTCGACCTGCGGGTCGCCCCCAGCGCGAACCCACGCGAGGTGCTGACCGTGGTCACCGCCTGCGCCGGCCTGCTCGCCGCGACAATCGATACGGCCGACCCGGGCACCCGCGCCTGGCACTACGGGCCGTGCGACCCGGGCGGTTTCGCGGCGATGGGGGTAGCCGAGACGCTACTGCACACCTGGGACATCACCACCGGTCTCGGGCTGGCGTGGGAGCCACCCGCCGACCTGAGCGCCGCCGTGATCGACCGGCTGTTCCCGGAGGCGCCCAGCGGCCCGCCGCCGCAGGTGCTGCGCTGGCTGACCGGCCGGGGCGAATTGCCCGGCCGGGTCCGGCGCACATCCTGGAGCTGGCGGGCCGCCCTCGGCTGAGCCGATGCGCGCCCACGGCCGGTGTCGCGGCGCGACCGGCCGGGCTGGCCGAACCCGTCCGGCCACCGGGTATTGCTCCCGGCCGACGTGGCGGAAGCGATACGCGACTGCGGGGCGACGCCAACGGGCCGGCAGTGACCTCAGGCCTGTTCGGGCGGGCCGGTCTCCTGCAGCCGGCCGTCGTCGAGGCGCAGCCAGCGGTTCACCGCGATCTCCCGCAGGAACCGGTCGTCGTGACTGACCACCACGAACGCGCCCCGGTACGCACCGAGTGCGTTCTCCAGCTGGGCGACGCTCACCAGGTCGAGGTTGTTGGTGGGCTCGTCGAGCAGCAGCAGCTGCGGCGCCGGCTCGGCGAACAGCACACACGCCAGGGTGGCGCGTAGCCGCTCGCCGCCGGAGAGCACCCCGACGGGCAGGTGCGCGCGGGGACCGCGGAACAGGAACCGCGCCAGCAGGTGCATGCGCTGCGCCTCGGGCAGGGCCGGAGCGTACGCGGCCAGGTTCTCCAGCACGGTGCGGTCGAGGTCCAGCAGGTCCAGCCGCTGCGACAGGTACGCGACGCGTCCCTCGGCGTGCCGGATCCGGCCGCCTTCCGGTGTCAGGTCGCCGTTCATCAGCCGCAGCAGTGTGGATTTGCCGGCCCCGTTACGGCCGGACAGGGCGATCCGTTCCGGGCCGCGAATGATCAGGTCGACGCCGTCGCCGCCGAAGACAGCCCGGTCACCGAGGCGCACCTGGATGTCCTCGCCCTCGAAGAGGGTACGGCCGGCCGGTACGGCGGTGTCCGGCAGCTCGATGGCGATCTTCTGCTCGTCGCGCAGCGCGCGGCTGGCCTCGTCGAGCCGGGCGCGGGCATCGTTGACCCGGGCGGCGTGCACCTCGTTCGACCGGCCGGCGGACTCCTGGGCGCTGCGCTTCAACCCGCCGGCGACGATCCGGGCCAGCCCGGCGTTGCCGAGGTTGCGGTTGGCGTTGCTGGCCCGGCGGGCGGCCCGTTCCCGGGCCTGCTGCATCTCCCGTTTCTCCCGTTTGACCTCCTGTTCGGCGTTGCGCACGTTTTTCTCGGCGACCTCCCGGGCCGCGCGCACCGCTTCGGAGTACGCGGTGAAGTTGCCCCCGTACAGGCGCAGCTCGCCCCGGTCGAGTTCGGCGATGCGGTCCATCCGGTCCAGCAACGCCCGGTCGTGGCTGACCAGCAGCAGGGTGCCGTGCCAGTCGTCGAGCACCTCGTACAGCCGCCGCCGGGCGTCGGCGTCGAGGTTGTTGGTGGGCTCGTCGAGCAGCAGCACGTCGGGACGTTTCAGCAGCTGCGCGGCGAGGCCGAGGGAGATGACCTGCCCGCCGCTGAGGGTGTGCAGGCGTCGGTGCAGCGACACGTCACCGAGGCCGAGCCGGTCGAGTTCGGCGCGGGTGCGTTCCTCGATGTCCCAGTCGTTGCCGATGGTGGTGAAGTGTTCCTCGTTGGTGTCGCCGGACTCGATTGCGTGCAGGGCCTCGATCAGCGCGGCGACCCCGAGCACTTCGGCCACGGTCAGGTCGGCGGCCAGCGGCAGGGTTTGCGGCAGGTAGCCGAGCACTCCGTCGACGGACACGCTGCCGCCGGTGGGCTGGTACTCGCCGGCGATCAGCTTCAGCAGGGTGCTCTTGCCGGCCCCGTTGGGCGCGGCGAGCCCCGTTCGGCCCTCGCCGACGGTGAAGGAGAGTTCCTCGAACACCGGGGTGTCGTCCGGCCACGAGAAGGAGAGGTTGGAGCAGATGATGGACGCGCTGGACATGGGTGGACCTCGGAAGGCTGGCGGGCGCGCCGCGGGCGCGGCCCGGGAGGCGAATCAGGAAGACGATGGTCAGGCCACGACGCCGACGCTTACCCGCGCCGCCGGTGGCCACTCACTGTCCGGTGTCACCCGGAGATGTCGTCTTCGCCCACCATGTCTGGTCTCCCTGGTATCGGTCGGTCGCCGGGCAACGGTAACAGGCACCGGATCCACGGCAAGTCAATTTCAAGATCTCATCGTCGGTGGCGGCAGGGCGCCGAGGCTCATCCGACCGCAGTGGCGTGGCGTACGTGCCGGTGCCCGTCGCGCGGGAACGGTGGTCGGGCCGGCAGCACCTCGACGAACCCGAAGCCGGCCTTCTCGGCGACCCGGCAGGAGGCGGGGTTGTCGATCTGGTGCAGCAGGTCCAGCCGGGTCAGCCCGGCGAAGTGCGCGAACGCCCAGCGGCTGACCGCGTCGACCGCGCGGCCCGCCACGCCACGTCCGCGGGCCGGCGCGGCCGTCCAGTAGCCCACCTCGGCGTCCGGTCGGCCCGGCGCGACGTTCTTGAGCACCACGTTCGCCACCGGCCGGTCGCCGCCGTGTGGGTCCGGCTCGCACACGGCGAACGCGAACCGTACGCCGGCCTGCAAGTCCTCGCGTGCCTCGTCGAGGAAGCGACGCGCGTCCGCCGTGGTGCGCACCGGGAACCGGGTGCGGCTGCGCAGCACCGGGTCCTGGTGCGCCACGATCAGCGCGTCCTGGTCGTCGTCGCGCCAGGGACGCAGAAGCAGTTCCGGAGCGGACGCGGTCGCCGGGGCGCGCAGGATGATCGACACAAGCTCATTCTGCGCGATCGAACGCCCCGACCGGGTACCCCGAAGCCTGTCCTTCAGGCGGCGGAACGGCGACGCCACGGCCGCCAGCCCCGCCGGGGCGTACGGTCGTCGTCGCCCACGGTCGACGGCGTGGGTGGGGCCATGGCGCTGCGGCGGTCGTCGCGCCAGCGGCGGACCACCTCGTCGACGTTGACCGGGCGCACCACGACCCGCGGGCCGGTCGGCAGCCGCAGCCAGGCGATGATGTCGGCGTTCAGCAGGGCGCAGAAGTCGCGTACGGCCTGCTCGGTGGGCAGGTCACGCACCTCGTCGGGCACCCGCTCGACCCGGCGGCGCAGTTGCAGCGGGGTGGGGAGCAGCAGGTCGCTGGGGAGCTTCTCCCGCTGCATGAAGCTCTTGATCCACCACGATTCGTCGTACGGCAGGTTCCGGCCGGGGATCGGCTTGCCCGCACCTGGCAGGTTGTCGAACTCGCCGCGCTCCTGTGCCGAGCGGATCTCCGCCTCGACCGCCGCTTCCCACATGTTCGTCATCCGACCCCCTCCCCGGCCCACCGTAACGCGCCGCCGCCCAGGCGTCGGCCCGGTAGTCGAAGCGTCCGAGCCGCCGCCACGCATTCCCGGTACGGGCGTGCGGCGGTGGGCCACCCGCCGGTCCGGCGGCATTTCCCCGACCGGTAACGGGACCGTAGAGTCCAATTGTTGATCAGTGACAGGAAGGTGTGGTCAATGGTGGATACGGGTGCGCTGGTGGGGATATCGCTCGTGGCGATCGGCATCGTGCTCACGCCCGGCCCGAACATGGTCTACCTGGTGTCCCGTTCGGTGACCCAGGGGCGACGGGCCGGTTTCATCTCGCTGCTCGGCGTCGCCGCCGGGTTCGGGGTCTACCTGGTGGCTGCGGTCGCCGGGCTGGCCACCGTGTTCGTTCTGGTGCCGGCGCTGTACACGGCGGTGAAGCTGGCCGGCGCGGCGTATCTGCTCTGGCTGGCCTGGCGGACGCTGCGGCCCGGCGGTAGTTCGCCGTTCACGCCGGCGCCGCTGCCGGCGGAACGGCCGCGACGGCTGTTCACCATGGGGTTGGTGACCAACCTGCTCAACCCGAAGATCGCGATCCTCTACGTGTCGCTGTTGCCGCAGTTCCTGGAGCCGCAGCGCGGGCACGTCGCCATGCAGAGTCTGCTGCTGGGTCTGACCCAGGTCAGCATCGCCGTGGCCGTGAACGGGCTGATCGTGCTGACCGCCGGCTCGCTCGCCGGGTTCTTCTCCCGCCGGCCGCTGTGGCTGCGCGTGCAGCGCTGGGTGATGGGCAGCGTGCTGGGCTCGCTCGCCGTGCGCATCGCCGCCGACCGGTCCCGCGCCGCCGTGGCCACCCCCTGAACGGTTGCTGATCTCGCGCCGGCGTAGCGATGCCCTCGAACAGTTGCTGCGCCGGCGTGGCGACCCGTCGGCGGGTCCCGCGTCGCCGTGCGCCGCCGGCCGACCGGCCCGGGAGTACGTGAGGGCGGGTTGCGGGGGCCCGCACTAGACTTCGCCCTCGATGGACGCCCAGCCCGCCCCCGACCTTCGCCCCTGCGCCCACTGTGGACGCCCGGTGCCGCAGCGCGTCGGCGCAGGCCGGCCGTTCCGCTACTGCCGCGACAACGACGGCGCCTGCCAGCGAGCCTCGCGCAACAGCCGCATGCGGCACCGCAACGCGCCCGGCCTGCCCGGCCAGGTGGCCCGGACGTGGGAGGCGGTGGACCGCCTCGACCAGATCGTCGAGACGCTGACCGAGGCGCTGCACGCCGAACTCTCCCCCGTCGGGGTGGAACGGCAGCTCGCCCAGGCCCGCGCCGCGGCGGCAACCGAGATCGCCGCCGCGCAGACCGAACGCGACGAGGCACGCCGCGAGGCCGAGGACGCCGCCGCGGCCGTCGCGCGGGCCCGTGAGCAGGCGCGGACCGCGGCCGCCGAGCGGGACACGGCCCGTACCGACGCCGCCCGCAGCGCCGAGCAGGCCGACCGGGACGCTGAACGGGCGCGGCAGGCCGAAGCGGCCCGGGACGAGGCCCGCCGCGCGGCCACCGCGGCGGAGGCGCTGCGGGTGCAGGCCGAACGGGACCGGGACGCGGCGCGGCAGGAACTGCGTACGGTGCGCGCGGAACGTGACACCGAACGGAGCCGGGTGGCCGACCTGACCGCGGAGCGGGACACCGCCCGCGCCGACGCCGACCGGGCCACCCGCGACGCCGCCGAGGCGCACGAACGCGCGCAGCGGTGGCAGGCGGAGGTGGAGGACGTACGCCGGCAGGTGGAGCAGGCCCGCGCCGACGCAGCCCGGGCCCGCACCGGCGCCGCTGACGCCGTCCGGGCGCGCGAGGAGGCCGACCGGGCCCGGGACCGGGCGGAGACGGCCGCCCGGCAGGCCGAGGCCGCCCGCCTGGAGGCCGACGCCACGGCCGGTCACCTGCGCTCCGAGCTGACGGCCGCCGCCGCGCGCGCCGACACGCTCGCCGACGAGTTGGCCGCCGCGCGGCGGGCCGCGGCCACCGCCGAGGGCCGGCTGACCGAGCTGACCGTACGACTGCACGCCGCCGAGGCCGACCGGGACTCCGCTCAGCAGCGGGTGGCCCAACTCGCCGGTCAGGTCAGTGACCTGGCCGCGGCGCTGGCGCGCCTCGGTTCGGGTGCCGCGTCCGCGGCGGGCCCCGACGTCCCGGCACGCTGAGCCCGGCCACCGGCGGCGCCGAGGCCGACCCATCGGGACGTGCGCCCCGGTCAGCGCGGCGGGGATCATCCCCCGGCCGGGGCGTGGTGCCGGTCGATCCGCGGGTTGGGACGCCGACCGGCAGGGCAGCGGCGGGTTCCGGCCGCGTGGGAGGCTTCCCAGGTGGGCAAGACGCATGAGCGGATCGAGGGACGGCTGCGGTCGTTCATCGAGTCCCAGCCGATGTTCTTCACCGCCACCGCGCCGCTGGCCGGCGGCGGCACCATCAACCTGTCCCCCAAGGGCCTGCGTGGCTCCTGGGCGGTGCTCGACGAGCAGACTGTCGCATACCTGGACTTCGCCGGCAGCAACGCCGAGACGGTCGCGCACCTGCGGGAGAACGGCCGGATCACGCTGATGTGGTGCGCGTTCCAGGGGCCGCCGAACATCGTCCGCGTGCACGGGCGGGGTGAACCGGTGTTCCGCGACGACCCGCGCTGGCGGGAGCTGATCGGCCACTTCCCCGACATCGACCCGAGCGTGCACGGCCTGCGGGCGATCATCGTGGTGCGGGCCGAGCTGATCCGGGACACCTGCGGCTACGCGGTGCCGTTCATGACCTACGACGGTGACCGTGACCTGCACGGCAAGCGGTTCACCCGGGAGGACGACGCGTCGCTGAGCGACTACTTCGCCGGTAAGCAGCACGTCGCGAGCAGCATCGACGGGCTGCCCGGCCTGCCGTTGCCGCTGCCTCCGACACCGGCGGCGTGACCGGGGTCTCACCTACCGGATGACGCAGGTTGCGCCGCCCGCCGCAACCTGCGTGCCGCCGCGGCGGTTAACATCGCCGGGACAGTCACAGCTTCATCATCGCGGTTCGGCCGGGGCGACCTCGCCGGGCCGCTGTGACGGCCAGCTACCCTTGTCCAGGCTCGGCCGTGGGCGCTGCGCGCCCTTTCGGCGGGAATGGGCTGGCAGGCCCGGACCGTTACACGAGAAGACCAGCACCACGAACGAGGGGAAGTCGATCATGGGCGAGCGTATGCTGCGCGGAAGCCGCCTTGGCGCGGTGAGCTACGAGTCCGACCGCAACACCGAGCTCGCGCCACGGCAGACCCGCGAGTACCTGTGCGCCAAGGGCCACCAGTTCGAGGTGCCGTTCGCCGTCGACGCCGAGGTCCCGACGACCTGGGAGTGCAAGTTCGACGGCAGCGTCGCCCGGCTGGTCGACGGCAGCGAGCCGGAGCAGAAGAAGGCCAAGCCGCCGCGTACCCACTGGGACATGCTGCTGGAGCGGCGCTCGATCGCCGAGCTGGAGGACATCCTCGCCGAGCGGCTCCAGGAGGTCCGGACCCGACGCGGCCGGGCCTGACGAACAGCGAGCACCGAAAAGGGCGGCGCCCCCGGGGATCACTCCCTCGGGGGCGCCGCCCTTTTTCGCACGTTCAACGCTCGACGATCTCACCCTCGATCGCCCGGCCCTCGTCGACCAGCACAGGCTGCTCGGCGGGCGTGGGGCCAGGCGGCGGCTGCGGCTCGCCTCGACGTACCCGCACCCGGCGCGGCCCGAACAGGTCACCGGCGACCATCGACGACACCCGCCGCTCCGCGCCCCGCTGCACCCCGGCACGGGCCAGCGCACGCACCGGCGGCACCAGCAGCAGCAGACCGGCGACGCCGCTGACCAGCCCGGGAACCGCGAGCAACAGCGACCCCAGCAAACCCACCAGCCCGTCGGTCACCTGCCGTCCCGGCGGCTGCCCGGCCTGCGCGGCGGCGCGGAAACCCCGCCAGGCGCGCATCCCCTCGCGACGCAGCAGCACCAGCCCCAGCAGCGACACCGCGAACACCAGCAGCACCGCCACCCCGAACCCGACGGCCCGCCCCACCAGGACGAACACCGCGAGCTCGATCGCCACCGCGCCCAGCAGGGCCAGTGGTACGAACCTCAGTCCTCGGCGCATCTCACCCCATCGGTCGTCCCGTGGCGCCCTCGGCGCCGGGCGCCCCCGTCCAGCATGACACGCCTGGGCTCAACGTCACGACGCCCGACCCGTGCCGCGCCGCCACGCCCGCCCCCGGTCCTGAACGGCCCAGCTGGTGATCCGCCACAGCGCCTCGGCCACGATCAGCGCGTTCATCTTGCTGCTGCCGTGTTCCCGCTCGGCGAAGGTGATCGGCACCTCGACGATCCGCATGCCTGCCCGGTGCGCCAGACGGGACAGCTCCACCTGGAACGAGTAGCCCTGCGAGCAGACCGACGACAGGTCCATCGCGTCCAACGCGCCGCGCCGGTAGACGCGGTAGCCGCCGGTGGCGTCGGAGACCGGCATGCCCAGCGCCAGCCGCGCGTACAGGTTGCCGCAGCGGGACAACGCGAGGCGCCGCAGCGGCCAGTTCACCACCCGCGCGCCCCTGGTCCACCGCGACCCGATCACCACGTCGGCGTCGCGGGCGGCGTCCAGCAGCGCCGGCAGGTCCTCGGGGGCGTGTGACCCGTCGGCGTCCATCTCCACCACCGCGTCGTAGCCGCGTTCCCGCGCCCACTCGAAACCGGCCAGGTAGGCCGCGCCCAGCCCCTCCTTGCCCTCTCGGTGCAGCACGTGCACCCGCGGGTCGGTGGCGGCGAGGGCGTCGGCGATCACCCCGGTGCCGTCGGGGCTGTTGTCGTCGGCGACGAGAATTTCCACCGCGGGTGTTTCCCGTCGTACCCGGCCCACGATGTCACTGACATTGTCGGCCTCGTTGTAGGTGGGGATCACCACCAGCACCCTGCCGACGCCGTTGACGCCTGCGCGACGTGTCGGGTCGGTCGCCTCGCTCACGGTCCCCCCTCCGCTCCCCGCCGGCGTACCGGCCGGGCCTATCCGGGTCCGACGCGCTGCCGGCGGCGCAACACCGCCGCCGCGGCCAGGGCGGCCACGGCCAGGCCGGCCAACACCACCTCCGGCCACAGCCCCACCCGGGTGGCCAGCGTGCGCCCGTCGGCCAGGGCCAGTTGCCGCACGACCACCTCACGGGTGTTGAACCCGGTGGCGTCGCTTACCCGCCCGTCCGGGGCGACGAACCCGGACACCCCGACCGTGGAGGCCATCAGGGCCGGCCGGCCGTGCTCCACCGCCCGCAACTGCACCATGGCCAGCTGCTGGCGGGCCTCAGCCGCGTCGAAGGTGGCGTTGTTGGTCTGCACCACGAGCAGCTGCGCGCCGCCGGTGACGGTGTCCCGGACCACCTCGTCGTACGCCACCTCGAAGCAGATCACGTCGCCGAGCAGCACCGCGCCGGCCCGCACCACGCCCGGGGTACTGCCCGCCACGAAATCAGTCCGTACCCGGTCGACCTGCTTGCTGACCATGCGGGCGATGTTCCGCAGCGGCACGTACTCGGCGAACGGCACCGGGTGCCGCTTCACGTACAGCTGGTCCAGGTCGGGGCCGCTGCCGGGGCGCCACAGGATGCCGGCGTTGCGGACCTGCCCGGCGTCGGGGCCGAGCAGCACCGCGCCGACCAGGATCGGCGCGCCGATCGTGTCGGCGGCCTGGGAGATCCGCGCCCCGGCGGTCGGGTTGCGCAGCGGATCGATGTCGCTGGCGTTCTCCGGCCACACCACCAGATCGGGGTGCGGCTGCGTGCCGGCGGCGACCCGGCCGGCGAGTTCCAGGGTGGCGTCGACGTGGTTGTTGAGCACCGCCTGCCGTTGGGCGTTGAAGTCCAGGCCCAGGCGCGGCACGTTGCCCTGCACGATCGCCACGGTGGCTGTCGCGCCGCCGCCGGCGCGTCCCACCGGCACCAGCAGTCCCGCCGCGCACAGCAGCACCGCCCCGGCGGTCAGTCCGGCCACCGGCAGCCACCATCGGGTCTGCCGCCACCGGCCGACGTCCCACCGTCGCCACCCGGCGGCGAGCAGCAGCCCACCGGCCGTGGCGACGGCGAACGTCACCAGCGGTGCGCCGCCGAGCGCGGCCAGCCGCAGCAGCGGCGAGTCGCCCTGGCTGAACGCCAGCCGCCCCCATGGGAACCCACCGAACGGTGTGCGGTCCCGCAGCGCCTCCTGCGCCACCCAGAGCACCCCGGTCAGCGGCGCCCAGCACCACCGGGCCCGGTCGATCAGCGGCGACACCCAGGCCGTGGCGACGCCGAGCAGCGCCAGATAGCCGGCCTGAAGCAGCGACAGCAGCAGCCACGGCAGCAGACCGGTGTGCAGATTCGTCCAGGCCAGCAGGGGCGCGAAGAACGCCAGACCGGTCAGGAAACCCAGACCGGCGCCGGCGCGTAGCCGCCGCCGGTGTGTCGCGGCGGCCAGCAACGCCACCCCGACCGGCGCCAGCGGCCACACCCCGTACGGGGGGAACGCCACCAGCAGCGCCAGGCCCGCCGCGACCGCCACCGGCACCGCGACCGCGAGCGGCAGCGGGCGCGGGCGGGCCGGGCGCGGCTGCGCCGCGTCGGTTCGCTTCTCGTCCGGGTCGACGGTCGTCACGGGCGCCTCAGCACGATCACGGTGGTGAAGGCTACCCGGCCGGGTAGGCCCGTCACGAACGGCGGCGGGCCACGAGTACGGCGTCGTGGATGGTGACCTCCCGCCCCTGCGGGTCCACCGCCGTACGGGGCCGCGCCTCGGCCCGCACGTCCCACCCGGTCGGGTCGAGCGCCGCCGCGAGCTCCTCGGCGGTGTACATCATCTCCGGCAGGTGCATCCGGTTGATGCTGGTGCGCAGGTCCCACGGGTGGTGTCCGACGATCAGCAGCGTGCCGTCCGCGGCGACGGCGGCGGCCAGCCGGGCGAACAGGACGTCGCGGTCGTTGCCGGGCAGGTGCACGAACTGGGCGTTCACCAGGTCGAACCCGGACTCGGCGGGTGGCTGCTCCCGCACGTCGGCGTGGATCCAGTCGATGCGGTCGGCGACGCCGGCGGCGCCGGCGTGCGTGGCGGCCCGTTCCAGCGCGACCCGGGAGATGTCCACGGCGGTGACCTGCCAGCCGCGCCGGGCGAGCCACACCGCGTCGGCGCCCTCACCGCTGCCCACGTCCAGGGCCCGGCCCGGGGTCAGGTCGGTGGCCTCGGCCACCAGCTGCGGGTTGGGTCGTCCGCTCCACACCGACGGCCGCGACGAGTAGCGCTGCTCCCACGCCTGCTCGGTGAACATGGTCGCGACACGCTGTCGGCGTTCCCGCACGGCCTCGCGGGTGTCCTCCGCCACCAGGTCCGCGTTGATGGCCGCGCCGGCGGTCAGGCCGGCGGCCGCGGAGCTGATCACCTGGGCGCGTACGTCGGCGACGTTGCCGGCCACCCACACCCCCGGCACGGTGGTGGCGCCGCCCGGGTCGGCGGGGATCTGGGTGCCGAACACGTGCCCGCCCATCTCCACCTCGACCGGGGTGAGGCCCAGCTCGGCGAGCAGCCCGGCACGGGCGGTGAACCGGGGCGCCACCACCAGCGCGTCGAGGTCGACGACACCCCCGTCGGCCAGCCGCACCCCGGTGAGCGTGTCACCGGCCACCAGGAGCTCCTCGACGGGGCCGTCCACGACGGTGATCTCCCGGGCGGCGAGCTGTTCCAGCTCGTCGCCGCTGGGCTGCGGCGCGTCGTGGACCAGCAGCAGCACGTGCGGGCTCCACTGCCGCCACAGCAGCGCCTGCTGCACGCCGGTCGGGCCGGTGGCGAGCACCCCGATCCGCCGGTCGCGGGTCTCCCACCCGTGGCAGTACGGGCAGTGCAGCACGTCCCGGCCCCACCGCTTCGCCAGGCCGGGCACGTCGGGCAGCTCGTCGACCAGCCCGGTGGTGACCAGCAGCCGCCGTCCCCGCACCACTGTCGCGTCGGCGAGGGTGAGGGTGAACCCGCTGTCGTCGCGGACGGCGGCCTCCACCGCCCCGGTGACGATCTTCCCGCCGTAGCCGGTGACCTCGGCCCGTCCGGCGGCCAGCAGCTCACCCGGCGGGGTGCCCTCCCGTGTCAGGTAGTTGTGCACGCCTTCGGCGGGGGCGTTGCGCGGCTCACCGGCGTCCACCACCAGCACCGAGCGGCGCGCCCGCGCCAGGGCGACCGCCCCGGCGAGTCCGGCCGCGCCGCCGCCGACCACCACCACGTCATACCTGTCGCCCACCTGAGGCACCTCCCGGTCGTGTTCCGCTCGCCGCCCACGCTGCACCCACCACCACCATGGCGACAAGTATTGTTGCTGGTATGGCAAACGACGAGGTGTTGCTCGCCGAGGTCGGCCCGCGGCTACGGGCCCTGCGTAAACAACGCGGCACCACACTGAGCCAGCTCGCCGACGCCACCGGCATCTCGGTGAGCACCCTGTCCCGGCTGGAGTCCGGCGGCCGCCGCCCCACCCTGGAGCTACTGCTGCCGCTGGCCCGCGCCCACCAGGTGCCCCTCGACGAACTCGTCGGCGCACCCCACGTCGGCGACCCGCGCGTACAGGGCCGCCCGATCGTGCGCCACGGCATGACGTTCCTGCCGCTGACCCGCCGCCCGGGCGGACCGCAGGCGTTCAAACAGATCCTGCCGCCCGGCACCCCCACCGGCGACCCCGGCCAGCAGACTCACGAGGGTTACGAGTGGCTCTACGTGCTCTCCGGCCGGCTGCGGCTGCTGCTCGGCGACCACGACCTGATCCTCACCCCGGGGGAGGTCGCCGAATTCGACACCCGGGTACCGCACCGACTGCTCAACCCGGGCCCCGACACCGCAGAGGTGATCAACCTGTTCGGCCCGCAAGGGGAACGCCTGCACGTACGGGCCCGACCTCACGCCCGCTGACCCCACCACGACCGGTGCCCGGACATGAAAATCGGGGCGCGGCCAGCGCCGCGCCCCGATGCTCCCAGGCCCTTCCCGGCCGGTGGGGCAAGAATGCGGCACGCCGACCTTCGGACCGACCAGACGCGGACTGGCTGCCCCCGCCGGGCCGTTGTCTACTGGCCGTGCGCCTCACTCCACCCGTACACCGGTTACCGCGGCCGGTTCGCGCCGCCCCGCCGACCCCCGCCCGCTGGACCTGGCCGCCGCGACGAACAACTGTGTCGCTCGGCCAGCGGACGAAGGGACGAAGCGAACAACAGCCGCTTCCCGTAGTAGGACTCAAAGACGGTACGTGCTGCCCCCCAGGCCCTGTCAACCCGCCCCCGGCCTGTCGCGTGTCGCAGACTGGCGTGTCGTGACGGGAAACATCAATCCGCGCCCAGATGTCGACCCAGCAACACCCCCGCCACCTGCGGATGTTCCGCCGCGAGCAACCCACCGGCAGCCAACACGTACTCCACGTCCACCACCGGCCGCGCCGCCCTCGGCAACGGCCACCCACCGGCGTGATCGGCCAGCACCGCGCTGAGCACCCGCACCGCCTGCCCGGCCGGGGCGTGCCGCAGCACACCACCGGAACCCACGACCAGCCGCACGTCGCGCAGGTCCCGGCCGGCCCGCTCGCCGGTGGCGCCACCGCGCGCGTGCCGGCGCAGCGCCACCGTCGCGGCCAGCTCCGCGATCCGCCGCTCCGCCGCCTGCTGCGCCGCGCCGACGGGCAGGAATCCCGGCTCGGCGGCCCGCACCGCCGCCGCCGGCGTCAGCTCCTCCTGCTCCCCGGGGCCGAGCAGCCGCTCCTCGGCCGCCGCCCGCACCACCCCGGGCGCGCTCCACCGCATCCCCAGGTCCCCCTCCACGGTGCGGGCCCGCCACAGCGAACCGGCCACCTCACGGCCCGGCCCGGTGGCCCGTTCGTCGGGAGTGAGCACCGAGTACACGTCGGTGGTGGCCCCACCGACGTCCACCACCGCCAGGTCCCCGCCGACCCGGTCGGCGAGCACCTCCACCCCGGTCAGCACGGCGTCCGGGGTGGCCGCCCGCACCAGCCGCGCGAACCGGGCCCCCCGCGACAGCCGCTTCCCGCCGATGACGTGCCGCAGGAACACCTCCCGGATCGCCGCCCGCGCCGACTCGGGCGCGAGCACCCCGATGCGGGGCAGCACATTGCCGGCCTCCGTCACCGGTACCCCGGCCGCCGCCAACACCGCCGCCAGCTCCGCCCGCACCTCGACGTTGCCGGCCAGCACCACCGGCACCCGCCACCGGGCCCGGGCCAGCCGGGTCGCGTTGTGCGTCAACACCTCGGCGTCCCCGCCGTCGGTGCCACCGACCAGCAACACCACATCCGGGCGGGCCGCCCGCAACGCGCGAAGCTCCGCGGCACCCAACCGGCCCGCGGCCACGTGCACCACGTTCGCGCCCGCCGACAAACCCACCCGCCAGCCCGCCTGCGCGGTCACGAGCTGCTCGTAGCCGACCACCGCCAACCGCAGCCCACCGCCGGCCGACGAGCACACGTACCAGGCCGGATCCCGCACCCCCAGGCCTGCGGTCGCCGCCGCGACGGCCGCGTCCAGGCCGTGCAGCACGTCCGTGCCGACGGTGGTCGGCGCCGCGGCCGCCGCCACCAGCTCACCGCCGTCGAGGTCGACCACCGCCACCTTCGTGTACGTCGACCCGACGTCGGCGCAGACCGCGACGTTCACGCCGCAGGCGGCACGACCACCGTGCCGGTCGCGGTGACCGCCACGACGGGCGGGTCGAGCACCTCCGCGGCCGACTCACCCCGGTCCGGGCGGCCCCGGCACACCACCGCGCAGCTCAACTCCAACGTCCGGCTGCGGGTGCCGACCCGGGCGACCCGCGCGGTCACCTCCACCACGTCACCGGCCCGGATCGGGGCGAGGAACCGCACATCGGCGTAACCGGCGAACAACCCCTCGTCGCCGTCGGTACGGATGCACACCTCGGTAGCCACATCCCCGAACAAACCCAACGCGTACGCCCCGTCGACCAGGTTCCCCGCATAGTGGGCGTGCGAGTACGGCACGTACCGGCGGTGCGTCACCGTCAACCCCAACCGCGGATCCTGCCCCGTCATGCCTTCGCCTTCCTGTTCGTGACCAGCGCGTGCGTCAGGTAACTGGCCACCTCGCCCGGTGTGGTGCCCCGGCCGAAGATCCGATCCACACCCAACTCCTCGGCCATCGTCTCGTCGAACCGCGGCCCACCCACGATCAGCAACGGACGCCGCCCCGCCGGCATGGCCTCCCGGAACGCCGCCGACATCTCCCGCGTGTTGTGCAGATGCGCGTCGCGTTGCGTCACCACCTGCGACACCAGCACCGCGTCGGCCTTCTCCACCCGGGCCGCCTCCACCAGCTCCGGCACGCTCACCTGCGCACCCAGGTTGGTGACCTTCAACTCCCGGTAGTACTCCAGGCCCTTCTCCCCCGCGATGCCCTTGACGTTCAGGATCGCGTCGATGCCCACGGTGTGCGCGTCCGTGCCGATGCACGCCCCCACCACCGACAACTTGCGCCGCAGCTTCTGCCGCACCAGGGCGTTGACCTCCTTGGCCGACAGCAGCGGATAGTCCCGCTCCACCACCTGCACCGCGGACACGTCCACCAGATGGTTCACCCGCCCGTACACGACGAAGAACGTGTACCCGTCGCCCATCTGCTTCGCGTGCACCAGCATCGCCGGGTCGATGCCCATCTTCCCGGCCAACTGGATCGCCGCGCCCTCGGCCCGCTTGTCGTGCGGCACCGGCAGCGTGAACGACACCTGCACCATCCCGTCGCCGGTGGTGTCCCCGTACGGCCGCACGATCTTCTTCTCGACACCGTCCGCGCTCACGACCGGCCCGCCGTCACGCCCGCGCCCGCCACGTCACCACGCACAACCGCCGGTTGCGCCTCGAGGATCTCCGTGGCCGGATTCCAGTAGTCCGCCTCGTGCCGCGCCACCCCGTCCAGGCCCTTGCCCCGGTCCGGCGGCCGTTTCATGATGCCGAACGTGCCCTCGGCGATCGCCGTCAACAACGACTGCGAACCGATACGCTCCAAAAGGTCCACCGCCTCACGCAGCACCGCGTACGCCCGCTGCTGGATGAACCCACCCGGCGCCGGCACGAAATCCTCGTGCAGCCCACCCGCCGCACCCAGCACGTACCGCACGTTCTGCAGCGCGATGTCCCGGTCCGACAACCACGGCGTCACCACCGCCTCGGTCATCATTCCCACCAGCAGGATGCCCTGCCCGGTCATCGTCCCCGCCAGGTTGAAGAACCCGTCGAGCAGGTTCCCGCGGAACACGTCCCCGGTCATGTGCTTCGTCGGCGGCATCCACTTCAACGGCGCGTCGGGAAACAACTCCCGCGCCAGCAACGCGTGCGCCAACTCCAGCCGGAACGACTCCGGCACATCCGGGTTGATCTCGAACGCGTGCCCCAACCCCAACTGCCAGTCCGCCAACCCCGCCTCGTGCGCGAAGAACTCGTTCAGCAGCTGCGACACCGTCACCGTGTGCGCCTCCTCCACCGCGTCGGCGGTGGTGAGGTAATTGTCCTCCCCGGTGTTGATGATGATCCCCGCCCGCGCGTGCACCTGCCGCGAGAACCGCTGATCCACGAACGTCCGAATCGGATTGATGTCCCGGAACAGAATCCCGTACATCGAGTCGTTCAACATCATGTCCAGGCGTTCCAGGCCCGCCAGGGTCGCCATCTCCGGCATGCACAACCCGGACGCGTAGTTCGTCAACCGCACGTACCGGCCCAGCTCCTTCGACGACACGTCCAACGCCGCCCGCATCAACCGGAAGTTCTCCTGCGTCGCGTACGTACCGGCGAAACCCTCCCGCGTCGCACCCTCCGGCACGTAGTCCAGCAACGACTGCCCCGTCGACCGGATCACCGCGATCACGTCCGCGCCCGCCCGCGCCGCCGCCTGCGCCTGCGGAATGTCCTCATAGATGTCACCGGTCGCCACGATCAGGTAGATCCACGGCCGCTGCTTCGGATCCCCGTACCGCTTCACCAGACGATCCCGCTCGGCTCTGCGCCGGTCGATCTGCCGCACCCCCGCCGCGACCGCCCGCCGGGCAGCCCGCCGGGCAGCCGTAGCGGCCTTGCCGGTGGGCTGGCTGAACCGCACCGACCCGGCGGCGGCCTTCTGCGCCAGCAACGTCACATCGGTCAGATCCTCCCGCGCGAGCGCGTCGAACACCGCCGCCGCCACCCCGTGACCCAGACCCACATCCGCCACGACCGCATCCACCAGGCGATTCACCCACGGAATACCATCCGGGTCGGCGCCGCTCACCCCGGCCAGCCGCAACACCGCCCGCTCCACCGACACCGTCGTATGGCTACGGGCCAGGTCCACCACCGGCTGCCCGGCACGCCGCGCCAACTCCCGCGCCCGCGCCACCAGCACCGGATCAAGATCAAGCTTCCCGGTCACGCCGCCGCCCCGCTTCGACACGCCACACCGCCGTGCCCGATGGTTCGCTTCCTCACGCAGACCCTTCCTCATAGATCACGTCACCGCGCAACACCGTGCGACGGCACACCGGCAGCGGCGTCGGATCCTGCGGCCCCCGCAACTCCGGATCGTCGGCCAGCAACACCGGCAAACCCCGATCAACCCCCGCCGGCGTGTCCCACACCGCGAACGTCGCCGGCGCACCCAACGCGAGAACCCCCTCGTTGTCCAGGTGCACCGCCCGCCACCCGCCACGCGTGTGCGCCGCGAACGCCGCCCGCACACTCATCCGCTGCGCCGCACTGTGATGCGCCGCCGCCGCCCGCACCGACCCCCACGGATCCACCGGCGTCACCGGCGAATCCGACCCGAACGCCAACGCCACCCCGACGGAGTGCATCGCACCCATCGGGTTCGACGCCAACGACCGCGCCAACCCCAACCGCGACTCGTACATGCCACCCGCGCCGCCCCACAACCGGTCGAACGCCGGCTGCATGCTCGCCACGATCCCGTACTCCACGAACCCGGCGATCAGCCGCTTGTCCACGATCTCCGCATGCTCGACGCGGTGCCGCGCCGCGCGCACCCGCTCCACACCCAACTGCCGCACCACCGCCGCGAACCCCTCGAGGACCGTGCCGATCGCCGCGTCCCCGATCGCGTGGAACCCGCCCTGCAACCCGTGCGCCGCACAGTCCAGCAGATGCTCGCGCACCTGCTCCGCCGACAGATAGCCGTGCCCGACACCCTCCCCGTCCAGGTACGGCTGCGACAAATGAGCGGTACGCGACCCCAACGCCCCGTCCGCGAACAGGTCACCACCGGCACCCACCGCACCCAGCTCCCGGGCCCGCGCGGCACCACCCAACTCACCCCAGTACCCGTACACCTCCGGCACACCCGCGCCCGAGATGCCCAGCAGACCCGTGAAGTCCTCCTCGTCGGAGATCCCCGGCCCACCGCACTCGTGCACCGCCGCGACACCCAGCGACGCCGCGTGCGTCAACGCCACCCGCTGCGCCGCCACCCGCTGCGCCCGCGTCACCGACCCGAACGCCGCCGCCCGAACCACGTGGTGCGCGTCCCGCCGCAGCCACCCCGACTCGTCGTACCCCGCCGCGGCCACCACCTCCGGCACCGCCGCCAGCATCGCCCGCGACACCAACGCCGAATGGATAGACGCCTGCGACAGGTACACCCGCCGACCACCGGCCGCCCGACCCAACGCCTCCGCGTCCGGCAGCTGCGGCGCGCCCCAACGCGACTCGTCCCAGCCGTGGCCCAGCACCACCGCCTCCGCCGGCAACCCCGCGGCGAACCCGGCCACCGCCTCCAGCAGCTCCCCCGCCGAACGCACCCCCGACAGATCCAGCCCCGACAACGCCAACCCGGTATCCGTCGCGTGCACGTGCGCGTCCACGAACGCCGGCGTCACCAACGCCCCACCCAGATCCACCACCCGGTCGGCGGCGGGCGCGTCCGCGTCCACCCCCAGCCAGGTGATCCGCCCACCGGACACCAGCAGCGCGGTCGCGTTCGGGTCGGCGGGGCAGTGCAGCACGCCGCCGCGGTACAACGTCGAGGGGTTCGTCATGACCTCAGTCTGCCGCCAACCGGGACTCGAAGAGCCGACGCACCCCCGGCTCGCCCCGCAGCAACGCCAACGCCAACTCCGCGTGACCCGGCACGTACCCGTTGCCCACCAGCATCGTCACGTCCGCCGCGAGGCCCTCCGCGCCCAGCGCCGCGCCCGCGAAACTCGTCGCCATCGAGAAGAAGATCACCGTGCCGCCGTCCGCGGTGCCCAGGATCGCCCCGTGCTCGCAACCCGGCACGTCCACGCACACCACGGTCACGTCCGCCGGCACACCCAACGCCGTGGTCACCGCCGTCGACACCGCCACCGGATCCCGGGCGTCGGCCAACGTCACCGCGTCGGCCAGCCCCGCCGCCGCCAGCGCGTCCCGCTCCGCCGCCACCGGCACCACCCCGACCGTACGGCCCGCACCCGCCCGCCGCGCCGCCGCCAGAGACAGCGAGCCGCTCTTGCCCGCCCCGCCGATCACCGCCACCGTCACCGGCCGCGCATCCGCCTCACGAGCCCGATCCGTCACGTACCGTGACACCACCCGCGCCGTCAGTGCCGGCGCCCCACACACGTCCAGCACCGCCAGCGACAACTGCGGATCCTCGTCCGGCGGCAACACCGCGGCGATCGACCGGGCGAACAAGATCGCGTACCCGTCGCACGGCACCTGCTCGCTACGCCCGTCCCAGCGCGCCAACCCGTCGGTGATCACCAGCGGCGTCAACGTCAACGACACCAGCGTCGCCACCCGGTCCCCCGGCTTGAGCCCCAGCGGCGAACGCCGCCCGGCCTCGTCCACCGTGCCGATCAGCATCCCGCCCGAACCGGTCACCGGGTTCTGCATCTTCCCCCGGGTGCTGACGATCCCCAGCACCTCGGCGCGCACCGCATCCCCGTCACCGCCGTGCTTCTCCCACAACTGCCGGAAGCTCGCCGCGTCCAGGTTCAGCCGCTCCACCCGGATCCGCACCTCGTTCGCCGCGATCTCCGGACTCGCGTCCAGCCGCCAGGCCGCCTGCGGCAGCACCCCCGCCGGTTCCACTACGCGGTGCAGACCCACCGGTGACGTCACGCCGACCTCCCCTGTCCAACCGCCCGAAGCCCCGGTCAAGGCTCGCATCGCGGGAAAACTTCCGGCAGACTAATTTCTAGGCCGGAGATTTTCCAGTAGCCTTCGGGCGGCTGATCAACCGCACCACACGAGGAGGGGCCGTGACCCAGACCCAACCAGTGGAGACCATCCCCACTGCCCGCCCCACCCCGGTCGCCGCGCCCACCGCCGGCCAGCCCTACGAATACCGACGAACCCCACTCGTCGAACCCGACTGGACCCGCTTCCCCGGCTGGCGCAACGTCACCCGCGAACAGTGGGAATCCGCCCAATGGCAACGGGTCAACTGCATCAAGAACATCAAGCAACTCCGCGCCGTCCTCGGCGACCTCGTCGACGACACCTTCTACGACGACCTCGCCACCGACCAGAGCGCGCACGCCACGATGTCGATGCTCGTACCGCCGCAGATGCTCAACACCATGGTCCCGTTCGCCCCGATGACCACCGAGGCGTTCCTGGCCGACCCGATCCGGCGCTACATGATCCCCGTCGCCTCCGACCGGCGCACCGACTGGCCCTCACACCCCTACGCCAGCCGCGACTCACTGCACGAACACGACATGTGGGTCGCCGAAGGCCTCACCCACCGCTACCCCACCAAGGTCCTCGCCGAACTGCTCTCCACCTGCCCGCAGTACTGCGGGCACTGCACCCGCATGGACCTCGTGGGGAACTCCACCCCCGCCGTCGACAAGCTCAAACTCACCCTCAAACCCGTCGACCGCTACGACGCCCACATCACCTACCTCAAGGCCCACCCCGGCGTCCGCGACGTCGTCGTCTCCGGCGGCGACGTGGCCAACGTGCCGTGGCGCAACCTCGAGTCGTACCTGATGCGCCTGCTCGAGATCGAAACCATCCGCGACATCCGGCTCGCCACCAAGGCCCTCATGGGCCTACCGCAGCACTGGCTCCAGCCCGACGTCGTCGAAGGCCTCGAACGCGTCGCCCGCACCGCCGCCCGCCGCGGGGTCAACCTCGCCATCCACACCCACGTCAACCACGCCCAGTCGCTCACCCCACTGGTCGCCCGCGCCGCCCAGACCGCCCTCGACGTCGGCGTCCGCGACGTCCGCAACCAGGGCGTCCTCATGCGCGGCGTCAACGCCACCAGCCGCGACCTGCTCGACCTGTGCTTCGCCCTCCAAGGCGAAGCGGGCATCCTGCCGTACTACTTCTACATGTGCGACATGATCCCCAACGCCGAACACTGGCGCGTCCCCGTCTGGCACGCCCAGCAGCTCCAGCACGACATCATGGGCTACCTGCCCGGCTACGCCACCCCGCGGATCGTCTGCGACGTCCCCTTCGTCGGCAAGCGCTGGGTGCACATGCTCACCGAATACGACCGCGAGCGCGGCATCTCCTACTGGACCAAGAACTACCGCACCTCCATCGAGTCCGCCGACCTGGAGGCGCTCAACAAGCGGTACGCCTACTACGACCCGATCGACACCCTGCCCGAATCCGGCCAGGCCTGGTGGACCGAACACCGCGACGACTGACGACGACGGCCCGTCACCCCCGTGGTGGGTGGGGGTGACGGGCCGCCACCCCCGACCAGCCGACTAACCTGCACCCACATGACCCCCGCGCGGCGCGACACCGATCAGGACAACGCCGACCGCGCCACCCCCGTCGAAATCTTCTTCGACCTGGTCTTCGTGCTCACCATCACCCAGCTCGTCACCCTGCTCGAGGAAAACCTCGACTGGACCGGGCTGGGCCGCGTCATCCTTATCTTCGGCCTGCTCTGGTACCTCTACTCCGGCTACGCCTGGCTCACCAACCACGTGCCGCCCCGCACCGCCACCCGCAAACTCCTGCTCTTCGCCGGAATGGCCGGCTTCCTGCTCACCGCCGTCGCCATCCCCGACGCGTTCACCGGCAGCGGCCTGCTCTTCGGAATCGGCTACCTGATCGTCGTCACCGTCCACCTCGGCCTGTTCAGCCGAAGCGCCGCCCGCGCCGCCGTCCAACGACTCGCCCCGTACAACCTCGGCGCCGCACTGCTGATCATCGCCGCCGGCCTGGTCACCGGACCCGCCGTACCCGCGCTCTGGGCCGCCGCCGTCTTCACCCAGACCGCCCTGCCATACCTGCTGCCCGGTCACTCCTGGCTGAGCGCGGCAGCCAGCTTCCACATCCGCGCCCCACACTTCGTCGAACGGCACAGCCTGCTCGTCATCGTCACCTTCGGCGAAACCGTGGTCGCCATCGGCATGAGCGCACCACACCACCTCGGCTCCGACAACGCCTTCGCCGTCGTGATGGCCCTCGCCCTGCCCGCCGCACTCTGGTGGACCTACTTCACCGACAGCGGGCCGGACGAAGCCGCCCTCGACAACACAGACCAAGGCACCCGCAGCCGGTACGCCGCCCGCGTCTACATCGTCGCGCACTTCGTACTGCTGCTCGGCGTCATCACCACTGCCACCGGCCTGCACGCCGCCGTCAGCCACCCCGGCCACCCCGCCGGCTGGGCCAGCGCTCTCGCCCTCTCCGCCGGCGTCGCCCTGTTCCTGCTCGCCATCGCCGACGCCCGACGGGTCCTCGGTACCGGCCGGCGCCCCAGCCGCCTGATCACCGCCGCCCTGGTGCTCGCCACCATCCCCCTCGGCGCCACCGTCGGTGCCGCGTTGCACCTCGCCGTGGTGATCGTGCTCCTGGCCGGGATGCTGCTGATCGACGGCCACCCCGGTGGCCGTCGGGTCAACGCGGCGCGTACATGATCACCGCGACTCCGAACAGGCAGATGACGGCGCCGGTGACGTCCCACCGGTCCGGGCGGAACCCGTCCACCAGCACACCCCACGCCAGCGACCCGGCCACGAACACGCCACCGTACGCAGCGAGGATCCGGCCGAAGTTCGGATCGGGCTGGAACGTCGCCACGAAGCCGTAGATCCCGAGCGCGACCACCCCGGCGGCGACGAACCACAGCCCCCGGTGCTCCCGCCACCCCTGCCAGACGAGCCACGCCCCGCCGATCTCGGCGAGCGCGGCCAGGGCGAAGAGCAGCAACGAACGCAGCACGGTCACGCCCTGAGGGTAGTTCGACCGGCTGCGGCGGATACGGAGCGGCGGCCCAGGGGTAGACCCTGGACCGCCGCCGCTCACACCGTCACCGGAAGGCGTCGCGCGCGTTCTTGCCGGTTTCCTTGGCGCTCTGACCGGCCTGCTTGACCCGCGCCTCGCTCTGCTGCGTGGCGCCCTCCGCCCGCATGCTCTCGTTGTTGGTCATATCGCCGATCCGCTCCTTCGCGGCACCGGTCATCTGTTCCATCTTGTTCTTGGCCTTGTCGGTGAAGCTCATCTCGCCTCCTTGGTTGCGGCGTTCCCCCGTGGGTGCCCGGTGTGGCTCGGTGCAAACGGGGTGTGCGGGCGCACATCGCGTAAGGCATCCTAGGAAGATAGGTTACGACTCGAACGGCCGCGATTGCCCGGCTCAGAGCTGGAGCAGGGTCCTGATGTCCGCGAACACCCGATCGTCGGCGGCAGCGGCCTGCGGGGAGGACGCGTCCTGCTGGACGAAGTTGTGCTCCAGGCCAGGCTCCTGGCGGTGCAGTACGCGCACCCCGGCCTCGGCAAGCCGACGGGCGTAGGCGTTTCCCTCGTCGCGCAGCGCGTCGTGCTCGGCGGTCACGATGATCGTGTCCGGCATGCCGCGCAGGTCCGGCGCCAGCATCGGGCTGGCCGCAGCCCGGTCGGCGGCCTCGGGCGTCCACTGCTCGACGGCCCAGGTGAGGAAGTCGGTGTCCAACGCGTGACCGGAACCCTCCTCGACGACGCTCGGCTGCGAGAGGGTCAGGTCGGTGTTGGGGAAGAACAGGATCTGCGCGGCGGGCAGCCGCTCCCCCGCGTCCCGCAGTCGAAGACAGGCCATGGTGGCCAGGTAGCCACCGGCGCTGTCGCCGGCGACCGCGGCCGGCCGGGCCCAGCGCAGCACCGTGACCACGTCGTCGATGGCGGCGGGGTAGGGATGTTCGGGAGCGCGCCGGTAGTCGACAGCCAGCACCTCCACGTCACAGGCGTCGGCGAGGCGCCGGCAGAGGCGGTCATGGGTGTCCAGGTCACCCAGGACGAAGCCACCGCCGTGCGCGAACACCACCTGCGGCCGCGCCTGCGCCGCCGGGCGGTAGTGGCGCAGGCGCAGACCGTTCGGCCCCTCGACGTCCTCCACGCCGGCCAGTTCCGGACCCCGGGGCCGGTCGGCGGCGCGCCGGCGTGAACCTTCGCGGAGTTCGAACGCATCAAAGGAAGCCATGAGCCTCTCATTCCGTCGACGACTGATCGGAGATCAGATGACCGGCACGCCCCAGGTGGCCTCGTTCATGAACCTCGGCGTCACCCCGCCGCGCTCACCCCGCCGAGCCGGAGCACACGGGGCGACGCCATGGGCGGGTCAGTACTCTAACGCCCGTCGGACACGGTGTCCGGTTGAGGCGGGAAACCCAGCGGGCTGTCCCCCCGACCGGGTCGTGACGCGACGCTCGGCCGTCCGTGGCGCCACCCCACGGTCGGGGTCGAAACTCGGTTGCGGGGCCCGGGCGGGTTCCGCGAGGGTGTGCCCATGAGGTTCTGACGGACAGCAGCCACGTTTCTCCGCGGCGCCGTGACCCGACCGGCGCCGTACGGTCGTCCGCCCGCTCTCCCCTCCGCGAAAAGTGAGCGTCCTTGTCTCTGCACGCCTCCCCTTCGGAAGCCCTCCCACCGTCCACCCCCGCCACCGTCACCGTGTTCGCCTCGCCCGAGAGCTGGATCGAGTCGGATGCGCTCCGGCAGTGCCAGCAGGTGGCCGCGCTCGATGGCATGATCCACGTAGCCGGCATGCCGGACCTGCATCCGGGCAAGGGCGCGCCCATCGGCGCCGCCATGTCGTCCACCGTGCTGTATCCGTTCCTGGTGGGCTCCGACATCGGTTGCGGCATCGCGGTGTTCCCGATCAAACTCAAGCGGGCCGTACCCGAGAAGCTCGCCACCCGGTTTCCCGACCTCGACCAGCCGCTGGACCCGGAGCGGGACGCCGACGACCCGGCCTGGGCAGTCGTGGCGGGCGACATCCCCGCCGGTCATCTCGACGGCCTCGGGACGGTCGGCCGGGGCAACCACTTCGTCGAGCTGGCCCAGGTCGGTACGGTCTTCGAGCCGGACCACGCGGCCCGTCTCGGGCTCGCCACCGGAGATCTGGTGCTGGTCGTGCACAGCGGCTCCCGCGGGCTCGGCGAGCGGATCCTGCGCGCACACACCGAGGTCCACGGCGCCGGCCCGGGCGCCGACGTCGCCGCCTACCTGGCCTCGCACGACGAGGCCGTGCGGTGGGGATCACTCAACCGGCGGCTGCTCGCCGCCCGAGTCGCCCACGCGCTGGGCGCCGAACCGACCGAACCGGTCGTCGACGAGTGCCACAACCTCGTCGAGATCCGCGACGGGCGGTACCTGCACCGCAAGGGGGCGGCGCCGGGTGACGGCCGCGACGTGCTCGTCGCCGCCACTCGTGGCACCCCGTCCTACCTGGTGGCCGCCCACGCCGGTCCGGACGCCAACCATTCGGTGGCCCATGGCGCGGGCCGCAAGATGTCCCGCGCGGACGCCCTGCGGCGGGGCCGCGCCAAGCACACGGTCGAGGAGCTGCGTCGCACCCCGGTCGGTTCGGTGGTGGTGTGCGGCGAACGACAGCTGCTCTTCGAAGAGGCTCCCTCGGCGTACAAACGCATCGAGCAGGTCGTCGCCGACCTCGTCGAGCACGACCTGGCCACCCCCGTGGCCACCACGGTGCCCCTGGTCACCTACAAGACGGCCGAGATCGGAACCGGGCGACGAGCCGACCGCCGACGTGGGCGGAGGCGGGCATGAGCGTCCACCTGCTCCTCTCCGCCGGGCGCGGCCCACAGGAGTGCGCGTGGGCGCTCACCCAGCTGCTGCACCGCCTGGAGGCCGACGCCGCCCGGCAGGGCTTGACGACCCGCCGGATCCAGGCCGTGGCCGGCGAGCGGCCCGGCACCCACCGGTCCGCGCTGGTCCTGATCGACGGTGATGACGCCGAGTCGTTCGCCGCCTCGTGGACCGGCACGCTGTGCTGGCAGGCACCAAGCCCTTACCGGGCGAGCACCGGTCGCAAGAACTGGTACGTCGTCGCCCGGCCTTGCCAGCTCGACATCCCGACGACGAGGTTCGCGGAGGCCGACGTCGACGTCGTCGCCTGCCGCACCGGCGGCCCGGGCGGCCAACACCGGAACAAGGCCAGCACGGCCGTACGGGCCACCCACCGCCCCACAGGCCTCGTCGTCGTGGTCGACACCGAGCGCCACTTCAACCTGAACCGCCGCATCGCCCTGCGGCGGCTGCGGCAGCGCATCGAGGACGGCGACGAGGCCGACCGACGTCACCTGCTCACCGACCGGTGGCGGATCCACGACGAACTCGTACGCGGCAACCCGACCCGCATCGAACGCCCGCCGGCATCGGGTCAGGACCCGGCCCCACGGCAGCGACGACGGCAGGCCGGCAGCGCCCGCTCGGCGCACTGACCGCCGCGCCCGGCGGTCGTCGGCCGTCCCGCGGCTCGTGGCGACCTGTCCCGGCCCGCGGGACGTGGCGACCTGTCCCGGCCCGCGGGCCGTGGCGGCCTGTCCCGGCCGCGTCGTGACGCCACAGAGACGGTGGGCGGGCGACCATCTCGTACACAGCCTCTCGCCCCGAGGGAGGAAAGATGGACTCCGTCATCCTGCCCGAACTGCCCACCTACCTCTTCGCCCCCAACCTGGCCGGCGTCCTGTCGTTGGCCCTCACCTTCGTGCTGCCGCTGGTCGCCGCGCTGTTCATGCGTACCTCCTGGTCGGCTTTTCGCAAGGGCCTCGTGCTGCTCCTCGTGTCGGCCGTGAAGACCTTCCTCGAGGCGTGGCTGGTCGCCGTCGACGCGGACACCGCGTTCAACGTCGCGGAAACGGCATACGCGGTGGTGGTGAACTTCGGCCTGGCGGTCGTCTTCTACTCCGGACTGCTGCGGCACACCCCGCTCCAGCAGGCGGTCATCGCCCGCGGCCCGGTCAAGGAGCAGCCGGCACCGGCCGAACCGGTGCCCGGCGACACCGTCGGTGAACGGCCTGAGCCGGTGCCCTGAGTGGGCATACGACAGCGGGACCACCAATGGTGAAACTCGTGCTAGCGTTCACAATCGTCGATTGATTATCCGCGCTGCCTGCGGCCGGCGATCGCCCGTCGTCGGCCACACCGCCCGCTGATCAACGTCGGGGGAACCCATGTCGAGCCATCGTCCGGCACTGCGGAAACGCTGGCCCCGCACCGTCCCGGCAGCCCTCGCGCTCGGCCTGTTGATCGCGATGACGGCCACGACGCCGGTGGCGACCGCCGCCGCGGCCCGGCCCTCCGGCAGCGGCACGACCAATCCCGTCGTCGCCTGGGACCTCCAGGCGCAGACGGCGATCTGGGACGTCGCGGCGCAGCAGCCGAACGAGCAGGTACGCAGCTTCGCGATGGTGAACGGCGCCGTCTACGACGCGGTGAACGCCATCGCGGGAACCCCGTACCAGCCTTACCTGGTCGCGCCGGCGACCCGGGGCACCGAATCGGTGGACGCGGCCGTCGCCACCGCCGCTCACGGCGTGCTCGCCGCGCTCTTCCCCGCCCAGCAGGAACGGCTCCGGGCCGAGTACGACGAGGCGCTCAGCCTGATTCCCGACGGCCCGCCGAAGCGGGGCGGCGTCAGGGTCGGCGCCCGGGCCGCCGCCGCGATGGTCGCCGCACGGCAGGACGACGGAGCGTACGGCGACCAGCAGTGGGCGGTCGGCACCGAGCCCGGTGAATGGCGTCCCACGCCGCCGCCGTACCTGTCGCAGGGAGCGTGGACGGGGCACATGCGTCCGTTCCTGCTGCCCCGCGCGTCGCTGTTCCGCACGCCCGGCCCGCCGCCGGTGACAAGCGAGGCGTACGCCCGTGACGTCGCCGAGGTCAAGCAGGTCGGCGCGGTGTCGAGCACGGTACGCACCCAGGACCAGACCGAGGCTGCGCTCTGGTGGCACGACCGGCGCTCCGCCTCGTGGGAGATCAAGCGTCAGCTCGCCACCACCCAACGGTTGGACACCCTGCAAACCGCGCGCTTCTTCGCGATGACCGACCTCATCGTGGCCGACTCGGGCGTTGCCTGCTTCAGCCAGAAGGAGTACTGGAGCTACTGGCGTCCTGTCACCGCGATCCAGCGGGCCGACAGCGACGGCAACCCGCGGACGGCGGTGGACCCGGATTGGACACCGCTGCTCGTCACGCCGCCCTTCCCCGAATACCCGTCCGGTCACGCCTGCGGCACCGGTGCGCGCATGTCGCTGTACCGGCACTTCTTCGGCACCGACGACGTGACGTTCAGTGGATCCAGCGTCGACTCCGGCACGACCCGGCACTTCAGCAGCTTCTCCCAGGCGCTCGACGAGCTCATCGGCGCGCGCGTCTGGGGCGGCGTGCACTTCCGCAGCGCCGACGTCGACGGTGCCGCGCTCGGTGACGCCGTCTTCCGCTACGCGGTCCGGCACCATTTCCGCCCGCTGCGGTAACCCGGCCCGCACCAGCCTCAGCAGCGACATCGTCGACGGTCCCACGTCTGGTTCGTCGAGTCGCGGCCGCCCCGGCCGTCAGCCGCGGGTGCGGGCCGGCGGCTCGATGCGCACCCGCTCGTCCTCCGGCTGGCTGTCGATGTCGCGCAGTTGGGCGTGGATCGTCGTCCGCAGTTCGTCGTAGTCCTCGAAGTGGTAGTCGTTGAAGAGGGTGTAGCCGGTCCACATCAGGTTGGCGCAGACCCGCGCCGGCACCCGGCCGGTCGCCGCGCCCAGGCCCACCAACGCCACCGACCTGATGCTGCCCGGGCTCTTGGCGTTGCGCACGTGGACGGCCTGGAACGCGGCGGCGCACGCCAGCGCGACGTTCAACGTCTCGCTCACGTTCTGCGCCGACTGCTCCATGGTCGGCGTCGAGATCAGGAACTTCGGGTTGGTCGCTCCGGACGGCACGCACACCGCACTGCCCACCGGCAGCGATCCACCGAACTGGTCACGGATCGCCCGTTGCACCCGCAGTTGGATGCCCGCCCCGAGGTGCCGCTTGATGACCGCGTCGACGCCGCCGTCCATCAGCCCTCGAGAGTTCGTCGGGCTGACCCAGGCGTCGACGTGCCGGGTCAGGATCGAACCCTTGTGGATCTCCACCTCGGGGGTGTCGGCGAACGCCGCCTGCCACGCCTGCACCACCTTCGCGTTGACGTCGGTCAGGACCACCTTGAGCAGCGGTTTCCCGGTTTCGAGGGGCATGGGGAACTCCAGGGGTTGAGCGGGGGCGTCTGCAACGTGGATCAACCTACTGTGCGCCACCGACACTGTGGACGCCGCATCGATCGTGAACGATCCGACCCGTCGACGCCGGCTGGCCTCGGGCGTGACCGATGTCGGTGTCGTACGGCACAATGCCCGCGCCTTGATCACCCGCGCCGCGTCGGCGCGGTCCCCCACCACCCGGAGCCCGAGCATGAGCGACGCGAACACCCCCACCCCGGCCGACCCGAACGACCCGCTCGCCCTCACCGGGCTGTTCACCGGCGGCGGCGAGCCGTGGCTGCCGCTGCTGAAACCCGTCATCGAGGCGCAGCCGGCCGCCGCCACCTTCATCGGTCCGAGCCGCGGCCCGCACGTCGTGCCCGTGCGGGAACTGACCTTCCAGGCGCTCAAGCCCAATCCACCGGAGAAGTGGAAGGTGGTCGTCTTCGGGCAGAACCCGTACCCGCGTCCGGAGAGCGCCACCGGCATCGCGATGTTCGACAACACCTTCCACGACTGGTCGGACAGCCAGTTCGGCAGGGTCGTGAGCATCCGCTGCATCATCAAGGCCGCGGCGATGTGGAAGTACGGCATCCCCAAGAAGACGCCGATCGCCGACATCCGGTCCCTCCTGCGCGAGCACGACATCGTGCCCCCACCGGAGTGGTTCCAGGCGATGCTCGCGCAGGGCGTGCTGCTGCTGAACGCGGCACTGACCGCCAGCAGCGACGGCGCGATGGCCACGGCGAGTCACACCGCGTTCTGGCAGCCGGTCGTCGAGAAGGTCGTCGAGGAGATCCTGCGCGCCAAGCAGAACGCCGACGAGTCCGACCGTGGCGTGGTCTTCGCGTGGTGGGGGGCGCACGCCCGCAACCTGAAGAGGATCGTGCTCCGCCTCGAGAAGAAGTACCCAGCGGTGGAGGTGCGGCACATCGACCACCCCAACCCGGCGGCGCAGGGCGACATCTTCTGCGACGGGGACCACTTCGCCGAGGTGAACGACGCGCTGCGGGCGCTCGGGGCCGACGAGGTCGACTGGTTGCCCAGCGAGGGGTGGAGCACGGTGGCGGCACATTCCGGTGGCGCGGACGGGGGCACCGCCGACCGGATGGGCGCGTTCATCGCCTCCACAATGGAGCTGCATAAGCTCTACCTCGACCGGCTCGCCAGCGTCAAGGACGAGGGCCTCGTCCTACCGGCGATCACCGGCGTGTTCGACACCCCGCTGATGGAGTTCCGGGAGGCGGTCGCCCCGGTCGCGAAACTCCTGCCCGGGCTCGACTGGCAGGTGACGCAGTCGTACCAGTTCGGTGCGGAGCGCGCCGAGGACACGGCCGACGGTCTGTCCGCCGACGAGGTCGCCGCCCTGTACCTCTACACGTGCGAGTCGGCCTTCTACCGGCAGATCAACGCCGCGCTGCGAGACCCGGACCGCGGCCGGGTCGTGCCGTACCTGCCGTACCTGCGCCTGCTGTTCTCAGCCGTGTCGCGGCTCCCGGTCCGCCGCGAGCCGCTGTGGCGCGGGGTGTCGCTGGACCTGCGCGCCCAGTACCCGCTCGGTCGCACCGTGACGTGGTGGGGCGTCTCGTCCTGCACGGCGAAGCTCGGTGTGGCTCAGGCGTTCCTCGGCGACCGCGGCAAGCGGACGTTGTTCGAGGTGACCCCCGCGCGGGCCGTCGGCATCCGCCGGTTCTCGGCCTTCACCGGTGAGGAGGAGTTCATCCTCGCTCCCGGCACACAGCTCACGGTGACCGAGGTGAAGGCGGAGCGCGGCGGCCTGTGCACGGTGCGCCTGACCGAGCTCGCCGAGCAGCGGCTGGTGGCGTGAGCACCGGCGAGGGCGGTCAGCGCGGCGGGTCGCCGGGCCGGTCGGCTCCGCTCCGGCGTGCCCGCCGCTGCCGTAGCGCCGCGACCAGCAGCGACACGCCCATCGCGGTGTTGGCCCCGCGGCGCAGCACGGCACGAACCCTGCCCGGCGGTCGGGGCGGCGGCGGGCCCGGTACGACGACCCGGTCGACGCCCGGGTAGGCGAGCTGGGCGGCGGAAGCCGCCTCCTGCTCGGTCGACGCCGCCCGGTTGCCCAGCATCGCGACCCCGCCCGGCGCGTCCCGGTAGCGCCAGCGCCACACCTCACCCTCCGGCCACAGCTCGATCCGCTCGCCGGGGCGGTCCCGGGCCGGTTGTTCCGGCTCGTTCACGTCCGCTGTCACAGCGGCACGGTGACCGGCGGGCGGCCGGTGCACGTCCCGCGCCTTCGCCAGGTCGGCGCGGGTCAGCTCGCCGAGGCGGGCGGCGTCGCCGTGGCTGAGGGCCCTGGCCAGCAGAAACGCCAACGTCCCGGTGAGCAGCGGCAGGACGAGCACCACGACGCGCAGCACCGAGAGCACGTCGTAGACGGACACCCGCAGCAGTCGGGCGATGATGTCGTCGCCCGCCGCGACGACCAGCACCGCGTAGAAGGTGAGCGCCGCGACTCCGACGCCCATCCGAACCGGATGGTCGCGTGGCCGGTCCAGCAGGTGGTGCTGCCGGCGGTCGCGGGTCCGCAGCCGTTCGAGGAACGGCCAGGCGTACAGGGCCAGGAACGTGACGCCGCCGATCACCACGCCGGGAATGAACGGTGACGGCACCAGGTACCCGCCGATGCGCACCTCCCACGCGGGAAAGAGCCGCAACGCACCGTCGCCCCAGGTCACATACCAGTCGGGCTGCGCCGGTGAGGTGGCCTCGGCCGGAGAGAACGGGCCGTAGAGCCAGACCGGGTTGATCTGCACCAGCCCGCCGAGCGCGAAGAGCACCGCCACCACCCAGGCGAACAGCGCCAGCGACCGCAGGGTGTAGCTGGGCCAGAACCGGGAGCCGACCACGTTGTGCTCCGTGCGTCCCGGGCCGGGGAACTGGCTGTGCTTCTGCCGTACGACCATCGCCAGGTGCACGCTGATCAGGGCGACCAGCACGGCGGGTACCAGCAGCACGTGGCTGACGAACAGCCGCGGGATCATCTCGTCGGAGGGGAACTCGCCGCCGAGGGCGAGGAACGCCAGCCACGCTCCGACCACCGGGATCGACTCCACCACCGAGACGATGATCCGCAGTCCCATGCCGGAGAGCAGGTCGTCGGGCATCGAGTAGCCGGTGAAGCCGTTGGCCAGGGCGAGGGTCAGCATGGTGACCCCGACCAGCCAGTTGAGCTCCCGAGGCTTGCGGAACGCTCCGGTGAAGAAGATCCGGATCAGGTGCACGACGATCGCGGCGACGAAGACCACGGCAGCCCAGTGGTGGGTCTGCCGGATCAGCAGCCCTGCCCGGACGTCCCAGCTCAACCGGACCGTGGAGGCGTACGCGGCGGAGGTGGTGCTGCCGTCCAGCGGCGCGTACTCGCCGTGGTAGATCCGGTCGGCGGAGCTGGCCTCGAAGAAGAAGGTGAGGTAGACGCCGGTGAGGATCAGGGCGATGAACGAGTAGAGGGCGATCTCGCCGAGCATGAACGACCAGTGGTCCGGGAAGACCTTCGCGAGTGCCTTCCGGGTGATCGGGGAGAGCCGCAGCCGGTCGTCGACCGCGCGGGCGAGCCGATCGAGGATCATGGCCGGCTCCAGAAGCCGGCGCCGGGCGGCGCGGTGAACTCCCCGGTGGCGCGCAGGAACCCGTCCGGGCCCACCTCGATCGGCAGACCGGGCAGCGCTCGGGCGGCCGGGCCGGCGACGGGCTTGGCTCCGGCGAACAGGTCGAAGGACGACTGGTGGCAGGGGCAGAGCACCCGGCCGGTCCCGTGCAGGTAGAGCCGGACCGGGCAGCCGGCGTGCGTGCAGAGCAGGGAGTGGACGACCAGCCCGTCGAGGTGACCACCGGCGGGAGGCCGGGTGAAGCGTTCCGGTTGCAGGCGGACCGCGAAGGCGGGAGCGTCCCCGGCCTCGAGGTCACCTTCCGGGAAGACCGCGACCACCGTGCCGGTGGGTACGTCCGCGGGGCGCAGCGGTCTACCGTCGGCCGTGACCAGCCGGACGCCGGGTCGCCACGGGGTGTCCTTGAGCGCCTCGACCGGGCGGGTGCGGTCCCACGGCAGCAGTGAGCGGAGCGGGAACAGGGCCGCGGCGCCGAGGGCGGTCAACGCGAGGGTGAGCGCACCGAGCAGGCCGCGTCGACGGATCGGGCTGTCCGGAGCCGCGAGCGCCTCGCCGGCCATCGCCTGCTCCCCCGGCGGCGGAATGAGCCCCTCGTGCTCCTCGACGTACCCGCCGGTCGGCACCAGTCGCCTTCCCCAGATGGCGAGGCCGGTCGCCAGGCCGGCGAAGGCGACGGCGAGGCAGACACCCTCCCACTGCGTCTGTCCGCCGAGGCCGTACGTCACCGCGAAGCCGATCGCGCCGGCGGCGCTGACCAGGAAGGAGAACACGATACGGCGGTTCACCCCGGGCGGGGCGGGCGGTACCGGCGGGCGCCTGCTCATTCCTCCGCCCTCCTGCCCAGCCAGCGGGCCGCCGCGACGAGCAGCCCGAGGGTGGCGATCCAGGCGACCAGGCCCTCGGCGAGCGGGCCGAGCCGGCCCAGCGGGTTCCCGCCCCGGTCCAGCCGCTCACTCTGCAGCCGCCGCACGTACGTGGTGAGGTCGTCGACCTGCTGATCGGTGAGCACCTGGCTGGGAAACACCGGCATGAGCCCGGGTCCGACGCGCACCGCCTCGGCGATCTGCACGGCCGTGGCCTCGTACAGGGGTGGGGCGTCGCGGCCGTCGGTCAGCGCGGCACCCGCGCCGGTGGCGCCGTGACAGGGTGCGCAGTTGGCGGCGAAGATCTCCCGCCCGGCCGGGAGGTCGCCGGGGAGGACCCGGGGAACCTGCGGCCCGCCCCCGCCGAAGCTGGCCACATGGTCGACCAGCGCGGCGATCTCGTCGGCCGAGAAGACCGGTTCGTCGCGGCGGGGCTGCGGCAGCTCGTCCGGAATGGGCATCCGGCCGGTGCCGACCTGGAAGTCCACCGAGGCGGGGCCGACCCCGACCAGGGAGGGGCCGCGTTGACTGCCCTGGCCCTGCTCGCCGTGGCAGCTCGCGCAGTGCTGCCGGTACAGCTCCGCGCCACGCTCGCCGGTGGGCATGGCGGTGGCGGGCGTGGCGGGTGCGGTGGTGGCGGGCGTGGCGGTGGCGGGCGCGGTGGTAGCGGGCATGGCGGTGGCGGGCGTGGCCGTCGGTGTCGGGTCGGGGTCGGGTTGGGTGGCCAACGCCGCCGGCCCGGCGGCGAGCACCAGAGCCGTTCCGACGGCGAGGATCCGGCGGGGCCTGTGCCGTTGCGCCGCACCGGTCGAGGCGTGCTGCTGCATCCGGTCAGTCCAGGGTGTAGAGATAGGCGGCGATGTCCTGCGCGTCGATCGGGGTGACACCGAGATCCGGCATGGCGGTTCCCGGCTCGACGGCCTGCGGGTCGACGATCCAGTGCTGGAGGTTGTCGGCGTTGTTCACCAGCTCCCCCGCGATGTACGAGCGCGCGCCGAACCGGGTCAGCGGCGGCCCGACCAGCCCCTCGGCCCGGTCGATGCCGGGAATGGTGTGGCAGGAGCCGCAGCCGTACTGGGTGATGAGGGCGGCCCCCCGGTCCGGTTGACCGGCGCGGATCTCCGGGGGCGGCGGCCGGTCGGCGCGGGCGCAGGAGGTGGCGGCGAGCACCGCCACCGGCACCAGCAGGGCGAGCCACCGGGCACGCGAAGGTCTGGTCATCGCAGCACTCCCTCGGTTCGGGCGGCGGCCGCGGGCCCGGCCGGCTCTGTCGGACCCACTGTGTCCGGATGTTGCCGCTGCAGCCGCAGCAGCCAGCGCAGGAACACCGTCAACGCCGCGACGAGGACGGCCACGTCCATCGGCGCCCACATGAGCAGGCCGGCGAGTTGCTGGTCGGCGAGTGGCTCGGGACCGAGTGCCCTGAGCGGGTAGACCGGCCGGGGTGCGAAGGTGAGGACGGCACCCAGCGCGGAGGCCGGCAGCATCGTTGCGACCAGCAGCAGCAACGCGACAGGTGCGGGCAGCCGGTGCCGGGCCACGCCCAGAATCGGAGCCCAGAGCAGCCAGGATCCGGCGACGAAACAGACGTGTTCCAGGGCGTGCACGACGGGCCGGTCCAGTGCCGCGACGTACGGCGCCGGCAGATGCCAGACCCACAGCACCAGGGTCTGTACCGCGCCGGCCATCAGGGCGGTGTTCACCGGCCGACGCAGCCAGCGGGTGCCGCGGGCGGACCGGAGCCGGGCCAGCCGTCGCCGCAGCCGGACCGGGCAGGCCAGGCTGAGCGGCAACCCGGCGGCGCCGGCGGCGAGCAGCGGGCCGGCCACCAGCAGCAGCACCATGTGCTGGGTCATGTGACCCGTGAAGGACCGCTGCGCCAGCCCGGCCAGCGGTCCGCTGTCGGCGGCGAGCACGACCAGCACGCCACCGCCGAAGGCGACGACCCGCCAGCCCGGCAGCACCTCCCCGGCTCCCCGACGCGCCCACAGCTCGTGGACACCCCGGCCGTAGCCGGCGGCCAGCAGGGCGACTGCCACGGCGAGCAGAATGGTGAGCAGCCCGGCCTCGACGGAGCCGGCCGCGCTCAACGCTGACATGGCGGGAACACCAGCAACGCGACGCCACCCAGCAGGATGATGGCCAGGAACAGCAGGTTCGCCCAGAGGCCCAGGGCGGCGAGCAGCCGGGTGCGGCCGAGGGTCCCTTCGGCGATCCCGTCGGGCCGGGTGTGGGCGGTCCGTCGCCAGGCGAGCGCGGCAGCGAGGAGCGCACCGACGGTGGCGAGCGCCGGCAGGACCACCGCGAGCGCGACGACCACCCGCAGCGGTACGGCGCCGACGCGATCCGAGCCGCTGGCGCAGGTGAGTTCGTCGATGCCCCAGGCCAGCATCAGGTGGATCGCCCACGCGAGCGCGCCCCCCAGCACCGCGTACCAGAGCAGCAGCCCACCGGCGAGACGGGTACGCGGGCCGGGTTGCGCGCTCACGTCACAGCCTCGGCGAGAGGTAGATGGTGAACAGGATGGCGGCCCAGACCGCGTCGACGAAGTGCCAGTAGATGGCCGCGTTGCGGACCCGGTCGTGGCGGTGGGCGCCGAAGCTGCCGCCGCGCAGCGCGGCGGCGAGCAGCCAGCTCAGCATGGTGAGCCCGATGAGCACGTGCAGGCCGTGGAATCCGGTGATGACGAAGAAGAGCGAGCCGTAGGCGTTCGTGGTGAGGGTGAACTCGTGGAACAGTTCGGCGTACTCGGTGGCCTGCAGGACCAGGAAGGTGGTTCCGAGCAGGATGGTGGTGGCCAGGCCGTACCGCAGCCGCCGGCGGGAGCCGCGGCGGATGCCGCGATCCGCCCAGATCATCGGCAGGCTGCTGGGCAACAGCACCGCCGTCATCACCAACGGGCGTAGCAGCTTGGGTTGCTCGATGCCGCCGGGTGGCCATTCGCCGCCGTGTTGGAAGCGCAGGTAGAAGTAGCTGCCGAGCAGGCACGCGAACAGGGTCGCCTCGGTGGTGACGAACATGACCATGCCCCACCACCCGGTGGAGCGGCCGACCGGCAGTTCGGTGGTCAGCGCCTCGGTGCTGGTGGCCGCGGCGAGGTTGCGGGCGCTCATCCGGGCCACGCCCCGCGGTCGGTGCGGAGACGCGGCTGACCCGCGCGGCGCCCGTTCATCGGGCCACCCCCAGTTCCTCTTCGGGACGCCGCGGCGGCCACAGCCACCAAGCGATGATCACGGCCACCGCGACGGCCGCCGCCACGGCGAACGGGTACCAGGCGAACAGCATCGCGGTGAAGAACACGAGCATGGCCAGGGCGAGCAGCAGTGGCTGCAGGGAAGCCTCCGGCATCTCCACCACGCGTTCGCGGCGGCCGTCCAGTTCGCTGGTGAACAACGTCCGCCGGCCGTCGGCGAGGATCCGGTCCGGGGTGGCGTCCTCCGTCATGGAGGACCGGCTCGGCTGGTCCCAGGTGGGGTGCAGGCTGTGCACCTGCGGCAGGACGGGGAAGTTGTACGGTCTCGGCGGCGAGTCGGTGGACCATTCGAGGGTGTCGCCGCCCCACGGGTCGGGTGGTGCGGGACGGCCGCGGCGGATGGCGTGCACCACGCCGATCAGCACGAGCAGCAGGCCGACGGCCAGGATGTACGCCCCGATGGTGCTGACCATGTTCCACACGTCCCAGCCGGGCTCGTCGCGGTAGGTGTAGACCCGGCGCGGCATGCCGAACAGGCCGGAGAGGTGCATCGGGAAGAAGGCGACCTGCATGCCCGTGAAGAACAGCCAGAACGCCCACTTGCCGAGTCCTTCGTGGTACATCCGTCCGGTCATCTTCGGCAGCCAGTAGTAGATGCCGGCGAGGATCGGGAACACCGCGCCGCCGATGAGCACGTAGTGGAAGTGGGCGACCACGAAGTACGAGTCGGTGACCTGCTGGTCGAAGGCGGTCAGCGCGAACATGGCGCCGGTGAAACCACCGAGCACGAAGGTCACGATGAACCCGATGAGGAACAGCAGCGGCACCCGTACGACCAGGCGGCCTAGCATCATGGTGGCCAGCCAGGCGAATATCTGGATGCCCGAGGGGATCGTGATGATCGTGCTGGCGGCGCTGAAGAAGCTGTAGGACAGGTGCGGCAGGCCGGTGGCGAACATGTGGTGCACCCAGACGCCGAACGAGATGATCGCGATGGACACGATGGCGAGCACGATCAGGACGTAGCCGACCACGCCGCGGCGGGTGAAGGCGGGCAGCACCGCCGAGACGATCCCGAGTGCCGGCATGACGATGATGTACACGTCCGGGTGGCCGAAGATCCAGAACAGGTGCTGCCAGAGCAGCACGTTGCCGGCAGCCTCCGGGTCGAAGAAGTGGGTGCCGAACCGGCGGTCGAGGAAGAGCATCGCGTTGTCGAGATTCAACGCCGGCAGCGCGAAGATCACCATGAAGGCGGTCGCGACGATCGCCCAGACGAACAGCGGGACACGGTTGAGGGACATGCCGGGCGCCCGCAGCTTGAGCGCGGTGACGATGAAGTTGATCGAGCCTGCGGTGGTGGCGATGCCGAGGAAGAGCAACCCCAGGGTGTAGACGTCCATGTGCAGCCCGGGGGTGTTCCGGCCGTCGGTCAACGGCACGTACGCGAACCAACCCCCGTTGGGCGCCGCGCCGAAGGGCAGACTCGCCCACATGAACAGCCCGGCGAAGAGGAAGACCCAGTAGCCGAACGCGTTCAACTTGGGGAAGGCCATGTCCCTCGAACCGATCATCAGCGGGACGAGGTAGTTGCCGAAGCCGAACAGCATCGGGGTGGCGAACAGAAAGATCATCGCCGTGCCGTGCATGGTGAACAGCTGGTTGTACTCCTCCGGCGAGAGCAGGTTCGACTCGGGCCGGGCGAGCTGGGTGCGCATGGCCAGCGCGCTGATCCCGGCCAGGACGAAGAACAGCGAGGCGGTGACGAGGTAGCGCCGCCCGATCCGCTTGTGGTCGACGGTGCTGAACCAGGAGCGCAGCGAGGGCCGCTCCCCCCAGTGCGCTTCGAGGCGGGCCAGGTCCTCCTGGCCGGCGCCGGATGACGGCGCGATCGTCGTGGACATGTCCTGCCTCCCGCTCTACTCGAGTGACCGCAGGTAGGCGATGAGGTCGGGCAGTCGTTGCGCGTCGACCGGCTGCGGCGGCATGTAGCTGCCGGGCTTGACGGTCTGCGGGTTCACGATCCACCCGCCCAGGTGTCCGGCGTCGTTGGGCACGGCGCCGGCGCCGATGCTCCAGCGCGAGCCGACGTCGGACAGGTCCGGCCCGACCCGGGCGTCGGCGCCGGTGCCGCGGATCGCGTGACAGCCGGCGCAGCTGCCCTGGACGAAGGCCTGCTGCCCGCGCCGCTCGGCTTCGGTCGTCGGTTGGCGCGCCGGCGCTCCGAGGCGGGCCAACCAGGCCTCGAACTGTGGGCGCGGTTCGGCGATCACCTGGAACGCCATGTGCGCGTGCTGGGTGCCGCAGTATTCGGCGCACTGCCCGCGGTAGGTGCCCGCCCGGTCGGCGTGCAGCCAGGTCTCACGCATTTCGCCCGCGATCAGGTCGGTCTTCGGCATCAGTTGCGGCACCCAGAAGCTGTGCAGGACGTCCGCTGTGCGCAGCCGCACCCGGACCCGTTCCCCGACCGGGATGTGCAGCTCGTTCGCGGTGGCGCCGTCGATCCCCGGCACTCGCACCTCCCACCACCACTTGTGGCCGGTGACCTCGATGGTGGGCGCGTCCCGTCCGGGCCCGGCGCCGAGCGCGGCCAGGTCGCGGAGTCCGAGGGCGTAGACCACCACCAGGATCACCAGTGGCACCCCGGCGCCGGCGATCGCGACGAACCGCAGTGGTTGGCCGTGCCGCACCCGGGTGTCGCGGCCCCGGCGGAACACCAGGGCCCACACCAGAAGCACCATGACCTCGGCGAAGACCGCTGCGGAGATCCAGAAGAGGACCCACCACAGGTCGGCGATCCGGGCGGCGCCCGTACCCGCCGGGTCGAGCGTGGAGGGCGAGCCGGCCGAACAGGCCGCGAGTGGCAGCACGACGGCGAGCGTCAGCGCCGGGCCGACGCGCCGGATCGGCCGGCGTCGCCCGGGATGCTCGAGGTCGTGCGCTCTGTTCACCGGCACCGACCCTAACCAGCTCATCCCTTCCTACGCCTTATATAGGCAAATGCGATGAATAGAGCATTTACTCGGAATAGAGTCGGCACGCAGGAACGGCCCGGGCAAGCGCCGACGGCGCGGACAGGGAGATCATGCGAGCGACCACCGTGGACCTCGCCCTCGACACTCGCGGCGGTGCTGCCGGCCGGCGCACGTTGGGCTGGACGGCCGGCGGCCTGTCCGCCGCCGCAGCTCTCGCCGGTGGATTCCTGGCCCCGACCGACGCCGCGCAGGGTCCGGCACAACGGCTCATGTACCTGCACGTGCCGGCCGCCTGGGTGGCGTACCTCGCGTTCGGAGTCGTGCTGGCGGCCAGCGTGGCGTACCTGATCGGCGCCGACCCCCGCTGGGACCGCTTCGCCCGGGCCGGCGCCGAGATCGGTGTCGTGCTGACCGCGCTCGCCATCGGCACCGGGTCCTACTGGGGGCACCTGGTCTGGGGCACCTGGTGGGCCTGGGATCCCCGGTTGGTCAGCACGGCGCTACTGCTGCTGACCTACACCGGCTACCTGGCGCTGCGACGGATGCTGACCGAACGCACCGGCAGCCGCGACGGCGACCGTCCGGTGGCCCGGCCGGCGGCCGTGGTCGGCGTGGCCGGCTTCCTGCTGGTCCCGGTGGTGCACTTCTCGGTGCTCTGGTGGCGATCGCTGCACCAGCAGGCCACGATGCTCGCCCCGGAACGCCCGCCGATCGATCCACGGATGGGCCTCGCGCTGCTGCTCGCCGTGGCGGCGGCCAGCGTCGTCGCGCTCTGCGTCCTGCTGCACCGGGTGGTCCGGCTGGAACGCCGGCGGTCCGTGCCGGCGGCCACGCCCGCCGACCCGGCCCGGCGCGCCCCGGCCCGGGTCGGATGATCCGGCGCCCCGGTCGAGTCGCACTGATCGGCGTGCTGCTCGCCGGCGGGGGTCTGCTGGTCACCAGCGCCCTACGGGACACCCTCACCTACTACCGGACGCCCGGCGAGGTGCTGGCCGATCCGGAGCTGGCGCGCGAGCGCGTACGGCTCGGCGGCGATGTGGTGCCCGGCTCGCTGCGCCACGAGGGCGATCTGGTGGTGTTCAAGTTGACCGAGGCGGGACACGAGATCGTGGTGTACCAGCGCGGTGTCCCGCCGGAGACGTTCCGCGAGGGTGAGAGCGCCGTCGTCGAAGGCCGTCTCTCCACCGACGGCGTGTTCCGCTCGGACCACGTGGAGGTCCGGCACGGCAACGAGTACCGGCCGGCCGAGGTGGGGCCGTCGGATGCTCGGTGACCTGGGCACCGCCAGCCTGGCCGCCGGACTGATCAGCGCCTCGGTCACCGTTCTGCTCTGGCTGCGGGTCGCGCTGCTCGGCAGGTCCGCCCGGCAGGCGCGGGTGGCCACCGTGGTGACCCTGCTGGCCGCCGCCCTGGCGTGCGCGGTGCTGGAGACGGCCCTGCTCCGACACGATTTCAGTGTCCGCTTCGTCGCCGAGAACGGCGGGCGGCACGTATCCGGTTACGACACGGTCACCAGTCTCTGGTCGGCGCTCGACGGTTCGCTGCTGCTGTGGTTGCTGGTGCTCTGCGGATACGCCGCACTGCTGGCCCGCCGACGTCACCCGCCCCGGCTGCACGCGTACGCGATGGCGGTCGTCGGCGTCGTGGCCACGTTCTTCTTCGCCCTGTCGGCGCTCGCGGCGAACCCGTTCCGGTCGGTGCACCCGGCGCCGGTCGACGGCCCCGGGCCGAACCCTCTGCTCCAGCAACACCCGGCGATGGGCGTGCACCCGCCCCTGCTCTACATCGGCTACCTCGGCCTGGTCGTGCCGTTCGCCCTCGCCCTGGCCGCCCCGCTGGCCGGCCCCGAAGGCCGGGACTGGCTCCGCATCGCCCGCCCGTGGACCCTGGCCGCCTGGTCGGCCCTGACCGCCGGGATCGCGATGGGCGCCTGGTGGTCGTACGCGGTACTCGGCTGGGGTGGCTACTGGGCGTGGGACCCGGTGGAGAACGCCTCGCTGATGCCCTGGCTGACCGCGACCGCGTTCCTGCACACCATGCTGTCGGGTGCCCTCCGGCGGGCTCGATGGAACTCCGTCCTCGCCTGCGCCAGCTTCCTGCTGGTGCTGCTGGGCACGTTCCTCACCCGCTCCGGCGCGGTCGCCAGCGTGCACGCGTTCACCGAATCCCCACTCGGCCCCCTGCTGCTCGGTCTCGTGCTGCTGGCGGTCCTGGCATCGACACTGCTCGCCGGCCGGCGCGACCCGTCGCCGCCCGATCCCGGCCACCCTCCCCTGCTGTCCCGGGCCACGGCCGTCCTGGTCAACGGGGTGCTGCTGGTGACGATCGCCGCGGTCGTGCTGATCGGCACCGTCCTTCCACTGCTCACCGAGCCGCTGACCGGTGCGCGCAGCAGCGTCGGTCCCGGCTACTACCAGCGCACCGCGGTCCCGCTGGCGATCGTGGTGCTCCTGCTCGCCGGGGTCGCTCCCGCCGTGCGGCGAGCGGGCGACCGGGCGGCGGCACGACAACTGGTGCTCCCCGCGGTCGCCGGGTCGGTGACCGTGGCCGCGGCGAGCCTGCTCAGCCGGCCGGGTGTGCCGGCACTTGTCGCGTTCGGGGCGGCGGCGTTCACCCTGACCGGTCTGGCCGGACAGCTCGGGTCGCTGCTGCGCCGCCGCCGGGGCGTACGGGCGGTACGCCTGGCAGCCGTACTGGCACACGCCGGCCTCGCGCTGGTCGCGCTCGGCGTCGCCGGGTCCTCGGCGTACGGCCGGGCCCAGGAGCGGACCGTGCGAACCGGAGAGACGGTACGGGTGTCGGACGTGTCGGTACGGCTGCTGGCGGTCGAGCGATCGGCGAGCAACGGCCGGATGGCGGTGCGGGCCCGGCTGGCACTGACCGGTGACGGCGCCGACCGCACCGTCGCTCCGCGACTCTGGTACGACACTGCCCGGGACACCGCGGTCACCGTGCCGTGGATAGACACCGGCCCGCGGCGTGACACCTACGTCACGCTGCTCGCCGTCGCCGCGGACGGCAGCACCGCGACGGTGCGGCTCGCGGTGAACCCACTGGTGGGTGTCCTCTGGTGCGGCGCGGCACTGATCGTCGGCGGTGGACTCCTCGCGTTCGCCGCGAGCGTGCGGCGGATCCGGCGGCGGCCACCGACGTCGACTCCGGCCGCCCCGCCCGCCGCCGCGAAGGTCCCGGCGTGACGGCCGGCCGACTGCGCCGACTGCCGGTGGGCAGGGCGACGCTGCTGCTGCTGGTGGTCGCGGTCGCCGTCGTACTGGCCGCCGGGCTGCGCACCGGCACGGCCCCGACCACCGGAGCGGCCGGCGACCCGATCCCGGCGCCGGCGCTGGACGGGGCCACGCTCGACGGCGGACGGTTCGACCTCACCGAGGCGCGCGGACAGGTGGTCCTGGTGAACGTCTTCGCCTCCTGGTGCGGGCCGTGCCGCGACGAACTGCCGCTGCTCGCCGACACCGTCCGACGCTGGTCCCCGCACGGGCTGCGGGTCGTCGGGCTGAACCTGCGCGACGGACCGGAGGCCGTGCGGGCGCTGCTGGCCGAGACCGGGACGACGGGCCTCACCGTGCTGCCGGACCCGGACGGCACCCAGGCCGTCAGGTGGGGCGTACGCGGAGTCCCCGAGACCTTCGTGGTGGACCGCGACGGGCGGATCGTCGCCCGCCAGCAGGGAGTGGTCACCCGGCAGTGGCTCGACCAGCGGGTGGCGCCGCTGCTGGAGCTGGCATGAGCTGGCGGCGGCTGCTCGGGGCGCTGGTGGTCGCGGCACTGGTCGCCGGAGCGGTCGCGGGACTGCTCCGCTCGTCGGCGGCGGCCCCGGACGCCGACCCGGTCCGGACGGTGACGCAAGGGTTGCGCTGCCCGGCCTGCCAGGGCGAGTCGGTGGCCGACTCGCAGTCGCCGATCGCCGCGGCGATGCGACAGGCGGCGGCCGAGCAACTGGCCCAGGGACGCAGCCCGGCGGAGATCCGCCGTTGGTTCGTCGAACGCTACGGCGACGACGTGCTCGCCGACCCGCCTGCCCGGGGGCTGTCGCTGCTGCTCTGGGCCGTACCGGCGCTGGCCCTGCTGGGCGCCGGCGCCGCCGCCGTACGCACGCTGCGTCCGTCGCGGCGCCGACGGCCCGTCGCGGCCGCGGCCGGCCGCGCTTCGGTCGGCGCTGCCGCGCACCGTGTCTGGTGGGTGTCCTGCGCCGGAGTGGTGGTGCTGGTGGCCGCGGTGGCGCTCGCCGCCGACCGCCTGGACGACGCGCAGCCGCAGGCGGGACCCGCAGACCCGGTCGCCGTCACCCTCCAGCTGGCCCGCGACCTTGAGCGGGATCAGCGCTACGACGCCGCCGCCGAGCTGTACCGGGAGGCCTTGCGGGACCGCCCGGACGACGGCGTCCAGCTCCGGCTCGCCTTCGCGCTGTTGCGTGCGGGTGACGCCGCCGGTGCGGAGCGGACGGTGCGGGAGGTGCTGACGCGCTCCCCCGACTCGCCGGACGGCCTGCTGGTGCTCGGGCTCGCGCAACGCAGCACCCGACCGGGGGACGCGCCGGACACGCTGCGCCGGTTCCTCGCCGTCGCGCCGCGCCATCCGGCCGCCCCGGAGATCCGCCGGCTGCTCGGCGCCTGACCCGCGCCCGCGGGCACCGCCCTGGTGCGGGTGCCCGCATCGCCGCACCCGCTCGTCGGCCGGGGCGCGGCGGACAGGCGGTCAGCGGCCGGCGGGCGCCTGGCTCGGGATATCCGGCGACGGCGGCGGTGCCGCCGGGGTGGTGGCGCCGGCGCCGGCGCCGCCCGTGTCCGCCGCGACGTCCGGGTCGATCACCTGCCGGTTCAGGCTCACCTGAGCCAGGCCGGTGCCACCGACCCGGATGTCGTCGTACGCCTCGAGACGGTGGTTCTGGCCCAGGTAGAGCACGGACATGGCCAGCGGTGTGGGCTCCTCGCCTTCGAGTCCACGCAGGCCCGCTCCGCCGGTGGAGCCCTGCACCGCGAGCCGGCTGCCGGGTCCGCCGCCGGGGCCGGGCAGCATGCGGACCTCCCGCTGGTGGGTGTGCCCGGCGAGGATCAGCGGCGCCGTCCCGGCGAGCGGCTCGGCGGACGCCGGGTCGTGCACCAGGGCGATGTCGACCGGGACGCCGGCGGCCCGGATGGTGTCGGCGAGTCGCAGGCCGGAGCCCGGCAGGCTCGTCGGCCCCTCCTCCCACGGGCCGGCCTCCTGCTCCTGCTTGTCCGGCGTGAACCGGGGGTCGCCGATCCCGGCGATGCGTACACCCGAGACGCTGGTGATCGAGTCGTCCAGGACCACGGCGTTCGGCTGCCCGGCGACGGCCTGCGCGGTACGGGGCGAGTCGTGGTTGCCGCGGATGTAGACGTACGGCACCTTGAGCTGGCCGATCATCGACACGTACGACGTCTCCGGCTCGCTGCCCCAGTCGGTGATGTCGCCGGTGTCGATCACGAGGTCGATGTCGAACTGCTCGACCACGGTCTTGATCACCGGCCAGACGGACGGGTTGAGGTGCAGGTCGGAGACGTGCAGGATCCGGGTGGTGTCCGGCGCCGCCTCGTAGACGGGCAGGCTTGACATGGTGCTGTAGAGCTTGCTGACGTTGCCGACGAGTCGTTGCAGTTGGTCGGCGTAGCGGGTGTAGTCGTCAGCGATCCGGCGGGCGTCGCCGACCAGCGCGGGCGCGTTGACCAGGAGCCCTTCGTAGCGTGGCTCGGCGACGGCGCCGGGTCGTACGGTGAGCGCGGCCGCTCCGAGGGCGCCGCCGGTGACGGCGAGGGCGAGGGTCCCCGCCCAGGCCGTCCGGCGGGTGGAGCGGAAGGTCAGTGCCGCGAGCAGCATGGTGACCAGGACGGACACCGCGATCGTGCGCAGGCCCAGGCGGAGCAGGGCGTCGCGGATGTCGGCCGGCGCGGAGGCCCCGGCGGCGGCCAGCCCGCCCGGTTCGTGGATCAGCGCCTCGGCGCGCTTCTGGTCGAGCGAGTCGAGGCGGGCGGTGAGCCGGGCCGGTCCGGAGTGGCTGTCCAGGAAGAGCGAGCCGAGCGGTGGCACGGCGATCTCGCTGCCGCCGTTGGTCGACGGGCTGACCTGAAACTGCACTCGCAGCGGTCCCACGTCCCCGGTGACCCGGCCGCCGAGCATGGTGCCGCCGATCACGCCGGCGAGGGTAACGATGATCATGGCCAGGGCCACCAGCCCTCGCCGCGCCCAGCGGGCAGCGCCTCGCCTCACGGCTCCCCCTCCCCCGGGACCGAAACATGCAAGGATGCACGTATTCGTGGCGACCAAGGGTACGCCGTGCGACCGGCGACTGACGAGAGTCAGGGCGACCGCCGACGGCGCTCGGTCCACCCGCGAGCGGGGACACCGACGGCGGTGTCCCCGCTCGTGGTTTCTGGCGATCCATTCCGGATCCCCTCAGCGGTCAGGCGGTCAACTGCCGGAGCATCTCGGCCGAGTCGTGCAGGTTCGTCATCTGGGAGAACCGGCCGTCACGAACCTTGTAGATGGCGTACTCGACGATCTTGAACGAGGCGCCGGACGGTTGAATGCCGAGCCATTCCTTGGTGGGGGTGCCGGTGTTGATGGCGCGTACGGCGATGCCGTCTCGGTCGATGAGCAGTTCGTCGACCTCCCAGCGAATGTCCGGGACGGCGTCCGCGATCCCCTTCAGGACCGTGACCACGTCGTCGCGGCTGCCGGGGTGACCGCCGAGCAGGACCTCGTCGTTGATGAACTCGGCCATGCGATCGAACTGATGGGCGTTGAGCGCCTCGGCGTAGCGCATGTACCAGTCGCGCAGATCACTCTCGGTCATGGTGTTCCTCTCCCCTGTGCCGGAAGGCGTGGCGTCTGAGCTGTATAGACTTTTACACCGATCGGTGCAGAAGGCGACCGTAGCAGTTCTGCACCGATCGGTACCAAAGTGCTAGGGTGTGGTGATGCGCACGTCGTCGATCGGCCGCCCGCGAGAGTTCGACCCCGAGGTGGCGCTCGAGAAGGCCATGGTGGTCTTCTGGGCCCAGGGCTACGAGGGCGCCAGCCTCACCGACCTGACCGAGGCCATGGGCATCTCCCGCAAGAGCCTGTACGCGGCCTACGGAAACAAGGAGGAGCTGTTCCGCAAAGCGCTGAAGCACTACGAGCAGGGCCCCGGCGCCTACGTCGCCGAAGCACTACGAGCGCCCACCGCCCGCGAGGTGGCCATGTCCTTCCTCGCCGGCGCGGCCCGCGCCAACACCCTGCCCGCACTACCCGCAGGCTGCCTCGGCGTCCAGGGCGCGCTGGCCGCCGGCGACACCGGGCGCACCGCGCGCGACTTCCTCGCCGAGTGGCGCGCCCGCGGCCAGGCGCTACTGGGTGACCGGTTCAGGCAGGCCGTCGCCGAGGGCGACCTGCCCGCCGGCGCCGATCCGGAGAAGATCGCCCGCTACGTCATGACCATCGCCAACGGCGTCGCAGTCCAGGCAGCCGGCGGCGCCACATGCGAAGACCTGCAACAAGTGGCCGACGCCGCGTTGCGGAACTGGCCACCGGCCTGACGGGCGAGGCCCGGACGTTCTCACCGCTTCCGGGCGCGCGCGGTGGCCCGGGCGTTTGCCTTCTCGATCGCCTGGACCAGGTCGTCCTTCTCCAGGTCCTGCGGGTCCCGGATGCCCACCCGGCGAGCGACGTCGTCGAGATGCTCCTTGCTCGCATTGGCGTCCACACCCCCGGCGGTGGGGCGGGTGCGCTCCCGGGACGCCGGTGTGCCCAACTCCGCCTGCGGATCCGAGGGCCCGGGGCGCTCCTTGGGCTCCCAGTGGTCGCCCACCTTCTCGTGGGTGTGCTTCAGCGAGGCGTACGCCGTACGGTGCGCCCGCTCCCCGTCGCCGTAGGTCTCCTCGGCCGACTCCAGCGTCTTCTTGTACGTACGCACCGCCTTGTCGTCGGAGCGGGCGACGGTCGACGGCACGTCGTCACGCATCTCTTCGGCCTGCTCATGTTTGTCCGACAAGGTCACGCCTCGTTCCGTCCGTCGGCTTCGGGGCCACGACCGCCTCCCAGCGCCTGGCGGGCGGCCGCGGACCCGGCGGGCACCACCGCACCGGCCGTCGCGGAGACGGCCTCGCGTACCTCGTCGGCGACCCGGGCCGAGTTGTCGCCCGCCGCGCTCAACTGCTGCAGTCCGAGCCGCCCCAGTACGGCGGCCGCGGCGAGGTAGCCGGATGCCAGCCCGGCGACGGCCAGACGGCGGGGCAGGAACGTCTCCAGCATGCGCAGCACGGTGGTCGACGCCGCGCCCACCCCCAGGATGAGGCAGCCACCGGCCGCCGCGAGCAGGGCGATGCCGGTGCCGGCCGGCCGGGCGGCCTCGGTGAGCTGGCGGCGGACCGCGCCCATCTCGCCGCGGACGACCTCGGCGATCTCGTCCGTGAAGCGCCCGGCGGGGTTGCCCGTCCGGTCGCCCCAGCCGGGCTGGTCAGAAGAAGCTGCGCCTGCCATGGTGTCCTCCCGCTGCTCGCTGCCGACGCGGCTTGGTACCCACCTTCCCCGGCGGCACACCGGCCGGCTCCCCCGGAGCTGAACCCGTCACGACCGGCGGATCACCATCAGTGCGCCTCCTGCGCCCGTGCAATCATTGCCGCATGGTCGCGAACGTGCTCCCTGCGAGTACGTCGACAGGCCCGGAGACCGGGCTCGTCGAGAGCCTCGCCGCGCTGAGTCGGACCCTCGTCGGTATCACCACTCGCACCCTCGCCACCCTGGACGTGGACGTCACGCTGTCGCAGTATCGGGCGATCGTCGTACTCGCGTCCCGGGGGCCGCTGCGGACCGTCGATCTCGCCGCGGCCCTGCACGTCCATCCGTCGACCGCGACCCGGACCTGCGACCGGCTGGTGCGCCGGGGCCTCGTGGCCCGGCACCCCGGTGCCACCGACCGGCGGGTCTCCTGGCTGGGGCTGACCAGCAGCGGGAAGGAACTCGTGGGTGAGGTGATGCGGCGACGGACCGACCAGATCCGCGAACTGGTCCGCAGCCGGCGGGCCGAGTCGGCTCGGGACCTGGCCGAGTTGGTCGAAGCGCTGGTCGTCGCCGCCGGCGAGCCCACCGAGCGGCAGTGGTGGCAGCAGTGGGAGCGCTGCACTGAGCCGGTGGTCGCCCCGGACGAACGGACTGGCTGAGCGACGCCGGGACAGGTCAGTCGGCCCGTCCGAGCGGGTGGCGCAGTCCGTACCGCGCGACGATGCTGTCGAGCCAGTCGGGCGTGCCGTAGGTGAGGCCGTACTTCGCGGCGAGTTCGCCGAACTCGGGTGTCTCGCGAATGCTCACGCCGGGCGCCGGCTTCACGGAGGTGAACAGCTCGCCGAGTTCCCGGAAGTAGCTCTCGAAGCCGCCCGGTGCGATCACCTCGATGATGCGGCCGGGCACGCCGCCGGCGTTCCACATGGCGTGCATCTGCCCGCGTGGTTTGGTGATGTAGCCGCCGGGGCCGAGGACGACCTCGTCGCCGTCGGACCGGAAACCGATCTCACCTTCGAGCACGATGGAGTGCTCGTCCTCGCGCGTGTGGCGGTGCGGCATGGTGATCGTGCCCACGGCGAACGGATGCTCCACGATGGCCACCCGGCCCCCGTTGTCGCGGCTGTAGAGCTTGAAGACCGCGCCGAACCCCGGAATGTCGGCCGACTCGCCGCCGCCGGGTGGGACCACCTTCAACTCGGGCGCATCGCTCAGGCCCATCGACGTCTCCTCTCGTTCATCAGGTCTTCCGCGCACCCCGCTGGTCGGGTGACCGGGTTCGCGGCGTCATCCACGGGGCGTCACCTTCTCGGCGAGCCGTTCGAACTCCGGTCGCGGGAGAAGGCCGGACACCAATTCGCCCGCGATGAGCCAGGTCGGGGTGGCTCGTACGCCGAGGCGCGCGCCCAACGACTCGGACTCGGCGAGGAAGGCCAGTGCGCTGCCGTCGTCCAACGCGGCCCGCAGCGCGTCGAGATCGACACCGACCTCGGCGGCGTGCCGCTCGACGACCGCCCGGTCGCCGATGTCCTCACCGAGCTCGAAGCGCGCGGCGAACAAGGCTCGGTTGAAGTCGCCCGACACGTCCGGCCGGCTGCGGCGGATCCATTCGGCCGCCGTCAGCGCCTTCCGGGTGTTGGGCAGCCGCCGCGGCCAGTTCAACGGCAGGCCGGCTTCCGCCGCTTCGCGCTCGAGCGCCTCATACATCGGTCCGGTACGCGGTCCGGCCTCGACGCCCCCGTCGGGGATCTCGGGGTGGATCTGGAACGGCAGGTGTACGACCTCCAGGCCGCGTCGTTCGAGGATCTCGTTGCGCTGTTGCCCGACGTAGCAGAACGGGCAGATGAAGTCGAACCAGTGCAGGACGGAATTGCTCGGTTCCACGTCAGCCCCTTGCCTTCGGGAGCCGGTCGGCGCGACTCGGCATGTTTCGTTACAGCACTTGACTGCAACTTGCCATGATCGACGCGCCCACTCCGGTGACCCGTCGCGCTGGTGTTTTGTGTTACAGTCACTGGTTGTAACGTAACCTGCGCCGACCACAGTCGCTGCCCACGAGGTGAACCATGGCTCGAACCCGACCAGAGGGCGAACCGGACCGGGACAGTGCAACGGGCGGGGGCGAACGCACGCACCCCGGCGGCCGGCCCCGGGACGCCGCCATCGACGAGGCGATCATCCTGGCCACCCGGGAGCGCCTCGTGCGCGACGGCTACTCGAGGATGACGATCGGTGACATCGTCGCCGACGCCAAGGTGACCCGACCCACGCTCTATCGCCGCTGGAAGAACAAGTTCGACCTGGTGGTCGACGCGCTCGACTACGGCTTTCGCAAACAGCGCGACATGCACACCGTCGACCTCGCGGAGCTGGCGCCGCGCGACGCGCTCGTGGAGGCTGTCCGCCGGCTCGATCCCGCCTACTTCAACCCGGACGCGATGGTGCTGATGGGCAACTTCGCCGGCGAGGCGCGCCGCACGCCGGACCTGCTGGAGATCCTGCGCGAACACGCCGTCGAACCCCGGGTCGCCCTGGTCGAGGAGGTGCTGAAGCAGTTGCGGGAGCGACGCGCGGTCAGAGCCGACATCGACACCCGCGTCATCGCGTTGATGTGCTTCGGTAGCTACTTCGCCGCCTTCTATGCCGGAGAGTCGATCGAGGGACTCCCCGAACGGGTGGTGGCCACGCTGTGGCCGGCCGTCTCTGCCGACCAGCAGCAGGGCGACTGATCCGGCCCGGGTGGCCGGGGTGCCGTCACCCGGAAGACTGCGGCCGCCGGAGACCGTCGATGGCGAGGTCGAGCGCGGCCTCGAGATGGTCGATTTTTCCGGTCGAGAGCAGCAGCAGGACGCCACCCTGGATGCCGGCCAGCATGGCGGCGGCCGCGCGTCCGGCGTCCACCTCCGCGGTCATCTCGCCGGTCGACTGCATGTGCCGGATCCCGACGGCGATCGCCTGCTCCCAGCGCTGCATCAGCCCGACGAGCACCGCACGGGCGGCCGGTGCGCGACGACCCGTCTGCCCGAGCAGACCGTTGAGCGGGCAGGTGTCGCCCTGCTCCTGGTAGCGCGAAATCACCCGATCACGCCACGCCTGCCAGGCCGCCCAGGACGTCAGGTCTCCGAGCATCGGCTGCTGGTCGGCGAGCACCTGGTCGGCCTCATGCTCGGCCACCGCGAGCAGGAGTTCCTCCTTACCGCCAGGGAAGTAGTGGAAGAGCTGACTCTTACTGGTGGCGGTGCGGGCCATCACATCCTCGAGGCGGACCTCGTCCACGCCGCGCTCACGTACCTCGGTGGCCGCGCCGGCGACGATCCGCGCTCGGGTCGCCTCGCCCTTGCTGGTCAGCGGGCGCGTCATGAGGCCTCCTCGGGTCATGCTGGTCAACGGTATCGGCACGGCGGCCCTGCCGTCCCGCGGTGGGCGGCACCCACCGCGGGACGGGTCGTCAGCCGACCGGCTGGGCGGCGCCGTTGACGATCGGCGGGGCGTACCCGGCCGGCTTGTCGCCGATACCGAGGCCGGGGCTCACCATCCAGGACTGGTACTCCGGCGTGAACATCGAGTACGGGAGCGGCAGCGGTTCGGAGCTGGCCTGCTCCAGCCGCTCGCGCAGCTGCGGCGGAATCTCGAAGTCGAGCGCGGCCACGTTGCCGTCCACCTGCTCCGGGCTGCTCGCCCCGATGATCACCGAGCCGACGGCGGGCTGGGTGGCCACCCAGTTGATCGCCACCTGGGCCATGCTCCGGCCCAGCTCGGTGGCGACGCCGTCGAGCGCCTCGATCACCCGCCATTCGCGGTCGCTGACCGGACGTCCGCTCGCGCCGTCCGTGCCGAGTCGTCCGGTGCCCGCCAGGCCGTCCGCCGTTCGCCGGTACTTGCCGGTGAGCAGCCCGCCGCCGATGGGGCTCCACGCCGTGAGGCCCAGGCCCAGGGACTGCGCCATCGGCAGGTATTCCGGCTCGATCCCGCGCGAGATCAAAGAGTACGGCAGTTGCAGGTTGATCATCGGGGTCAGGCCGTGCGCCTCGGCGTAGCTCTGCGCCCGGGCGGCGTACCAGGCCGGCACGTCGGACAGGCCGGCGTAGCGGATCTTGCCGGCGCGTACCAGGTCGTCGAAGGTCCGCACGACCTCCTCGACCGGGGTGATCCGGTCCCAGGTGTGCAGCAGGTACAGGTCGAGGTAGTCGGTGCCGAGTCGGCGCAGCGACGCCTCCAGGGCGCGGATCATGTGCTTGCGGCCGTTGCCGCTGGCGTTGGGGTCGCCGGGATCGGTGCTGTTGGTGAACTTGCTGGTCAACACCAGCCGGTCCCGCACCCCGGCGGAGGTGATCAGCCGGCCGAGGATCCGCTCGCTCTCACCGGCGGTGTAGAAGTCGGCCGTGTCGACGAAGTTGCCGCCCGCCTCCAGGTAGCGCCGGAAGATCGGCTCGGCTTCGGCCTCGGTCTTGCCGTACGGGGCGTGGAAGCCCGCGGTGCCGAAGTTCATGGTGCCGAGGGCGAGCCGGCTGACGCGCAGCCCGGACCGGCCGAGCAGGTAGTAGTGCATCGTCTGGTACTCCAGTTGCCTTGTCCGCCAGATTCGTGGCCGGCCCGGTTCGGACCGCCGGACCACACTGTGGCGCGACAAAATTGGACCGGCAAGTCCAGAACTGGAGGCTGATCGGCCGGTCCCGGTGCAACCCGTCCGGCGTCGCGGACGCCGGGCACCGCACAGTCCGGCCGGTGACATCGGTCGGATCAGCCGAGACGGCGAGGTCGACCCAGATGTTCCTAACGGTTGGGGCCGGCCCGCAGATCCTGCTCGATGTGCTCGGCGGTCGCGAGCAGCGGCGGCAGCAACTCCCTGCGGATCGTCTCGGACGAGCCGCGGCTGGCGTGGGCCGAGACGTTCACGGCAGCGATCACCGACCCGTTGTCACCCCGGATCGGCGCGGCCAGAGACCGAAGTCCCTCCTCGAGTTCCTGGTCGACGATCGCGTACCCCTGCGCGGCGATCTTCTTGAGCACGGTGCGCAGCTTCGCCGGGTCGGTGACGGTGCGGCGGGTCAGCGGCCGCAGTTCCGCCTCGGCGAGGTAGCCGTCCAGCCAGTCCGCCGGTTGCGCGGCGAGCAGTACCCGTCCCATGGACGTCGCGTACGCGGGAAAGCGGGTACCGACGCTGATCCCCACCGTCATGATCCGCTTCGTGGGGACGCGGGCGACGTAGACCACCTCACCGCCGTCGAGCACGGACACCGAGCAGGACTCGTGGACCTGCGCGACCAGCGCCTCCATGTGGGGCTGCGCGACCTCCGGGAGGCTCAGGCTCGACAGGTAGGCGTACCCGAGTTCGAGGATCCGGGGCCGCAGCGAGAAGAGCCGGCCGTCGGTGTGCACGTACCCCAACTCGACGAGGGTGAGCAGGAACCGGCGCGCGGCGGCCCGGGTCAGTCCGGTCGTGCGGGCCACGTCGCTGAGCGTGAGCTGGGGATGCTCGGCGTCGAAGGCCCGGATGACGGCGAGCCCGCGTTCCAGCGACTGGACGAACTCCGGAGATCGTGTCGTCTCGTCGGTCACCGAGCCCTTCTCGACCTGCACCGGCCGGTGGGCGGTCGCCGCGTCCGAGCTCGCGGTCCGGGTGGCGGCGAGGGGAGGTTGAAGCCGGCTCACTGGTCCTCCTGCCGCAGGGTCTCCCGGGCCACCTTGAAGGCCCGGTTCGCCGCTGGTACGCCAGCGTAAACGCCGACCTGGAGCAGGACCTCACCGACCTCCTCCGGCGTCAGCCCGTTCCGCAGTGCGGCACGTACGTGCATGGCGAGTTCCTCGTCGTGGTGCAGGGTCGCGAGCACGGCGAGGGTGACGCAGCTGCGGGTACGCCGGTCGAGGCCGGGCCGGGTCCAGATCTCCCCCCAGGCGTAGCGGGTGATGAAGTCCTGGAAGTCGGCGTTGAACTCGTCGGTGCCGGCGATCGCCCGGTCGACGTGCGCGTCGCCCAGCACCTGCCGGCGTACCGTCATGCCTGCCTCGTGCCGATCGCGGTCGTCCACAGTTCACCACTCCTCGTCGAAGTGCTCCAACAGCAGCCGGCACACCTGCTCGGGTTGCTCGACGTTGGCCAGGTGTGCCGCCTGGTCGACAACGGCCAGCCGCGCCTGCGGAATCCGTTCGACCATCGCGCGGGCGTGTTCCACAGGCGTGGCCGGGTCGTCAGCTCCCGCGATCACCAAGGTCGGCGCCTCGATCTTGTGCAGGTCGTCCCGTAGGTCCATCGTGGCGATCGCCTCACAGCACGCCGCGTAGCCCTCCGCGGACGTGGCGGTGAGCATCGCCCGGTGCTCGTCGACGACGTCCGGTCGGGTCGCCGCGTAGGCGGGGGTGAACCAACGGGCGACCACCACGTCGGCGACCGCCCCGACGCCTTCGGCGCGTACCGCCGCCGCCCGGTCGCGCCATGCCTGGGACGGGCCGAGGGACGCGGACGTGCAGAGCAGCGCCAGCCGCCGCAGCCGGTCGGGCGCATGCGCGGCGAACCACATGCCGACCATGCCGCCGAGGGACAGACCCGCGTAGTCGACGCGCGCCGCTTCGAGGTCGTCCATTAGGCGCAGCAGTTCCGCGCCGAGCAGGTCCATCGTGTACGGCCCGACCGGCACCGCCGAGCGGCCGTGGCCCAGGTGGTCGTAGCGGATGACGCGGAACCGCTCGGCGAGCGCCGCCATCTGCGGCGCCCACATGGCGCAGGTGGTGCCGAGCGAACCGCCGAGCAGGAGCACGGGGGCGTCGGCCGGCCCGTCCACGGTGACGTGCAGGCGGCCGCTCACGGCTGCGTCCCCCGGTGGGCGGCGAGCGCGCGGTCGACGAACCGTTCGGCCGACCCCAGCCAACCGTACGGGTCGAGGGCCTCGTCGATCTCCCGCTCGGACAGGTGGGCGCGGATGTCCGGGTCGGTGACCAGCGCGTCCCGGAACGCGGGCCGGGTCGCGGCGCGGGCGACGAGGTCACCCGCCGCAGCACGGCCGAGAGCGGGCGCCAGGCGCACGGCGACGGCCTCGGCCAGCACGAGTCCGCAGGTCGCGTCGAGGTTCGCCCGCATCCGCTCGGGACGAACCTGCAGCCCGTCCAGCATCCGGGCGCACCGGGCGGCGGAGCCACCGGCGACGTGCAGCAGGTCCAGCAGCGGTTCCCACTCGGCGTGCCAGTCACCCACCGCCCGTTCGTGTTCCTGAACCGCGGTGGTGAACAGGGTCGCGACGAGCCCCGGGCCACGCCGCGCCGCGGCGGTGACGAGGACCGAGTCGACCGGGTTGCGCTTGTGCGGCATCGCTGACGAGCCGCCCCGTCCGGGCCCGCCCTCGGCCACCTCGCCCACCTCGGTCCGGGCGAGCAGGCCGACGTCCACCGCGACCTTGCCGGTGGCCGCGAGGAGCCCGCCGAGGGCGGCGGCCTGGTCGAGCACGGGCTGGCGGCGGGTGTGCCAGGGCAGCGGGCTCGCGGCGAGGCCGAGGTGTTCCGCGTACCGCTCGGACACCGCCGGACCGGCGGATCCGAGCGCGGCCAGTGTGCCGACCGCGCCGCCGAGCTGCGCCGGCAGTGTCGCCCGCGCCCGGAGCAACCCGGCCCGCGCTTCGACCAGGCTGACCAGCCAGCCGGCGGCCTTGAGTCCGAACGTGGTGGGCGCCGCCTGCTGCCCGAGTGTCCGGGCGACCGTCACCGTGGCGCGGTGGGTGTCGGCGAGCCGGGCCGCGGCGTCGGCGGCGACGTCGAGGTGACGCAGCAGGGGCTCGGTCGCCCGCTTGGTGACCAGGGCCAGTGCGGTGTCGAGGATGTCCTGGCTCGTCGCCCCGAGATGCACCCAGGGTCGGGCGTGCTCGGGCACGGCGGTGGTCAGTTCGCGTACCAGCGGCACCACCGGGTTGCCGGTGCCGTCGGCCGCCCGGCCGAGCGATGTGGGGTCGTACCGCTCGGCGCGGCAGTGGGCGGCGATCGCCTGGGCGGCCGACGCGGGCAGGACGCCGCAGTCCGCCGCGGCACGGGCGAGCGCGGCCTCCGCGTCGAGCATCGCCTGCAACAGGGACGCGTCGGTGAGTTCCGCGTCGACGTCCGGTGTGCCGGAGAGCCCGCCGAGCAGCGTGTCAGAGCGCGAAGAAGACGGTTTCATTCTCGCCCTGCAAACGGATGTCGAACTGGAACCCGTCCGGTGCCGGGCCGGCGAGCAGCGTGCCGCGCCGTTCCGCGTCGACGCTGCCCAGCACCGGGTCGGTGGCGTTGGCCGGTTCGTGCGGAAAGTAGAGCCGGGTGACGACGCGGTGCAGGAGTCCACGCGCGAAGACGGACAGCGTCAGGTGTGGTGCCTCGGTGGCTCCGTCCGGGTCGGGCAGCGGTCCCGGCTTGACGGTCAGCAGGGCGTACCTGCCGTGCGCATCGGTCTCGCTGCGTCCGAATCCGCGGAAACCCGGTACCACGGGTGGCCGGGCGCCGCGAGGGTCGTCGGGGTGGTCGAAGCGGCCGTCGGGATCGGCCTGCCAGCTCTCCACCAGTGCGTCGACCACCGGCGCTCCGGTGCCGTCGAAGACCTGGCCGCGGATCCAGAACGCACCCGGCGTGCCCTCGGGTACGACGTACGGGCCGTCGGGCCAGCGCAGGCCGAGGTGCAGGAACGGCCCTACCGTCTGCGCGGGGGTGACACCCAACCGTTCACTCATCGTCGTCCTCGTCCTCGAAGGGCGTGCTCTCCCGGCCACGCAGCACGATGTCGAACTCGTACGCCAGCGCCCACTCGGGTACGGTGCCGGCGTGGTCGTACCGGGCGATCATCCGCTCGCGGGCCTTCGGGTCGCGGACCGAGTTGAAGATCGGGTCCTGGAAGAAGAGCGGGTCACCCGGGAAGTACATCTGGGTCACCAGTCGCTGGGTGAACGCGCGGCCGAAGAGCGAGAAGTGGATGTGGGCCGGCCGCCAGGCGTTGTCGTGGTTCTTCCACGGGTAGGCGCCCGGCTGCACGGTGACGAACCGGTAGCGGCCGCGATCGTCGGTCAGGGCTCGGCCGACGCCGTCGAAGTTGGGGTCGAGCGGTGCCGGCCAGTTGTCCACCGCATGGCGGTAGCGTCCGGCGGCGTTCGTCTGCCAGATCTCGACCAGCGTGTGCGGCACCGGTCGGCCGTCGCCGTCGAGGACCCGGCCGTGCACGATGATCCGCTGGCCCTGCGGCTCGCCGTCGTGCTGGCGGGTCAGGTCGTGGTCGAGCTCGCCGAGCCGCCCCTCGCCGAGCAGCGGGCCGGTGATCTCGGTCAGCCGGTGCGGCAGGTAGGTCAGCGGCTGTCGCGGCGCGCGCAGGGCCGTCGACTTGTAGCCGGGACTGAGCAGGGGCGGGTGCGCGTCGACGTCGTCGCGCCGGTACCGCGGCAGGACCAGGCCGCTGCCGGTCTGGTCGACGGTGTCCTGGGTCATGTTCCTCCTCATCCGGCCGCCTTCTTGGTCGCCTCCAGCGCCCTTAGCACTGTCAGTTCGTGCCCGGTCGGCGGGTCGCCGGTGGTCAACCGCTCGGCGACGGCGAGGTCCCAGCCGGTGGCGGCCCGTACCCGCTCCACGGTCACGCCGGGGTGCAGGCGGGTCAGGGTCAGCTCGCAGCTGACCGGATCGGGTTCGAGTACGCCGAGGTCGGTGATGACGACGCGAGGGCCCCCGCCGCGCAGCCCGAGTCGTTTCCGGTCCTGCGGCCCGCTTCCGTAGCCGAAGGAGGTGACGAAGTCGACGCGCTCGACGAACGTCCGCAGGTTCTGTCGGACGATCACGACGACCTCGCCGCAGGAGGCGGCGATCTCCGGGGCGCCACCGGCACCGGGCAGCCGGACCTCCGGGTCGTCGTAGTGGCCGCCGATGACCGTGGTGTTGAGGTTGCCGTACCGGTCGAGCTGCGCGGCGCCGAGGAACCCGACGTCGATCCGACCGGGCTGCAACCAGTAGTTGAACACCTCCGGCACGGAGACCACGGCGTCGGCGGTGTCGGCCAGGACGCCGTCGCCGATGGACAGCGGCAACCGGTCCGGTTTCGCGCCGAGGCAACCGGATTCGTAGATGAGCACGAGGTTCGGGGCGTGGCTGGCGCGGGCGAGGTTCGCCGCGGTGCTGGGCAGTCCGATCCCGACGAAGCAGGCGGTGCCGTCGCGTAGTTGCCGGGCGGCGGCGACGGTCATCATCTCGTCGGCGGTGTAGTCGGGGCTCACGCGCTCGCCTCGGTCTTCAGCACGTGCCGTGCGATCCAGGTCTGAAAGGTGTTCCGATCCCGGCCTATCTCGTCCCATTCGACGTAGAAGGCGTTGTCCCGGACGGAGTAGCCCTGGGCGTAGGAGGGGTGGGAGCCGCCGGGCACCTCGGCCACCGCGGTGACCGCCCAGCCGGGCAGGACGACCTGCCCGGGTACGGGGTCGAGTTCGTCGACGATCTCCTCGACGGTGACCAGCGACCGGTGCGCGGCGAGCACGGCCTCCTTCTGGACTCCGGTGATGCCCCACATCTGCACGTTGCCGGCGAGGTCGGCGCGCTGCGCGTGCACGACTGTCACGTCGGGGCGCAGGGCGGGAACGGCGGTGAGGGTCTGCCCGGTGAAGGGGCAGGTGATGGTGCGGATGTTGGTGGTGTGCCGGGGCAGGTCGGTGCCGGTGTAGCCGCGGAGGACGGCGAACGGTAGCCCGGAGGCTCCGGCCACGTAGCGGTTCGCCATGCCGGCGTGGCTGTGTTCCTCGAGTTCGAGCGGTCCCGGCCAGGAGTTCTGTACCGCGTCCCGGAAGCGGTGCAGTGATCCGACGCCGGGATTGCCGCCCCAGGAGAAGATCAGGCGCCGGGCGCAGCCGGCGCCGATGAGCTGGTCGTAGATGACGTCCGGGGTCATCCGTACCAGGGTCAGGTCGCGTCGTCCCTGGCGGATGATCTCGTGTCCGGCGGCGAACGGGATGAGGTGCGTGAACCCTTCCAGGGCCACCACGTCACCGTCGTGGACCAGGTCCGCGACGCCGTCGGAAAGCGAGACGAGCTTCGCCACTGGCCTCACCGCCTCCTGCGAATCCGGGAACAGCCGACTGTTCGCTATGCGGACTGCCGTACTTATATCGAACGTAATGCCCGCCGACGGCTCCCGTCAACGATGACCGTCCACACCAGACTCAGGTCGCGTTGGCGGCGACAGAAATGTCGCGACGACCCGTTGACGTGAGGCAGGTCACGTGCCAACGTTCCAGATGAGAACAGCCGTTCGGCTAGCGAACATCCCCTCGGAGGTCTCCCCGCAACGGAGGCCCACCACCCCCCGGTCCAGCATGGACCGCCGGACGCGGGAGTACCTGCATGCGCCGTCTTGTCATCAGCGCCATCACCGCCGCGGCCCTGCTCACGGCCACCGCCGCCTGCGGCAGCTCCGACGACGCCGGCGGCTCCGGCGCGCAGGGCGGGGGCACCACCAAGGTCAAGGTCGGTGCCATCCCGATCGTGGACGTGGCGCCCTTGCATCTCGGCATCGAGAAGGGCTTCTTCGCCGAGCAGAACATCGAGGTCGAGGTGGTCAACACCACCGGCGGCGCCGCCGCGGTACCGGGCGTCGTCAGCGGAGAGTTCGACTTCGCCTTCGGCAACGTGGTGTCGCTCATCGTCGCCCGCTCGCAGAAGCTGCCGCTCAAGGCGATCGCGGAGGGCAACTCCTCGACGGGCCAGCAGGGCAAGGACTTCGGCGGAATCGTCGTGCCGAAGGACAGCCCCATCACGACCGCGGCCGAACTCGCCGGCAAGACCGTCGCCGTCAACAACCTCAAGAACATCGGGGACACGACGGTCCGCGCCTCGATCCGCAAGGCCGGCGGCGACCCGTCGTCGGTCAAGTTCGTCGAGCTGCCGTTCCCGGACATGCCGGCGGCCGTCGACGCGAAGCGCGTGGACGCCGCCTGGATCGTCGAACCGTTCTTCACCGTCGCACAGGACCAGGGCGCCCGGGTCGTCGCGTCCAACTTCGTCGACGCCGCGCCGAACCTGACCATCGCCGCCTACTTCACCACGGAGAAGACGATCCAGCAGAAGGCGGACCTCACCAAGCGCTTCACCGTCGCGATCGAGAAGTCGCTGAAGTACGCCCAGGAGCACCCTGACGAGGCACGGAAGGTGCTACTGACGTACACGAAGATCGACCCGGCGGTCGCCGAAAAGATGACCCTCCCGGCCTGGTCGGGACAGATCAACCGGGAGTCCGTCCAGACGCTGGCCGACTTGATGCTCACCGACGGTCTGGTCACCGAGAAGGTCGACGTGGCGGAGCTGCTTCCGTGACGTCGGCGGCCACCCGCGCCGCGCCGGCCCGGAGTTCCCGGGCCGGCAAGGCCGGTCGGCTGACCGGAGGCAACGCCCTGTCGGGGGTCGTCGGCTTCGCCGTGTTCCTCGCGTCACTCGAAGCGGTGCCGCGCATCGGCCTGGTCTCGCCGGACTACCTGCCGCCGATCAGCCGGATCGGCACGGCCCTCGTCGAACTCGCCGGGGAGGCCGGATTCTGGACGGCCCTCGGCGACACCGTCCGCGGCTGGTTCGTCGGGCTGTCCATCGCGGTGATCCTCGGGATCACCGTCGGGTTCGTCATCGGCACGCTACCCGTGCTGCGCGAGTTCACCGCCTCGACCATCGAGTTCCTCCGGCCCATCCCGTCGGTGGCGCTCATTCCGCTCGCGGTCCTGGTCTTCGGCACCGACCTGCGGTCCGTGCTGCTGCTGGTCGTGTACGCGTCGTTCTGGCAGGTCCTGGTCCAGGTGCTCTACGGCGTGCAGGACGTCGACCCCGTCGCGAGCGAGACCGCCCGCACCTTCGGGCTGGGCCGCTGGGCCCGTACCCGGTACGTCACCTGGCCGACCGCCCTGCCGTACGTGCTCACCGGCGTGCGCCTCGCCGCCGCCGTCGCACTGATCCTCGCCATCACCGCCGAACTCGTCATCGGCGCCCCCGGACTGGGCAACGAGATCGGCGTGGCGCAGTCCGGCGGCGCCGTCGCCCGGATGTACGCGCTGGTCGTCGTGACCGGGCTGCTCGGCGTCGCGGTCAACGTGCTGGCCCGGCGGCTGGAACGATGGCTGCTGTCCTGGCACCCGTCGCTACGACGGGAGGTGCCCGCGTGAGACTCGCCGGCCGGGTCACCCGCACCGTCGCGGCGGCCCTCGCGCTGCCCGCCGCCCTGCTCACCCTCTGGTGGATCCTCACCGCCGACAGTGAGAGCTACTACCTGCCACCGCTGTCGAAGATCCTCGCCACCTTCGACGACGTGTGGCTGCGCACCGACCGGCTGAGCGTGGACGTCCTGCCGAGCCTGCTGCGCCTGTTCGGTGGCTTCCTGCTGGCGGTGGCCCTGGGCGTGTCGCTCGGGGTCGCGATCGGGTCGTCCCGCCGGCTGCGGGCCTGCTGCGAGCCGGTGCTGGAGTTCCTACGGGCGATCCCGCCACCGGTGCTCGTGCCGGTGCTGATGCTCTTCGCCGGGATCGGCGACACCATGAAGGTGCTGGTGATCCTCTCCGGTTGCCTCTGGCCGATCCTGCTGAACACCGTCGAGGGCGTCCGCGCCGTCGACGAGGTCCTCGTGGAGACCTCGCGCTGCTACGGAATACGCGGGCCGGCCCGGCTGTGGCACCTGGTCGTCCGGTCGGCGAGCCCGCAGATCGTCACCGGCCTGCGGCAGGGCCTGTCGATCGGTTTCATCCTCATGGTCATCAGCGAGATGTTCGCCGCCAGCAACGGCCTCGGCTTCAGCATCATCCAGTTCCAGCGCACGTTCGCCGTCACCGAGATGTGGACCGGCATCCTCCTGCTCGGCCTGCTCGGTTTCCTGCTCGCCACGCTCATGCGGGTGTTCGAAAGACGCGTCCTCAGCTGGTATTTCGGCCTGCGCCAAGCGCAGCGAGGTGGGAGTCGATGAGTGTCATGAGCCAGACGCAGACAGCGGCCGGCCCGCTGACCGAGGTCCTGCTGGACGTCCGCGCCGTGCGCAAGGTGTACGAGGGGCGCGGCCGCTCGGTGGAGGCCGTACGCGACCTGACCTTCACCGTCGCCAGAGGTGACCTCGTCTGCGTGGTCGGCCCGTCCGGCGCCGGCAAGACCACACTGCTCAAGTGCATCGCCGGCCTGCTGGCGCCGACCTCCGGCGAGGTGGTCCTCGAAGGCGAGTCGGTCGACGGACCGCCGCCGGGCATGGCGGTGGTGTTCCAGGAGTACGGTCGCAGCCTCTTCCCCTGGATGACGGTCCGGAAGAACGTCGAGCTGCCACTGAAGCAGAAGAAGCTACCGAAGGCACGCCGGGAGGAACTGGTCCACCAGGCGCTGAGCGCCGTCGGACTCGGCGACGTGCACGGGGCGTACCCGTGGCAGCTCTCCGGGGGCATGCAGCAGCGGGTCGCCATCGCCCGGGCGATCGCGTACGAGCCGCACATCCTGTTGATGGACGAGCCGTTCGCCGCCGTCGACGCGCAGACCCGGGCCGACCTGGAGGACCTCGTCCGCTCGCTGTGGCAGCGGCTCGGCGTCACCACGCTGTTCGTCACACACGACATCGACGAGGCCGTCTACCTGGCCCAGCGGGTGCTGGTGCTCTCGTCGTCGCCGACAGTGGTGCTCGACGACGTCACCATCGACCTGCCGGCACAGCGGGACCAGCTCACCACCCGCTCGTCGGCCCGCTTCACGGAGCTGCGCGGCCACGTGTTCGAACAGATCCAACGGGCGAAACAGCGCAGCGGAGCGTCGGTGGTCGAATGAGCAGCGTCCGCGAGGCCACCCTCGACGTCCTGCGGCAGTGCGGGATGCACCGCGTCTTCGCCAACCCGGGCTCCACCGAGGTGGCCTTCCTCGCCGATCTGCCGGACGACCTGGAGTTCGTCCTCGCCCTGCACGAGGGATCGGTGGTCGGTATGGCCACCGGCCATGCGATCGCGACCGGCCGGCCGGCGTTCGTCAACCTGCACACCACCGCCGGGCTCGGCAACGCCGTCGGCGCGCTCGCCACCGCGCGGGTCAACCGGGCTCCGCTGGTCGTCGTGGTCGGCCAGCAGGACCGTCGCCACCTGGCGCTGGAACCGTTCCTCGCCGGCCGCCTCGACGGGCTCGCCGGGCCGTACCCGGTCTGGGTGAACCAGCCGGTCCTGGCCCAGGACGTGCCGGCGGCGGTGCGCCGGGCCTGGCACGAGGCGGTCCAGCATCGCGGCCCCGCGATCGTCGTGGTGCCGATGGACGACTGGTCGGCGCGGGTCGACCCGGCGCTCGGGCTGGCCGCGCCGAGCACCGTACGGCGTGCCGGGTCGGCGCCCGGGCCGGCCGCCGAAGAGGTGGCCGGCCTGCTCGACGACGCCGCGAATCCGGTGGTGGTGGTCGGCGCCGGGGCCGACGACCGGGCTACCTGGAACGCGTTGGTCTCGCTGGTGGAGCGGCTCGGCGCACCGGTATGGCAGGAGGCGTTCGGCGCCCGAGCCGGGTTCCCCCAGGACCATCCGCGGTTCGCGGGGCATCTACCCGCCGGCCGGTCACGGCTGCGGTCCGTGCTCGACGGGCATGACGTGGCGCTCGTCGTCGGCACCGGCGCGTTCCGGCAGTACCCGTACGAGCCGGGGCCGCTGGTGCCGGACGGACTCACCGTCGCGGTGGTCTCCGACGACCCGGACGAGTTGCACCACAGCCGAGCGGATCTCGCCGTACTCGCCGATCCGGCGACGCTCTGCGCCGCGGTCGCCGACCGGATCACGCCCCGGCGGGCGGCGGGCGAGGCGGTGACCGCGGTACGCCCCGAGCCTGTCGATCCGCCCGCTGCCGGCGAGCCGATGCGGGCGCGGCACGTCTTCGCCGCGCTCGCCGAGCGGCTGCCCCGCGACGTCGTGCTGGTCGAGGAGACCCCGTCGACCCGGCCGGAGCTGCACCGGCTGCTGCCCGCCCGGGAGCCGCGCGGGTTCGTGAGCGCGGCCATGGGCGGCCTCGGCTTCGGGCTGCCGGCCGCCGCGGGACTGCGCATGGGTGACCCGACTCGGCCGGTCGTCGCCGTGCTCGGCGACGGGTCGTCGCTCTACGGCATCCAGGGTCTGTGGAGTGCCGCACGGTACGGCTGCGGGGCGCTCTTCGTGGTCCTCTCCAACGGACGGTACGCGGTCATGGACCGGCTCGCCGACCGGGCCGGCGGGAAGGCCCCCTGGCCCGCCTTCGACGACGTGTCGGTGCACGGCCTGGCTCAGGCCCTCGGCTGCCCCGCCCGTCGGGTGAGCGACCACGCGGACCTCCTGGCGGTCCTCGACGAGGTCGTCCCGACGCTTCCCGGTCGCATCGAGCCGCTCCTGCTCGACGTGCCGGTCCGCATCGAACGAGGCTTCGAACCCTGACCCCATCGGCGCCGCAGCGCGCCCTACCCGAGAGGACCGCCATGACACTGCTCGACACGGCGACGTGGCAGGGCATGCTCTACAGCGACGGCTGGGTGGAGGCGGCCGGCGGCACCCGGGCCGTGGTCTCGCCCGCGAATCGGGAGGAGATCGGCCGGATCGGTGTGGCGAACGCCGGCGACGTGGCGCGAGCCTGTGCCCGGGCCGCCGAAGCGCAACGCGGCTGGGCCGCGACCAGCTACCTGGAGCGCGCCGCCGTTCTGCGCCGGGCCGGGCAGTTGTTCGCACAGCACGCCGCCGGGATCGGCGAGTGGCTCGTGCGCGAGGCGGGCTCCATCCCGCCGAAGGCCGGCGTCGAGACCGACACCGCGGCGCAGGAGTGCTACGAGGCGGCCGGGCTCGCGTCGCGGCCGCTGGGCGAGATCCTCGCCAGTGCGCAGCCGCGGCTGAGCCTGGCGCGCCGGTTGCCGGTCGGTGTGGTCGGCGTCATCGCGCCGTTCAACTTCCCGCTGGTGCTGGCGATCCGTTCCGTCGCTCCGGCACTGGCCCTGGGCAACGCGGTGGTGCTCAAGCCGGATGCCCGTACCGCCGTCTCCGGCGGCGTCTCGATCGCGCGGGTCTTCGAGGAGGCAGGCCTGCCCGCGGGGTTGCTGCACGTCCTGCCCGGCGAGGCCGACGCGGGTGAGGCGCTGGTGGCGGACCCCCACGTACGGGTGGTGAGCTTCACCGGTTCGACCGCCGCCGGCCGCCGGGTCGGCGAGGCCGCCGCCCGCCACCTCAAGCGGGCGCACCTGGAACTCGGCGGCAACTCGGCGCTGATCGTGCTCGACGACGCCGACCTGGGTCTCGCCGTCTCGGCCGGCGCCTGGGGGTCGTTCCTGCACCAGGGGCAGATCTGCATGACCACCGGCCGGCACCTGGTGCACGAGAGCCTCGCCCAGAGGTACGTCGAAGAGCTGGCCGAGAAGGCGGACCAGCTGCCGGTCGGTGACCCGGCCAAGGAACAGGTGGCGCTCGGACCGATCATCGATGAGCGGCAACGCGACAAGATTCACACGTTGGTCACGGCGAGCGTCGAGGCGGGTGCCCGCCTCGCCGCCGGCGGCAGGTACGACGGGCTGTTCTACCGCCCGACGGTGCTCGCCGAGGTCACCGTCGATTCCCCGGCATACGCCCAGGAGGTCTTCGGCCCGGTCGCACCGGTGCTCGCCTTCTCCGATCTGGACGAGGCCGCGACCCTGGCCGGGCAGACCGAGTACGGGTTGTCGCTGGGCATCCTGAGCCGCGACGTGATGAAGGCGATGGCGCTGGCCGAACGGATCCCCACCGGGATCGTGCACATCAACGACCAGACGGTCAGCGATGAGGCGGTGGCGCCGTTCGGCGGCGTCCGGGCCTCCGGCACCGGCTCCCGGTTCGGCGGGGCGGCGGCCAACATCGAGGCGTTCACCGAGACGCAGTGGCTGACCGTGCAGGGCGACATCACCCGGTATCCGTTCTGATGTCCGCTGACGGGGAGACGATCGTGGCGGGCGTCTGACGATGGTACGCAGCCAGTCGCAGGTGGGCGACCACCCGGCCAGGACCGGCCCAACGGGTCGGCGGGCCGGGCCGCTCACCCTGCTCGGCATCGTGCTGTTGGCGCTCAACCTGCGTGCGGCGATCGCCGGCCTCGCCCCGCTCCTGCCGGACGTACGGCTCGACCTCGGGCTGGGCAGCGGCACGGCCGGGCTGCTGACCACCCTGCCGGTGCTGTGTTTCGGGCTGCTCTCCCCGGCCGCCGCGCTGCTCGGAAGCCGGATCGGCGTCGAGCGCGCGCTGCTGGTGGCGATGCTCGGCATCGTCGTCGGCAGTCTGGTGCGGACGGCACCGGGGATCTGGTGGATGATCACCGGCACCGTGCTGATCGGCGCCGGCATCACGGTCGGGAACGTGCTGGTCCCCAGCGTCGTCAAACAGGACTTCCCGCAGCGGCAGGGCTCCGTGACGGCGCTCACGACGGCCGCGTTGACCGGCGGTGCCGCCCTCGCGGCGGCCGTCACCGCACCACTGGCCCATGGCGGGTGGGGCTGGCGGGACGCCCTGCTCGTGGTCGGCGCGCCCGCGGCGGTGGCGGCGGCTCTCTGGCTACCTCAGCTGCGCCGGCGGCACGTCGCACCCACGCTCGCGCGGAACGTGACGGCACTTCTGCGGTCCCCGGTCACCTGGGCGCTCGCCGCGTTCATGGGGATGCAGTCGCTGACCTACTACGCGATGCTCGCCTGGCTGCCCACGCTGCTGCGCGACGAGGGCGTCTCCGCCGCCGACGCCGGCTGGGCGCTCGCCCTGTTCAACCTGCTCGGCATCGCCACCGCGGTGCTCACTCCGGCGCTCGCGACCCGAATGCGTGACCAGCGCGGGCTCGGCCTGCTGGTCTGCGCCGCCTGGGCGGTCTGCCTGCTCGGGCTGCTCGGCGTGCCGGCGTTGTACCTGCTCTGGGCCACGATGGGTGGGCTGGCGCAGGGTGCGGGGATCGGTCTGGCGCTGGCGCTGCTCGTGCTGCGGGCCCGTACGCCGGAATCGGCCCGCGACCTGTCCGGCACGGTGCAGTCCGTCGGTTACCTGCTGGGCGCGACCGGGCCGCTGCTCGTCGGGCTGCTGCGGGACGGCTCCGGCGGTTGGGTGCTGCCGCTCAGCGCCCTGTGCGTCGCGGTGGTGGTGATGGCGGTGGCCGCGCTCAACGCCGGGCGCGACCGGCAGGTGTGACGCACCCGCGGACGCGAACGACGACGGCACGCGGCCGACGACGGCACCGGAACATCGGACGAGGAGGACACGAAGGATGCGTACCCAGGTCGGCATCGTGGGAGCGGGACCGGCGGGACTCATGCTGTCGCACCTGCTGCACCTGCACGGCATCGAGTCCGTGGTGCTGGAGTGCCGCAGCCGGGAGTACGTCGAGCACCGGGTTCGCGCGGGAGTTCTCGAACAGGGCTCGGTGGATCTGCTCCGCCGCACCGGGATCGGTGAGCGACTCGATCGGGAGGGGATGCGGCACGAGGGCATCGAGCTGCGCTTCGACGGGGAGTCACACCGGGTGCCGATGACGGAGCTCACCGGGCGTGCGATCACCGTCTACGGGCAGCAGGAGGTGGTCAAGGACCTCATCGCGGCCCGGCTGGCGGCCGGCGGTTCGATCCTCTTCGAGGCCGAGGCCGTACGCCTGGCCGGACTCGACTCGGATTCGCCGGTCATCCACTTCCGCCGCGACGGACGGGACGAGCAGTTGCACTGCGACTTCGTGGCCGGCTGCGACGGGTTCCACGGCGTCAGCCGCGGCGCGGTGCCGGACGGCGTGCTACGGACCTACGAGCGGACGTACCCGTTCGCCTGGCTGGGCGTGCTCGCCGCCGCTCCCCCGGCGGTGGACGAACTCGTCTACGCCAACCACGAGCGGGGCTTCGCCCTCTACAGCCTCCGATCGCCCGAGATCTCCCGGCTGTATCTTCAGGTCGCCCCGGACGAGGACCTCGCCGCGTGGCCGGACGAGCGGATCTGGGCGGAGCTGCGTACGCGGCTGGAGACCGTCGCGGGCTGGTCGCTGAACGAGGGTCCCGTCCTGGAGAAGTCGATCACTCCGATGCGCAGCTTCGTGGTCGAGCCGATGCAGTGGCAACGGCTGTTCCTGGCCGGCGACGCCGTGCACATCGTCCCGCCGACGGGAGCGAAGGGCATGAACCTGGCCCTCGCCGACGTCGCGCTGCTCGGCGACGCCTTCGCCGCCTGGTACGGGCAACACCGCACCGACCTGCTGGACGGTTACTCGGCTGCCGCGCTGCGCCGCGTGTGGCGTGCCCAGCACTTCTCCTGGCGGATGACCTCGATGCTGCACCGGCTGGAGAAGGACGACCCGTACGAGACGAAGCTGCAGGCCGCGACGTTGCGGTACGTCGTCACCTCGCCCGCCTACGCGACCAGTCTGGCGGAGAACTACGTCGGGCTGCCCGAGGTGTGAGCGTCGCCGCTCTGCCCGGCCCAGCCGTCAGCTCACATGGTTCCGCCACGTGTGCCGCGGCTCGTAGCCGAGCACCCGGCGCGCCTTGTCGATGCTGAGCAGGGTCTCGTGCTCGCCCAGTTCCTTACGGATCTCGACATCCGGGTAGACCTCGCTCATGAGGCCGGCGCTGGACCTGCTCATGACGGTGTCGGCGTTGGCGATGATGAACACCTCGGCGCCGGGCCGGTCGTACGCGAGTGCCCGCTCGACGGCCTGGGCGCCGTCGCGAGCGTCGATGTAGCCCCACAGGTTCCACCGGCGCAGGCGAGGGTCCGCGTCGAAGGACGGGAACTGGGCGTAGTCCTCGACGTCCATGACGTTGGAGAACCGCAGGCCCAGCATGATCAGCGCGGGGTCCCAACGGCAGAAGTGCCCCGCCATCTCCTCCTCGAGCGCCTTGTTCAGCGAGTACGTCGACTCCGGGCGCGGCGCGTACTCCTCGTCCACGGGGGCGTACGGCGGCGGGGTGTCGAACGGCAGGCCGAGCACGGTCTCGCTCGACGCGTAGACCACCCGCTTGATGCCCGCCGCCCTCGCGGCGGCGAAGACGTTGTACGTCGCGGACGAGTTGTTGGCGAAGGTCGTCGCGTTGGGCAGCAGCCCGGGGGCCGGGATCGCGGCCAGGTGCACTACCGCGTCGACCGTGCCGCCGTGCTCGTCGGCGCCACCGAGAAGAGCCTCCAGCACCTGCCCGTAGTCGGTCAGGTCGGCTTGGAGGAACTCGCCGCCGACGTCGCGGGGGTCTCCCCCGGCGGCGCGGTCGACGGCGAGCACGTCGACGCCCACGTCGCGTAGGTGCGCCACCACGGCGCGTCCGAGCTTGCCGGTGGCCCCGGTGACGACCACGCGCCTGGGAAGTGCGGTAACGGAAGCGGGGTGGGTCATGGTGCCCATCTTTCTCCTGCGGCCTGGCTCACCCACTGCCGGGTCCGGCCTACCCGGTCCGGGATCGCCGCACGAGGGTCGCCGCCGGGTACGCCCGCTGCCGGGGCGCAGTGATCACGATGTGATCGCCTTCGCCCACGGCGCGAGCAGCCGCTCGAGGCCGGCCATCAGGTAGAAGAGGACCGCGCCCATCACGGCGAGCAGGGTCAGCGCGGCGAAGGCGAGTGGGGTGTCGGCGGACTGGCCGGAGCTGGCGATCACCGAGCCCAGTCCGGCCTCGGGGTTGATCACCTCGCCGATGATCGCGCCGATGATGGCCAGTGAGGTCGCCACCTTCAGCCCGACGAAGAGTTGCGGCAGCGCCCACGGAAGCCGCACCTTCACGAAGGTCTGCCACCAGTTGGCGGAGAGGGAGCGGGCGAGTTCGCCGAGGTCGCTGGGGGTCGAGGTGAGCCCGGCCATGGTCGAGACCAGGATCGGGAAGAAGCAGAGCAGGACGACCATCACGACTTTGGTCTCGTAGCCGAAGCCGATCCAGACGAGCAGCAGGGGCGCGAGCGCCACCTTCGGCACCGCGTTGATCCCGGCGATGAAGGGAAGGGTCATCCGCTCGACCGTCCGGGACGCGGCAAGCAGGACGGCGAGCAGGAGCCCGCCCACCGCGGCGATCCCGAACCCGATGATCGTTTCGAGGAAGGTCACCCACGCCTGCTCGGCGAGGTAACCGGGGAGCCGGAGGAACGCGTCGACCACGTCCAGGGGCGCGGGGAGGAAGAAGGGGTCGATGTCGAAGGCCCAGGTGACCAGCCACCAGAGGGTGATCGCCAGGACGGCGCCCAGCGCGGGCAGGCCGACGCTTCGCCAACGCTGGGACGGTGCGAGGTTGTCGGTCACGATGACTGCGCCGGTTCGTCAGGGCTTCTTCACGAAGCTGAAGTCGACCACTTGGGACGCTTCGAGTCCCGGCCCGATCAGGCCGGCGTTCTGGAGAACGGCGATGGTGCTGGCCACCCGTGACTCGTCCATGAATCCGATGGGTGCGCCGCCGGCAGGGCGCACGTGCGGCGTCATCACCTCGATCTCACTCTTGCCCGCCGCCACCGTGTGGGTCGGCTTCACCCTGTTGAGGATCGTCGCCGCCTCGTCCGGGTGCTCGATGCTGTAGGCGAGCCCCTTGAGCACCGCGGTGGTGAACCGCCGCACCAGGTCGGGGTCCTTCTCGATGAGCGCCGGAGTGGTGATGATCGCGTTGCCGAACAGGTCCTTCAGATAGTCGCTGTACGGCAGGACCACCACCTCCTTCTTGGCGGCGGTCTGGAGAGCGCCGCGACTGAGCAGGAAGGTGCCGAGGGCGTCGACCTTCCGGCCCGCCATGAGCCCGTTGAGCGCGGTGGCCTGCACTCCCTCGATCTTCACAGTCGCCGGGTCGAGTCCGGCCAGCTTGGCGTACGCCGGAAAGAGCAGCTCGGTCACCGAGCCGGCGCCGGTCGCCATCGTCTTTCCCTGCAGGTCCTTCGGTGTGGTGATGTTGGTGTCCTCGGTGGTCATCACCGAGATCAGCGTCTGCTGGTGCACGGCGGCGACGGCCCGCCAGTCGGTGAACTCGCCCTTGCCGGCCTGGATCACCGCGCCGGTGAAGTCGAGTGCCGCGAACTGGACCTGACCGGCCTTCAGCGCGGTCAGGTTCTGCTGGTTGCCGGCGCCCTCCTTGATGTCGACCTCGATGCCGGCTTCGGCGAAATAGCCCTTCTCCTTCGCCACCCAGGCGAACGCGTCCCGGCCCACGGCACCGAACGCCGTGATGTAGGCGACCTTGTCGGTCTCCTTGCCGGCCGGGTCGTCGCTGCCACCGTCGGAGCCGCCGCAACCCGTCACGGCGAGAGCCGTGGCCAACAGCGCCGCCATGACTGCGCGAGTGCGCCTGATCATCCGTGCCTCCAGCCTCGAGCGTCGACGGGCAGCGCCGGCACACCCGCGCCAGCGGCATCCGGAGGGCCTGGCGCGGTTCGCGCCCAGGACCCATCGATCGGGAAGCGTAGATGACCCGGATCACAACTGTCACCGCAAAGATCTGCCGGACCGGCGCGGATCCGTTGCCGTACAACGGGTTTGGCCAGCTCACCGCATCGTTGACAATGGATGTCCGGGCCGGAATCCTGTCAGCAACGCGACGCCACCTCGGCCGAGCGGGTTCGGTTCCGCGCGCCCGACCGGCCCGTTCCGGTCGCTCGGCGTCGTTCGTCCGTCCCGGGCCGGCCCTTGTGGCGCACACCCGAAGGAGCCGCATGTCTGCGCACCCAGTCCCGTCTTCGCGTGCTCGCGCCCTGGTCTCCGGGGCCTACGACACACACGTACACGTGGCCCCCGATGTGATGGCGCGTCGGATCGACGACGTGGACCTGGCGTACCGGTGCGCGGAGGTCGGGCTCGCCGGCTTCGTCCTCAAGTCCCACTACGTGACGACCGCCGAGCGGGCGGCCGTGGTCCGCAAGGTGGTGCCCGACGTCGACGTTCTCGGCTCGATCACCCTCAACGGCGCCATGGGTGGCATCAATCCGGCCGCCGTCGAGGTCGCCGGACGGCTGGGCGCCCGGATCGTCTGGCTGCCCACGGTCGACTCGGGAAACCAGCGGCGCAGCAGCGTTCCCGACCTGCCGGGCGCCAAGCCGGCGATGTGGGGGGCGTTCCAGGCCGGCCTGCACGCCCAGGGCATCGTCCCGGACGTCGTCGAGGTCGTCGACGACGAAGGCGTGGTCCTCGACCGGGTACGCCAGGTGCTGCGGGTGATCGCCCGGCACGACATGGCGCTCGCCACCGGGCACCTGAGCGGCGCCGAGATCCTCGCCGTGGTCCGGGCCGCCCACGCGGAGGGGGTACGCCGGATCGTGGTCACCCATCCGGAGTTCACGTCGCAGCGGTTGCCGCTGGAGCAGCAGCGGGCGCTGGCCGCGGCGGGCGCGCTGCTGGAACGCTGCTTCACCACGCCGCACACGGGGAAGGTCGCCTGGGCGGACCTGTTCGCCAACATCCGGGCGGTCGGCGTGGAGCACTCGGTCCTCTCCAGCGATCTGGGGCAGCCGTTCAACCCGCCGGTCGAGGACGGCTTGGCCCTCTTCGCCGACCGTCTGCTCGAGGCCGGCTTCACCGAGGAGGAGATTCACACCATGGCCGTGGTCAACTCGCGCCGGGTGGCGATGCCGAGGACGGCGGTGCCGGCATGACCGGGCGACGGATGCTGGTGGTGGGCGCGCACTCGGCCGACTTCGTGTGGCGGGCCGCCGGTGCGGTCGCCAAGCACACCGCGGCCGGGGGCGAGGCCATCGTGCTGGCCCTGTCCTACGGCGAGCGGGGTGAGTCCGGCGAGCTCTGGAAGGAGCCGAACCAGACGGTCGAGAACGTCAAGCGGTTGCGGCACGCCGAGGCGGAGCGCGCCGCGGTCGCGGTCGGCGCGACGTTCGAGGCGTTCGATCTGGGCGACTACCCGCTGCGGATCCGGGACGAGGACGTCGACCGGCTGGCCGGGTTGATGCGGGAGTACGCCCCGCACGTGGTGCTCACCCACCCGGATCGTGATCCGTTCAATCCCGATCACCCGGTGGCGCACGCCGCGGTGGCGACCGCACGGCAACTCACCGCCGGCGCCGGGGTGTCCAGCGGGTTCAAGACCGCCCCGCCGTCGGAGTTCCTGGTCTTCGAGCCGCACCAACCCGAGCTGTGCGGCTTCGTTCCCACCGTCTTCGTCGACATAACCGACGTGATGCCGGCCAAGCAGGAGGCGATGGCGGCGATGAGCGCCCAGGGTTACCTCCGGGAGTACTACACGCAGCGGGCCGACCAGCGGGGCAACCACGCCCGCCGGGTGACCGGAGACGCAGCGATCCGGCAGGCGGAGGCCTTCCAGCGGTTGATCCCGAATGTGGTGGGTTCGCTGTGAGCCGGGTCGGTGACGAGCCGGCCGTCGTGGATTCGGCGGTGATCGCGACGCTGGCCGCGGCCGGGGTGGCGACCGTCTACGAGGCCGCCGGCCGGCGAGGTCTCATCGACGCCGACCTGGTGCAGATCGTGCCGGGCACGCGGGTCGCCGGCCCGGCCCGTACGGTCCGGTGCGGTCAGGACGACAACCGGACCGTGCACGAGGCGATGACCCGGCTGCGCCCCGACGAGGTGCTGGTACTCACGATGCCGCAACCGGCCCCGGTGGCCCTGGTCGGCGAGCTGCTCGCCACCCAGGCCAAGGTGGCGGGCGCGGTCGGTGTGCTGGTGGACGCCGCCGTACGTGACGTGGACGAGCTGCGGGAACTCGGCCTGCCAATCTGGGCCCGGTGGACCCGGGTGCGTGGGGCCACCAAGCGCGAACGGGGCGCGCTCGACGTCCCGGTACGGGTGGGCGGCGCGACCGTCGAGCCGGGGGACGTCGTGGTGCTCGACGCCGACGGGGCCGTGGTCGTGGCGCGGCGCGGCGCGGCCGACGTGGCCGCCGCGACGAGTGCCCGGATCGAACGGGAGACCGGCCTGCGGGCCCGGCTCGAGGCCGGCGAGTACAGCTACGACCTGCACGGAATGCGGGCGGAGGACGCGCACGCCGGCTGACCCCGCACCAGCTTCCCCGCGCCGCGGCGGCGAATCGTCGTCTGCTCGAGCATCTCGACTTCGAGGAGGCGTCCGTGGTTCCCACCCTGCGCGCGATGCCATCCCTGTGGTGACAGCGGCGAGAGCCGGGAGATCTCACCTTCGGTGACCGCCGGTTCCGCTCGGGCGGCGCTGACGGCGACCGGCATCGCGCCGGCGTCGTATCGGCGGCCGTCGGAGCATGATCCGGCCGTCACCGGGTCCGACCCGCGACCCCGGCCCGGGTGTCAGTCAGCCTGTCTCACGAAAACCTTTTCGGCAAGAGGCCTGTCAGGTAACAACCAGGCGACCTGGAAGGCGTACTGTGGACCGCTAGGCTCGGTATCGATTCCGAAATAGCACGTCGAAAGGGTTTCGATGGCAAGGCATCGCACGCAGGCGGTGACGTTGAGCGACGTCGCACGTCGGGCCGGCGTCTCCGTCGCCACCGCCTCGAAGGCGCTCAACGACCGCGGTGAGGTCGCGCCGGCGACGCGGGAGCGGGTGCTCAGAGCGGCGAGCGAACTGTCCTTCCAGCCCAACGCACTCGCGCGTGGGCTGATCTCCGGCCGCACCCGCACCATCGGCCTGCTCACCGACGAGCTCGGCGGCCGCTTCTCCATGCCGATCCTGCTGGGCGCGGAGAACGCGCTCGGCAACGAACAGATGTCGGTCCTGCTCTGCGATGCGCGCGGCGACGCCATCCGCCGCCAGCACTACATCCGGACGCTGCTCGCCCGCCGGGTGGACGGGTTCATCGTGCTGGGCGACAGCAACGACATCCGACCGTCGTTGACCCGTGACATCCCGGTCCCGGTCGTCTACGTCTACGGCGAGTCCGCAGACCCCGACGACGTCTCGCTGCTGGCCGACGACGAAGGTGGCGCCCGGCTCGCCGCCGAACACCTCGTGGCGCTGGGCCGACGGCGGATCGCCCATGTCACCGGACCGCACAGCTACCGGGCGGCCCGCGACCGGGTCACCGGGCTGCGAGCCGTACTCGAGGAACACGGGCTGCCCCTGGCCGGCAGGGAACCGTTGTACGGCGAGTGGTCACAGCGCTGGGGCCGGCACGCCGCCCACATGCTGCTCAGCGCCGATCCCGACGTCGACGCCGTCTTCTGCGGCAACGACCAGATCGCGACCGGTGTCGCGCAGACCCTGCTCGACCTCGGTCGTCGTATCCCCGACGACGTGGCCATCGTCGGCTACGACAACTGGGAGGACTTCGCGACCGACTGCCGGCCACCGCTGACCACCGTGGATCTCAATCTCGAGCAACTCGGGGCGAGCGCGGTCATGCACCTGTTCTCCGCGCTCGACGGCACACCGTCGCACGGCGTCCTCCGCCAGCCCTGCCGCCTGGTCGTCCGGGAGTCCACCGGCCCGTCGGCACCGCCCGGGCAACGGCGTCCGCACCCCTCGGACTCACCGCGGAGGCAGCCGTGAGGTGGTCTCCGGCGGCGTAGGGTGCGTCGCCGAGGGGATCGTCCGACTCGCCGGCATCGCCGGGGCGGCACGCGAGTGAGGTGCCCCCGCCGTGACGTTAGAGTGATCGATGACATCGAGCAGAAGGTAGGACCAGGTGCCACCGGGAGGCTTACCGAGTCAGGCGGGAACCGGCAGCGTGAATCGGCCCCGTGCCACCGTCATGCGTGACGTCGCGCGACTCGCCGGAGTGTCACACCAGACCGTCTCCCGGGTGCTGAACAACCATCCGAACGTCCGGCAGGAGACCAGGGACCGCGTCGTCCAGGCCATGGAGGCGCTCAACTACCGGCGTAACCTGGCCGCTCGCACGCTGGTCACCCGACGCTCCGGGGCGCTCGGTATCGTCGGCTTCGAGAGCACCCTGTTCGGTCCGGCCTCGATGCTGTACGCGATCGAGGACGCCGCCCGCGCCGCCGGATACTTCGTCAGCGTGGCCACTGTTCGCAGCCTCGACCGGCAGTCGGTGCTCGACGCCGTCGACCGGCTCGCGCAGCAGTCGGTCGAGGGCATCATCGCGATCTCGCCGAAGCCCGCGGTCACCCACGCGCTCGTACAGGTCGCGCCGGTTCTGGCCTGCGTGGGTGTGGGCGGCGGTGCCGGTGACGACAGTGTCCCGACGGTCCGGGTCGACAATCGGGTCGGCGCGGCGCTCGCCACCCGCCATCTGCTGGACCTCGGCCATGCCACCGTGCACCATGTCGCCGGTCCGGCGGACTGGCCGGAGGCGGTGGAGCGGGTCGACGGTTGGCGTGAGGCCCTGTACGCCGCCGGCGCGGTAGTGCCACCGGTGCGACCGCAGGCGTGGAACGCGCGATCGGGATACGAGCAGGGCAGACTGCTCGCCACCGATCCGACCGTGACCGCGATCTTCTGCGCCAACGATCAGATCGCGCTGGGCGTGCTGCGCGCGCTCCACGAGGCGGGTCGGCGCGTGCCCGAGGACGTCAGCGTCGTCGGCTTCGACGGCATGCCCGACTCGGAGTACTTCCTGCCGCCGCTGACCACCGTTCGTCAGGACTTCGCCGAGCTGGGCCGACGCAGCATCGACATGCTGCTGAGCAAGATCGACTCAACCGGTCAGCCGACGGAACACATGCTGCTCTCTCCCGAGCTGGTCCGGCGGGCCAGCTCCAGCCGGCCACGCGCGTGATCGGGTCGGTTCTGTTGCCGGCCTTCCTCACACACGCAGCGGAAGTTCGTTGCGGTGCAGCCGGAAGGCGTCGACGTCCCGGGGGTCGACCGCGAGTCGCAGGTCGGGCAACTCCTGCGCGATCCGTTCGAAAATGATCCGGCTCTCCAGCCGCGCCAGGTGAGCCCCCAGGCAGAAGTGGATGCCGTACCCGAACGCGATGTGTTTGCGGACGTCGGCGCGGTGGATGTCGAACTCGTGCGGCCGGTCGAAGACCGCGGGATCACGGTTGGCGCCCCACAGCGACAGTCCCACCCGGTCGTACGCCGGGATCCGCCCGCCACCGATCTCGATGTCGCGGAAGGCGAACCGGGGCGGCACGATCTCGACCGGTCCCCGGAACCTGAGGGTCTCCTCGACGACCGCTGCCGCCAACGCCGGCTCCTCCTTCAGCGCCCGCCACTGAGCCGGGTGGGTGAGCAGGAGCCGGATGCCGTTGACGATCAGGTCGACGGTCGTCTCCTGCCCCGCGATCAGCAGCAGCTGGACGAGGGCGACGAGTTCGTCGCGGTCGAGCCGCTCTCCCCCGTCTTCCGCTGCGACCAGCTCGGACATCAGGTCGTCCGCCGGATCCACACGCCGTTGGGCGGCCAGTTCGTCGAGGTAGGCGGCGAACTCGACGGTGGCCGTCGGGCCGTCCGGGCTGGCCGAGACGATCGCGGCGGACCACGCGCGGAACTTCCGGCGGTCCGGCTCGGGTACGCCCACCAGCTCCGCGATGACGTTCACCGGCACCGGGTCCGCGAGGTCCGCCACCGCGTCGATCCGGCCGAGTCGTCGTGCGTTCGCGACGAGCCGGTCGGCCAGAGCGTTGATCCAGGGCTCCAGCCGCGCCACCGCGCGTGCCGTGAATCCGCCGCTGACCAGTCCACGTAGCCGGGTGTGGTCGGGTGGGTCGAGGTTGATCAGTTGGCGTGCCTCGATCCTGGCCACCTCGTCCCGATGGTTCAGGGCAGGCTGATGCGGGACGGGACAGTGCCGGTGGACCTCGTGCCCGATCGCCGGATGGCGCAGGCCCGTCAACACGTCGGCGTGTCCGGCCACCACCCAGAGCCGGTTGCCCGCCGGGTCGATCTGGAGCACCGGACGCCCGGCCGCCCGGACCCGGTCGTAGAACTCGTGCGGGTCATGGCGTACCGCCGGGTCCCACAGCTCCGACACGTCGAACCTGGCGGCCACCCAGCCTCCTCGATTCGAAGGTCCGTCCGCCCCGGACACCGCACTAGCGTCGGTCCGGTCGCGGCGGCCGTGAACGGGCAGTGTGGACACTCGGCGGGCCCGCCCGTGCAGGCGGGTTGAGCGTTAACATAGATATGTTTCGGGGGCGTGTCAAACATCGAATCTACTGCATCGTAGGGATTGACGGCTGCGTAAGTTAACGCTCACACTCCCTGGCAGCGGCGGCCTCGTCTGCGGTAGCGCGCGCACCATGAACGAGACCGCGCCCGGCACCGGCTTCCACGGATCTCGCCCGGCACCCAAGCGAGCCGGGACCAACTGAACCGCGATCCAGACCCACCGCGCGGACCCCCGGCCGGGTGGTCTGCCCACAGCCCCAACGCGGAAGGACGATCTTCAGTGGCCCAATCCGACACGCCCTCCGTCAATCGACGTCAGCTGCTCCAGGCATCGGCGGTCGGCGCCGCCGCAGTGGCCGGCGTCGGCGCGCTCCCGGCCGCGGCCGCCGCGGCAACGCAGACCGCACCGCCGGCCGGCCCGGCGCCTTCGGCTCCGGCCGCGCCTGAGCCCGGCCCCGGCGGCACGGCTCCTGTCCGGCCCTTCCAGTTGCGCGACGTGAAGCTGGGCAACGGCCTGCTCCAGGAGAAGCGCGACCGGATGAAGGACTACCTCCGGCAGTACGACGAGCGCCGCTTCCTGGTGCTGTTCAACAACCAGGCCGGCCGCCCGAACCCGCCGGGCGTCTCGGTACCCGGTGGCTGGGAGGACGGCGGGCTGCTCAGCGGCCACTGGGCCGGCCACTTCATGACCGGCCTGGCGCAGGCGTACGCCGACCAGGGCGAGCCGATCTTCAAGACCAAGCTCGACTGGATGGTCGACGAGATCGCCGCCTGCCAGGACGCGATCACCGCCCGGATGGGTGGCGGCGGCCCGGGCGGTGGCGACCCGGAGGAGCCGCAGATCGGTCGCACGCCGGGCAAGTTCGGCAGCGGACTCCGGCTGAACGGTCCCAGCGCGGCGCAGCACGTGACCCTCCCCCAGGAGGCGATCAGCCAGCTCACCGACTTCACGATCGCCACCTGGGTGAACCTCGCGTCCGCCCAGAACTGGAGCCGGGTGTTCGACTTCGGTCAGAACAGCACTGTCAACATGTTCCTGACCGCGCGCGCGGGCGTCACCGGCAACGTGCCGCGGTTCGCCATCACGACCGGCGGCTCCGGTGCTGAGCAGCAGATCAACGGCGATGCGGCGTTGCCGACGAACGAATGGGTACACCTGGCGGTCACGCTGACGCAGAACACGGGCACGCTGTACGTGAACGGTCGGGCGGCCGGCACGAACTCGAACATGACCCTCAACCCGATGCACCTCGGAAACCCCGGCAACCGGTGGATCGGGCGGTCCCAGTACGGCGACCCGTTCCTGGACGCGACCATCGACGAGTTCCACATCTTCGACCGAGCGCTGAGCCAGCAGGAGGTCCAGTCCCTGCTGGACTCGGCGGCCGGCACCACCGGCGGCGGAACGATCGCCTGGTACCGGTTCGACGAGGAGGGTGGCTCCACCCTCAAGGACTCCTCCCGCAACGGCCGGGACGCCGGCATCGTGGCGAACCAGGCCGAGACCGAGCTGTGGATCCCCACCCACCCCGGCTACGTGGGCGCCATCCCGGAGGACGCCGTGCTGCGCCTCGGCCCGCCGCGGTGGGCGGTCTACGGCGGAAACAAGGACACCAACACCTGGGCCCCCTGGTACACGCAACACAAGATCATGCGTGGCCTGCTCGACGCCTACTACCACACCGACAACCAGAAGGCGCTCGACGTGGTGGTCAAGATGGCCAACTGGGCTCATCTCGCCCTGACCGTCGGGGACAAGAACCACCCCGACTACACGGGCCCGATCACCCGGGACAACCTGAACTACATGTGGGACCTCTACATCGCCGGCGAGTCCGGCGGCGCGAACGAGGTGTTCCCCGAGATCTACGCGCTCACCGGCGACGCGAAGCACCTGGAGACCGCCAAGTGCTTCGACAACCGCGAGTCGCTGTTCGACGCCTGCGTGCAGAACCGGGACATCCTCGTGGTGACCCCGGAGAACCGGCCCGGCCGTCGCCGTCCGGACCGGTTGCACGCCAACACCCACGTGCCGCAGTTCATCGGGTACATGCGGGTCTACGAGCACACCGGCGACCGGGAGTACTTCCAGGCGGCGAAGAACTTCTACGGGATGGTCGTACCGCACCGGATGTTCGCCCACGGCGGGACGGGCGGCAACTACCCCGGTTCCAACAACAACACCGAGATGTTCCAGAACCGGGACAACATCGCGAACGCGATGGCCCAGGGCGGCGCGGAGACCTGCACCACGTACAACCTCCTCAAGCTGGCCCGCAACCTGTTCCTCCACGAACACGACGCCGCTTACATGGACTACTACGAGCGGGGCCTGCTCAACATGATCACCGGCTCCCGCGCCGACAGCACGAGCGTGAGCAACCCGCAGGTCACCTACTTCCAGCCGCTGACGCCGGGTACCAGCCGCGGCTACGGCAACACCGGAACGTGCTGTGGCGGAACCGGCCTGGAGAACCACACCAAGTACCAGGAGACGATCTACTTCAAGTCCGCCGACGGCCGGACGCTGTGGGTCAACCTCTACGCGGCCTCGACGCTGACCTGGGCGGAGAAGGGCTTCACCATCGTCCAGGAGACGAACTACCCGCGGGAGGACCACACCAGGCTGACCGTGAACGGCAGCGGTCAGCTCGACATCAAGCTGCGGGTGCCGGGCTGGGTGCGGAAGGGCTTCTTCGTCTCGATCAACGGTGAGGCGCAGAAGGTCGACGCCGAGGCGGGCCGCTACCTGACGCTGAGCCGTACCTGGTCGCGTGGCGACACGATCGACATCCGGATGCCGTTCAGCATCCGGATCGAGCGGGCGCTCGACCGTCCCGACACCCAGTCGGTCTTCTGGGGTCCGGTCCTCCTCCAGATCCTCGGCAACCCCGGCAACGGGGCCTACCGCGAGCTCACCCTCTACAGCCAGTTGAAGCGGGACGGCGACTACGCCCGCTCGGCCATCACGCACGCGAGCACCACGGCCGCGGGAGACCCGCTGTTCACGACGCACGATCTCACCCTGCGCCCGTACTACATCAGCGACACCCAGCCCGCTTCCTCGTACTTCCGCCGGGCCGAGCCGACGATCGTGTTCGGGTCCATCGACACCGGGGTCCCGAACCGCAAGCGGAACGACGGGCTGCCCAACTACGACGTACCCGTGTCGGGCATCACCTCCCCCGGCGACGACGGCCCGACCTTCCTCGACCTGGTGTGGGACCAGGCACCCTTCGCCAATCACGGTCAGTTCGTGTCGGCCGTGACCAGCACCGCCGAGTCGTTCCGCCGGGCGGGAGTCTTCACCGCGGTGGAGTCGGCTCGTGTGGTCTCGGGTGCGGCCCGGGCCAACCAGGAACTCGAATCGTGAGGCCGGGTCGTCCGTAACTGACGGCACGGCGTCCGCGCGCGGGCGGCGGTCCGGTCCACGACCGGGCCGCCGTTCGCGCGTGCCCACCGGCAGCCGGATGGGACCGCGCGGTAGGCCGGTGCGGCGCCGGCGTCGGCGGTGACATCTGTGAGCGCTAACAGGACGGACGCCGGCGGCGCTCGAGCGGGCTCCGCCGCGCCGTCACCGAACCGGCACGTCCGTACGTCGGTCACCGCTGGGTCTGAGGTGATTGTGGTCGGCCAACGGGGTTGGACCAGAGCGTTACACGCATGTTTCCAACGGGGCCTTGACGGATGTTTATGTGAGCGCTAACACTATGGCCAGGAAGTGAGCGGAGGATGGCATGAGCGTTTCGGCGGAGCCGGAAGACCGGTTCGTCATCGGCGTCGACTTCGGAACGTTGTCCGGGCGCGCCCTGGTGGTGCGCGTTCGTGACGGCGCCGAGCTGGGCACGGCGGTGCACGCCTACCGCAGCGGCGTCATGGACTCGGTGCTGGCCGCCGACGGGCAGCAGCTGCCGGCCGACTGGGCGCTGCAGGACCCGGACGACTACCGGGACGTCCTGCGGCACGCCGTGCCGGCGGCGCTCGCCGCGAGCGGCGTCCCGGCCGACCGGATCGACGGCATCGGGATCGACTTCACCGCCTGCACCGTGCTGCCCACCCTGGCCGACGGCACCCCGTTGTGCGAGCTGCCCGACCTGCGCACCCGCCCGCACGCCTACGTCAAGCTGTGGAAGCACCACGCCGCCCAGCACCAGGCCGACCGCATCAACGAGCTCGCGCACCAGCGCGGCGAGCCCTGGATCGGCCGTTACGGCGGCAAGATCTCCGCCGAGTGGCAGTACGCCAAGGCGTTGCAGCTGCTCGAGGAGGACCCCGAGATCTACACCCGGGCGGACCGGTGGATCGAGGCCGCCGACTGGATCGTCTGGCAGCTGTGCGGCACGGAGACCCGCAACGTGTGCACGGCGGGATACAAGGGGATCCACCAGGACGGGCGCTACCCGTCGCGGGACTACCTCGCCGCGCTCAACCCGGACTTCGCGGACTTCGTACAGAAGATCGACGGTCCGCTGGCCGCGCTGGGTGAGCGGGCCGGTGGGCTGACCGCGCAGGCCGCGGCGTGGACCGGGCTGCCGGAGGGCATCGCCGTGGCGGTCGGCAACGTGGACGCCCACGTCACCGCCGCGGCCGCGCAGGCTCTCGAGCCGGGCCGGCTGGTCGCCATCATGGGCACCTCCACCTGCCACGTGGTCAACGGCACCGAGCTGGCCGAGGTGGCCGGCATGTGCGGTGTGGTCGACGGCGGCATCAGCGCCGGCCACTGGGGGTACGAGGCCGGCCAGAGCGGTGTGGGCGACATCTTCGGCTGGTACGTCGAGCACGCCGCACCCGACGGGTACGCCTCGCACGAGTCGTTGAGCGAGGAGGCCGCCAAGCAGCCGGTGGGCGCGCACGGGCTGGTGGCGCTGGACTGGTGGAACGGCAACCGGTCGCTGCTGGTCAACCACGACCTGAGCGGAGTGATCGTCGGGCTGACCCTGGCCACCCGCCCACCGGACATCTACCGGGCGTTGCTGGAGTCCACCGCGTACGGCACCCGCATGATCATCGAGGCGTTCGCCGACGCGGGCGTGCCGGTGAACGAGCTGGTCGTGGCGGGTGGGCTCACCAACAACCCGCTGCTGATGCAGATCTACGCGGACGTCACCAACCGTCCGCTGAGCATCATCGGCTCCGCCCAGGGGCCCGCGCTGGGCTCGGCGATCCACGCGGCGGTCGCCGCGGGGGCCCACCCCGACGTGCCGGCGGCCGCCGCGGTGATGGGCCGGGTCATCCAGGACGCGTACCTGCCGGACCCGGAGCGGGTCCGCGCCTACGACGCGCTCTACGCCGAGTACCGGCGGCTGCACGACCACTTCGGCAGGGGTGGCGACGACGTACTGCTGCGCCTGCGCACCATCCGTAACGCCGCCCGATCGGCGGCCGTGCCGGCACCGGCCGGCGAGGTCGCACTGTCCCAGGAGGCAATGGCATGAGCGAGCAGCTCAGGAGGAACGACACGCTGGCGCGGCTGCGTGAGACGGTCGCCGCCCTGCACGCCGAACTGGTCAGGTACAACCTCGTCGCCTGGACCTCCGGCAACGTGTCGGCACGGGTGCCGGGTCAGGACCTGATGGTCATCAAACCGAGTGGGATCTCCTACGACGACCTCCGGCCCGACAACATGGTCGTCTGCGACCTCGACGGGGTCGTGGTGGAGGGGGACCTGTCGCCGTCGAGCGACACCGCGGCGCACGCCTACGTCTACCGGGCGATGCCCGACGTCGGCGGGGTCGTGCACACCCACAGCGGCTACGCGACCGCCTGGGCCGCGTGTGGCGAGTCGATCCCCTGCTACCTCACCGCGCAGGCCGACGAGTTCGGCGGCGAGATTCCGATCGGGCCGTTCGCCCTCATCGGTGGTGACGACATCGGCAAGGGGATCGTGGCCACCCTGTCCGGGCATCGCTCGCCGGCGGTGCTGATGCGTAACCACGGGGTCTTCACCGTCGGCCCCGACGCGAAGGCGGCGGTCAAGGCGGCGGTGATGTGCGAGGACGTCGCCCGCACCGCCCACCTGGCCAGGGCGCTCGGCGAGCCGCTGCCGATCGCCGCCAAGGACGTCGACTCGCTCTACGCGCGCTACCAGAACGTCTACGGGCAGAGCGCCGTCCCGTCGCCGCGCCGGTAGCGACAACCCGTCATCCCGGCCGACCACGCTCCCCCGGGCGCTCGGCCGGTCGACCGCACCTCTGTGACGCACCACGATCGCCTGCCCCGGCGGCGCGCCGGCGGAGCAGGTATCGCAAGGAAGGTCCATCCCACCCCCATCAAGGAGTCCGCACATGCGAATCACGGGCAACACCCTCACCCGCCGCGGCTTCGGCGCCATGCTGGCCGCTGGGCTGCTCGTCACCGGGCTTGGCGCCTGCGCCAACAGCGACACCGGCGACGCCGCTGGCACGGGCGGCGACGACAAGCTCGTCCTCGGGTTCTCGCAGGTCGGCGCGGAGAGCGGCTGGCGTACCGCGAACACCACCTCCGTCAAGGAGGCGGCCGCCGAGGCCGGCATCGAGCTGAAGTTCGACGACGCCCAGCAGAAGCAGGAGAACCAGATCAAGGCCATCCGCAACTTCATCCAGCAGAAGGTCGACGTGATCGCCTTCTCGCCGGTGGTGGAGTCGGGCTGGGACACCGTGCTGAAGGAGGCCAAGGACGCGGGGATCCCGGTCATCCTGACCGACCGGGCCGTCGACTCGGCCGACAAGTCGCTCTACAAGACCTTCCTCGGTTCCGACTTCGTGAAGGAAGGCCGGCTCGCCGGCGAGTGGCTGGTCGAGGAGACCAAGGCCGCGACCGGTCCGGTGAACATCGTGGAGCTGCAGGGCACCACCGGTTCGGCGCCGGCCAACGACCGGAAGAAGGGCTTCGGGGAGGCGATCGCCGCCAACCCCAACCTGAAGATCATCGCCTCGCAGAGCGGAGACTTCACGCGGGCCGGCGGTAAGGCCGTCATGGAGCAGTTCCTCAAGGCCAACCCGAAGATCGACGTGCTCTTCTCGCACAACGACGACATGGGCCTGGGTGCGCTGGAAGCCATCACGGCGGCGGGCAAGGTGCCGGGCAAGGACATCAAGATCATCACCGTCGACGCGGTCAAGGACGGGATGCAGGCACTGGCCGACGGGAAGTTCAACTTCATCGCGGAGTGCAGCCCGCTGCTCGGCCCCCAGCTGATGGACCTCGCCAAGAAGGTGCACGCGGGTGAGGAGGTTCCCCCGCGCATCGAGACCGAGGAGACCACCTTCACCCAGGAGACGGCCAAGGAGGCCCTGCCCACCCGCAAGTACTGACGGGTCGGGGCCCTCGCGCACTGTCGTGCCTGGCGGCGGACGGCCGCCCGGCACGAGGGAACGGGCCGGCGGTGCCAACAGCACCGCCGGCCCGGCCAGTCGGTCCTCCCCCGCACCGCCACTGCGGGAGCGCCGTGCGGCCGCGACGGCCGCACACCTGACGACAATCACGAAAGGTCTGGTGGGATGTCGGATACGCGTCCGGTCCTGACGATGACCGCGATCAGCAAGTTCTTCCCCGGGGTCCGGGCCCTCGACGGTGTCGACTTCCGCCTGTTCCCCGGCGAGGTGCACGCCCTGATGGGCGAGAACGGTGCCGGCAAGTCCACCCTCATCAAGGTGTTGACCGGTGTGTACGGCCACGACACCGGCACCATCACCCTCGACGGCCGGCCGGTCTCCTTCTCCGGCCCCATGCAGGCCACCGAAGCCGGCGTGAGCACCGTCTACCAGGAGGTCAACCTCTGCCCGAACCTCTCCGTGGCGGAGAACATCTTCATCGGCCGCCAGCCGCGCCGGCTCGGCGCGGTCAGGTGGCGCGACATGCGCCGCCGCGCTTCCACCCTGCTCGCCCGCCTCAACCTCGACCTCGACGTCGGCGAGCTGCTCGGGAACCAGTCGCTCGCCGTGCAGCAGATGGTGGCGATCGCCCGGGCCGTCGACGTGCAGGCGCGGGTGCTGATCCTCGACGAGCCCACCTCCAGCCTGGACGCCGACGAGGTGAGGCAGCTGATGCGCATCATGCGCCAGCTCCGCGACGAGGGCATCGCCATCGTCTTTGTCACGCACTTCCTCGACCAGGTCTACGAGATCGCCGACCGGATCACGGTGCTGCGCAACGGGCGTCTCGTCGGCGAGTACCCCACCGCCGAGCTGCCGCAGCTCGCCCTGGTGGAGAAGATGATCGGCAAGGAGCTCGACGCGTTGGAGCGACTCGACGAACAGGCCGGGCGAGACCTGGCCGCCGTCGAGACGGGCACCCCGGTCGTCGAGGCGACCGATCTCGGCAAAGCCGGGTCGGTCGAGCCGTTCAGCCTGACCATCCACCGGGGCGAGGTGGTCGGTATGGCCGGGCTGCTGGGCTCCGGACGTACCGAGGCCGCCCGGCTGTTCTTCGGCGCCGACCGGGCCGACCGCGGTCGGCTCGCGGTGGACGGACGTCCCGTCAGCATCCGCGGCCCGATCGCCGCCATCGAACGGAACATCGCGTTCTGCTCGGAGAACCGCCGCACCGAGGGCCTCGTCGGCGAACTGTCGGTGCGGGAGAACATCATCCTGGCGCTGCAGGCCGCTCGCGGCTGGCTGCGGCCGGTGCCGCGCCGCCGGCAGGACGAACTGGTCCAGCGCTACATCGAAGCGCTCAGCATCCGCCCGGCCGATCCGGAGATGCCCGTACGCAACCTGTCCGGCGGAAACCAGCAGAAGGTGGTGCTCGCCCGGTGGCTGATCACGGAGCCGCGCCTGCTGATCCTCGACGAGCCGACCCGTGGCATCGACATCGGCGCCAAGGCGGAGATCCAGCGCCTGGTGGTTGAGCTCTCCGACGGCGGCATGGCGGTGCTGTTCATCTCCGCCGAGCTGGAGGAGGTGCTGCGACTCAGCCACAAGGTCGCCGTGATGCGTGACCGGCAGCTGGTCACCGAACTCGCCAACGACGACAGCCTCGACGCCGATCGCATCATGCGCGTCATCGCCGGCGGCGCGGAACAGAAGGACGGGACGAGGCATGAGTGAACGCAGCCAACGTGCCGAGACGCACGGCGCGTCGACACCGCCAGGCGGCGTCGAGCGGGGAGGGGGTACGCGGATGAGCAGTTGGCGGACACGCCTGCCGGCCGTCACCGGTCACCGGCTGTTCTGGCCGGTCGTGGTGCTCGTGCTGCTACTGGCCGCGAACGTGGTCTACCGGCCGAGCTTCCTGGCCGTCGAAATCAAGAACGGCCACCTTTACGGCAGCCTCATCGACATCTTGCGGCTCAGCGCTCCGCTCATCCTGGTCGCTCTGGGCATGACCCTCGTGATCGCCACCGGCGGGATCGACCTGTCCGTCGGGTCGGTGGTCGCGGTCAGCGGGGCGATGGCCTGCCTGCACATCAGCCGGCAGCCGGATCAGAACAGCCTCGGTGGCGTGCTGGTCGCCCTGGCCATGGCGGTCGGCATCGCCCTGCTCCTCGGCATCTGGAACGGGACACTCGTCGCGGTCATCGGCATTCAACCGATCATCGCGACCCTGATCCTGATGGTCGCGGGACGAGGACTGGCCCAGCTGATCACCTCGGGTCAGATCATCACGGTGAACAGCGATCCGTACCGGATGATCGGCGTCGGGCACGTGCTGACCCTGCCGTTCGCGATCGTCCTCGCCCTCGCGGTGACGCTGCTGGTGGCCGTACTGACCCGGCGCACCGCGCTCGGAATGATCATCGAGGCGGTCGGCGGCAACGCCGAGGCCAGCCGGCTGGCGGGTATCCGCGCGCGGCGGATCAAGCTTCTCGTGTACGTGGTGAGCGCCGTGTGCGCCGCCGTGGCGGGATTCATGATGACCGCGAACGTGTCCAGCGCCGACGGCAACGCCGCGGGCCTGTGGGTCGAGCTCGACGCGATCCTCGCCGTGGTCATCGGGGGCACCTCGCTGGCCGGCGGCCGGTTCTACCTCGGTGGCACGGTGGTCGGCGCGCTGCTCATCCAGACCCTGACCACCTCCGTCTACGCCATGAACATCGACCCGCAGACCGCCCTGCTGTTCAAGGCGATGGTCGTGATCGCGGTGTGCCTGATCCAGGCTCCCGCCTTCCGCGCCAAGTTCCGGCGTCGGCGTACCACCGCAGGGTCGCCGGCCGCTCCGGCCGGCGAGCAGAGGAAGGAGCAGGTGGCGGCATGAGCACCACGCAACTGTCCGAGCGGCCGCACCGCACGACACGGTGGCGGCTGCCCCGCCGACAGCTACCGGTGTTGGTCAGTCTCGGCCTGCTCCTGGTGATGTACGGCATCGGCGTCTCGCAGTACCGGGCCTTCTCGAACATCCAGGTCATCTTCAACGTCTTCATCGACAACGGGTTCCTGCTCGTCGTCGCGGTCGGCATGACCTTCGTGATCCTGACCGGCGGCATCGACCTGTCGGTCGGCTCGGTGGTGGCCATGACCGCGATGGTCTCCGCCGCGCTGCTACGCGACGGACTGCCACCCGCGCTGGTCCTGCTGATCGCGTTGCTGATCGGCCCGACGCTCGGTTTCGTGATGGGCTGCGTCATCCACTTCTTCGAGATCCAGCCCTTCATCGTCACCCTGGCCGGCATGTTCTTCGCCCGGGGCCTGTGCACCTGGATCAGCTCGTCGTCCATCCCCATCACGGACGGCTTCTGGACCAGCGCCGCGCAGGAACGGATCCGGATCGGCGACAACTTCGTGACCGTGAGCGTCCTGATCACACTCCTGGTGGTCGCGGTGGCCGCATACACGCTCGCGTACACCCGGCTGGGCCGCAACGTGTACGCGATCGGTGGCAACCAGCAGTCCGCGCTGCTGATGGGGCTGCCGGTGGGACGCACCCGGATCGCCGTCTACACCATCAGTGGCCTCTGCTCGGCGATCGGCGGCATCCTGTTGTCCTTCTACACCCTCTCCGGGGCCCCGCTGATCGCCGTCGGCATGGAGCTGGACGCGATCGCCGCCGTGGTCATCGGCGGCACGCTGCTCATCGGCGGCGCCGGCTACGTCCTGGGCACCGTGCTCGGCGTGCTGGTGCTCGGCGTGATCCAGACCCTGATCACCTTCGACGGCACCCTCAACTCGTGGTGGACCAAGATCGTGATCGGTGGCCTGCTGTTCGCGTTCATCGTGCTCCAACGCCTCCTCGGCTTCCGCAAGAAGTCGTTCTCCACCCGCTGATCGGAAGGCAAACCGCATGACTCGCCCCTCACCGGCCCCCGAGGTCTGGTTCCTCACCGGCAGTCAGGGTCTCTACGGCCCGGAGACCCTGCGCCAGGTGGCCGCCCAGTCCCAGCAGATCGCCGCGCAGCTCGACGCCGACCCCGGCATCCCGGCCCGGGTGGTCTGGAAGCCCGTACTGACCTCCAGCGCGGAGATCCTGGCCGTCTGCCGCGACGCGGCGGTCCAGGGCGCCGTCGGGGTCATCGCGTGGATGCACACCTTCTCGCCGGCGAAGATGTGGATCTCCGGACTGGACGCCCTGCGCACTCCCCTGCTGCACCTGCACACGCAGGCGAACGTGGAGCTGCCGTGGTCCGACATCGACATGGACTTCATGAACCTCAACCAGGCCGCCCACGGCGACCGTGAGTTCGGGTACGTGCAGAGCCGGCTCGGCGTCGCCCGCAAGACGGTAGCCGGACACGTCAGCAACCCACAGGTCGTCTCGCGGATCGCGGCGTGGACCCGGGCCGCGATCGGGTACGCGGCGATGAGGTCACTGCGGCTGGCCCGCTTCGGCGACAACATGCGTGACGTTGCGGTGACCGAGGGTGACAAGGTCGAGGCGGAGCTGAGGTTCGGTGTCTCGGTCAACACGTACGGGGTGAACGACCTCGTGAGCGCCGTCGACGCCGTCCCCGACGCGCGGATCGACGAACTGGTCAAGGAGTACGAGGACAGTTACCGGCTCGACCCGGTGCTGCGGCCCGATGGTGAACGGCACGAATCGCTCCGCTACGCCGCCCGCATCGAGGCCGGGTTGCGGCAGTTCCTCACCGACGGTGGATTCCACGCCTTCACCACCAACTTCGAGGACCTCGGTGGACTACGTCAGTTGCCCGGCATCGCCGTGCAGCGGCTGATGGCCGACGGGTACGGCTTCGGCGGCGAGGGCGACTGGAAGACCTCGGTGCTCGTGCACACGCTGAAGGCCATGTCGGTGGGCACCACCGGCGGCACCTCCTTCATGGAGGACTACACCTACGACCTCAAACCGGGCGGGGAACTCGTGCTCGGCGCCCACATGCTCGAGGTCTGCCCGAGCATCGCCGCCGCGACGCCGAACGTGGAGATCCATCCGCTGAGCATCGGCGGGCGCGAGGATCCGGTACGGCTGGTCTTCGACGCCCAGCCGGGTCCGGGTGTGGTGCTGGGGCTGGCCGACATGGGCGAACGGTTCCGCCTGGTGGCCAACGAGATCGACGTCGTCGCTCCCCCGCAGCCGCTGCCGAAGCTGCCCGTGGCCCGTGCGGTGTGGCGGCCCCGTCCGGATCTCGCCACCTCGGCGGAGGCCTGGCTCACGGCCGGCGCACCGCACCACACGGTCCTCTCGCAGGCCGTCGGCACCGAGGAGCTGTACGACCTGGCCGAGATGAACGGCACCGAACTCCTCGTCATCGACGCGGAGACGACCCCTCGACGACTCGCGAACGAGATCCGCTGGAACCAGGCCTACTACCGGCTGGCCAAGGGGTTCTAAGCCGATCCGCCGGCGTCGATCACCCGTCGGTGCGCTCTCGTGTCAGGGCGCACCGACGGGCTCCGTCCCAGGCAGGAGGTCGTTTCGTCTCCGGCGGCGGGGCTACGATGACCATGAGGGGGACATGAAAATGCAACATCAGCCGGCTGCTCGTGCCGCGGTCATGAGCGATGTCGCACGGCTCGCCGGCGTCTCGCACCAGACGGTGTCCCGGGTTCTGAACAACCATCCGAGCGTCCGCCAGGAAACCCGCGAGCGGGTACTGCGCGCCGTACACCAGCTCAACTACCGCCCCAACGCCCTGGCCCGGGGCCTGGCCGCGCGACGTTCGAAGGTCATCGGGGTGGTCAGCTTCGACACCATCCTCTACGGCCCGGCCGCCACCCTGCTCGGCATCGAGCGAGCCGCACGTGCCGCCGGCTACGGCATCAACATCGTCACCCTGGAACGGCTGGACCGGTCGGGGGTGGCGGCCGCCATCGACGCCCTGAGCTCGCAGTCGGTGGCCGGCGTCGTCCTCATCGCCCCGATGGTCAGCGCCGCCGTCGCGATGCATGGCCTGCCCACCGGCGTGCCCGCCGTGCTCGTCGAGCCCAGTGGCGGCAGCGAGTTGCCGAGCGTCTCGGTCGATCAGGTGGCCGGTGCCCGGCTGGCCGTCGAGCACCTCCTCGCGCTCGGGCACGAGACGGTCGTGCACATCACCGGCCCGCGGGACTGGCTGGAGGCCCGCGACCGCCTCGAGGGTTGGCGGTTGGCCCTCGAAACCGCCGGCCGGCGGGTTCCACCGGCCATCACCGGCGACTGGAGCCCCCGGGCGGGTTACGAGATCGGGCAGTCCCTCGCCGAGCGGCGGGACGCCACCGCGATCTTCTGCGCCAACGACCACCAGGCGCTCGGTCTGCTCCGTGCCCTGCATCAGCAGGGCGTACGGGTTCCGGACGACATCAGTGTGGTCGGGTTCGACGACATTCCCGAGGCGGAGTACTTCACCCCACCCCTGACCACGGTGCGTCAGGACTTCGACGAGGTCGGCCGCCGGTGTGTCGCGGCGCTGCTGGATCTGCTGGACGGCTCGGCGGAGGGATCGAACCTGTCCCCCGTGGAGCCGACGCTCGTGGTCCGGGCCAGCAGCGGCGGCACGTCCTGACCGAGGCGCTTCGGCCGTTCCGCCCTTCCATGACCGGGGTCGCGCCGGGCACCGCCCGCGGTCTGATGATTCCGGGCGCAGCCTCGACCGGTCGGGCTTACGCCCGGGCCGGTCGCAGCCGACGAAAGCCGGACCAGCGCGGCCGGCACGACAGCACGATGATGATCAGGATCAGGGAGAACAGCGGCATCGGGTGACCGAGCACGAAGGCGAGCGTCAGCTCGGCCAGCCCACCCAGGACCGTGGCGATGAAGATCCACCGTGGTCCTGTGCCCGCCGTTGCCCGGCGACCCCCGCGAACGGTGCCCCACGGTTTGCGTACCGAGACCCAGCCCTGGAACGCGATCGCGCTCGCCATCAGCGCCGTCCCGATGACCAGGCGCGACGAGGGTCCCACGGTCAACGCGTCCGTCAGCCTCGGCGACAGCACGAAGATGCCCAGGTACACCTGCACCATGCTGATGGCGAACTTGACCAGGACCCACCAATGGATGAAAAACCCCCATGGGGTGGCGGCCGCCAGGACGATGCCGGTGCAGGCCGATACGCCGGCCATCGGGGCGAGCAGGCGGCCGTCGATCTGTTGCGCCATTGATGTGGCGGCGTCGCGGACGGCGAGACTCTCCGCGGCGAGGCCTACGCCGAGGAGCACGCAGAGCGCCATGGCCTGCGCCATCCATCCCACCGACGTCAGGATGTGCAACCACACGGTGAGTTGACGCCAACGTTTGACCACGTATCCGATGGTCGCCGTTCGGATGCTGCGTTCAACACCGGAGGATTCCCGGAGAACGGCTCCAGGGTTCTCCCGGAGGGGCGCCCGGGCCGCTGCCCCGGCGGTCCGGATCGCTCGTCGGGTTTCCGCGCCGCCGGAGCAGTTCCCACTCCCCCGTCCGATGCCGCCTCGCCTCGATGGCCTCGCCTGGGGAAGGCGGTGAACTCAGGTCAGCGCGGAGGCGTGCCAGGACGGGTAGTCGGTGTAGCCTGCGGCGCCTCCGGTGTAGAACGTCGTGGGGTCCGGCTGGGTCTCGGGCAGGTCGTGGCGCCAGCGCTCGACGAGATCGGGGTTCGCGATCGCCGGACGTCCGACGGCTACCGCGTCGGCGACGCCCTCCGCGATCATCGCCGCCGAGTCTTTCCTGGTGCTGGGCACGGAGAATCCGGTGTTGACGACGAGTGGCGCGCCCACGCGGGCACGCAGCCGCTGGACGAGCGCCGACGCCGGTTCCACATGCACCACGCTGAGGTACGCGAGGCCCAGCGGCGCGAGCCCGTCGGCGAGTGCGTCGTACGTCGCGCGTACGTCGGTGGGATCGGTTTCCAGTGCTCCCTGGATGTTGACCGCGGGCGACAGCCGGATGCCGAGCCGGGATCCGCCGATCTGCTCGGCCACAGCCGACACGACCTCGATGACGAAGCGGGCTCGTGCCTGCGGGTCACCACCGTATTCGTCGGTGCGGTGGTTCGCGCTGGGCGCGAGGAACTGGTGCAGCAGGTATCCGTTGCCGGCGTGCAGCTCGACACCGTCGAGTCCGGCGTCGACCGCTCGCTGGGCCGCGGCCACGAACTCGTCGCGTACGACGGGCAGTTCGGACGGCGCGAGCGCGTGCGGCGTGGGATAGGGCCGCTTGCCGTGAGCGGTGTGCACGTCGCCGGTGAGCGCGATGCCGCTGGGCGCGACGATGCGTTCGGTTCCGGTGACGCTGAGGTGCGAGACGCGTCCGGCGTGCATGAGTTGCACGACGATGGTGCCGCCGCCGGCGTGCACGGTGTCGGCGACGTGTCGCCAGCCGTCGCGGTGCTGCCGAGTGACGATGCCGGGCTGGTACGGGTAGGCGCGTGACTCGTGGCTCGGATAGACGCCCTCGGTGACCACCAGGCCGAAGCCGGCACGCTGGGCGTAGTACTCGCCCTGGAGGTCGGTCGGCACTCCCGCGGCGTCGGCGCGGAGCCGGGTCATGGGTGCCATGACCAGCCGGTTCTTCAGAGTCAGGGCGCCCAGGGTGGTTGGTGTGAACAGGTCCATTTTCGTTGCCTTTTTGGTCAGGGGTGCTGGATGGGTGACGGCTCGGCGGAGGTGGCGAGGCGGATGTCGTCGAGGATCAACGCGTGGTTGATCGCTCCGGCGGCGAGCGCGCCGGCCCCTATCGAGATGGCGACGTTCGCCATGGCGTTGACCACGTTTCCGGCTGCCCAGACGCCGTCGACGCTGGTCTGTCCGTTCCCGTCGACGGTCGCGAAGGAGCCCCACGGGTGCTCCGTCCGCTCCGCGCCGAGCTGCCGCAGGGGCTCGTCGAGGGGTACCAGACGCGGAATGGTGAAGATGGCGTCGAGCGCGACGATCCGGCCATCGGCCATCTCCACCCCGACGACCCGGTCGTCACCCGAGACGACGCGCCGTACCGGTCCCTCCTCGACGCGAATGCCGCGGGCGTCGAACGCCGAACGCGTCTCGCCCTCGGGCACACCGACGGCGTCCGCCAGGTAGATGATCGACGAGGACCACTGCCGCAACAGTTGCGCCTGGAACTCGCTTCCCGGGCCGGTCGCGAGGATGCCGATCCGCTGGTCACGAACCTCGTATCCGTCGCAGTAGGGGCACACCGCGACGCCTCGTCCCCATCGTTCGACCAGGCCGTCGAGTTCGGGAAGCTCGTCGCGGGCCCCGGTCGCGACCAGCAGCTTGCGGGCCCGTACGACCTCGCCGTCGGTGGTCTCGACGGCGAACCCGTCGCCCTCGCGGCGCGTCAGCCGTGCGGTGGTGTTCATGATCTTCCCGCCGTACGACTCGACTTCGCGTCGACCGTCGGCCAGCAGCTCTGCCGGTGGCTTGCCGTCGTGTCCGAGCACGCCGTGCATGTGTGCGGCGAACCTGTTACGTGGCGACCCGCCGTCGATGACGACGACGCGGCGACGCGCTCGGCCGAGCATCAGGGCGGCGCTCAGCCCGGCGCTGCCTCCACCGATCACCGCCGTATCCCAAGGAATCTGATTCATGCGCCCCACGGTGCGTCAGCACGACCGGGATCGCAAATGAAGTTGCGATATCGGCAAAGGTCGAGTTTCCGGCCGGCGTACGGCGGCCGGTCAGAAACCGGCCAGCAGATCACGGGTCAGCGCGCCTAGCCGCCGCCGGTAGTCGGGCTCGTACGCCTCCGCGGCGGCGCGCGCCTCCTGCCCGCTGTCGAAGTAGCGGCCGGTCACGCCGGCCACCTCGGCTCCGTCGACCAGCCGCCGCACGGCGGACACGCCCTTCTCCAGGCTGTCGACGAAATCCATGCCGGAGCGGGTCGACATGCTCGTCGGCATGTACGAGGCCGGGTGGACGCTGTTCACGGTGACACCGGTGCCCGCGAGTTCGTCGGCCAGGTCCATGGTGTGGCAGATCAGCGCGAGCTTGGAGCGGCTGTAGGCGACCGGCTCGTGGAAGTCGTGTTCGAACTGCGGGTCGTCGAAGTCGATCGGTTGTTGGCCGACCGAGGCCACGTTCACCACCCGGGCCGTCGAGGCCTGGTGCAGCAGTGGCAGCAGTTCCCGGGTGAGCAGCACCGGAGCGAGGTAGTTGACCGCGAGACGCAGTTCGTAGCCGTCCCGGGAGAGCCGACGTGCCGTGCCGTTCACGTGGAAGCCGACGCCGGCGTTGTTGACGAGGACGTCCAACCGGTCGTACGCCCGGCTGACCCGCGCGGCGAGGCGTTTCACCTCGGCGAGCGAGGAGAGATCGGCTCGCAGCGGTACACCACCGGTGGCCCGCGCGACCTGCGCGAGCCGGTCGGCGTCGCGGCCGTGCAGCAGGAGTTGGTGCCGGCCGTCCGCCGCGAGGTCTTCGGCCAGGGCCCGGCCCAGTCCGTCGGAGGCGCCGGTGATCAAAATCGTTGACATGTTCCTGTCCTTACTGGTGAGTGGTCGCGGTTGTCGTGGGGTGGCCGGTTCGTGCGGCGAGCGGGCCGACACCGGTGGCGGTCGACGGCGCGCCGGGAGCGGCGTCCGGTGACGCGGTCCCGGTGTGCCGGTGCCGCCGGAGCAACGCGAGGGCGGTCACGAGCGCGAACGCCGCGCTCGCGAGCGCGAAGGCGAGCGTGAAGCGGCTCTCGGCCGGTGGGGCGGCCGGGCTGTTCGCGGAGGCGCTGGTGGCGAGCAGTACGCCCAGCAGCGCGCTGGCGACCGAACTGCCGACCGAGCGGAAGACGGAGTTGACGCCGTTGGCCGCGGCGGTCTGCGTCAGGGGAACGGCATCGAGCAGGACGGCGGGCAGTGCGGCGAACCCGAAGCTGACCGCGATGCCGACCAGCACGCCACCGACGAGTACGCCGGCGGCCCCGCTGTGGACGGCGGCCAGCAGCGCGAAGCCGGCCACCCCGGTTGCGCTGCCGGCCGCGAGCGTGCGGCGGGCGCCCACCCGCCGCGTCAGCGCGCCCGCGACCCGGGCGGCGAACAGCGAGGCCACGGCCGGCGGCAGGAGGTATTCGATCGCGGCCTGCGACACGTTGGCCCCCAGGCCGTACCCGGCGGGGGCGGCAGGAATCTGAACCACGGCCGATACGCCGATGAACTGCATGAACATCGCGAATCCCAACAGGAATCCGGCCAGGTTGGCGAGCGCCACGGCGGGGCGGGCGACGATGCGCAGGTTCACCACCGGGTCGGGTCGTCGACGTTCGACGTCCACCCAGACGGCGCCCAGCAGCAGGGCTCCGCCGAGGCAGCCGAGGGTCCGCGGCGACGACCAGCCCCAGTCGGCGCCTCGGGACAGCGGCAACAGAAGCAGCACGAGGAAGACCGCCAGGAGCGCTGCCCCGAGCCAGTCCGTACGCCGTGCGCCGGACGCGGCGGTGGCGGGTACCACCATGGCGGTGGCGGCGAGCGCGAGCCCGGAGACGATCGCGGCCAGCCAGAAGACCAGGTGGTAGTCCGAGGTGGACACCCGGCCGAGCAGTCCCGCGCTGGCGAGCGCGACGCCGTTGCCGATGGCCAGGGCGCCGCTGACGGCTCCCATCGCCGCCGGCAGCCGACGGGCGGGCAGTCCGTGGCGCAGGACCGACTGCGCGAGCGGAAATATCGCGGTGGAGATCCCCTGCATCGCCCTCCCGACGATCAACCATGGGAGTGTGCTGGAGACGGCGGCGACGACCGACCCGGCGACGGTCAGTGCCAGCACGGCGAGCAGCACCCGACGGGCGCCGTACTGGTCGCCCAGTCGTCCGGCCAATGGCGCGCAGACCGCCGCCGCGAGAAGGGTGGCGGTGGTGAGCCACGTCGCGTCCGTCGTGGAGACGCGCAGATCCTGCTGGATGAGGCCGAGGACCGGCACCACGAGGGTCTGCATCATGGACACGACCACAGCGCCGAGTCCCAGGACGGCGACGAGGACCGGCATCGGGAGCCGGGTGTTCGGAGGTACGTCAGCTGTCATCGATTGCGGGCTTCCGTGACTTGAGGGTCCGGCCCGCCGGGTGAGGTGCCCGAGGGGCGTCCTCACCCAGCGGCCGGTGGTGGGGTGTGTCGCAGCGTGGCGGACGGTCAGACCGTGCCGAGCCGTCCGAGCAGGGCGGTGGCCAGCTCGGCGGAGGAACCGGGGTTCTGGCCGGTCAGCAGGTTGCGGTCGGTCACGACGTGCGACGACCACGCCGGAGCCTCGGTGAAGTGCACACCGAGCGCGACCAGGCGGTCCTGCAGCAGCCACCTGGCCCGCTCGGCAAGCCCGGTCCGGGCCTCCTCGGCCTTGGTGAAACCGGTGACCTGGTAGCCGCGCAGCGGCGAGACGCCGTCGGCGTCCTCGGTCGCCAGCAGGGCCGCCACGCCGTGGCACACCAACGCCAGCGGCCGGCCGGAGCCCAGGGTCTCGGTGATCACCCGGGCGGACTCGCGGTCGGCGGAGAGGTCCTCCATGGGGCCGTGCCCGCCGGGATAGAACACCGCCGCGTAGTGGGCCGGGTCGACGTCGGCCAGGGCCACCGGTCGACGGAGCTCCGTCGCGCCGTCGAGCAACGCGGCGACGGCCGCGGCGCCTTGCTCGCCGCCGTTGAACTCGGGGGCCAGGCTGACCCGGTCGACGGTCGGGACCACCCCACCCGGCGTGGCGACGGTCACCTCGTGCCCGACCTCGGTGAGCGCGCGGTACGGCGCCGCGAACTCCTCTGCCCAGAAGCCCGTGGGATGCCGCTCGCCGTCGGCCAGCGTCCAGTGGTCGGCACCCGTCATGACGAACAAGATCTTTGCCACTTCATCGCTCCGTTGGTCGTTTCCGAACTTCGCGTCCGGAGGAGTTGCGGGTCGGCGCGACGGTGTCTCACGCCTGTTCACGGAGCCGACGGTAGGCAGGCGTGCGCTCGGATAACCAATAGGATTACCGGCATGGCCCCCAGAAATTCCTATGGCTCGGCGGCCGGCAGACCGCTCGATCTCACCCAGCTGCGTACCTTCCTGGCCGTCTACCGGGCCGGTTCCCTGACCGAGGCCGCCCGTCGTCTCGGGCTCGCGCAGCCGACCGTGACCGGCCAGATCCGCGCGCTCGAACAGCAGCTCGATCGTCAACTGTTCGAGCGTCTGCCCCGCGGGGTCGTGCCGACTGCCGTCGCCAACGACCTGGCCGCGCGGATCTCGGCGCCGATGGACGAACTGGCGATGGTGGCAAACCGCGACGCCGCGGCCCCCATCGAGCCGGTGCACCTGGGCGGCCCCGCGGAGATGTTGGCCGTCCGGATCATGCCGGTCCTCGCTCCGCTCGTCGCTCAGGGCGTACGACTACATGTGACCCCGGGGCTGGCCGACGACCTGCTCGACGGATTGCGCACCGGGCGGTTCGACCTCGTGCTGTCCGCCGTCCGACCGCGCGGACGGTCCGTCCTGGCGGCGCCGCTGATGGATGAGGAGTTCGTCCTGGTCGGGGCACCGGAGTGGCACGCTCGCGTCGGGCCTCTCGGCACTGACGACGTGGGGGCTCTCGACGGCGTACCGCTGATCAGCTACGCGGAGGACGTGCCGATCCTGCGCCGCTACTGGCGCCACGTCTTCCGGGAGCGCCTGACCGTGCAACCCGCACTGGTGGTGCCCGATCTCCGCAGCGTGCTGGCCGCCGCCGTGGCGGGCGCCGGCGTCACGGTGCTGCCGCGCTACCTCTGCGCCGACGAACTGCGTACGGGTGCCCTGCTCGCCCTGCTCGAGCCGGCCGATCCACCCATCAACACCGGGTTCATCGCGCAACGCGCGAACGCCACACTTCGTCCGGAGGTGGCCAGGGTCCGCGACGCGATCCGGCAGGCCGCTCGCGCGTGGTGACCTGCGGCATCGCCGCGGTCGGTGCGGCTGGGCAGGGCTACCTGGCGGGCCGCCCGGCTGCGCCGCCGTTCAGCCGGCCGCCGCCCTGTGCCGGCCATCCCTATGATCCACGACATGGCATTGCTGCACCGGGCGGAAGTGCGCCCCACGAAGCTCGAGCTCCTGGCCGCCTGGCTACCCGGCCGCCCCTGGTTCCAGGGCGAGGCGGACGTCGCCCCCGAACGGGTCGCTTCATACCGCTTCGACGACCCGGCGGGCCAGGTCGGGATCGAGACCCTGCTGGTGCGCGCCGGTGCCGGGCCGATCCACCAGGTGCCGTTGACCTACCGCGACGCTCCGCTGGACGGTGCGCAGGGGTGGCTCGTCGGCACGATGGAGCATTCGGTGCTGGGCCGCCGCTGGGTGTACGACGCCTGCGGTGACCCGGTCTACGGCGCCGCCCTGGCGACGGCTGTCCTCACCGGTACGGGGCAGTCCGAGGAGTACTTCGAGGTGGACGGCCGGCGTGAGGTGCGGGCACCGAGCATGGCGATCGCCGCCGACGGCCCCCGACTGGTCGCCGTCCCCCCGGTCGGCTCGATCGACAAGGTCGAGGACGGCGAGCTGATCCGGATCGTCTGCGGATCCGTCGAGCTGACCGTGCCCCGGCGGCTCGGTGAGCACAGCGGCCTGCCGGGGAGCCGGCTGACCGGGTCCTGGGAGGGCCAGCACACCGCGCTGCCACTGGCGTACGTCTCGCTCCGCTGATCCGCGCATCGAGCCCGCCGGGGTCCGCTGGGCGAGCCCGCCGGTTCGCTCAGCGGGCCCGCTGATCCGCGGAGCGAGCCCGGCGGTTCGCTCGCAGGGCCCCCAGAATCACCCCGGGCGTGATCAACGAGTTCGGGTGCGCACGCATGGAGACGACCTGGTTGAACCGCCGCGCGACACCCACGTCCGTGACGGTCGCCGCGACGATCTGCCTGCTGACCCAGCTGCGGAGCCGGTACGCACGCGGGTACGGGCCGTCGACGTGCGGCAACGCGAGGTCGGCGGAGGTCGACGTCGACCAGGCGGCATCGACCACGACCTTCTGCAGGGCGAGGAACTCCCGGGCGGGCACGCTGAGGTCGGGCTTCGATCGCAGGTACGTCGACAGGCAGGCGGCGTGCAGGGTCGCGGCGGTGATGCCCTGCCCGTAGACCGGGTTGAACGACGCCACCGCGTCGCCGACGCTGACGAGTCGGGCGGGGAATCGGGTCAGCGCGTGAAAGTCCCGCCGCCGGCTGTCGGCGTGGTGGTACGTCTGGACGTCGCCGAGCAGTTCGTTCCCGGCGACCTCGCCGAACTCCGGCGGGAACTGCTCGCGCATCCGGCGCACGAAGTCCGCCGCGGTACGCCCCGGACGGTTGTCGCCGTAGCCTGCCATCATGGCCATCCACCGGTCGTCCTCGACGGCGAAGAACGCGGCACCAGCCACGTCCGAGGACAACCCGGGACTGTGCAGGGCCAGGACGAGCGCGGGCTGCGGGTTGGTCTCGCGTCGCCGGAACATCGCCGTCGCGTAGTTGAGGTTGACCGTCATCCGTCGGGTGACCGGCCGGTCCCAGCCGGCCTGCTGGAGCCAGTCGGAGAGCCGGCTCGACCGCCCCATGGCGTCCACGACGAGGTCGGCGGACTCGACGCCGGGTGTCCCGTCGACGTCAACCCTGACTCCCGTGGTCGCGGCCCCCTCGAAGACGAGACCCACCGCGCGGGCGACCATGGTCCGGACGTTGGGCAGCGCGAGCACTCGCCGGCGGATCAGCCCCTCCAGGAAGGGTCGGGTGCCCGCCAGGCTGTCGGCGTCGTCGGGTACGACGACCTTCACGCGGCCGTCGAGGTAGTTGCGCCTGCTCGGCGGCGGAGAATCGATCGCCCCCTGCGCCACGGCCTGCTCGCGAAAGCCGGGAAACAGTAGTTCGAGCTGGAGGAACCCGCCGGGCAGCAGCGCGTGGAGCTGGGTTCCCTGCGGCACCCCGGGCCGCGCGCCGGTCGCGTGCAGGTCGTCACGATCGATGATGACGACGCTCTCCGCGTAGTCCGACAACACCCGAGCGGCCAGCAGCCCCGCGACGCTACCGCCGATCACGACGGCCCGGTCCATGACCGGACGCGCCGATTCCGGCGGCCGTACCGCGTTCAGCTCGGCGAAGATCCGGGCCGGAGAGGATGACATCGTGTTCTCCATGGGTGCGAGGGCGTCGCGCTATCGCATTCTTCCAGCGGGCTGCGGACTTCATGTTCACCGGGTGGCGATCCTCCCACCCGTGCGTCCGGCTCTCGTGCCGGGCGGGACGCCGCAGCGCTTGCGCGGCATCGCTCGGGCCCCACGCGGGGGCGTCCTTGTAGGAGGATGGTCGATGCGATGATCGGCCAGGAGGGCTGATCGGCGTACACGGGGATGGTCTATGCATGTGCCTCGACGCATCCGGGGGTCGGTTGCGCACCATGGCTTCGCCGGCTGGGTGACGCGCTACGAGAGTCCGTCCGCCAACCAGCGGCTGAGGCACGGGCCGGGGAAATAGTTCTGATGGCTCGTCGGACCAGACAGATCATCATCATCGTGATCGTGGCTGGACTGGCCGGAGCAATGCTCTGGCTCTGGCGGAACCGGGTAGTCCTGGAGGCCACAGGTTCGGTCGTCGCCATCGTCAGCGGCGCGGCGGCCCTGCTGACCGCCGCTCCATCACTGATCAGGTGGGTGCGCGGCACGTTGTCATCGACGCTCTCCACGTCGGATCAGCTCGACGACGCTCAGCGGAAATTGGCCGAGGTGGTGCTCGCCCAGTGGCGTGACGAGGCCGCGCTCCGGCAACTCGACCATCCCACGCCACTTGCGGTCCACTGGCGGATGGCCGAACCCGAGTTGATGGATCACCTCAGCAACTTGGGCGGCTCCGACGTCCGGTTCACCGGGCGTACCGATGACGTCCCCGCACTCACCGAGAATTTCCGCCGCCTCCACCCACGGCGACTGGTGATCGTGGGCGGTGGCGGCACCGGCAAGACCTCCCTTGCCGTGCTCCTGCTCCGCCAACTGTTGACGGACCGCCGCCCGGGCGAGCCGGTGCCGGTGCTCTTCTCCCTCTCGACGTGGGATCCGAGAGTGGAGCCCTTCCACCTCTGGCTCAGCAGCAAGGTGGCCCAGGACTATCCACTACTTCGACTTCCCGCCTACGGCGGCAGTGCCGCCGTAGGACTGGTGCGAAGCCGGCGGATCCTGCCCGTGCTGGATGGCATGGACGAGGTGTCGGAAGAGGCCCGCCCCCAGATCCTGGCCGAGTTGAACGCCCAGATGACCGATGCGGATCAGGTCATCGTCACCTGCCGGACGGACGAATACCGGGCTGCCGTCGAGACCCGGGCCGATGTGCTCAGTCGCGCCATGGTGATCAGCCCCAGCCAGCTGGCGGCAGCGTACGTCCGGAAGTACCTGCATGACTGTCTGAGCCCAGCCAAGGCCGGCACCGAAGCCTGGCGCACGCTCATGAACCACCTGTACCTGCACCCCACCGGGCCGCTCGCCACCGCGCTGTCGACGCCGCTGAACCTGTGGCTCTTCCGGGCCGTGTACGTGAGCGCCGGGCAAGATCCCGCTCTGCTGACGGACCCGGTGTCGTTTCCCACACCGCAATCCATCACCCACCACCTCATCGACAACCTGGTCGAGGCAACATTCGCCACCCGGCGGCCCGCCCAGACCAAGGACGAGCACGCCGACGACCTGTTCCGGCCGCGGCGGTCCTGGGACTGGCAGAAGGCGCAGGAATGGTTGCGCTACCTCGCCGTGCAGCTCAGCAGGAGGAGCGTCAGGGATCTGTCGTGGTGGTGGCTGCAGTACGCCATCTTCCGACGTCAGCGGCGAGTGGTTTCGGGGCTGTTCGGCGGGGTCCTGGGCGGCCTCACCGTCGGATTGGCCAGCACGCCGGCCTTCGGACTCGACGTCGGGCTCGTTGTCGGACTCACCGCCGGCACCAGCAGTGGCTTCACGGCCGGACTCGCGGTCAGACCCAGCGTCGAGGACCCGAGTTACGCGAGCTTGCCATGGTTCCGGCGCGCGCAACGAATCGTCCCGCTCTTCGCGCTGTGCATGTCGGTAGGGCTGGGCGCCGGCATCGCGGCCGGCACGCTGGTCGGACTCACCGCCCGCGTTGCCTTCGCGCTTGCGCTCGGGCTCACCATCGCGCTTCTCGCCGCGGGCACCGTAGGCCTGATCGCCGGCTTGCGGATGGAGGCGCCGGCGTACGCCAACCTGCGCCTGCGGGGACGGGTCCGGGCCCTGGTCAGGTACATGCTTATCGGGACGACGGTCGGTACCGTCGCCGGGCTCCTGCTCGGCGTCACGATCGGGCTCGCCTTCAGCATCGGTATCGGGTTCACCGCTGCCATGAAGGTGGGCATCACCGGCGCCCTCGCGGTGGGAGTGTCCTTCGGTATCGCCTTCGGGTTGCGGGAGTGGGCCCGGCGGCCGCTGGCCGTTCCTCATCGGGCGTCTCCAGCCTTCACCCTGCGTTGGGACCTCGCGTCGGCCGCGCTCGTCCTGGCCGCGACCGTGGTAGGTGTCGGCGTTTCGTTCGGCGTTCCCTTCGGGGCGGCTTACGGAGTCTCGTTCGGGCTTTCCATCGGGCTGAGTGTCGCAACCGCTTCTCGGCAGCCCAGCGTCACGTATGTGGTCGCCAAGTGCCACTTGTTCGTCAGCAGACGGCTGCCGTGGCGGCTGATGGGCTTCATGGAGGACAGCCACCGCCTGGGGCTGCTACGCCAGGTGGGAGCCGTGTACCAGTTCCGGCACGCCGACCTTCAGGATCGGCTCGCGGCCACCTACGAGCGGCGAACCCGGTGACGGGGAAGCCCGCTCCGGCCTGACCCGATACACCCCATTTCCGCCATTATGTGAGTCTTTGTCGGTTTCCGAGCTCGACCCTGGCTCCGTGTAGCATGTCCTCCGGACAGCGTGTCCGACATCGTGTCCGGGCCGCTCACCGGAAGTGGCTGGCAATCCGCGCGGCAACCTGATCAATAGGAGCAAGGGTGAAATACCGTCTTTTGGGGCGTACCGGCGTGTGGGTCTCCGAGATCTCGCTCGGAACGATGACGTTCGGCGGCAAGGGCCACCCGGTGTACGACAAGCTCGGCGCGCTCGGGCAGGAGGATCTCGACCGGATGCTCGGCGCGGCCCTCGACGCCGGAGTGAACTTCATCGACACGGCCGACGTCTACTCCGACGGTGAGAGCGAGGAGATGCTGGGCCGGGCGATCCACAACCGACGGCGGGACATCGTGCTCGCCACCAAGCTGCTCGCCCCGGTCGGCCCGGGGCCCAACGATCAGGGCCTCACCCGCCTGCACGTGATGCGCGCGCTGGAGGACAGCCTGCGCCGACTGCAGACCGACTACATCGACGTGTACCACATCCACAACTACGACCAGCTGACGCCGATGGAGGAGACGCTGGCCGCCCTCGACGACGCGGTACGGCAGGGCAAGGTGCGCTACATCGCCAGCTCCAACCTCGCGGCCTGGCAGGTCAGCAAGGCGCTGGGCATCTCCGCACGGCAGGACCGGGCCCGGTTCGTCGCCAACCAGATCCACTACTCGCTGGTGTCCCGCGACGCCGAGCGCGACCTGGTGCCGATGGCCGAGGACGAGGGGGTGGGTCTGACGGTGTGGAGCCCGCTCGCCGGTGGTTTCCTCTCCGGGAAGTTCAAGCCGGGCAGCACCGACAGTGAAGAGGTCTCCCGCCGCAGCCAGGTCGGTGGCGACTTCGTCCAGTTCGACGAGGAGAAGGGCCACCAGATCGTCGACGTGGTGCGGGCCGTCGCCGCTCGGCACGAGGTGAGCCCCGCCCGGGTCGCGATCGCCTGGGTGCTCGCCCAACGGGCGATCACCAGCGTCATCGTCGGTGCCCGCCGGCTGGACCAGCTCACCGACAACCTCGCCGCCAGCGAGCTGACCCTGACCGAACAGGACCTCGCCGAACTCGACGCGGTGAGCCGTCCGCGGACCGCCTACCCGAACTGGATCCAGGAGAGCTTCGGGCCGGTCCGGATCCCGGCTGCCAACCAGGCGTAGCGCCGCCGCACTGCCGAACGCGCACTGAAGAGCCGGATCGGACCCCGGGTGGGGCTCCGATCCGGCTCTTCGACGTCGATCGAGCGGACGCCCCGGCGCGCCCGCTCGGCCCGAGCGGCTCGACCGGCGGCCACGGGCGTCGTAACCGGGCGATGTCCGACGCCGGAGCCAAGGTCTGTACAGCGGGCGACGACTCCCTTCCGATCGGTCGCCAGGGGCACTACGGTCGCTTCCACGCACCAGGTCCCGTCATAGGCCCGTAGCAGCGGAAGGGTTCGCCATCATGACGATCAACCACATCAGCGTCGGTCGTGGGCCACACAAGGTGCTGGCCCTGCACGGTTGGTTCGGGTCCGCCCGTGGCTGGGGGTGGCTGCCGGAGCTGCTCGACACCGAGCGCTTCACCTGGGCGTTCCTGGACTACCGGGGGTACGGCGAGCGCTGCGAGGTCACCGGCGAATACAGCATCGCCGAGATTTCCCGCGACGCCCTGGATCTCACCGACTCCCTGCGCTGGACCACCTTCTCGGTGGTCGGGCACTCCATGGGCGGGAGCGCGGCGCAGCGGGTGCTCGCAGACGCGCCGGGACGCGTGGAACGCCTCGTCGGTATCAGCCCCGTGCCGGCCGGCGGGGTTCCCTTCGACCTGCAGAGCTGGGCGCTGTTCGACGGCGCGGCCGCCGACCCGGCCAACCGTCGCGCCATCATCGACCTCACCACCGGCAACCGGCTTTCCGGCCGCTGGCTGGATGAGATGGTCCGGTTCTCCGTCGAGAACTCCGACCGCGAGGCGTTCGGCGCGTACCTCACGGCTTGGGCGCGGACGGACTTCACGGACGAGGTGAAGGGCAATCCGGTTCCGGCGCTCGCGATCGTGGGCGAGCAGGATCCGGCACTGGGCGCCGACACGATGCGTGAGACCTGGATGCGCCACTATCCCAACGCCCGGCTGGAGGTGCTCGCGAACGCCGGGCACTACGCCATGTACGAGTCACCGGTGCGGTTGGCCACCGTGATCGAGGACTTTCTCGGGCAGTGACCGCCGACCCGACGCCGCTGGTCGACCCCCGCACCTACGTCGACGGCGTCCCGTACGGACTGCTCGCCGCACTGCGCGCGACCAGTCCGGTGGTGTGGGTCGAGGAACCGCCGCTGCTCGGGCTGCCCGGCGGGCCCGGCTTCTGGCTGGTGCTCCGGCACGCCGACGTGACGGACGTGCTCCGGCAGCCGCGGCTGTTCTCGTCCTGGCTCGGCGCCACCCAGATCCGCGACCCGGCCACCGGTGAGGATCTCGACTACGTCCGCCGCATGATGCTCAACATGGATCCGCCGGAGCACGGGCGCCTGCGCCGGCCGGTCGCCCGGTCGTTCACTCCGCGAGCGGTCGCCGCCGTGGAGACGGCGATCCGGGCGAACGCGGTGCTGCTCGTCGAGCGTGCGCTCGGCGCTGCGGACGAGGGTGTCTGCGACTTCGCCCGCGACCTAGCGGCGGACCTGCCGCTGCTCACCCTCGCGGACGTTCTCGGGGTGCCGGAGCCCGACCGCTGGTTGCTGTACGACTGGTCGAACCGGGTGATCGGCTTTCAGGATCCGGACTACGCGGTGTCGGCCACGTTCGACCCGCAGGACGGCACCGAGGCGGCGCGTGCGGCGTTGCGGCACCGGCCGGCACCGGGCCCCGATGGGCGGATGCCAGATCCGCGCACCCGGACCGGGATGGCGGATCTCTACGCGTACGCGCACCTGCTGGCCGAGTCGAAGCGCCTCGGTCCCGGGCGGGACGTCATGTCCATCCTGCTGGCGCGGCAGGGGGACGAGCAGCTTTCGACGGAGGAGTTCGAGAACATGTTCTGGCTGTTCGCCGTGGCCGGGAACGAGACGGTCCGCAACGGCCTGCCGGGCGCGATGATCGCCCTGCTGGAGCACCCGGCGCAGATGGAGCGGCTGCGCCGGGAACCGGCCCTGTTCGACACCACCGTCGACGAGTTGCTGCGCTGGTGGACGCCGGTGATGGTGTTCCGGCGCACCGCCACCGAGGACACCACCATCGCCGGCGTACCGGTGCGGGCCGGTGACAAGGTGGTGGTGTCGTTCACGTCCGCGAACCGCGACGAGCGGATGTTCGCCCAGCCGGACCGGCTCGACCTCACGCGGCATCCCAATCCGCACCTCGTCTTCGGTCACGGCCCGCACTTCTGTCTCGGTGCGCACCTGGCCCGGTGCCAGGTGCGCGCGCTGTTGGAGGCGCTGCTGGCGCGCACGGTCAGCGTCTCGTATGCGGGCGCACCCGACTGTCTGCGCTCGAACTTCCAGCGCGGTGTGAAGCGGCTACCGATTCATTGGCGGCGCCGGTGACGGCAGCGCCCGCGAGCGCGGGATGTCAACGCTTGACCGCGGAGTGTGATCCGTTTAACTTCTTCGATCAGGAAGGGTTCTTTACTGAATCTCGCGCAATCCTTTGGGAGTGCCATGCGAACATTCCGTCTCACCGCCCTCGTCGCCCTGGCGACCATGCTGATCACCGCCGGCCCACCGACCGCCGCGAGCGCAGGCGGAAAACCGCACGACCGTGCCGGTTACCTCCGGGTGGGCTACTTCACCCAGTGGGGCATCTACGACCGGGCCTACACGGTCGGCAAGCTCGACGCCTCCGGTGCGGCGAGTCAACTCACCCACGTCAACTACGCCTTCGGCAACGTGAGTGAGGACGGCCGCTGCTACGTGGACGGCGGGCCGGGCGAAGGAGACGCCTGGGCCGACTACCAGCGTCCCGTCCCGGCGGAGGAGAGCGTCGACGGCGTCGCCGATGCCTGGGGGGAACCCCTGAACGGCAACTTCGGCCAGTTGGCCAAGCTCAAGGCCAAGCATCCCGACCTGAAGGTGCTGATCTCGCTGGGCGGCTGGAGCTGGTCGACGTACTTCTCGAACGCCGCCCGCACCGACGCCTCCCGCAAGGCGTTCGTCGCCTCCTGCATCGACCTCTACCTCAAGGGCAACCTTCCCATCCTGGACGGCGGCAGCGGCGGGCCGGGTGCCGCCGCCGGGGTGTTCGACGGCATCGATCTGGACTGGGAGTGGCCGAACTGGCCGGGTGAACCCGGCAACGTGATCCGCCCCGAGGACCGGCAGAACTTCACCAAGCTGCTCGCCGAGTTCCGCCGGCAGCTCGACGCGTACGGCCGGCAGACCCGCAAGCACTACCAGCTGACCGCCTTCCTGCCGGCCAACCCGGCGACGATGGACGCCGGATACGAGGGCCGGAAGATCTTCCGATACCTGGACTTCGCCACCGTGCAGGGCTACGACTTCCACGGCGGATGGGATCCGGTGACCAACCAGCAGTCGGCGCTGCGGGTGCCGGCGGGCGCGCCGGACGACCCGGACTTCTCCGCCGAGGTGGCGATCGACGGCTGGATCGCCCGCGGCGCGCCGCGCGGGAAGCTGGTCCTCGGCGTGCCGTACTACGGGCGGGGCTGGACCGGCGTCACCGGCGGCGGGGACGGACTCTTCCAGGCCGCGACGGGGCCCGCGCCGGCCACCTTCGAGGCCGGGTACGAGGACTACCGGCGGCTCAAGACGCTGACCGGCGACGGCTACACGCTCCACCGCGACCTGCGCGGCGGGCACGCCTGGTTGTTCGACGGTACGACGTTCTGGACGTACGACGATCCCGCCGTCGTCCTGCAGAAGATGCTGTACGTCCGGCGGGCCGGCCTGGCCGGGGCGATGATCTGGTCGCTGGACGGCGACGACGACAACGCCACGTTGACCAGGACGATCGGCCTCGGGTTGGCGGGCAGGTAGCACCTGCACCCGGACGATCGACGCCCCCCATCGGCCCGCGCCGACCGATCCCCTCGGTCGGCCCGGGCCGGTGGTTCGGTCGGCGGTGCGCCGCGCAGCTGACTTCCATCTGTCTTCCGTGGCCCGCACGACCCCCGACCCCGGGCAGAACCGGTACGGCCGCGACTGCCGACGTGCGCGATCCTCAGGTGGCGAACACCTGGGAGTCATCGGCGAACGCCTTGAACTCCAGGGCGTTCCCGGCCGGATCCAGGAGGAACATCGTCCACTGCTCCCCCGGCTGTCCGGCGAACCGCAGGTAGGGCTCGATGACGAAGGTCGTACCGGCGGCCCGTAGCCGCTCGGCGAGGTCGTGGAACTCCGGGATGGTCAGCAGGAGACCGAAGTGCGGCACGGGCACGTCGTGGCCGTCGACCTGGTTGTGCGCCGCCGGTCCACGTCCGGGAGCGAGGTGGGTCACGAACTGGTGGCCGCGCAGGTCCCAGTCGATCCAGGTCTCTGAGCTGCGTCCCTGCTCGCACCCGATGACCTTCCCGTAGAAGTGGCGGGCGGCGTCGAGGTCGTCGACGGGCATGGCCAGGTGGAACCGCGGGATGGGCGAGTTGAGGGTGGTCACGTGAGCTGGTCCTCTCTCGGAAGGGCTTGCTGTCAACGCCCTGTCACGCATCGAGGTGGGGTCGATTCCCCGCCTGTTCCGCCATCCTCCGCCATCGGGCGTAGCCGGAGGAAGGGTTGGATCGACCGCCGTCTTCTGTCACGATACTTGCGCTCACGGTGCAAAAACCCCGTCGACTGATGGAGGACGTATGCACACAGTTCGCCGCCGGATACTCGCCCTGCTGGCCGGGATCGCGGTCGCGGCAGGTCTGTCCGTCACCACCGCTCCGCCCGCCGCCGGCGCCAGCGCCGGCACGTCGTACCGTCCCGTGGTCTTCGTGCACGGCAGCGCCGGATCGGCATCCCAGTTCCAGACGCAGGCCAAGCGCCTGGCCAGCAACGGCTACCCGATCGACATCATCGAGGCGCAGGAGTACGACTCACCCAACGTCGCCACGATCCTGCCCCAGATCTACGCCGAGCTGGACGCCCGGATCGAGAGGCTGCTGACCGCCACCGGCGCAGACAAGGTGGACCTGCTCGCACACAGCCTGGGCACCTTCGTCATGCAGGGTTACCTCGGCAGCTCACCGGCGCGCGCCGGCCGCGTGGCGCACTACGTCAACCTGGACGGACGCACCGCGGCGGCACCGCCGGGCGGGGTGCCCACGCTCGCGATCTGGGGCGAGGGCGACCCGGCCCGGACCATCGCGGGCGCGACCAACGTGTACTTCCCGGAGCAGTCCCACACCCAGACAGTGTCGTCGGCGGAGTCGTTCCGGGAGATCTTCCGCTTCTTCCGGGGCCGGGATCCGCACACGACGCGGATCGTCCCGCAACTCCTCGGCACCGCCCGGGTCTCCGGCCGCGCGGTGCTCTTCCCCAGCAACGTCGGCGTCACCGACGCGACGCTCGAGGTCTATCCGGTCAGCTCGCTGACGGGTCGTCGACTCTCCAACCGTCCGGCGCACCGGCTGTCCCTGGCCGGCGACGGGTCGTTCGGTCCGGTCCCGGTGCTCGCCACGGCCCGGTACGAGTTCGCGATCGTGCGGACCGACGCGCCGACGCACCACTTCTACTTCCAGCCGTTCCTGCGATCCGATGCGTTCGTACGCCTGCTCACCAGCCGGCCGGGCGAGGGTCTCAGCGCGCTGATCGACACCAGCGACCGGCACACCGCGCTGACCATCCAGCGCCAGAAGGAGTGGTGGGGCGACCAGGGCGATGCCGGAGACAAGCTATGGATCAACGGCCGCGACATCCTGAACGCCGCGAACACGCCGCGCGCCAAGCGGACGATCGGGATCTTCGCGTTCGACGACGGCAGCGACCGCGTCACCGACCTGACCGCTCCCCTGCCCGAGTTCTTCAGCCAGACCTTCATGACCGGGATGGACGTGTTCATTCCGGCCGCGCCCGCCCACCTCGGCCTCGTGTCGGTCGCGGTAGACCAACGCGGCGGCGGGTTCGACATGATCAACGTGCCGAACTGGAAGTCGAGCGAGCACCGGGTGACGTTGAACGTCGATGACTTCTGACCGCGCGTCAGGGCTCGGCCAGCTGGCCGAGCCCTGACGGGGAACGGCCCGCTACCTGGTGCCGGCGTCCAGCGCGGAGGTGTCGACGATCTGCTCGGTGGGCAGGCGCGGCGTGTGGGGTGGCGCGGCGTTCGTCCGGTCCGCGACCCCCAGACGCATCGCCAGGTACGGGAAGCCGAGCCCGGCCAGCATCTGACGCAGGGTCTGCCGGGTGCCGTCGGTCTCGACCACGCCGCTCAGCGGCACCATCGAGACACCGAGCCGGGTGGCGGTCAGCCAGGCGGCGGAGAGCCCCTCACCGGCGCTCAGCCAGCTGTCCGGCTCGTCGTCGGTGTTCCAGAGGATGGCGTACGCGGCCGCACGGTCGTGCCCGGAGCTGATCGGCAGCGTCCCGGATTGGCCGAAGTCCCGTACCGGCACGGTGGTCTGCGGGGGCTGCTCGGGCAGCACCTCGGGCGGTAGCCCCGCGCCGGTGCCGGCCCGGCTCGTCCAGTAGGCGAGTTCCTCCCGCAGCTCCGGCTCCTCCGCCGAGACCGCCGCGGCCTGGGCCGCCGCGGCGGCCAGATCCATCACCTGGTCGGAGTCGAGCAGTTGAAGCCGGGCACCCTGCGCGACCGCCGCGCTGACGATCTCGTTGAGCGTCGCGTCGGGTACCGGCTCGTCGCTGACCGGCCGCCGGTCGGTCTGCCGAGCCCGTATGCACTGCACGAGGCGGGTCGCGTCCGCGTCAGCCGTGCTCTGCTGGAACCGGCTGAGCCGGGCGAGCAGCTCAAGCTGGCCCGGGTCGGGCAGCCGCTCCACCTCGGCGGCCCAACCCTCGGCGGCCAGCACCACCCGCGCGTGGTGCAGCGCCAATCCGCAGCTCAACGTCACCAGCCGGTTCTCCGGATCGGTGGCGGCGAGTTGCGGCTCGTGCACCATCCGCAGCTCCAGCGCGTCGGGGAGAACCTTCCAGCGCCAGGGCTGGCTGTTGTGCACCGACGGGGCGAGACCGGCCGTCGCGGCGGCCTGGGTGAGCGCGGTGGTCAGCGGGCGGTCCCCGGCCGGCGTCTCCTGGCTCATCGTCACGACCTTTCTTTTCCCTTCATCGTGCCTCACTCCGGACGCGTCGCGCGCGCTGTTGCCGCCGCACCCCTCCGGAATACCGGGCAGTCGGCACGCGGGCCCGACCCGCTGTCGGCCGGTCGTGACGGATCACACCGGTTCCCTCGTCCGGGGAACCGGACCGCTGAGAGGATCCGCAGGTGGGAGCGGAACCGGACGAGTGCGTGCCGGAGCGGCCGGCGCGGCAGCGCCGGGTGGCCTGGCGGGAGTGGGCGCCGCTGACCCTGCTCACCGTGGCCGCGCTGGTGGGCGGCGGTCTGTGGCTCGCCGGGCTGCGCACGGTGCCGCAACTGATCTGGGCGGCGGTGACCCTGGTGGCGCTGGTGCCGGCCGCGTGGGCGACGCTGCGCCAGCTGTGGCGTCGCCGGTTCGGGGTCGACGTGATCGCCGTGCTGGCGCTGGTCGGCACACTGCTGGTTCGCGAGTATCTGGCGGGTGCGGTCATCGCGGTGATGGTCAGCACCGGGCAGGCGCTGGAAGGTTACGCGCAGCGTCGGGCCAGCCGTGACCTGCGCGCGCTACTGGAACGTGCTCCCCGGCAGGCGCGGCGGCGCACTCCGGACGGCGGGATCGAGCTGGTGCCACTGGATCGGGTGACGGTCGGCGACCGGCTGGTGGTGGGTCCCGGTGATGTGGTGCCGGTGGACGGGACGGTCGAGGAGGGCGTGACGCTGGACGAGTCGGTGGTCACGGGCGAGTCGCAGCTGGTGACTCGCGCCGCGGGCGAGCAGGTGGCCAGCGGAGTGGTCAACGCGGGTGCCGGGTTCGGGCTGCGGGCGACGAAGAACGCGGCGGAGAGCACGTACGCCGGGATCGTCCGGCTCGCGGAGGAGGCCACCGCGCACAAGGCGCCGATGGTCCGCCTCGCCGACCGGTACGCTGCCGCGTTCGTGCCGTTCACGCTAGTGCTGGCGGGCCTCGCATGGCTGCTCACCGGCCAGTTCCTGCGGGCGGTGGCGGTGCTGGTGGTGGCCACCCCCTGCCCGCTGCTGCTGGCCACTCCGATCGCGATCGTCGCCGGGCTGTCCCGGGTGGCGCGGCGCGGGGTGCTGGTGCGCGACGGCGGGTCGCTGGAGTTGCTGGGCCGGGCCCGCACCCTGCTCATGGACAAGACGGGCACGCTCACTGCCGGGCGTCCCGTCGCGGCGGAGACGGTGGTGGCGCCGGGCGGCGACCGTGACGAGGTGCTGCGGCTGGCCGCCTCCGTCGAGCAGCTCTCTCCACACGTGCTGGCCACCGCCCTCGTTCGGCAGGCCCGGGAGCGAGGGCTGCGGCTGGACGAGCCGACGGACGTCACCGAACAGCCGGGGCGTGGGGTGCGCGGCCGGGTGGCCGGACGCCTGGTGCGGGTGGGGCAACTCGCCGGTGAGCCGCCCGAATGGGCGCAGCGGGTGCGCGAGCGCGCCGAGTCGACCGGCCGCTCCAGCGTCTGGGTGAGCGACGAAGACGGACTGCTCGGCGCGATCGTTCTCGAGGACCCGGTGCGCCCCGATGCCCGGCGCACCGTGCGGCGGCTACGGCAGGCCGGCCTCCAACGGCTGATCATGGTCACCGGCGACCGGCCGATGACCGCCCGACAGGTGGCGCAGGTCGTCGGCGTGGACGACGTGATCGCCCAGTGCTCGCCACAGGAGAAGATCGACCGGGTCCGCGACGAGTCCGGGCGGGCGATCACCCTTATGATCGGCGACGGCGTGAACGACGCCCCGGCTCTGGCCGAGGCGCATGTGGGCGTCGCGATGGGCGCCACCGGTGCCACCGCCTCCGCGGACGTGGCCGATGCGGTGCTCACCGTCGACCGGCTGGACCGGCTCGCCGACGCCGTCGAGATCGCCCGGTACGCGCGCCGCATCGCCCTGCAGAGCGCCACCGTCGGCATGGGCCTCGCCGTCGTCGCGATGGTTGCCGCCGCCGTGGGCAGGTTGCCGCCGGTCGCCGGCGCGTTCCTTCAGGAAGGCATCGACGTGCTGGTGATCCTCAACGCGCTACGTGCCCTCGGCGGCGGCCTGCGTCACCGGGAGGTCTCCCCGCAGACCCGGGAGCTGCTCGACCGGTACGCCGGCGAGCATGCCGGGGTGCGGGACGTGCTGGCCCGACTGCGGGACACCGCCGACCTGGTGGCGACCCGCCCGGACGGGCCGGAGTGTGTGCCGGCGCTGCGTGAGGTGCACCGTCGGCTGGTCGATGAGGTGCTGCCGCACGAGGCGGCGGAGGAACAGCGGCTCTACCCGGCACTGGCCGGCCCGCTCGGCAGCGACGAGGCGACCTCCACGATGAGTCGGGAGCATGTGGAGATCAGCCGGCTGGTGGACCGGATCGGCGGCCACCTGGCCCGGCAGCCGGACGGCCGGCTGCGCGCCGACGAGGTGCCCGACCTCCTCGCAGCCCTGTACGGGCTGGACGCCGTGCTCCGACTGCACCTCGCGCAGGAAGAGGAGGACTACTTCTCCTTGAACGCCGCCGACCGCCCGCAGCGGTGACGAACCGGGCGAGGCGTTCGGTGCCCCACGCATCACAGGTCATCGACGACGGAGCTGATCCGGAAGCCGATCCCGGCTGTCGTGACGCGGTCGAGGTCGGCTGCCGTGATGCCGTACCCGGTGAACCTCTCGACCGCGACCAGGCCCTTCAGGTGACGATCGACGTGGCCGGCGAGTTCCAGGCCGGCGGTCGCGGCTGCGACCGTCGGCTCGGCGTCGAACTGCGGCTCGGCGGCGCTCATGCCCGGCTCGAACCCGGCGAGCAGCCGCCCCTGCTCCGCGAAGGACAGCCGCATGAGCGCGTTGACGTTCCAGAACATGCTCGCCGCCCGGCCGCGCGCGGAGGCCCGGCGCAGCACCCGTTCCTGCGCACCCTGGAAGCCGTTGTACTCGACGGCGAGGACCGCCGGCCCGGTGTCGAGCACGGCGACCCAGGGGAAGTTCGAGTCCCCGGCGTACAGGTCCGCCTCGATCGAGCGGATCGACTCCGGCCGGTCCGGATCGGCGCCGAACGCCCGCAGCACCTCCTCGACAGACGCGCCGGTGGTGACGGTGACCGTCGCCGCCTCCGACAGCAGGCTGCGACGTATCCACCGGTACGCCTGCTCCGGTCGCGCCGCCCGAGCCGGTTCGGGTTCGCCTCGCAGCCGGTGCCCGAGCCGGTCGGTACGGCGATGAACGACCTCCGGTGCGGCGGGTGCCGCCCAGACCACCAGCTCATACGTCTCCGCGTCGGGGTCGTCGCGATCGTCGCGACCACGCGCGTGCACTCGTAGGCGGTAGTCGCCGGGCCACGGCGGCGTCTGGGCGCGCAGCTGCGGTTCGGTCGTGCCGTCGGGGCCGAGCACCGACGCGAGCCCCTCGGTGGCGTGCCAGCTGACCTCGACGATCTCCTCCCAACCGGACGCCACCTCGGGCGGCTCCTCGGCCAGCACGGTCAGCTGGATGCGCGCCGGGCCGTCGGCCGTGCCGGTCCGGATCACGGCGCCGCCGTCGACCACGGCGACCAGCCCGTTGCCGGCGAAGTCGACGGTCTCGGGAAACCTGCCCTCGACCAACCCGAACCGGTGCTGCGACACCCGCACCGAGCCGAACGACTGGCGAGGCAGCAGGTACTCCGCTCGGATCTTGTTCAGCAGCGCCGCGGCGTACGCGGGCGGCATCGGCGTCTCCCCCAGCACGACGGCCGCCGCGCCGATTCCCATCCCGACGACGGCAGCGGCACGTTCGACGGACGATGGCACCTGCAGCTGCCTGACGACGGCGTGCGCCGCCGCCACGGCGAGGGCGAGGTGCGCCCGCCCGTGCTGCGCCGCTACGGCCTGCTCGTCGCCGGCGTCCGGCGGTACCACCAGGAGCGGGACGACGGACGGGTGCACGGCGAGCCGCCGGGCCAGGGTGAGAACCAGGTCGGCGAGGCCGGGTCGCACCCCGTCCAGCAGCAGCGCAGCGGTCAACGCCTCGCTGTCGTGGCCGGCCGAGGCGAATCCGTACCGGCCGCCGGTGGGCGGAACCGGCAGGTACGACGTCAGGGCCGACACGTCGACCGGTTCCATCCCGGTCACGGTCAGCTCCAGCGCGCCGAGCAGGCGTTCGGTGGTCAGCGGTCCCAGCTCCCGGAGCGCGGCCAGGCCCACCGGCTCGCTCGGCGCGGGAATGCGATGCTCCGCCACCCGGGGTCCTCGTTGGGCGTGCAGCGCACCCAGGCGACGTAGCCCGAGTATCTTCACCGACTCGCTCGACGTGGAGACGGGCCGCTGCGGGGGTGGAAGGGGCACCCGCCGATGACGGGCCCGCACAGAGGTGTGTCGGGTGTCCGCCCCGGCCTGCTCAGCCGCGCCCAGCCGACCCAGCCGAGCCGCGGGGCTCGCCGGGATCAGGCCCAGGAGCAGCCGCATCCCGGCGGCGACGGGTGGCGCGAGTTCGTCGATGAGTTCGTCGGGAACGTCGAGCACGGCTTGCCCCCGGATCGCGATCGCTGGATGCCCAGCGCAGGCTACCGGAAGATGCTGCACGGCGGTTCCCGAGTGCCCGCCGTCGATCAAGGTGACGTGACCACTGCGCGGCGGCGCCGTTCGTACCCCCGGTGCCGCCGCGACCGTCGTTCCGCTCCTGGCTGTCGAGATTCCTCAATTCGGGCTTCGCTCGGCGGACACCCAGCCGGCGTCCCGCATCATGACAATCCACAGTGGCCTATCCGATCGAACGCGGGAGCGGAACATGCTCGACAGGAGCAGCAGGGGACGACGGTCCCGGGTGGTGCGGGCGTTGACGGCGGCGGGCGCCGCGGCGACGCTGGCGGCGGCCCAACTCGTGGCGCCATCGCCGGCCAGCGCCGCCGTCAGCCGGGCCGAGCTCGCCCTGCGCTGGGCACCCATCCACTACCAGGACGTCGACGCCACCGGGACGCACGCCTTGGGCGGCCAGTCCGACTACATCGCCAGGGTCGACTTCGACGGCGACCTGAACGGCCGCAACAACTGGGACCGGACGGGCCAGGCCGGCACGTCCCTCGCCGCGCACGCGTACTACTCCGTCGTCGAGACGAGCACCCACTGGTACCTCACGTACCTGTTCTTCCACCCTCGGGACTGGACGGACCACCCGTTCTTCGAGACCGAACACGAGAACGACGGCGAGGGTGTACTGCTCACGGTCGAGCGGGACGGCTCCACGTACGGGGTCCTGCGCGGGGCGGTCACCGTCGCGCACAGCGACTTCTACTCGTACACGCCGGCGGGCAGCACCTGGACGAGCGGGCGGGAGACCGTCGACGGCACCCTCCAGTTCCAGGCGTCGCCGCACGACTCGTTCCAGCACCCGGTGACGGCCCAGGAGGCGCAGGGCCACGGCCTGAAGGCGTACCCGCAGTACGCGATCAACGGGGACGGCCTGGTCTACTACCCGTCCACCGTCGCCGAGACGCCGAGCGACGGCAACGACCGTGACGTGCGGTACAAGCTGATCGACGTCTTCGCCACCAACGGTCTGTGGGCCCAGCGGTCCAGTTCGGCCCTCTTCGCCGGTCTCGGCACGTTCGCGGGCGACACCTCCGGCGACTGCGGATCGGGCACCTTCGGCTGTTCGACCAACTCGGCCAACGCGCCGTGGGGCTGGGACGACGGCAACGACGTGCCGGCCCGCGGTGAACTGGCGAGCGACCCGGCGAAGCTGTCCGCCGAGTACTTCACGATCCCGGCCGGGTTGTCCCGCACCTACACCTACAACCCGTACGCCGCTGCGGCGGCGGAGATCGCAGAGGCGGCCAGGACGGCGCCGCCGGTCGTCGACTGATCCGGGAACGCGGGCGCGGCCGGCCCGAGCGGACCGGCCGCGCCCGCGGCGGCGGAGCCACGCGTCGGCGGTCGCCGGAGACGCGACGGCGCTCCGCCACGCAGGCCCGGCGATCAACCCAGGGTCACTGCTGGAACTTGCCGGGTCCGAGGATCTGCCACGTCGGCGCGGCCGGGTCGGTGATCGCCCCGAGCGGCACATTGAAACTGAGGGCCTGCTTCGCGGAACGCTTGATGGCCCAGAGCTTGGACCGGGCACCAGCGTGCTCCCACGCGATGCCCTGACCCTCGACCCCCGGCAGGGTGACCGTGCCGGCCCACACCAGCTCGGAGCCGGCGGGCGGCAGCGTCATCACGTAAGCCTCACCGAGGTCGTGACCGGTGAGCCAGAGCCGGCCGTCCGGTCCCCAGGATCCGCCCGAGTTGCTCATCGGCTTGAACCGGTCGAGGATCGGTTTCGGGATGGTCCACGCCTCGACGACCTGGAAGTGGTCGTCGAGCTTGACGACCTGCGTCTGGTACGTCTCCCCGTACGGCTCGGTGCCGCCGTCGGGAATCTCGTCGTAGTTGGCGAAGCCCGCCCACCATGCGCCGTCGTGACGATCCAGCCACGTCAGCGAGCCGCGGAAGATCCCGAAGCTGTGGGTCGCGACGTGGCGCATGGTCCGGGTGTCGAACACCTCGATCGAGCTCTCCATGGGCGACTCGTCGTAGTTCGAGTGCGCCGCGTACAGCTTGCCGTCGACCACGACGGCGCTGTCCAGGTGGATGATCGGCCCGTCCGGGTCGGACACGAACTGGAGCAGCGGCCGGCCCGTGGCCTTGTCGTGCTTGGTGATGCTGCGGTTGTCGGCGACGTAGAAGTAGCGGTCGTCGACGGCGATGCCCTGCCGCGCGTCGAACGCGTCGTAGCTGCGGGACAGGGTGGCCGATACGACCGGGGGTTCGGCCACGGCCGCCTGCGCGCCCGCCACAGGCACCAGGCCGGACGGCGCGGGCACCGCGACGGCCGTCAGGCCGGCGGCGAGGGCCACCGCGCCGGCGGCCGCCGAGGTGGCCAGGCCGGCGACGATCCGGGTTCGGGTCGACATACTTTCCTCCGTGCGAGTCTCGTCCGCGCCGGGAAGGCGCGCCGTCGACCCTCGTCGGCTTTCCGCTCGATCCATCGAACTGGTGCGGGCGGTCCGATGAACGGATCATGAAGGCGGTTCTCTCGTGGCTACGCTGTCCCCGACCGCCATCAGGCGTGCCACGGCTCAGGGTCGAGGGGTGGACACGTCCGCCGGGAGGCGCGACAGCGCGGTCGCAAGCAGGCCGGCGAGTACTGTGCCGTCTCCCGGGGCAGTGTTCGGGCGCAGGACGAGCAGGACCACGTCGCCGCGTCGACCCACGACCCGGTCGCGCCCTGCGTAGGCCTCGTCGCCGACGCCGGGCAGGGCCTGACCGACGCGGCGAGTCATGTTAGCGATAACATCTCGGCGTCCCGAGTGGACCCGTGCGATCCACGCCGGCCGACCTCGGTGATCGACCCGGATTTCCTGACATCGGCGCCTCCCGCTTCCCGCGACAGCGCGCCTTCGCCGAACACCGAGTAGATCACCGGGTCGCCCGGCGCGGATCGTCGCTCAGCGGGCCGATCCGGCCCGGCGCTTGTTGTACACGTCGAAGGCCACGGCGACGAGCAGGACGAGCCCCTTGACCACCGACTGCGTCGACTGGTCGACACCCATCAGCTGCATTCCGTTGCTCATCACGGCCATGATCAGGCCGCCGACCATCGCGCCGACGACGGTGCCCACCCCGCCGGTGACCGCCGCGCCACCGATGAACGCCGCGGCGATCGCGTCGAGCTCGAACATGTTGCCGGCCGCCGGCTGGGCACCGTTGGACCGCGACGAGTAGATGACGCCGGCCACCGCCGCCAGGAAGCCCATGTTGACGAACATCCAGAAGTTGACCGTGCGGACCTTCACGCCGGACAGCGTCGCCGCGGAGAGGTTGCCGCCGATCGCGTAGACCCGGCGGCCGAAGACCGTACGCCGCGTGACCAGCCCGTAGACGAGCACGAGGACGGCGAGGATGATCAGCACGATCGGCAGTCCCCGCGCGTGGGCCAGCTGCCAGGCGAAGTACATGATGACCGCGCCGACGAGCACCACCCGGGCCACGAACAGCGGGAAGGACTCGACGGGCTGCTGGTAGCGGACGCGTGCGAGGCGGGTCCGGAAGACGCTGACCGCGTAGCCGGCCACCGCCACCGCTCCGATGAGCAGGGTGAAGGCGTCGTAGCCCTGCCCGCCGATGAGCCCGTTGAGGAAGCCGGCGGCGACGCGCTGGTACTCGGCCGGGAACGGCGACAGTGAGATGTTGTCGAGCACCCGCAGGGTGAGTCCCCGGAACAGGAGCATGCCGGCCAGGGTCACGATGAACGCCGGTATCCCCGCGTACGCCACCCAGAATCCGTGCCAGGCACCGACCGCGATGCCGACGGCCAGCGCGGCCAGGATGCCGATCCACCAGGGTTGGCCCTGCCTGATGACGAGTACGGCGGAGACCGCACCGGTGAGCGCGACCACCGATCCCACCGACAGGTCGATGTGACCGCCGATGATCACGATGACCATGCCGATCGCGAGCACCAGGATGTACGAGTACTGCAGGACGATGTTCGTGATGTTGCCGGGGCTCAGCGAGACGCCGTCGGTGAGGACCGCGAAGAGGGCGACGATCACGACGAGGGCTACGTAGATCCCGCTCTGGCGCAGGTTGCCCAGGATCAGCGTACGCGGATCGCTGGTGCCGGTGTGCATTGCGGCGGTGGCGCCGTCTTCGGACGACGAGCGCTGCTGCGGGGTCGCCGACGGTTTGGTGCTGGTCATCGAGCGAGCTCCCTGTCCTTCGTCATGAGCTCCATCAGGTTCTCCTGGGTGGCCTCGCCGACCGGCACCTCACCGGTGATCCTGCCGGCCGCGAGGGTGTAGATCCGGTCGCACATTCCGAGCAGCTCCGGCAGTTCGGAGGAGATGAGGATGACGGCTCTGCCGTCGGCGACCAGACGGTTGATGATGGTGTAGATCTCGAACTTGGCCCCGACGTCGATGCCCCGGGTCGGCTCGTCGAGGATGAGCACGTCGGGGTCGGTGAACAGCCACTTCGACAGGACGACCTTCTGCTGGTTGCCGCCGGAGAGCTTGCCGACCACCGACATGACGCTCGGTGCCTTGATGTTCATGTCGCGCCGACCGTCCTCGGCGACCTTGATCTCCTCGTTGCCGTTCACCCAACCGAGGCGGGCGAGTTTGCCGAGCGCGGCGGCGGAGACGTTGCGGCGCACGTCGTCGATGAGGTTGAGCCCGAACCGCTTGCGGTCCTCGGTGGCGTACGCGATTCCGTTGCGGATGGCCTCGGCGACGTTACGGGCGCGGACCTCCTTGCCGCGGATGAACAGCCGGCCGGTGACGTTGCGGCCGTACGACCGGCCGAACACGCTCATCGCGAGTTCGGTGCGGCCGGCGCCCATGAGGCCGGCGATGCCCACGACCTCACCCGCGCGGACGTTGAGGTTGGCGCTGTCGACCACCAGCCGGTCCTGGGTCGGGTGCCGGACGCTCCAGTCCTCGATCCGGAGGACCTCCTCCCCCGGTTCCGAGACCCGGTCCGGGTAGAAGCTGGAGAGATCCCGGCCGACCATGCCGCGGATGATCCGTTCCTGGGTCGCCTCGGCGGAGCTCATGTCGAGCGTCTCGACCGTCCGCCCGTCGCGGATCACCGTGGTGGAGTCGGCGATCGCGGTGATCTCGTTGAGCTTGTGGGAGATCATGATGCAGGTGACGCCCTCGTTCCGGAGCCGCCGGAGCAGGTCGAGCAGGTGCGCCGAGTCGATGTCGTTGAGCGCGGCGGTCGGCTCGTCGAGGATGAGCAGCCGCACCTGCTTCGACAGCGCCTTGGCGATCTCCACGAGCTGCTGTTTGCCGACACCGAGCTGGATGATCGGGGTGACCGGGTTCTCCCGCAGCCCGACGGAGTCCAGCAGGTCCGCCGCGTCGGCGTTGGTCCGGTTCCAGTCGATCAGGCCGCCGGCCCCACGGCGCTCGTTGCCGAGGAAGATGTTCTCCGCGACGGACAGGTAGGGCACCAGGGCGAGTTCCTGATGGATGATGACGATGCCGTGGGCCTCGCTGTCGTTGATGCCGCGGAAATTCACCGGCTTGCCGTCGAAGACGATTTCGCCGTCGTACGACCCGCTGGGATAGACGCCGGAGAGCACCTTCATGAGGGTGGATTTACCCGCGCCGTTCTCGCCGCAGATGGCATGGATCTCCCCGCGCCGCACGGCGAGTGAGACGTCCTGGAGCGCTTTCACCCCGGGGAAGGTCTTCGTGATGTGACGCATCTCGAGGATGTTGTCGGACATGGTCACCGTCCTGGTCGTACCCGTCTTGGATGAACCCTGTTCGACCGGAACCGGGGCGTCGGCTGCGCCGCGGCCCGCACCTGCCGCAACGACGGGCCGCGAGCGGAGATGGAAGAAGGTTCGGAGATTCCGTCGGGCCCGGCGCGGTGCGGCCGGCGCCGGGCCCGACGAACGTGTCAGCCCTTGGCCTGGCCGCTGGCGACCTCTTCGGCCGTCCAGTAACCGGAGTCGACGAGGACCGGCTTGATGTCGTCCTTGTAGACGGTCTGGACCGGCAGGAGGTTCGACGGAACGACCTTGACACCGTTGTCGTACGTCTTGGTGTCGTTGGCCTGCGGCTCCTTCTCCTGCAGGAACGCCTCAGCCGCGAGCACGGCCTGCTCGGCCAGCAGACGGGTGTCCTTGAAGATCGTCGAGTGCTGGACGCCGTCGTTGATGAGCTTGACCGAGGCGATCTCCGCATCCTGGCCGGTCACCACGGGCATCTTGGCGCCCGAACCGCCGTAACCGGCGTTCTGCAGGGCGGTGATGATGCCGCGGGACAGGCCGTCGTACGGCGACAACACGCCCTGGACGCGCGTGCCGTCGTTGTAGCTCGACGTGAGCAGGTCCTCCATGCGCTTCTGCGCCGTCTCCTGCTGCCACCGGAGGATCGCCACCTGCTCGATGGCGGTCTGGCCCGACTTCACCCGCAGCGACTTGTCGTCGATGAACGGCTTGAGCGTGTCCATGGCGCCGTCGAAGAAGAAGTGGGCGTTGTTGTCGTCGAGTGAGCCGGCGAAGAGCTCGATGTTGAACGGCCCCTTCGCGGTGCCCTTCGAGCCGTCCTTGTTCTGCAGGCCGAGACCGACGAGCAGCGCGGTGGCCTGGGCGACGCCGACCTTGTAGTTGTCGAAGCTGACGTAGAAGTCGACGTTCGGGCTTTCCCGGATCAGCCGGTCGTAGGCGATGACCGGGATCTTCGCGTCCGCCGCCGCCTGCAACTGGCCGCTGAGGGCGGTGCCGTCGATCGCCGCGATGATCAGGACGTCGGCGCCCTGGGTGATCATCTGGTCGACCTGCTGGGACTGGGTGGGGATGTCGTCTCCCGCGTACTGGAGATCGACCTTGTAACCCTTGGCCTCCAGCTTCTGCTTCACCGAGTTGCCGTCGGCGATCCACCGTTCGGAGGTCTGGGTCGGCATGGCGACGCCGATGGTCAGGTCGGCCGGCTTGTCTGCGCTGGTGTCGCCGCCACCGCCAGCTCCCTCGCCACCGCAGGCCGTCAGGCCCAACGCCAGCACCGTCGCACCGATAACGGCTAGAAATCGTTTACTCACAAGCTGTCTCTCCTCTCCGGACGCGCCGGAAACGCGGGTGACACAGCCGTAGTGTTAGCGCTCACAAAGAGGGCGTCAACACTTGTTCTCGAAATGCGCCCGTCACGGTCTCGTAACGGTGTCGACTATCGAGCGTCAGCCCGACGAGAAACAGCTGCGCTGTCACGACGGCATCACCCACGGTCCGCGATCGGCGGCGGGACACCGATCGCGGACGCGACAGCGGTCAGCTCGTCGAGACGCCGTCCACGGTGCGGGGCAGGCCCAACGGGTTGGCCTCGCGAAGCTCCAGCGGAAGCAACGGATCGGGGACGTTCTGGTAGCACACCGGACGCAGCCACCGCTCGATCGCGGTGCTGCCCACCGAGGTCGAAGCGCTGGTGGCAGCGGGGTACGGTCCACCGTGCTGCATGGCGGGAGCGACAGTCACGCCGGTCGGCCACCCGTCCACCACCACGCGTCCCGCGATCGCGCTCAGCCCGGCGACAAGGTCCGCGGCCACGTCGTCCCGCTCGTCGACCGCCAGGTGTGCGGTCGCCGTGAGGTTGCCCGGCAGAGCGTGGAGCACCGCGTCCCGTTCGGCCGACGAGGCGTAGCGGACCAGCACGGTGACCGGCCCGAAACACTCCTCCAGCAGCTCCTCGTACGGCCCGCCGTCGGCGAGCCGCGACGCCGCGACGGAGAGCACGCCCGGCCGGACGGCCAGCGGCGTCAGGTCGTCGCCGGCCTCGCCCGCCCCGATCGGCTCCGTCACACCCGGGAGCGCCGCGCGGGAGCGGACCCCGGCGAGGAACGCCTCCCGCATGCGCGGGTCGAGCATCGGCCCGGACGGGACCGTCGCCGCCACGACCGACTGGACGACGGCATCGCCCGCCGCGCCCGCCGGCAGGAGGACCAGACCCGGCTTCACGCAGAACTGCCCCATACCGAGCGTGTACGAGGCCGCGAGTCCCGCCCCGATCTCCTCCGCCCTGGTCTCGGCCGCCCGCTCGGTCACCACCACCGGGTTGAGGCTGCCCAGCTCGCCGTGGAACGGGATCGGCCGGGGCCGGGAGGACGCGATGTCGAACAACGCGCGGCCGCCCCGCACCGAGCCGGTGAAACCCACCGCCGCGGTCAGCGGATGGCGTACGAGTGCGGGGCCCGCGTCGAAGCCGTGCACCAGGCCGACGACGTCCTCGGGCAGCCCGACCTCGGCCGCCGCCGCCCGGAGCGCCTGGGCACACAGGACGGAGGTGGCGGGGTGGTCCGGGTGGGCCTTGACCACCACCGGACATCCCGCGGCCAGGGCGCTCGCGGTGTCGCCGCCCGGCACGCTGAACGCCAGTGGGAAGTTGCTCGCCGCGAAGACCGCGACCACACCGAGCGGCACCTTGTAGCGGCGCAGGTCGGGACGGGGCGCGGGTGCCGCCGACGGGTCGGCGTGATCGATGATCACGTCCAGGTAGGCGCCGGCTGCCACCACGTCCGCGAACGCGCGGAGCTGGTAGCAGGTGCGGGCGAGCTCCCCGGTGAGCCGCACCCGGCCGAGGGCGGACTCCGCGTCGGCGGTCGAGACGATCTCCTCGCCGCTCTTCTCCAGGAACGCGGCGGCCGTACGCAGAAGGTCCGCCCGACGGACGGGGTCCCGCAGGGCAGCTCCGGCGGCTGCCGCGGCGCGTACCGCGCGATCCACATCCTGCGCCGTCGACTCGGTCGCGACGCGTTCCCGCGGCCTGCCGGTACGCGGGTCACGGCTCAGCACGTCAGTCACCGTTTCGTCCTCCTTCTTCGGCCGCCTCGGGCGGCGTCGTCTCCTCGACCAGTGCGGCCAGCTCGCCCAGCGGCACCGGCACGGCGAGGCTGCGGGTGGCCAGCGGGCGCAGGTCGTCCACGCCGGTCTCGCGTCCACTCAGCCAGGCCGCGATGCCCGCGGTGGCGAGGCCGCACACCCGTCCCTGGCACCAGCCCATTCCCGGCCGCGCCAGCATCTTCAGCGTGCGGGCGTCCTCCGCGCCGAGGTCGTGGTGGGCCCGACGCAGGTCACCGTAGGCGACCTCCTCGCAGCGGCAGACGAGCGTGGTGTCCGTCAACCAGTCGGGCCAGGCACGGGGCAACGGGTAGGTCCGGTGCATGGCGGTGGCGAACCGGCGGCCCCGCCGGACGGCACCGCGCAACCGTCTCATCAGCTCCGGGTCGGCCGGACGGCGACGTTCGGCGGCGAGGGCGAGGGCACTCAGGCGCCCCTCGTGGACCGCCAGTGCCGCACCGCCCACGCCGGTGGCCTCGCCGGCGACGTACAGTCCGTCGACGCTGCTGCGCTGGCGGTCGTCGACGGCCACGACGAGCGAGCCGTCGGTGTCCAGCACCGTCCGCGCGCCGAGCATGAGCGGCAGCTCGAGGGAGGGGGTGAAGCCCCAGCCGAGCGCCACGAGGTCGGCGGCGATCTCCTCGTCCGGACCGGTCGGACGGCCGTCGCGGTCCACCCGCGCGACCCGGACCGCCTCCGCGCGGTCCGTGCCGAGCACCTCACGGATCACGGTTCGCGTCCGGTACGGGATGCGGTGCCGGGCCATCAGCGCGGCGTACCGGAGAGCTTCGACGCTCTTGCCCGGCGCGGACACCGCGCCCGCCGGGGAGCGGAACCAGCCCAGCGTTCCGTTGGCCTCGACGACGGCCGCGACGGTCACCCCCGCCCGGGCGAGGCCGGTGGCCACTGGCAGCAGGAACGGGCCGGTGCCGGCGACGACAGCGCGTTTCCCGGCCGGCGTGCGGTGTCCTTTGAGCAGGGCCTGCGCTCCGCCCGCGGTCAGCACGCCGGGCAGGTCCCAGCCGGGCACGGGCAACTGCCTGTCGTATCCCCCCGGGCAGAGGATCAGCGCGTGCGCGGCGAGTGTCCGGTCCGAGCCGTCCGGGGAGCGGCCGGCGGTGGCCGCGGCCGTGGCGGCGGTGACCCGGAGCGTGAACGGGCCGTTCGCTTCCCGGGTGATGAGCCAGACCTGGTGACCGGGCAGGTAGTGGATCCGGCCGGCGGCGCGGAGGGCGTCCAGCCGGGACCGCAGCCGCGTGAAGACGGACCAGCCGTGATGGCCGAGGTGATCATCGGGGCGGGCGTGGGTCTGGTCGTAGTGGCGCCAGTACTGCCCACCGGGCTGTGCGGCGGTGTCGATCAGCGTGACGCCGAGTCCGGCCTCGGCGGCCTCGACGGCGGCGGCAAGTCCGGCCGGACCCGCACCCACCACGGCTACGTCATGCATCGTCGTCCCCCGGGCCGCCGGCGTCTTCGAGAACGGCATGCGGCTCGGCGTACGCGCCGAGCCGCATGCCGTCGGCGGCGGCGACGAGGCAGGCACGCTGGTCGGGGATCCCGTCGACCGTGATCAGGCAATCGAAGCAGATGCCGATCCCGCAGAACACCCCACGGGGACGGCCACCCCTGCCGGTGGTGCGCCAGTCCGTCACTCCAGCGGCGATCAGCGCGGCGGCGACGCTCTGGCCGGGCTCGGCCGCGACGGTCGTGCCGCGGAAGGTCATCTGATGGGTCATCGGGGTTCCTCCTCGGCCTCCGGAAAACGGTCCGGGGCGAACGGCGCGAGATCCAGATCGGTCCGCTCCCCGACGAGCGCCTGCGCGATCAGCTTCCCGGTCCCGGCGGACAGCCCGATGCCGGCGCCCTCGTGGCCACAGGCGTGCCAGAGACCGGGCGCACGGGGGTCGGGCCCGATGACGGGCAGGTGGTCGGGGCAGTACGGACGGAATCCGTGGTACGTGCGCATCGCCCGGACGTTTCGCAGCATCGGGAACAGCTCGATCGCCTTGGCCGCGAGCGTGCCGATGGCGGTGACCGACACGCTCCGGTCGAATCCGACACGTTCCCGGGACGCGCCGATGAGGATGGTGCCGCCGGCGGTGCCCTCGACCACGGGCGACGTCTGCAGCGCGGCGTCGGAACTGGCCACGTCACCTACGTACTCGGCGGCGTAGACCTTGTGCCGGATCGTCCGGGCCGGCATCGGCTGGGTGACCAGGATGAAACCGCGCCGGGGCAGCACGGGGACGTGCACCCCGGCGAGGTCGGCGACGCCGCCGGCCCACGTGCCGGCGGCGTTGAGCACCGCGCCGGCGGAGATGTCGCCCGACGAGGTCCGCACCCCGGTCACCCGGGTGCGGTCGCGGAGGAAACCGGTCACCTCGGTGCGGGTACGCACCTGGGCACCGCGCTCGCGGGCCAGCCGGAGCAGATGGGCCGCGACCAGCATCGGCTGGACCTGAGCGTCCTGGGGGTAGAAGGCGCCTCCGGCTAGCTGCGGGGCGAGCTGCGGTTCGTAGTCGCGCAACTCGTCCTGCGCGACGTCGCGGACCTCGACACCGCACCGACGCTGCTGGACGGCGAGCGCACGCAGCGACGCGACGCCCCGCTGCGAGGCCGCGACGACGAGGCCGCCCTTGGACTCGAACTCCCAGAGGTCACCGTGTTCGGCGAGGTCCGCACGCCAGACCCGCTGGGAGTACAGAGCCAGGTCGAGTTCGGGACCGGCCTCCTTGTCGGACACCAGCACGTTGCCCTCGCCGGCGCTCGAGGTGCCGCCGGCGATCGCGCCACGCTCGACGACGACCACCCGCAGTCCCGCCGACGCCGCGAAGTACGCGCTGGCCGCGCCCACCACACCCGCGCCGACGACCACCAGGTCCGCGCTCGTGCCGCCGCCCCACTCCGCACTCGCCGACGCTCGGGCGGGTCGCCGTCGTGCCGGGTCCGGCGTCGGCTGGCGCTCGCTCATGGTGTGTCTCCGGCGCCGCCGGCCCACAGCCCCCGTACGTGACCGATGTGGCGGTGCATCAGCAGTTCGGCGCCGGCCGGGTCGCGGGCCTCGACGAGGTCCAGCAGTTCGTGGTGCTCCGCGGCCGAGCGGCCCAGCCTGCCGCTTTCCAGCAGCGGGGTCAGGCCGAGCAGCCGGGTCCTGGACCGCAGGTCGGACACGACGTCCATCAGGAAGCGGTTCCCGCTGTAGCCGAGCAGGGTCAGGTGGAAGACGTGATCGGCCTCGATGTAGCCGACCAGGTCACCGCACTCGACGGCGTCGACGATGGCCTGCGCGAGGGTCCGCAGTTCCGGGAAGTCCTCCGTCGGGATCACCGGCACGACGTTGCGCACGGTCGGCGGCTCGATGAGCAGCCGGACAGCCGCCAGGTCGTCGAGGTCCTCCTCGGACATCTCGGTGATCCGGAAGCCCTTGTTCGCGTGCGTGACGACCAGGCCCGCCTTCACCAGGTCGAGCATGGCCTCACGCACCGGTGTGGGCGAGACGCCGAGCTGCGCGCCCAGCGCCGGGGCCGAGTAGACGACACCGGGCTCCAGCTTGCCGGAGATGATCGCCGCGCGCAGGGCCTCCCTGATCCGGTCGCGGAGGTTCTCCCTGCGGCCGATGTCGGGAAGCTCCGGGACGGGCGTCGGGCTCACAGCAGGAACCCCGCAGGGAACGGGTCGGTGGGGTCGACGTGGAACTGGGACGTCGCGGTGACCCAGGCCCGGCCGGTGATCGACGGCAGGACCGCGGGGAGCGGCCCGACCGTGGTCTCGCCGAGCAGCCGCCCGGTGAAGCGGGTACCGATGAACGACTCGTTGACGAAGTCGTCGCCGATGCCCAGCTCACCCCGCGCGTGCAGCTGCGCCATCCGGGCGCTGGTGCCGGTGCCGCAGGGCGAGCGGTCGAACCAGCCCGGGTGGATGGCCATGGCGTGCCGGGACAGCTTCGCGGTCGAGCCGGGGGCCTTCAGGTAGACGTGGTGGCAGCCGTTGATGTCGGCACGCTCGGGGTGGACCGGACGGTCCTGCTCGTTCACCGCCTCCATGATCGCCAGGCCGGCGGCCAGCAGTTCGTCCGCGTGAGAGCGGTCGAAGGGCAGTTCCAGCGCCGTCAGGTCGACGACCGCGTAGAAGTTCCCGCCGAAGGCCATGTCGTATTCGACGGTGCCGAAGCCGGGGACCTCGACCTTGCGGTCCAACGCGTAGGCGAACGACGGGACGTTCTGGATGGTGACCGATTCCGCCGCACCGTTGCGCACCGCCACGGACGCGACGACCAGCCCGGCGGGGGTGTCCAGCCGGATCGTGGTCACCGGCTCGACGACGGGCACCATCCCGGTCTCGACGAGGACGGTCGCGACGCCGATGGTGCCGTGCCCGCACATCGGCAGCAGGCCGGAGACCTCGATGAAGAGCACACCGTAGTCGGCGTCGGGGCGGGTCGGCGGCTGAAGGATCGCACCGCTCATCGCGGCGTGGCCCCGTGGTTCGTACATCAGCAGGGTGCGGACGTCGTCGCTGTTGTCCATGAACCACAGTCGCCGCTCGGCCATCGTGGCACCGGGAATCGTGCCCATGCCGCCGACGATGACCCGGGTGGGCATGCCCTCGGTGTGCGAGTCGACGGCGTGGAAGGTGCGGCGGGACCTCATTTGTAGCCCTTGGCCAGCACGGCCTCGGTGTCGGCGGTGATCCGTTCGACCAGCTCCGCGGGCAGCGCCAGGCGGGGCGGGCGGCAGGCGCCGCCCTTGCGGCCGGCGATATCCATCGACAGCTTGATCGACTGGACGAACTCGGTCTTCGAGTCCCAGCGCAGCAGCGGGTGCAGGTCCCGGTAGATGGGCAGCGCCTTGGCGATGTCGGCGGGGTCGCCCGAGGTGACCAGCCGGTAGAGCTCCACCGTGCTCTCCGGGATCGCGTTCGGATACCCGGCGATCCAGCCGACCGCGCCGGCCACCCCGAGTTCGAGCAGTACGTCGTCCGCACCGACCAGCAGGTCCAGGCCGGGGGCGAGTTCGGCGATCTCGTACGCCCTGCGGACATCGCCGCTGAACTCCTTCACGCCGACGACCAGGCCCTCGTTGAACAGCTCGGCGAGCAGCGCGGGGGTCAGATCCACCTTCGTGTCGATCGGGTTGTTGTAGGCGACGACCGGCAGCCCGGCACGAGCGACCTCCCGGTAGTGCTCGACGACCGCCCGGTGGTCGGCGCGGTACGCGTTCGGCGGCAGCAGCAGGACGGAGGTGGCTCCGGCCTCGGCGGCCTGCTCCGCCCAGCGGCGGGCCTCGAGCGCGCCGTACGCGGCGACGCCGGGCATGACGCCGAATCCGGCGGGGGCGGCCTGCACGGCCGTCTCGACGACGCGGGCCCGCTCCTGCGGGGTCAGGGTCTGGTACTCACCGAGGGAGCCGTTGGGGGTCACCCCGTCGCAGCCGCCGACGGCGAGGAACCGGACGTGCTCGGCGTACGCGTCGTGGTCGACGGAGAGGTCGTCGTGGAAGGGAAGTGCCGTCGCGACGTGTACGCCGCGCCACGGCTTTGCGGGGGTGGTCATGCTGGCTCTCCTCAGCGTCGTAGGGGGAACGCGGGGTCGTGCGGTGTCACACCTGCTGGGCGGCTGCCATCCACTTCTCCAGCCCGTCGGCCGCCAGCGGGAGCGCGCGGGACAGCACCTCCGAGCCCTCCGGCGTGACCAGGATGTCGTCCTCGATGCGCACGCCGATCCCGCGCAGTTCCGGGGGCACGGTCAGGTCGTGCGCGTGGAAGTACAGGCCGGGCTCGACCGTGAGCACCATGCCGGGCGCCATGACCGCGTCCTGGTACGCCTCCCGCGAGACCCGGGCGCAGTCGTGCACGTCCAGCCCGAGGTGGTGGCCGATGCCGCACACCAGATAGCGCCGGTGCTGCTGCCCGGTGTCGGACAGCGCCTCGTCCACGGAGACCGGCAACAGCCCCCAGTCCGCCAGCCCGCGGGCGATCACCTCCATCGACGCGTGGTGGAACTCGCTGAACCGGCGGCCGGTGCCCACTGCCGCCAGTCCGGCCCGGTGGGCCCGTTCCACAAGGTCGTGCACCTGCCGTTGGGCGGACGAGAAGCGTCCGGAGGCGGGGAACGTGCGGGTGACGTCGGCGGTGTAGTAGCTGTTCACCTCGACGCCCATGTCGAGCAGGAGCAGCTCGTCCGGCAGCACCGGACCGTCGGCGCGCACCCAGTGCAGCGTGGGCGCGTGCCGGCCGCTGCCGACGATCGTGGCGTAGCCGGGACCGTTGCCGTACGCCCGGGCGTACCGGTCGAAGGTGCCCTGCAGCCACCGCTCCCCCGGTCCCTGGATCGCGGTGGGGAGCTCGCGCACGACCGCGGCGAAGCCCTCGACCGTGCGGTCCACCGCCTCCCGGAGCTGGCCGATCTCCCACTCGTCCTTGTACATGCGCAGCTCGTCGAGGGTACGGGCGACCTCCTCGTCGCGGGTCACCTCCTCGGTGAGCTCCGCGAGCGGGCGGACGTCGACGCCGAGCGCCCGCGCCCAGTCGTCCAGGCCCGGGGCGGCACCGACCCACAGCTCCCCGTATCGGGCGTCGGCGAAGAACCCGGGGTCGCCGGGGTAGGCGGGCGGCGGCAGGTAGAGGGTGGGGTGACCGTCGCGGAGTACGACGGTGGCGTTCTCGACGGCGCAGCCGGTGGTCCAGAAGAAGTCGCTGTCCGGACGGAAGTCGTACGCCGTGTCGTTGCTGCGTACGGGCGCCTCGCCCGCGGTCAGCACGATGGTGCGGCCGGGCAGCGCCTCGGCGAGCCGGGCCCGGTGGACGGCGGCGGCTTCGGCGGCGCCGGCGACGACCGGCGGGGTGCGGTCGGGCACGTCCCAGCCCGTCGCCATGTACTGGGTGAATGCCGGGATCTCGGACAGCTTCGGGGGCCTGCCGTCACGCATCGGAAGTTCCTTCCTGCCGGGGGTCGCGTGGGCCTCGCGTGATCTTCCGCTGGTCGTCGATGCCTCCGCCGGTCTCCCGGACCAGCTGGGTCAGCCGGGCGAAGACCCGGTCGTCCTCGCGGACGCCGTCGTGTTCGTACTCGTTGGTGATCCAGGTCTGGAGGTTGCCGACCCGGTTGGCGGTGTCGAGTTGCAGTCCCGCGTCGACGTACATGTCGTCGTGGTAGACGGCGGCGGCCACCGGCACCTCGTTGGCGGCCAGCCGGTCCGGGTCGTAGAGCGGCGGCCACTCCGGCCGGGTGGCCAGCAGCTCGACGGCGCTGCGGAACGGGCGTAGCTCGGCGATCTCCTCGAACATCCAGGGGTAGATCATCTCTCCGGTGAACAGCAGCGGCCTGGCTTTCTCGGCGAACTGCGGATGTCTGTCCCGTTCGGCCTGTGCCGCCCAACCGGTGGCCGCGGCGCCGTGCCCGTAGATGCTCTCGTGCAGGGCCGCGAACAGGGGGTTGTCGGCGTACGACGTCCTGGTCAGCACTTCGTGCCGGAAGGTCGCGGACAGTTCGTCTCCGGAGAACGCCTCGTCGAGCAGCCAGTGCAGCCGTTCGTACCCGGGCTTCATGCCGAGGTCCATGCCGAGCGACTGGAACCGGCGGACGCTGAGCACATCGCCGTCGGGCAGCAGCACGTCGCCCTCGGCCAGCCGGTCGGCGATCCGGGCCACCTGGGCGATCTGGTGCGGGTACCGCCGGTAGAACTGCCGGTTCTTGGCCTCGACGCGGGGGTAGGTGCGCCGGTAGACCTCTGCCGCCGACGGGTCGAGGCCGGGCAGGCCGCCGGTGACGTAGCAGGCGGTCAAGCCCTCCGGGGCCCTCGACAGGTACGTCAGGGTGATGAAGCCGCCGTACGACTGCCCGAGGGTGGACCATCGTCCGCCCCCGAAGACGGTCTTCCGCAGGTACTCGTGGTCGGCCACGATCGAGTCGGCCCGGAAGCAGGCGAGGTAGGCGGCGGCTTCCTCGGTGGTCGCGAAGGCGCCCATCCGGCGGCCGTCGATGCGGGTGCTGCGGCCGGTGCCGCGTTGGTCGACGAGGACGACGCGGTGCTCGCGCAGTGCCCGGTCGAGCCACCCGGACCGGTTGAGCGGGCGGGGCCCCTTGCCGCCGGGTCCGCCCTGCAGGTAGACCAGGCACGGCAGGTCGTCGCCGTCGCGTACCGGGTCGACGATCTCACGGGCGAAGAGCTGGATGGTGCCGCGCGTCGGGTCGGACCAGTCCAGCGGCACGTCACTGACGTGGTCCCGGACGCGCATGCCGGGGATCGTGTAAGTCGCGGCGACGGTCATCGAAGTTCCTCTTTCGCCGTGCTGGTCGAGCGTGGATCGGGCTCGGCGCAGCACCCGAACAGTCTGCGACGCCTCGCCGACCTGGTCACACGGGCCCTACTCGCACCACCGCGACGCCGGCAGACGCCGCAGTAGGGTGTGCCATTGCACTGAACCCTAATGTGAGAGCGAGTGTCTGCCAAGAGCGATCGTCGCTCGATGTTGGACGTGTCGGCTGTCGCGTCCGGCGGCTTTGAGCGCCGCCGCCCGAATCGGCGCGACCTGGTCGTCGTCCCCGTGTGCCAGCGGGGCGGGTACGTCGATCTGCCGAAGATGCTCGGTGAAGTCGGTCTGGGAGAGCTGCTTGACGCAGTCCACCGCCGCCTGCAAGCCGGCCTACATGCTCGTCGACGGCATTGGTCGGCGCGCCTTCGGGGTTCGCGTCAGTCTGCAGTATCAGTGGCGTGACGGCGCCTACCAGCATCGCCTTGGCGACCCGCGAGGTGCCGTGTCGCGCCAAGTGCCGGTTGACCTCGCCGCCGCCGGTGGAGTGGTTGAACAATGACGGTGTCCGCGCCGGTCGTGCGCGATGGCCCCGCACCCTGGGAGGTATGACCTGCATCACTCGACGCGCGAGGCGCACGTGGCCGAATCGGACCAGAGCTTCGCCATCGGCCCGAGGCGGCCTCGCTGGGCACCGGATGCTAGGCAGCCGACACGCCGATCCCACACTGGGCAACCGGCAGTTCGTGAATATCCGGTTAGGCGCACCTTTACAAGGCATGCCGGTTTCCGAAAGTGACGGGTGATACTTCGCAGCGAACGGAGCGAGCCAGGGCCGAGACACATCCTTAATCTTCTTGCAATGCTGCAGGTGATCTGGGGCCGCGAGTCGGAGCTCGACGATCTCCGGCGGCTCGTGACAAGGCTGCCCGACGGCGGCGGCGTGCTCGTCGTGCGCGGCGGGGCGGGGATCGGCAAGTCATCGCTGCTCTCCGCGGTCGCGGAGGAGGCGGCGAGCCGCGAGATCGAGACGGTGACGCTGGTCGGTGTGCAGGCGGAGTGGCGCCTGCCGTTCGCGGCCGCGCACACGCTGCTCGGGCTGCTCGGCGTCGGCGAGCCGCCGGACGTGGGCGGCAGCCTGGACCATTACCAGTTCCAGCTCTCACTGGCGCTGCTCAACGCGCTGACCACCCGCTCCGCGCACCGACCGCTGCTCATCCTGGTGGACGACGCGCAATGGCTGGACAGACCGAGCTGGGACGCCCTCGCCTTCGTCGGCCGGCGCCTGGCCACCGACCCGGTCGCGCTGATCCTGGCGATGCGCGACGGCCCAGGGACGGAGACTCGGCTGGCCCGGATGTCGGTCGCCGAACTACACGTGGGTCCGCTGTCGGAGGGGCACTCGGCGGCCCTGCTGGACGAGCGGGCCCCGGGCCTGGATCCCCGACTGCGCGCAAGGATTCTGGCCGAGGCAGCTGGCAATCCGCTCGCCCTGGGCGAGCTGGCCGCGGCCGTCACGCGTGCCGGCGAGGCCGGGCTGCCGCCCTCATCGTTGCCACTGACGACCCGCCTGGAACGGACGTTCGGCCCATTGATCGCCGAGATGCCGGTCCCGACCCGCACACTGCTGCTGGTCGCCGCGCTCGACGACGGCGACCGGCTCGACGAAATCATGGGCGCTGCCACCCTGGTAGCGGGCGTGCCGCTAACCGTCGAGGACGTGGAACCAGCCATCGCCGCCCGCCTGGTCGACGTCGACGACAGTTTCCAGCTCCGATTCCGTCACCCCCTTGTGCGGTCCGCCATCAAGCATGGGGCGACCCGCTTTCAAGCGCAGCAGGCGCACGCCGCGCTCGCCCGGGCGACGAGCGACCCGGAGCGCGCGGTCCGGCATCGCGCGGCGGCCACCGTCGGCACCGACGAACAGGTCGCCGACGAGGTGGACCAACTCGCCACCCGGCTACGTCAACGTGGCGCGGCCGGTGCGGCAGCGCCGCTGTGGGCGCGGGCCGCGCAGCTGACCGGCGACCTCCGTCGGCGCGCGAGTCTGCTGTTGCGGGCCCTCGAGATGAGGCTGGAGGTCGCGGACCACGAGGGCGCCGCCCGGCTCCTGCGAGCGATCGTTCCCGACGACCTGCCGACCGAGGACCAGGTGGTGCTGCAATGGTTGCGCGAGGTCGCGGACGGCGGCTGGTCGGGCGTCACGCGACTGTCTGCCCATCTCGCCGCAGCCGAAGGGCTGAGCCGCTCCGGCCACGACGACCGCGCCCTTTACGTCCTGTTCCGCGTTGCGGTACGCGGGTTCTTCTCGAATCCCGACCAGGAGCTGCGAAACGAGTGGGTCGCCCTGCTCGAACGCCTCGACCTGCACGAACTGACCCCTCGGCTGGTCGCCACGCTCGGCCTGATCGCGCCGGTCGAACGCGGTGCCGCCGTCGTCGAGCGGTTGACCGCTTTACTCGATCACCCCAACCTCACCGGTACCGATCTGACGGAACTCGCGGCAGGTGCGCTCGCCGTCGGGGCGCCCGAGGCAGCCACCCGGCTAGCCGCCGAGGCGGTCGCGCTGAACCGCCAGCAAGGGAACTTGATCTCGCTCACCTGGGCGCTGGCCTACCAGGCGTGGAATGCCAACTCGCTCGGCGACGCCTTCCTCGCCCGCGCCGCAGCGGCCGAGGCCGACGGGCTCACGGCCGAGACCCGCCAACTCAACTACCTGGTGCCCAACAGGCTCAACCACGGGCATGCGGAGGCGCTGTTCGGCAACGGCGACACCGCCCGCGCCATAGCGGACGAATGCGAGCGGGCCCTGCTGTCAAGTGGCGCGCACACCATGCTCGCCCTGGTCCGGGTCATACGCGGCATCGCCGCCCTGGCCGACGGACGGTACGACGAAGCTCATGAGGAGTTGGATGCCATCTTCGATCCATCCTCTGCGTCGTACCACCCGTACGTGCGGTTTTCGACCATCGCCCACCTCGCCGAGGCGGGCGCGCACTGCGGCCGGCGCGAACAGGTGACGGCCCGGATCCGCGAGCTGGAGCCGATCGATGCGGCCGGCCCGTCGCCGTTGCTGCGCGTGGGCCTACACTGCGCGCGGGCTCTGGTGGCCCCCGACGACCAGGCGGAGGGGGCCCTGCGGGCGGCGCTTGAGAGCGGCCTCACCGCATGGCCCTTCGAACGATCCCGCCTCCAACTCGCCTACGGCACCCGGCTCCGGCGGCGGCAGCCGGCCGCAGCCCGGTCGGTGCTGCGCGCGGCCGCCGACACGTTCGGCGGACTCGGCGTCCGCCCCTGGGCCGAACGGGCACAACGTGAACTGCGGGCCTCCGGCGAGACCCGGCGACGCCCTGCCGACGGGATCTACGAGCTCACGTCGCAGGAGCTGCAGGTCGCCCGACTGGCGGCGCAGGGCCTGACCAACCGGGAGATCGCCAGCAGGCTCTTCCTGTCCCCCCGGACCGTCGGCAGCCACCTGTACCGGATTTACCCGAAGGTGGGTGTTGGCTCCCGTACCCAACTCGCCGCCGTGATGGCCCGTAGTTACGTCACCTGACGCAGGCTCCCGCCCACCGCCGCTCGTACCTTGCTAAGCACTGACCTGGTTGGGGACGGAAGGCGACGCACGGTGCGTCGGCGCGCGGCGTAGTCCGCGCTGACCGGTCGTGTGTGCCCGGCACCCAACGCGGAGGCTTTGCCGCCACCGCCGGCGCCAGGTCGTCCAAGCCGAGGTGGGCTGACGCTCCGCCGAAGCGGTCGACCAGCAGTGGAGTGATAGTGGGCGTCGCTGTCGCGACCGCAACGTCTTCTGGCCAGCTCCATTCTCCACCCGACAGTAAGGGGGTCACGTTGTCGTTGCTTGATCCGCGGCCAGCCAGATCCGAGGGGGCTCGCGCCACATGTGGCCTGCTCATCGGCGGCGCGCAGGTGCCGGCCACCTCCGGCCGCACCACCGATGATCTCGACCCGGTCACTGGCCAGGTGTACGTGAAGGTGGCCGCAGCGGACAGCAGCGACGCCCGGAGGGCGGTCGACGCGGCCCACACCGCATTTCCCGGCTGGGCCGCAACATCGCCGCCCGGTCGTCGCGTCCTGCTCAACCGGGCAGCGGAGCTGCTGGAGGAACGCGCAGACGAGTTCGTCGAGATCATGATCCGGGAGACGGCAGGCACCCGCGGATGGGCCAAGGTCAACATACGGCTGAGCGCGATGCTGTTCCGCGAGGCTGCCACGACGGCGACCTGGCGAACCGGCGAGGCCGCTGCTCGCGACGTGGACGGGGTGTGGTCGCTCGCGGTCCGAGAGCCCGCCGGGGTCGTCGCGGCGTTCGTGCCGTGGAGCGGGCCGCTGTTCCTGTGCGCCCGGTCGGTCGCCCTGCCGCTGGCAGTCGGCAACACGGTGGTCATCCGCCCCAGTGAGCAGGCGCCGGTCACCGCCGGGCTGTTCCTCGCCGACGTACTGGCGGAAGCGGGATTCCCCGCCGGGGTCGTCAATGTGGTCACGAACAACTGGATCGACGCGCGGGAGGTGGCCGAAGCGTTGATCACGGATCCCCGGGTCCGCAGGGTCAGCTTCACCGGTTCCGCGCCGAGCGGTCGAATCATCGCGCGCGTGGCCGGCGAGCATCTCAAGCGGGTCATGCTCGCACTAGGTGGCAAAAACCCGATTCTCGTCCTCGACGATGCGGACGTGGATCTCGCCGCCGAGCAGGTCGCCCGGGCCCGGTTCATGAACTCCGGCCAGCTCTGCCTCTCGGTGGACCGGATCATCGTCGACCGGTCTGTCGCCGCGCGGTTCACCGAGAGGTTCCTCGCGCACGTCGCAACGTACGGCGAGGGCGACCCGGCATCACTGGACACTCTCGTCGGGCCGTTGATCCACGCGCAGGCAGCCGATCGCGTCGCCGGGCTCGTCGCCGATGCGGTCGCCAAGGGCGCGCAAGTTCTGTACGGCGGTGGCCGTGCCCGAGGATCACGCTATCCGGCCACGGTTCTCACCGGTATCACCGCCGACATGCGAATCCACTCGGAGGAGATTCTCGGGCCGGTGGCGACCATCTACACGGTGGACTCGGAGAGCGAGGCGGTGGCGCTGGCCAACGACACCGAGCGCGTCCTGTCGAGCGCCGTCTACACCGGGAACGAGGCCCGCGGGGTGGCGGTGGCGCGGCGGCTGCGGCACAGCTGCGTAGACATCAACTCCCACTCGGTCACGGAAGAGCTGCCAGCCCTGATCGGCGGGATCCACGCCGGCGGGTGCGGTCACCTCACCGGCGCCCACGATACGGAGTTCTTCACCGAATCCCGTTGGATCAGGCTCATAGCCTGACGGACACGTCGTCGTGCCCGCTGACGATCGGCCGACCGGCACGTTCGGCGGCACCGCCTGGGGCAGCGATCCGATCGGTTCGCGGTGGCCGTTCTGTTCCTCTGCTCCAAGTTGGCTCCAGCCCAGCCGTCTGAGCGGCGATTCCCGAACCCGGTGGCGAGAGCACGGCGACGGCTCAGACGAAATCTGAGCCGTCGCCGTGGTCCCCACCGTCAGTGGCGCGGCCAGCGGCCGACGACAGCCGCCGCGCCCCCGCCACGGCGGACCGGCTCTGCCGCGGCGAGCAGTCGGCCGTTCTTCAGGAACTCGATGCCGGTCGCGGAGCCGATCTCGGCCGTCGAGGAGAAGACGTGCCCCGGTGGCAGGCTACCGGCGTACGCGGTGATGAAGTCCGGCTCGGCCTGGGTGCTGGCGCCGTTGCGCTGCGACGCCCGCGGCGCGGCGAGCGCCTCCGGCAGGGTCATGCCGAGGTCGATCCGGTTGACCAGCATCTGCAGGACGGTGGTGATGATCGTCGCGCCGCCGGGGGTGCCGACGGCCAGGAACGGTCGTCCGTCGGCCAGCACGATGGTGGGTGACATGGAACTGCGCGGGCGCTTGCCCGGCGCCGGCAGGTTCGGATCGGGCGCGGTGCCCTGGGTCGGCGCGAAGTTGAAGTCGGTCAGCTCGTTGTTGAGCAGGAACCCTCGGCCGGGTACGACCATCCCGTTGCCGCCGGTCGCCTCGATCGTCAGGGTGTACTCGACGACGTTGCCCCACCGGTCGGCCACGGTCAGGTTCGTGGTGCTCTTGCGGTCGTCCCGGGTGTCGGCGGCCGCCGCGGCCGAGCATCCGCCGTACGCGCCGTCGGGCACGCCCGGCGCGACCGGCTTGGGCAGCGCCGCCGCGGCGTCGATCTGGCACGCCCGTTCCTTGGCGTACCCGTCGCGCAGCAGCTCGCGCAGGACGTCGTCCGGGGTGTGGTCGCCGACGTAGCGGTTGCGGTCGGCGAACGCGAGCGCGCTGGCCTCCAGGTAGTGGTGCATCGCCTGGGCCGCCGACATCGACCGCAGGTCGTACTGCTCGAGGATGTTGAGCGCCTCGCCCACCGCGACGCCGCCACTGGAGGGAGTGGACATGCCGTACACCTCGAGGCCGCGGTACTGCGACCGGGTCGGCGCGGGAGAGTGGGTGCGGTAGCCGGCCAGGTCCGCCGTGGTCATGCCGGCCGGGCGGATCGGGTACGGCCACGACCCGATCGGCCGCTTCGCCACCGGCGGGTGCTGCACGGTGGCAGCCACGTCGCGGCCGATCTCACCCCGGTAGAACACGTCGGTGCCACGCTTGGCGATCAGCCGGTAGGTGTCGGCGAGGTCGCGGTTGCGGAAGGTGCCGCCGACCGCCGGCGGCTGGCCGCCAGGCAGGTACAGCGCGCTGGTGGAGCTGAACTGGCCGAACGCGGCCCGGTTCGCCGCGATCTGACCGGCGAAGGTCTCGTCGACGGTGAAGCCGTCCTCGGCCACTCGGGCGGCGGGGGCCAGCATCTGCGCGAGCGACCGGGTGCCCCAGCGGGCGAGCGCGTCCCGCCAGGTGAGCAGCGTGCCGGGGACGCCGACCGACAACCCGCTGATCCGGGCCTCGTCGAACGCGTACGGCTGCCCGGTGGCCGGGTTGACGAGGCTGGTCGCGGTCATCGAGGCCGGTGCCGCCTCGCGGCCGTCGATGGTGTGCACCCGTCCGGTCCTGGCGTCGTAGTAGACGAAGAAGCCACCGCCGCCGACGCCGGCGGAGAAGGGTTCGGTGACACCGAGCGTGGCCGCCGCCGCGACCGCCGCGTCGACCGCGTTGCCGCCGCGGCGCAGCACGTCCAATCCGACGGCGGTCGCGGTCTCGTCGACGGTGGAGACGGCACCGCCGTAGCCGACGGCGACTGGCTGCTTCGGCGGCCCGGCCGGTTTCGCCGCCTGCGCGGGTACGGCGGTTCCGGCCGCCAGTGTGACCAGGGCGATGGTCGCGGTGAACAGGGCCCGACGTCTCATGTGGCCTCCATAGATCGGCATAGGTTGACCTTCTGCCTACCGCTCGGGACGGGACTCGGCAACCCGCCCTTTGACATGAGATTCCTTCGGACATAGCCTGTTATCGATTGATTAGGCCCCCGTTCCCCGAGCCACGCAGCGCGACGACGACCGAGAGGACGCGCCATGATCGCCCGTACTCGCCGACCCGTGATCCGAAGAGTGGCTCAATTCCTCGCGCTCTGCCTGGCACTCGTGACGGTCGCGGCGCCCGCCGCCGGTGCGGCACGCAACGCGGCCCCGGCCTTCAACGTGATCGCCTTCTACAACGGCACCTGGGATCCGGCGCACATCAGCTTCGTCCGTGAAGCCAACCAGTGGTTCCCGCAGATCGCCGCGCAGTACGACTTCTCCTACACCGCCACCAACGACTGGAGCCGGCTCAACGCGAACGACCTCGCCCAGTACCAAGTGGTGATCTTCCTGGACGACCTGCCGCCCGCCGCCCAGCGTCCGGCCTTCGAGCAGTACATGCGTGCCGGGGGCGCCTGGCTCGGCTTCCACGTCTCCGCGTGGACCGACAACCCGGGCGGGTGGGACTGGTACCACAACCAGTTCCTCGGCAGTGGCGCGTTCCAGTCCAACACCTGGGGGCCGACCACCGCGGTACTCCGGGTCGAGGACGGCACCCACCCGTCCACGTCCCGGCTGCCCGCCACCTTCACCTCGTCGGTGAGCGAGTGGTACAGCTGGAGCCGCGACCTACGCACCAACCCGGCGATCGACATCCTGGCCTCGGTCGACCCCAGCAGCTTCCCGCTCGGCACCGACCCGAACCAGACCTGGTACGGCGGCTACTACCCGATCCTGTGGACGAACACCAACTACAAGATGCTGTACGCGAACTTCGGCCACAACGCCATGGACTACGACCGGGACGTGCCGCTGTCGTCCACGTTCGCCAGCGAGGTGCAGAACCGCTTCCTCATCGACGGCCTGCTGTGGCTCGGCGGCGGCGCCACTCCCCCGCCTTCCGATCCGATCTCCCCCACGGCCTGGTACAGCGTCGTCAACAAAGGCAGCGGCAAGTGTGTGGATGCCCGTGCCGCCGCCACCGCGAACGGCACGGCCGTCCAGCAGTACGCGTGCAACGCCACCTTCGCCCAGCAGTACCAGTTCCAGCCGACCAGCGGCGGCCACGTACGGGTGAACAACCGCAACAACAGCAGCCGCGTCCTCGACGTGACGAACGTGTCCACCGCCGACAACGCGCCGATCCAGCTCTGGACGTACAGCGGCGGCAACAACCAGCAGTGGCAGGCCGTGCCGGAGACCGGCGGCTACTACCGGCTCGTCAACCGGCACAGCGGCAAGTGCCTCGACGTGCCCGGCGGCTCCACCGCCGACAGCGTCCAGCTGGTGCAGTACTCCTGCAACGGCACTGCCGCCCAGTCGTTCCGTCTCGTGCAGCGCTAGGCCCTCGTAACCCACGCCCCCGGGTATAGCGCCCCCTCGTTCACGGAAAGAGTGGCTATCTCCGCTGGGATAGCCACTCTTTCCGTGAACGAGGGCCCGGGGCGAAGCCCCGGGCCCTCGTGGCGCTATCGGCACCACCGGGCAACGCGACGTGGCCCGCCGGGACGGTCAGGGGGCGATTCCGACGTCGTCGATCCGACTCCAGACCCGCTCCTGGACAGCTGTCATGCTCGGCCAGCGCAGACCGCCCGGCCGTGGGTTGACTCGTTCGGCGTAGGGGGCGGGACGGAACTGCGGTTCGTAGAAGCAGCCGGTGCCGTAGGTTCGGTCGAATCCGGCACAGGTGGCCGCGATCGACGCGGGCGTCGGCTTCCGCCCGGTACGCACCCACGTATCGAGCGCGGAGATCGAGTTCGCGTACTCCGCGTTGCTCAACGCGCTGTGCTCGGACTCCCGGGTGAAGGTCTGCACCAGGTGCTCGTCCCGGTGGGCGCCCTGAAGGCTGGCGCGGTAGGCGGCCTCGTGCTCCACGAACGCCGTCGGGTCATCGATCGCGTGCAGGGTCAGCACCGGAATGGAGACCTTGCCGGTGAGGTCGCTGTCGTAGGAGAGGTCGCGCCGGGCGGCCGGGTCGGCCGAGAAGCGCTGCACACCCGCGTTGAGCGCCGCGTCGTCGTGTGAGCCGGTGTACCGGACCCCCGTATTGCTGAACGGGTTACGCCCGCCGAGCCGGCCGTGGACGATGTCGCGGAAGGTGAAGGTGGCGAAACGCAGATGCGACTCCAGGGTGCGCTCCGGAACGCCCGTCACGGCCAGGATGTCGTCGAGGTTGCGTTGCTGCAACGCCGTACGCTCCGCCGGAGCGGAGGCGTAGCCGGTGCACTCCTGCAGTCGGGCGCGCAGCCCGGTGGTAGTCATGGTGGAGCCGGCCCGCAGGCCCTCCCAGAGCGGATACTGGGGCTCGCTGGGTCGCGGATGGTTCTGGCAGTAGTACTGGTAGACGACGCGCAGGTCGACCCGGTAGTCGTAGCCACGGGAGCCTCCGCCGAGGACGCCGCTGGTGAGCAGGGCGCCGTCGTACGGCCCGTGCTCACCGGCATAGGTCTCCACGACCTTGGCGGCGACGTTGCCGCCCCACGACTGCCCGTGCACGTACGTCCGCTTCGGCTTGCCGAACTCGCTGACGAAGAGGCGGCGGAGGTTCTCGGTGTCGGTGGCGGCCATCCGCGTGCCGTAGCCGCCTCGGCGGTAGGACGAGCCGGCCCAGGCGTAACCCTCGTCCACCATGACTGCCCAGCGGTCCAGGTCGTCGACGCTGCGCTGCGGGTCGGACGTGTCGCCCAGGTCCGGCCCGCCGTGAGCGTGCACGACCAGCGACCGGTTCCACCGATTGGGGAGCGCAATCGCGTAGTAGGCCCCGTTGGCGTCCTGCCCGGTGTAGCAGGTGGCCTTGCCGGTCAGGTTCGCGGGACACGCGGTCACCGCCGGAGGTGGTGCGCTCGCCTGAGCGGCGGGTGCGGTGGTCAGGGTGCCGGCCATCGCGCCGACAAGCAGGATGGCCGGTCCGAGTAGTCGGCGGATAGGGCGGGCGGATCTGGTGGTGGTTCTCGACGTGATCACGGCATGGCTCCTCGTCCTCACCGGTGCATCGATGTGCTTCGCCGGAAAGGCTAGGAGGAGTCGGCGGCAAAGTGATCTTTGCGTTCATACTGTTCATCGCGATCCGGCGTACACCGGGCAGGGCGCATCGACCGGCCCCGGTCGCTTGACTACCGCCCCCCGCCAGACGACGGTTGGCCGATGAGTCGCGAGGATTGGCCGGTGTATCACGAGAACCTGGAGAGCCTCGAACGGTCGCCGGATCAGGTGCGCGCCGACTACCTGCGGGTCCTGGAGCGGATGATGGCCGAGGTGCCGAGGCGCTGGCAGTCGAGGCTCTCCGTGCCAGTGTTGTGGCTGACGCTGGACAGCGGCAGCAACGACATCGAGGTCGAACCGACCGATGTCTACCAGATGGCCCGCGAGCACGGCTACCCGGACGAGTTCCACCGCTGGGTGACGTCGGCGGTGCAGTCCCGGCTCAGTGAGACCGGGGCGCGTTGCGCCCTGCTCGCCTCTCACAGCGGGATGAGCAGTTCGGTGCAGGGCCCGATTCTGCGCGCGCTGACCGGTCCGCCGGACCGGAGAGTCCACCTGCACGGCGCCCATCAGGACCACCGGCGACCGTTCCGGGACGACTTCGCGATCCGTCGTGGACCGCTGCTGCGGGCCCGGTTCACTCCCGAGGTGCATCAGCGACTGGCCGACATCCGCCGGTCCGGCTGACGGCGTCACGGTACGGGTAGCCCGACGACCGATGACGGCAGGCGGCGGCCTGTCGGTGTGACCTGGCGGCTCGGACAGGGGCCGAGAGCGGAGGGCACGGATGGACGCGGAGCGGGTCGCGGCGGCGATCCGCCGCTGACTGCTGGACCCCGGGGAGGTGGTCGAGGAGGAGCACCAGAGGTCGGACCGGCTTCCGCCTCAACCCTTCGGGCGGAGCGTGTCGACCCGGGCGACGGACTGGTCGATACGCTCGGCGCTGAGCTGCCCGCGGCGGACCAGGTCGACCACCACGTCGAGCGTCTTGTCGACGATCCCCGGGTCGAACGCCTGCTGGTTGGCGAAGACGAGCAGGTCGACGCCGGCCTGCAACGCCAGGCGGACAGCGTCGGCGGAGCCGTGCCGGCGGGTGATGGCTGCCGCCTGCATGTCGTCGCTGACCACCGGCCCCTGCCAGCCGAGTTCGCCGCGCAGCAGTTTCGTGACCACCGCCGGCGACAGCGACGCGGGCAGGTTCGGGTCCAGCTTCTTGTTGAGCACATGGGCGACCAGCACCGAGTCGGCCGAGCCGGCCCGGATCAGTCGCCGGAACGGTTCGAGCTCGACGGGTTTCCAGGTGGAGCTGACGTCGACTACCTCGAAGTCGGTGTTTCCGGCGGCGCTGCCGATCCCCGGGAAGTGTTTGAGTGAGGTCTTGACGCCGGCGGCGCGGTGGGCGTGGATCTCCTCGGTGGCGTTGCTGACGACGACGTCGGGGTTCGCGGAGAAGCTGCGGTCGAGCCTGCCGATCGCCCGGCTGTCGGGGTTGACGTTCAGGTCCACGACCGGCGCGTAGTTGAGGTTGACCCCGATCCGGGTGAGGCTCGCGACCAGTCCGCGCGCCCACTCGCGCGTCGCCGCCGGCGAGTTCTCGGCACCGATCTCGGCTTCCGATCTGGTGGCGGGGAAGCCGTTGCTCGGCTTCAGCCGGGCGGTACGGCCACCTTCCTGGTCGATCGACACGATCAGCCGGCGGCCTGGCGAGGCGTTCTTCAGGTCTCGTATCAGGGTGGTGACCTGCTGCGGCGAGCGGATGTTGCGCTCGGTGTCCGTCAGCAGATCGCGATCGAAGAGGATCACGCCGCCGAGGCCGTTGCGGATGGCCCTGACGATCCAGTCGTTCCGGCCCACCCCGTCGCCGCGGAAACCCACCACGAGCAGGCTTGCGATCTTCCGGCGTAGTGCCGCCTCGTCCAGGTTCCCCGTCGTGGTCCGGCCGGTCGGCCGCGGTGTGGGGGGCGTGGTGGACTGGCTGGCCTGGCAGCCGGTGAGTGCGGCCACGGCGGCGGAGCCGGCTCCCGCGAGCAGCAACCGGCGCGGCACACGCACTCTGTCCACACCTGCACGCTATGGGCCGGCCAGGCCCGACGACAGGAGAACGTGAAGGTCTCACCCATCCGATGCGGCGGCCCCGGCAGGGCGATCGCAGCCAGCCGTCATCCGCTTCTGTCCGGCCTACCGGGGTGAGCTTCCCTCGCAGGCCACGCCTATCGCGAGGCGCATCTCAACCTGCCTTTCCTCGGCCCGGACCACCAGTGGTACGCACGCCGGATCCGCTACCCAGGTACCGCCGGTGAAGACCGACCAGGTCGCCGATGCACTTCCGGCAGGGCATGCCGCGACTTGCACTGCTGAGGCTGGGCTGTCCACCGGTCTGCCCCAGCCGACGCGGGCCCGGTCCTCCCACCCAACTGCCACCTGCACCTCCACCGCCGCTCCGGCTCGCACGTGTGACCTGGCGACCATTCATCGGCGCACCCGGCTACGAAGCCAGCACCAGCTCGCGCAGCCTGCTGTCGACGGCGGCCGCGTCCACCCCGCCCGGCCAGCCGCGCAGCAGCGTGCCGCCCTTGGCGATCATCACCACGCCCGGAGGCTCGCGGACGGCGTACGACTGCGAGATGATGCCGTCGTCGTCGACCACGACCGGGTACTCCACCCGGTGTTCCCGCAGGTACTGCTGCAGATCCTGCGTGGTGTCCTCGACGGCCACCCCGACGAAGACGACCTTGTCCCGGTGGATGCGGGCCAGCTCGCTGAGGGCGTCCTGCCGCTCAGCGCAGACGGTGCACCACGAGCTGAAGAAGACCAGCACGACCGGACGCTCGGCCCACAGGTCGGCGAAGGCGACGCTGCTGCCGTCGGTCAGGGCGCCGGTGACGGCGGGTGCGCCGGGCAGCCCGGACGGGGGCGGACGCAGCGCGAGGTTCGCCGGCGCCGGACCGGGCAGTGCGGCGGCCCCACCGGCGACCGGTTCCGGCCGCGCCGGCGGGTCGTCGCCGCCGGAACAGGCGGCCGTGGAGAGTGCCACCGACAGCGCCAGCGTCACGGCGGCCAGGCGGGCGGCGTACCCCCGGGTCATGAGGGCACCACCGCGACCAGCGCCGGTCCTTCGCTGTCGTTGCGGGTGAGGGCGATCGGCGGGTGACCGTCGACCACCAGCCGGTACGCGCTGCGGTCGGCCACCGTGACGGGAACGGCGAATTCGCAGTACGTGGGCACGCGGGTCACCTCCAGGTCCTCCTTGAACGTCGCCACGGACGTGCCCGACGGCAGCGCGCCCTCGGCGAGGGTACGACCGTCGGGGTCGATCACCTGGAACGGTGACCGGTTGTGGAAGTGGGTGTAGGGGCCGGTGCCGGCGCACTCCACACCCTCCGGCCGGATGTTGATGTCCCGGACGAGCACCCGCACGGTCATCGCCGAACCGGCCTCCTCGGCGTCGTCGCACGCGGTCAACGCGCCGGCGGCCAGCGACGGTAGCAACAGCGCTGCCAGCAGACGCCGCATTCGTCCTCCAGATCGTCAGGGGTTTCAGAGGGTGTTCGAGAAGGCTACGGGTGAGCCTTCTCGAACACCCTCAGGCCCGGGGGCGGTGGGCAGGTGATCATCCCACCGCCCCGGGCGTACGCGGTCAGCCGAGCTGCGCGCGGGGTCGCTCGACCCGGCACTGGCTGGTCACGGTCTTGCTGGGGTCGCTCTCCGAGGTGGCGGTGAGCGTCACCAGGGTGGTCGCCGTCGCGCCGGCGTTGGCGCCGACCGAGACGTTGACCGGGGTGGAGGCGCCGAACTCGGCAGTGGCCAGCTCGTTCGGCAGCTCCACCTTCCAGCCCTTGCCTCCGACGCTCGCCGAGAGCCGGTACACGTCGGACTTCAGGTACGCGCTGGCGTCCTCGGGGTGCTGCTGCTCACCGGCCACGTACTTGCCGGTGTTGCTCAGGTCGAACGTGCAGGTCGCGCCCTTGCCGCTCGGCTTGCCCGTGGCGGCGAGGTGCCCCTTGGACAGCTTCACACCGTGCTGGCTCGGGCCGGCGCCGTCCAGCGAGCGGACCGCCACCGTGTACGACAGCACCCCGTCGGCGTCCCGGCGGAGGTTGAGCACGTAGAAGTGCAGCCGGTTGGCCTCGTCCACGTACTCGTACTCGCTGCCGGAGTTGGCGCCCGCGTGGAACAGCGCGTCGGACAGCTGCCGGTAGTCACCCATGGTGATCTTCTGCGGGGTGCCGTTCGGCTGGTAGAAGTCCACCATGTCGATGTCCTGCGGGTTGGCGTCGACGACCCAGACGAACGGCGCGCGGTCCGCGTTCTTCGTCTTGCTGATCAGCACGCCGTTGTCCGGCGTGAACGAGTCCGCGCCCATCCGGTCGACGACCTCGAGGGTGTAGTTGTTGAATCCACCGCCGTCGCAAAGCGGGTCGGTGCTGGTGCTGCACGACGGGGAGCGGTCGGCGTCCATCGCGACGTTGATGCCGGTCAGCCCGCCCTCACCGGCGTCAACCGCGCGAGCGGTGACGTCGGCGACGACCATGCCGGAGCTGGCCAGCGCCTCGCGCGACAGTCGCAGCGCGTGCTCCTCACCGAGCAGCCCGATCTTCAGCTTGTCCCGCAGCGTGTGCAGCGAACCCATCGAGCCGCCGTTGACCGGGGGGATCTGCCAACGGGTGTGCGGGCCGCCCGGGCCGTTGAAGGAGCCGCGCGACATCATGCTCCAGATGCCGGAGTACGCGCGGCGCAGCGGCGTGCCGTACGGGTTGTTGTAGTTGTCGCCGATGCTCAGCAGGTGGCTCAGCTCGTGGGCGTACGTGCCCTGGCCCGAGCTCTCCGCCTGGGTCGACGAGCCGCCGCCCGCGTTCGGCCAGATGGTCGAGGCGGCCTTCCAGGACGTCCAGGGGACGTACCGGGTCGCCGCGTAGTTGGGCAGGGCGGGGTCCGGGGGACCCCACGCGTCGGGCACGTCCTCCTTGGTCTGGAACATCATCTGGCCGAATTCCTGCCAGGTGGAGGACTCGTCCTGACCGGCGGAGAGGATGAAGACCAACTCGAAGCTGTCGGCCACCTCCTCGCCGACGGCGGCACGCCAGGCGCCCAGCCCGTCGGTGCGGATGTTCTGGCTGCACGCCTCCCCGGCCGGGCAGGCACCGGCGTTGAAGCCGTTGTCGATGCCGTACTGGTAGGACTTCGACGGCATCTTGTACGGGCCGAAACCGGTGAGGTCGACGCCGTAGCGGCCGTTGGAGTCCTGCATCCAGTACTCGTGCAGGGTGTGTCCCTTGTTCAGGTCGCCCGGCTTGTTGAGGAAGTCGGTGTAGAACTTCGCGACCTGGTCCCGCGGCACGTTGGTGGCGTTCGCCTGGGGGTTGCCGAACACCGACGAGCCCGCCGGCTGGGTGATGACGAACGGCTGGTCCACGTAGTCCAGGGTGACCAGCGCGATGTTGAAGTTACGGACGGATCCCCGGACGCTCGGGTCGGCCCAGTTCTTGTTGGGCACCGCCTTGTAGTCGTCCCAGGTCATCGTGTCCGGGTTCTGCCAGTTCTGCGGATCGAGCACCTGGAACGGGGCCGGCCCGTCCGGTGGGTGGCCGCCCGGCGCAGCGGTGGCCGGCCCGGCGGCGCCGGTCGCGACCAGAACGGTCGCGGCCGAGGCGGCCAGTACCGAGCGCCACACCGTGCGCCTCGAGGGCAGAAGGTGCATCGGATCACCTCTCAGGTGGGGGTTGGAAAGCGGGGCGATCTGTGGCCGAGGTTGCTCTCCGTCCACATGATCACTCCAGATTTCGAATCTAGGAGTCGGCCCGTCCGTGGTCACTGTGCAGATGTCGGCACGTGCACGGGGGCAGCCTTCGACAGGTGTAGGAGAAGGTTTCGCATCCGTCATCGGCGCGACCTCGCGTCCCGCCGCCGTGCGCCCCCGACCGGATGATCACCTCTTGCCGATGGTCCATCCCGGGCGTAGGAAGAACACCACACCACACCCGGATGGTGTCCACGCCCGGCCTTCCCACCGGGTCTCCGTCCACAGAGTCCACCGTCGAAGGAGATGCGTGTGACCAGCCCCAGACGGCTCCGTTTCACCGTGTCCGCGGCGGTGACCGCCGGCATCGTGCTACTCGGCACGGCCGCCGCCGCGGCACCACCGACGGCCCCGACGAGCTCCGCCACCCACGGCACCTGCGACCCGATCGACCCGACGGCCTGCCTGCTGCCCTTCCCGAACGACTACTTCACCGTGCCCGACCCGGCCAGCCCCACCGGCAAGCGGGTGCAGTTCCCGGCCGCCGCCATGCCCGCCAACCTCCAGGGCGTCCCGATCGACCCGACCGAGTGGAACCGGCAGGACGGGTTCAGCCCCGGCTCACCGATCCTCGTGCACGTGCCGGGCCTCGACGCGACGGCGACCGGAATCGCCCCGGTCACCGACGTCGGCCGTTCGCTCGCACCGGACGCGCCGATCGTGCTGCTCAACAGCGCCACCGGCGAGCGCACGCCGTACTGGGCGGAGCTCGACGCGCACGCCACCGGCGAGCCCGACCGGCAGCTGCTCATCATCCGGCCGGCGGTGGCGCTCACCGAGGGCGCCCGGTACGTCGTGGGCCTGCGCGGCATGCGGGACCGGAAGAATGCACTGATCCGGACGCCGAAGGCGTTCAAGGCGTACGTCACCGGGGCCGGTCTCGGCCGTGGGGACCGCCGGGTGCCGCAGATGAAGCGGGTCCTCGCCGACCTGACCAGGGCCGGCGTCAAGCGGCACAGCCTCTATCTGGCCTGGGACTTCACGGTGGCGAGCCGGCAGGGCCTGACCGGGCGGATGCTGGCGATCCGCGACGGCGCGTTCGCCGATCTCGGCGCCGGGGCACCGCAGGTCACCGTCGACCAGGTGACCGACTACACGCCGCAGCAGGATCCACGGATCGCCCGGCAGGTGGTCGGCACCATCGGCGTACCGTCCTATCTGACCGGCGACGGCGGTCCAGGCTCGCGGCTGCACTACGGGCCGACCCGTGGCGACGGCACGCCGCCCTCCAGGTACGCCCTCCCCACGCCGTCCGGCACGACGCTGCAGGCGGACTTCGTGTGCAACATCCCGCGTAGCGCCTCCGCGACCCGCCCGGCGCACCTGTCGCTCTACGGCCACGGGCTGCTCGGTAAGCCGACCGAGATCAACGCCGGCAACGTCAAGACGATGTCGGACACGTACGACTTCACCTTCTGCGCGACCAGCTGGATCGGCATGGCCACCGCCGACGTGCCGTACGTGTCCGGCACCTTCGCCGACCTCAGCGCCTTCCCCGCCGTGGTGGACCGGCTACAACAGAGCTTCCTGAACTTCCTCTTCCTGGGTCGCGCGATGATCCATCGGAACGGGTTCGCCGCCGACCCGGCGTTCCAGGACGCCGACGGGCGACCGCTCATCGACGTCGCGGGCGGACTGCACTACGACGGCAACAGCCAGGGCGGGATCAACGGCGGCGCGCTCACCGCCATCGCCCAGGACTGGACCCGATCGGTGCTCGGCGTACCGGCCATGAACTACTCCACTCTGCTGCAGCGCAGTGTGGACTTCGCCCCGTTCCAAACGATCATGGACGGGTCGTACCCGGACAAGGTGGACCAGCAGCTGATCTTCGCCCTGTTGCAGATGCTGTGGGACCGGTCCGAGGCCAACGGGTACGCCCAACACATGACCGACCGGCCACTGCCGCGCACCCCGGCACATCAGGTCCTGATGCACGTGGCCTTCGGCGACCACCAGGTCTCCCCTGCAGCGGCCGAGGTGCAGGCGCGCACCATCGGCGCCCGCCTGCACACCCCCGCCATCGCGGACGGTTGGTCGCTCGACGTGAAGCCGTACTGGGGAATCAGGCCGATTCCGAGATACCCGTACACCGGCTCGGCGATCGTGATCTGGAACAGTGGTGCGACCTCCGCTCCCCCGACGACGAACCTCGCCCCGGCGGGTCCGGAGTACGGCGACGACCCGCACGAGTTCCCGCGCGCCCAACCCGGAGCGCAACAGCAGAAGGCGACGTTCCTGCTCACCGGCAAGATCATCGACGTGTGCGGCGGGGAACCCTGCGCCTGACGCGTGCCCGCCCGACGTGGCCTGCGCCGCGTCGGGCGGTCCGTCGACGAGCAGACGGCTGAGCGCTTCAACACGCCCAGCCACCGACCGCATCCTGACCTCTGAGCCGTAGGGCGGGTGTCGAAGTCTTCGGTCGAGCCGAGGCGGAGTTTAGGCGGCGGTCCGGCAAGGCGGCACTTCGTCCGGATATCGATGTCGTATCCGGACGAAGCGCGACACCGCCGGTCGTCGTCTGCGCGCCGCAGGCCGGCCAGGGACTTCGACACCCGTCCTGGCTCCGGTCGGTGCGACCGGTCCCCGTCGACCCTCTCAACCTTCGGCCCTCCTTCCGCGTCGTCTCGGGTGGCAGTGCGATTGGGAGGGAGCGGCAGGATGGGCGGTTACGGTGAGGGGGCAGCGTGTGGATGACCTCGATTTTCGCGAGTTCGTCGAAGTGCGCTACGGCGATCTGCTTCGAACGGCGTACCTGTTGACCGGTAGTCGCGACACGGCTCAGGACCTGGTGCACGAAGCCCTGCTCAAGGCGATGCGGCGTTGGCGCACGATCGATGACCCGATGGCGTACGTGCGCCGGTCGATGGTCAACGAGCGGACAAGTCGGTGGCGGCGGCTCGGAGTGCGTGAGCTGCTCACCGCAGCCGTCCCGGACCGGTCTCGCCCGGATTCCACCGACGCGGTCGTTGTTCGGGACGAACTTTTGGCGGCTCTGGACCAGCTGCCCGTACGGATGCGGACAGTGCTGGTACTGCGGTACTGGGAAGACCTTTCCGAGGCTGACGTCGCGGCGACGATGGGCTGCGCCGTCGGAACGGTGAAGAGTCAGGCGGCGCGCGGTCTGGCTCGGTTGCGTGCGGTGCTGCGGTCGACCCCGCCTGTTCCGCCGACGGTCGGTGGCGAGTTGATGGGGGATCGGGCATGAGCGTGGACGAACTGCGTGCCGGGCTGGCACGGATCGCGGAATCGGTGGTGCCGGACGAGGACCCGTACGGCCAGCTGCTGCGCCACGCCCGACGGCGCAAGCGGCGACGATTCGCCGGCCTGGGAGCAGCGATAGCCGCCCTGCTCGCCGCAGCGCTGCTCGGCCCGGTCACTCTCGGTGCCGGATCGGTAGGGCAAGACGCGTCAGACGACTGGCTGGCCACGGGCTATCCGGTCACGTCGGACTGGGAGTGGCGGCTGATCAACTCACCGACGCGAGGGAGCCTGGCCGGAGATCGGGATCTCATCGAAGAGTTGACCAGGCTGTTCGACCGGAACCGGGCTGAGCTGTGGGTGTCCGCATCACTGCCCGAGGTCAAGGTGCTCTACGCCGACGAGTCGGCCGGGTTCCGGCAGGTGCTGGTCGTCTATCACTCGGACACGGCAGCAGCCCTGGTCGAGCAGAAGTCGCCGACGGGCACGCCGCCTCAGCAGTCACTGCGCAACCACTCCGGCTTCGTCAACGGACGGCTGAGCCCGTTCAGCGTCGTCGATGCCTCGGACCCGCAGGGGCCGGCGGAACAGGGCTTCCTGGGTCTCGCCCCGGCCGGCTGCGCTGTCTCGGTAGCCGACAGGGCCGTCGTGGGCGCGGACGGAGTAGTACGCCGGCAGTGGGAATCGTCGCCCACGGGTGACTACATCGTCCTGGACGCGTCGCGGGTGCGCGGGTGGTGGCGGGTCGAGTGCGAGGGGGAGGTCCGGGTCGAGGGTCCGGTAGGCGACCGTATCGACGTCATCCGTGGTGAGGCCGGCCGGTACCAGCCGACCGAACTCGCCGATGCCCTGCCTGATGGAGCTACCTACAGAAGGACGGACGCGTGGCGGGCCGAGCGGTGGGGCGGCGTCTCCTACCGCGCGCTCATGGACTCGACCGGCCTGCCATCCACGACTGACCCGGTGGTTCGCTGGTCCGGGCGGCTGGACAGCGGAGGCCATCCGGAGGCTGCCGTCGTCGGCTCGGTCTCAGGCACCGGCCCTCTCCTGCTGCAGGTGGGAGCAAAGGGGTCCCTGCTGGCGCTCGCCGGGGCCGGCGACATAGCGTCGGACGACACCGCGGGAGATGTCGCCGCCAATGCCGAGGTCGGGCTGGTCGCGACGGCGATCGCCACCTCGACGAAGCTGGCCGCGGTGCGGGTGCCGGCCATCTCCGGCGGACACGCTGTGCTGACGGATCAACTGCTGGTCGTTCCTCCGCCGGGAGCAGCCCGTGTCGACGCCGTCGCTGTCGGCGCCGACGACAGCGTGCGGGTTACCGGGAACGTCCGGAACGGTGCCGCCGTACTCACGATCGACGTCGGCGCGAAGGTCACCCTGCGCGCGCTGGACCGCAACGGCGTACTCCTCGCGTCGACACCTCTCCGCGAGCCGCCCCACGGCAAGCGCATCTTCAACGAACCCCTGGTCACCGCGTGGTAGCAAGCCCACCCCGGAAGACGGGAATTGAGTCGGGTCGGCTCAAGTTATAGGAGGTGCCGGCCAGTTGGCCGACATGAGAAACGTGGAGGAAACGACATGAGCACGGTGTCGTTGTGGACCCGGCGGGACCCGTTCGCAGAGTTCGACGCCCTGGTGCGGCAGGCTTTCGGGCCGGTCGTGACCCGGCCGGCCGGCTTCGTCCCGGCAGCTGAGGTCACCCGCGACGGCGACGACGCGGTGGTGCGGCTGGAGCTGCCCGGGTTGGATCCCGAGAAGGACGTCACGGTCGAGGTCGACCGGGACACGCTGGTCGTCCGGGGTGAGCGGCGCGACGAGCGGGCCGACGAGCGCGACGGGCGCAGCCTGCGAGAGGTGCGCTACGGGTCGTTCCGCCGCTCCTTCCGCCTGCCGACGCAGACGGCCGCCGACGCGGTCAGCGCCTCGTACGACGCGGGCGTGCTGACCGTACGGGTCGGGGACGCGTACGTCGGGCGCGGTGCCAGGCGCATCCCGGTCAGCTCGGCGGGCGAGCAGACCGCCGTTGAGGCGGGCAGCGAGCAGCCGGAGCAGCCGACGGCCTGACCGAACACCGGAGACCACGCCGGCCCGGTCCCCCGCCCCTTGGGGACCGGGCCGGCGTGTGTCCGCAGGTGACGGCGCGGAATCAGCCGCCGGTGCCGTAAAGGGTTTCGGTCGGATCAGGCCGGCGACGTGGGACTGGGCTTGGGTCCGCCGCCTCCGGTCGGGTCGAGGAAGACGTAGCGGATCGTCGGGAAGAGAGCGATCAGGCGCCGCTCGGCCTCGTCGGCGGCGACCTCGACGTCGGTGCTGCTCGCCGTCGACACAAAGTCGATCTTCGCGGCGACGAGGATGGTGTTCGGGCCGAGGTAGAGGGTGAGCAGTTGCTGCACCTGCTCCACGGCGGGCACCGCGAGCAGTTCGTGTTTGATCCTGTCCCGCCCACGCTCCGGCACGCCGCGGCCGATCAGCAGGGTGAGGTTGCTGTAGCCCAGAACAGCGGCCACGCAGATGAGCAGGAGGCCGATGGCGATCGACGCGAGGCCGTCCCAGAGCGGGCTGCCCGTCGCGTCGGTGAGGCCGACCCCCGCGCCGGCCAGCGCGAGCCCGACCAGGGCGGCGGCGTCCTCGAAGAAGACGGCCCTGGTCGGGGTGTCGGAGCCGTAACGCACCAGCAGGAGCGGCGGCACGACGAACCGCCTGGCTCGGGCTCGGATCTGGCGGACCGACCGCACCAGCGAGATGGACTCGAGGACCGCGGCGACGAGGATCACGAGGTACGCGAGGAGCGGCTGCTGCGGTCGCTCGGGTGACCGGATCGCCTCGATGCCCTCCTCGATGGAGAGGCCACCGCCGATCAGGAACGTGGCGACGGCGGCGAGCAGCGCCCAGATGTACGTCTCCCTGTCGTGCCCGAAGGGACGCTCCTCGGTGGGCGGCCGGGCACCGCGGCGCAGACCGACGAAGAGCAGCACCTCGGTGGTGGTGTCGGCCAGCGAGTGCAGGGCCTCGGCCAGCAGGGCCGCCGAGCCGGTGACGAACCCCACGAGGCCCTTGGTCACCGCCACACCGAGGTTGACCGCGCCGGCCAGGATGACGGTCCGGAGATTCCCTCCGGCTTCCGGCGATTCGGACATGTCCGCAGCTTATTGCCCGGCGAGTGGCCGGATCGGACGGTCGGTCAGACGCGGTGGACGAGGGGTGGCCGGGCGCTAGAGCGCCCGGCCACCCCGATCCGGGTCAGGTCAGCGCTGACCGCCCAGGTACATCGCGTTGAACAGCAGGCGGTAGGTGCCGTGCGACTGTGCCCGGTGCTGCGGCTTGAAGCCGATCATCACCACCTGCCCGTCACCCACCTTTGCGGTCACCACGGCGGCCTTCCCGCCGATGACGTCCTCACCGAGGAGGAAGCCGCTCTTCAGCAGGTTCGTCTTCGGCCAGGTGGCCGCCACCGTGACGCCCTCGGCACCCTCCTCGACCTCGAACGCCGGCCCGTCGGCGACGAACGCCGAGGCGGTCGATCCGAATCCGGCGCCGACCGGGTCAGCGGCGTCGACGTTCAGGTTCAGCACCGACCCGGGGATGTTGTACTCGGTCTCCTCCGTCCCTTCGGTGACGTCCCGGACCGGCACGTCGAACGCCTGGATCGGCAGCTGAGCGGCCCGGTTCAGGGTCACCACCGTGCCGCCGGCCTCGACGAACGCCTTGAGGTTGGCCACGCCGGCGTCGGTCATCCCACCGGTGTACTCCGGCGGCAGGGATCCAGCCGCCCGGCCGTTGCGCATCGAGTTGTACGTGGCGTCGGGCAGCACGATCGTGTCGAACTTCGCCCGCAGGTCGCCGGCGCGGACGGTCGCGTTCGTCACCTTCTCGTACCCGAACCCGAACTGCTCCAGGATGAGCCGGGTCCAACCCTCGTCGTAGTTGTTGAACCCGTCGTACAGACCGACCCGCGGCGCGACGAGCTTGGTCACCTTCTTCGGCTTCGCGTCCACCGCCGCGATGCTCAGGCCCAACCTGGTGGCGAGCTCGGTCACCCGCTCGTCGGTGCCCGCTCCGGGCGTGACCAGGAAGGTCCCGGCCGGCAGTGTGCCGGTTCGGGTCTTCACCGCACCGCTGCTGCGGGAGACCTCGTCCCCGGCAGCGAGCAGGGCGTTCACGGCAGCCGCACTGTCGTTCACCCGGGGGTCGAGGGCGTACGCGTGCTTCGGCGCGCCGGCCACGACGCCCTCGGGCACGCTCGGCCAGTCGACGTCGACGGTGCGGGCCCGCACCTTCTGGTCGAGCTTGTCGACGGTCACACCCATCTGGAACGACAGGGTGTAGCCGGTGATGTCGTACGGCGGCTCCAGCGGGCCGCCGGGGTAGAGCCGACGGTCCGGGTACTTCTGCGGGTTGAGCAGGTCGAGCACCGCCGCCCGGTAGGGCTGCGCCTCCCGCACGAGGTAGCTACCGGCCGGGTAGGTGCGGTCACCCACGATGAACGACTCCGTCGCACGTTCGACCCGGATGTTGTTCCACCGCAGCTTGTCCACCAGCTTCGTGGCGGTCGGGTAGTCCGCCTGGTCGGCAGGGATCACGTAGGTGGTCTTGGCACCGTTCTGGGCGCCGTCGCGAGCCATCTTCGCCACGCCGGCGAGCAGGGCCTCCCGGTCGTCACTGGCGACCCGCAGCATCGCCCAGGACGCCGTCTTGATGTAGTCGCAGCTCTGCGACAGGTGCCACTCCCCGCCCTTCCAGGGACTGGGGTAGAAGACCGACGGTTCGCTGGTCGAGGTGCCGTCGGCGAACGTCTTCGGGAAGGTCGCCGGGTCGTAGTACCGGGGTGTCGCCGAGGCGTGCGCCGTCTCGGTCAGGATGCCGATCTGGTTGTGGTAGTACGGTGCGGTCCGCGCGCCGCCGTTCCACCAGATGTCGTACGACTGGCGGGCCAGGGCGCCGACCTTGTCCTCGCGATCCAGCCGCTGGCCCATCGCGTCACCGACGAGGTTGACACCGCGGACCACCTGCGGGTGGATGTTCGGGTTCAGCGGGTCCTCGTAGGGCGGGATGCTGATCCGGGCCGGGAAGACCGCCGTCTGGTGCACGTTGTGCATGACCTGCGGGATCCACTCGTGGAACAGCTGACGCCCGATGTTCTGGGTCTCCTGCAGGTTGAACATGTACCAGTCACGGTTGTTGTCGTGCCCGGCGTACTTCTGGTAAAGCTCCGGATAGTTGGCGTCCTGGTAGGGGCCGCCGAGGTTCTTCTGGTACCACTCGGCCACCTTCGTGCCACCGTCCGGGTTGACGTTCGGCACCAGCAACGTGATGACGTTGTCCCGGATCGCACGGGCCTCCGGCGTCTCGCTGGTCACCAGGTCGTACGCGAACTGCGGCGCGGTCTGGTGTCCAGCCACCTCGGTGGAGTGGATGCCGAAGTCGACCCAGGCGACCGCCTTGCCGTTCTTGGCCAGCTCACGCGCCTCCTTCTCGGGCAGCTTGTCCCCCTGGGACAGCCGCACCGAGATGTCCTGGTAGCGCCGCAGGTTTCCGTCCTTGAGGTTCTTCTCCGACGAGACGATGGCCATCAGCTGCGGCCGGCCCTCGCTGGTCTTGCCGATCTCGACCAGCTTCATCCGGTCGCTGGCCTTGTCGAGCTTCCGGTAGTAGTCGGCGATCTGCTCGTAGGTCGCCACCTTGTAGTCGGCGCACGGCACCCAGCCGATGACGGACTCCGGCTTCGGTACGCGCTTGTCAGCGGTGGCGACGGATCCGGACGTCAGCACCGGCGTGCCGATCATCGCGAGTACGCACGCGATCGGAACTGCGGTACGAGACAGTCTTCGTTTCACCTGACATCCCTTCACGTGGAACGACGAAAAAGGGACCGAGCGGGGCGGCCGCACCAGATCGGACCTGATCGATTCAACAAGCTTCGATCGATTTCAGGAACGGCCACAGCCGCACTAGAGCAAATCTTGAGCCTCGCCGAGGCGGGGCCGGACCGGCCCACGCGGCGGTTCCAGGCGGAGTGTGCGCGTTGGAAGGCGACGAATCCGCGGGCGTCGAGAACTGTCGGAGACGCGGGTGGAGGGCGGGCACACCAACCCGCCCTCCACCCGGTTCACTGGGTGAGTTCGGCGACCTGCTCGGCCGTCAACCGGGGCGCCTCGGCGGCGGCTCGCGTACGCGTCGCGGCCGCAGACGGGTCGGCGGGACGCCGCAGGTGCCAGTCCGTCGTCGCCTGGTAGGCGGCGACCACCGACAGGAGCCGGTCCTCGGCGTACGGGAGACCGCCGAGGATGGTGCCGATCGGCACCCCGGCGGCGGTGAACCCGATGGGGAAGGCGATCTCGGGCAGGCCCAGGATGTCGAAGGGCACCGGATCGGTCTGCACCACCACGTCGCACTCGTCGAAGAGTTCGTGCAGGACCCGCTCCATCAGCAGCAGCCGGGCCCGCTGCCCCGTGATGAACTCGTTGCCACCCATCAACGCGCCCTGCAACCAGCTGGTCACCGACACACCGAAGCCGCGCAGGTCGGTACGCAGGTAGGGCATGAACGGCTCGCTACGCTCGGGCAGCCGGACGTTGTTGAAGGTGCCGCCGGTGAGTTGACTCCACCCCTCCGGCAGCGTCACCTCCACCAGCGTGACGCCGGGGATCGCGGCGAGCTGCGACAGGTACGCCTGGCGGGCCAGCGCGGCGGCGGACGTGCCGTTGGCGAACCCGGGCAGCACCCCGATCCGGGTTTCCCAGCGCAGCCGTACCTGGTTCCGCCGGTACACCGGCGTCGCCGCGTCGATCAGATCGGGCACGTCGGGCAGGCCCTGGCTGCGCGGGTCCGCCGGGTCCTCCCCCGCCATCGCGGTCAGCATGATGGCCGCGTCCTTGGCGTCGCGGGCCAGCGGACCGGGATGGTCACGGGTGTACGTGAGCGGAATGATGCCGGCCGCCGAGACGCGACCCATGGTCGGCTTGAGGCCGGTCAGGTTCTGGGCGTTGGAGGGTGAGGTGATCGAGCCGCCGGTCTGCGTGCCGATTCCCGAGGTGGCCATCCGGGCGGCGACCGCCGTGGCGGTGCCCGTGGACGACCCACCGGGGTCGACGTTGCGGTTGGCCGGCGCCCAGGCGTTCACCGTGGTGATCACACCGGCCGGCGTGGTGGCCCGGGTGGTGGCCAGTGGGCCCATCTGGGTCTTGCCCAGCAGGATCGCGCCGCCCGTCTTCAGGCGCGTCACCGCGGTGGCGTCGTAGGGCGGTACGAAGTTCTCGAAGAGGAAGGAGTTCGCGGTGGTGCGTACCCCTTCGGTGTAGTAGTTGTCCTTGATGGCCAGGGGGATGCCGTGCAGCGCGCCCTGCCGGGGCCGCCGGGCGGCGTCCCGCGCCGCGGCGATGGCCGCGTCGGCGAGTACCAGGTTGAACGCCTGGTAGACGCCGTCGTACGTGGAGATGCGCTCCAGCATCGCCTCGACCAGACGTTGCGGGGTGAGCTTGCCGGCGCGGATGAGCCAGGCCGCTTCGGCGATCGTGCATTCGGTCGGGTCGGCGAGCGCCTCCGGCCGGGGCTTCACGTAGGCGTTGGGCCGGTCCAGCGCCGGCCTCCCCTTCCCCGCCGCCGGGCCGGTCGCCCGGGGGCCGCTTGCCGTCGCCACCGACGGCAGTGCGACGGTGACGCCGGCGGCGGAGGCGGCTGCCAGCGCGGCGGCGCGGGCCAGGAACGCCCTGCGGTCGATCGAGCGGTCGAGTGGTCCGCCAGTCATGCCTTCCGCCATTCCGTGCTGTTCGAGGGGTACAGGACGGGCACCTGCTGCTGCGACAGCGCCTTGGCGGCGTCGGGATCGGTGGCGCCGGGGACGGGCAGCTGGTAGGCGGCCAGCGTGGCCACGGTGCCCCGCAGGAACGAGCGCAGCGACGCGAGCACGGAGTCCTGGCCCGGTGAACCGGTCTCCGGATCGGGGGTGGTGCCTGACGGAAGCTGGTCCAGATCGATACCGAGAGCGGCGAGCCGGGCCCTGATCAGGATGTTGAGCTCTGCGTCGGTCGGTGGCGTAGGGGCCATTGGCTCTCCCAAGTGATGCATGGCGATCTGCCGTTGCGCGAAGTGATCTGAACCTAGGCCCGCCCCGATGATCTGGAAGCGCCGTCGACATGGAAATTGAGGAATATTTGAGTCTCCGCTCGACGGCTCCCCTCCCCCGCCGACGCGCGAGGGCCTGCTCCACCCCGTGGGGCGGAACAGGCCCTCGCCTCAACCGGCGGCACCTGCCGGGCAGCGCCGGCGTGTGCTCACCGTTCGACAGTCAGACGTCCTGTCGTTCCGACTCCGGTCAGGCCGTCGCCACGCCGAAGACGTGCATGACGCCACCGTTGGTGTTGGCCGGGAGCGTCAGGCTGGCCAGTTGCTTGCCCGGCAGCAGCTCGATGGGCGCGGTCGCGAAGACGTACGTGGTCACCGGGTCGATGCCGCTGCCCATGTAGTCGCGGTACGCGGTCCGCACGGCCGTCAGGTTGCCGAAGGAGGGCTGCTGGCTGCCGCCGCCCAACGTCCAGTCACTGAAGCCGATCTCCGCCTGCTGGGTGGTGCCGTCGGTGTACGTGAGCGTCACCGTGCCGCTCGTGGCCTCGAAAGCGGCGCTGCCCAGCACGCTCAGCTTGGTGTCGCCCTCGGCCGGGATGACGCTGAGTACCTGCCCGCCACCGCCGACGACGATGTTGTCGGGGTCGCCGGGAGCCACGTTCGGCCAGGTGAAGTCGAACCCGTTCACCGAGACGGTGGAGCCGGGCCGCACCCCGGCCGCCTCCAGCGCCGTGGCCGAGTAGCTCCAGCCGCCGGTGTCGAAGTTGGCCTGCGGGTTGGTGTCGTCGGCCGAGATGCCGTTGCTGTTCAGGTTCCACAGCACGCTGTCCCGTACGGCAACCGTGATCGGAAGCGTCACCGCGGGCAGCGCCTCGCCGGACGCGGTGGTGGCGGTCACCGAGATCGAGTAGGCACCGGGCTTCATGCCGGCGTCGGGCGAGACGGTGAGCGCCCGGGTGGCCGAGCCGTCGCCGGAGAGCGCGACTTCACCGTCGGCGGGCGTCACGTTCAGCCCGGCGGGCGCGGTCACGTGCCAGCGAACCTCGGTCCGGTCGCCGGTGAGTGCCTGCACCTGGTACGTCGTGTCCGCCTTGCCGCCCGGCTCCACCTTCATGGCCTGCGGGCTGATACCGGTCAGGTACGGACGGCCGTGCCCGAACGACGGCGGCGCGTCCGCGGGCGAGGTGCCCCAGGCGAGGTTCGGCTTGCTACCGAGCTCGAAGTCCACCTTGCCGCCCTTCTCGACGAGCGAGGCGGGAACCCAGGTCTTGGTCGACTTCTTGCCGTCGACCCGCACCGACTGGATGTACATGTTCTTCGCCGAGGCGGCGGGAGCGTTGATGGTGATGTCCCGGCCGGGTCCGCTGTTGATCACCGCGCGGGTGAAGAGCGGCGCGGAGAGCACCAGGTCGGCGCGGCTGGGGTTCTGCGGGTACAGGCCCAGCGCGGAGAAGACGTACCACGACGACATGGTGCCGGCGTCGTCGTTGCCGGGGATCCCGCCCGGGGTGTTGCCCCAGAGCTGGTCGAGCACCGCCCGGACCGTCTCCTGCGTCTTGTGCGGGACGCCCAGGTAGTTGTAGACGTACGGCGCGTTCATGTCCGGCTCGTTGGTCGGGTCGAACCGCGTGAGGTCCCGGGCGGAGAAGTCGAAGCTGCCGTCCGGCGTACGGAAGAAGGAGTCGAGCCGCTGCTCGGCTGCCTTGTTCCCACCCATCGCGCGGGCCAGACCGGCCACGTCGGAGTACACCATCCACGTGTAGCGGGCGCTGCTGCCCTCGACGAACCCGTTCTCGGTGGCGGGGCTGAACGACTGCTCCGCCCACGCGCCGTCGGACTTGCGGGCCCGCAGGTAGCCGCCCTGCGGGGTGGCGGTCAGGTCGAACACGTTGCTCCAGTTCCCCGAACGGTCGAGGAACGCCTTCTGGTTCGCGTGGTCGCCGAGGCGTCCGGCCAGTTCGGCCAGGCCGAAGTCGGCGACGGCGTCCTCCAGCGTCTCGGCCGCACCACCCCAGCAGGAGCAGCCGTCGGCCGGTACGTAGCCCAGCTCGAGGTACTTGTCCAGGGCGGGACGCTGCCCGACACACGCGACGTTGCAGCCGGCGCTGTCCGAGTCGTTCGCGGTCGGCACCGTCGCGGCGGTGATCAGCGAGCGAAGGGCGCCCTTGACGTCGAAGTCCCGACCACCGAAGGCGTAGATCCCGGCGAGCGCCGGAGCCGACGGGTCACCCGACATGACGGCCGTCTTGCCGTTGATCAGCAGCCAGCGGTCCCACTCGCCGTCGCGCTGCGACGCGTAGTTGAACAGCGACTGGGCATAGTCACTGCCGGCCTTCGGGTTGATCAGGGTCATCAGCTGCACCTGGGCGCGGTACTGGTCCCAGCCGGAGAAGGTGCCGTACTGCACCTTCTGGCCCTTGGCCAACTGGTGGGGCTTGCCGTCGGCGCCGAGGTAACGGCCGTCGACGTCGCTGGCGATCGTGGGCTCCAGCATGGAGTGGTACAGCGCGGTGTAGAAGCTGCTGAGCTGGTCGGCGCTGCCACCACCGACCTTGATTTTGTTCAGCTCCCGCTGCCACGACTTGGTGGCCTCCGCGCGGACCGTGTCGAAGGTCTTCTCCTGCGGGTTCTCCGCCCGCAGGTTGGCCTCGGCGTTGTCCAGGCTGACGTAGGAGACGGCCACCTTGACGCCGACCTGAGTCGTACCGTCGGCGAAGGTGACGTAGGCGCCGGAGCCCTTACCCGCGGTCGGGAAGCCGCTGGTGACACCGGTGCCACCCGAGGCGGAGGAGCTGCCCGACGTCACGGTGCCGTCCTGCCAGGTGCCGAACCGGGCGAACGGCTGGTCGAAGTGCGCGGTGAAGTGCAGGGTGTACGTGCCCTTGCGGTTGTTCGGGCTCTGCGGGCCGCAGAAGTTGCCCGCGGTGACCGAACCGGTGACGGTCCGGGCCTCCGCGTCCACCTGCACGGTGGCGTCGGTGCTGCCGGTCTCCGAGTTGGCGGTGCGGAACAGCATGCTGGCGGGCTGGTCGGCCGGGAACCCGAACCGGCCCGATCCGGTGCGGTCGGTGGTGGTCAGTTCCGCAGACGCGCCGCTGTCGAGCGCCACCCGGTAGTAGCCGGCCCGCGCCGTCTCGTTGGCGTGCGAGAAGTTGCTCGCGTACTTCGCGTCGGAGGTGTCGATCGTGGGTGACGAGTCGACGTCACCCACGTACGGCATGATCGGGATGTCGCCGGCACCGCCGTTGCAGCCGACGCCGTTGAGGTGGGTCAGGCTGAAGCCACGAATCCGGGTCGCGCCGTACTCGTAGCCCCCGGGTGCGGGAGTGGAGACCTGGTTTCCGCGGGTGGTTTGCGGACTCCACGACAGCATGCCGAAGGGACGTACCGCGCCCGGGTAGGTGTTGCCCAGGTTCGTGGAGCCGATCAGCGGGTTGACGTAGGAGACGGGGTCGTTGACCAGGTGTGGGGCCGGGGCGGCCGCGGCGGGGGTGCCCGCGGCGGCGGTCGCCAGTACGGCTACGGCCGCGGTCGCGATCCCGGCGATGGTTCGGCGTCTTGCGGTCTGCGCCGCACGCGCCAGTGGGTCTGACACTTGTGCTTGCCCTTCAGTTGACGGACCCGCGCTGTGAGCACGACGAAGACAGCTCTGCGCCGGTGCGCTGTCCACACCGGAGGGCTGCCCCGCGCCGTTCTGACAACGTTGTCGGAAGCCAACGAAGGATGCTCTGCCTTTCCCGGCGACGTGTCAAGATCCTTTCGACCCGAAATGTGAATCAGTCGCCGAGGCCGGCCGGAGGACGCGGTCACCGGGGCGGTGGGCGGTGCCGCCCGCGCCCCGGTTACCGCCCCGGCTCAGGCGGCCCAGGAGGGGCCCAGGACGTCGACGAGCTTCGCCCGGTCGAACACCCGGCGGCGGGACTCCTCGATGAGCTGCCGCGCCCGCTCGGCGACCGGGCCGACGAGCCGACCGCCGCGCTTCACCACCACCCCGTCGACCAGCACGGTGTCGACGTCACTGGGACCGGCGTTGAGCACGATCGTGGTGACCGGCTCGTTCAGCGGGCCGAGGTGGGGCCGCGACACGTCGACGAGGATCAGGTCCGCCCGCTTCCCGGGCCGGAGGGTGCCGATGCGATCCGACAAGCCCCAGGCCTCGGCGCCCGCGACGGTGGCGAAGCGCAGCACGTCCCGCTGGTCGAGGTCGACCGTCGCGGGCGGCTCGTCGCGGGCCAGCGCCGCCGCGTTCGCCCGCCCACGCTCCGCGGCGAGCGCCAACCGCATCTCGCTGAACAGGTCGGTGCCGGCCCCGGCGACGGTGTCGGTGCCCAGTGCGGGAAGCAGGCCGTGTTCGAGTGCCCGGCCGACGAGCGGAAAGGTTCCCATCGCCATCGACATGTCGATGGTCGGGCAGGGCGTGACGGCCCCGCCGGTGGCGGAGATGCGGGCGAGGTCGGCGTCGCTGAACTGCGCTCCGTGCGCGTGGTGCACGTCCGGACCGAGCAGCCCGAGACCGTCGAGGGTCTCGATGGTCCGGTACTTGCGCAGATAGCCGGGGATGCCGGAGTGGATGCTGATCGGCACACCCAGGTCCCGGGCCAGATTGAAGTCGTACTCGGTGGTCTCCGGAGTGGCGAACTCCGGTCCGCGCAGGGCCAGGCCCATGGTGACCCGGGCCCGGTCGTCGGCGAGCAGGTCACGCATCCGGCGTACGTCCTCGGGGTGCCGTTCGGTGCTCTCGTGGAACCAGCGCATCACGCCCTGGCCGACGGGCGGGCCGTAGAGGTAGAGCGCCCGGATGCCGGAATCCTGCAGCGCGCGGACGTTCTCGTCGGCGTGCGCGGGGGTGGTGCCGATGTGGGACCAGTCGGCGACCGTCGTGATGCCGGCGTTGAGGGCCTGCAACGCGCCCCAGAGGACACCCGCGTAGACGTCGTCGGGCTGGTACTTGTCGAGCAGACCGGCGAGGACGATGCCGAAGTAACCGCCGAGGGAGACCTTGCCGCCGGCGCCGCCGATGGCGCCCTGCCAGACGTGCCGGTGGGAGTCCACGAGGCCGGGCAGGGCGACCTTCCCGACCGCGTCGATGACGGTGGCGCCGGTGGCGTCGAGGTCGAGACCGATGGCGGTGATGGCGCCGTCGTCGATTCGGATGTCCGCACGCGGCAGATCGCCGATCTCGTCGTCGAGGCTGATCACGTGGGCGTTACGGATGAGGATGCTGGACACGGAGGAACTCCAGATGTGAAGGGCGGGTGCTATCGCGCGGTGCCGGCCGCCAGGCCGGCTGAGGGGCGCGCCGGTGGCTCCGGCCGCAGCCGGACCGCGGCGACGGCGGCGAGCCCGACCAGCGCCAGCGCCGCGAACCCGGCCAGGGCACCGCGCGCTCCGGCGAGCTGGCTGGCGGCGCCGAGCCCGATGACCGGGATGGACAAACCTGCGTAACTGGTGACGAACAAGGTAGCGAGGGTGCCGGCTCGCCGGTCCACCGGACTGAGCTGCACGACCGTGGTGAGGCAGGCCCGGAAGAGCAGCCCGGCGGCGGCGCCGGTGAGCGCGCCGCCCACGACGAAGGGGATGAGCAGCGCCGTCCACACCCCGGCGACGACGAGACCGAGACCGACCGGCATCGCCACAACGACGGCGCGCATCGCCGGGCGCGGCGCCAGCCGGCGCAGGCCGAGTTGGGCGACGGCGCCCGCGCCGAGCCCGATGAAGGCGACGAGACCGGCAAGGGCGTGCGACCGGTGTCCCAGGGTGCCGGCGAGGAACGACGGACTGAGCGCGCTGAACAGACCGAACATCGCGAACGCCACCAGGCCGCCGAGGCAGGAGGCCACGAAGAGCAGGCGCCGCTCGGACGCCAGGGCGAGCGGCCGCGACCAGGGCCGGACCACCGGCTGTTTGGTCTCCGGTACGACGGCCACCAGGAACGCCGCCAGTGCCAGCACCACGCCGGTGATCACGTAGGGCAGCTCCAGCGGGGCCGGCGCCCACTCGGCGAGCGCGCCGGAGACCAGCGGACCGGCCGCGATGCCGCCCAGGTTGGCGGCGGTCGCCACGACTTCGGCGTTCGCCGCGGCCGCCTCGGGTCGGGCCCGGCGGTGCAGTTCGATCAGATAGGCGGTGGCGGGGCCGGAGAGCAGCCCGATCGACAGGCCGGACAGCACCCGACCGAGCAGTATGCCCGGCAGCGCCGGCCAGATCACGAAGACGACGCAGGCCAGCAGCTGCACTGCCAGCGCGGCCGCGAGCACCGGACGGCGTCCGACGCGTTCGGCGCGGGCTCCGGCGAGCAGCAGTCCGGCCACCACACCGACGACGTAGACGGCGAAGACGAGGCTGACCATCGCCGTACCGAAGTGGTCGCGGTGCTGATAGAGAACGTAGAGCGGGGTCGGCACGGAGCCCGCCGCCATCGTCGCGCCGTACGCGGTGGCGACCAGCGCGAACCCGACCCGGTGGGTGGTGGTGCGAGGCATGCGACGAGTCTGATCCGGTCACTCATCCGGATCCAATATCAATATCGGATCCGGTTATCTGAATTTGAGATGATGGTCGGGTGGACATCCGAAAGCTCGAGGTCTTCCTGACCGTCGCCGAGGAGCGCAGCTTCACCCGGGCCGCGGAGCGCCTGCGCGTGGCCCAGTCCGCCGTCTCCACCACGGTACGCGCGCTGGAGCGGGACCTCGGTACGCCGCTGTTCGATCGGACGACCCAACGGGTCGAGTTGACCGAGGCCGGGCGAGCCCTGCGCCCCGAGGCCGCCCGGATCCTCGCCTCCGTCGAGGCCGCCCGCGAGCTGGTCGCCCAGGTCGGGCAGGGGCTGCGCGGCACCCTGCGCCTCGGCATCCTGCACGGCCTCACGCCAGGCCGGGTCCGCGAGGCGATCGCCGCGTTCCGCGCCGAGTACCCGCTCGTGGAGATCTCGTTGACCGCCCCCGGTGGCGGCGGCTCGCTCGATCACCTGGAGCGCATCCGGGACGGTTCGCTGGAACTGGCCGTGGTCATCACCCCCGGTTCGGAGCCGGGGATCCGCCGACAGGTGCTCTCGACCGAGGAGGTCGTCCTGGCCTGCCCACCCGACCATCCTCTGACCGGCCGCAACGGCGTCGACCTCGCGGACCTGGCCGACGAGTCGTTCATCGAGTTCCCGCCGGGCTGGGGCGTCCGGTGTGCGGTGGATCAGGCGTTCGCCTCGGCGGGCGTGAATCGCCGCAGCACAATCCAGATGAACGACATGTCGACGATCCTCGACCTGGTACGCCTCCGGCTCGGGGTCGCCTTCGTCCCGGCGTCCGTCGCCGATCAGAACGCCGACCTGCGGTTCCTCCGGGTGCGACACAACCCGCCGACGTACCAGATCGCGATCGCCGCCGCCGATCGCCCACTCGGCCCGGTCGCCCAGCAGTTCCTGCGGATCGCTCAGTCGATCACCGGCGGCCGGCCGGTCTCGTAGGCGTCCCGCCCGTCGGCGCGACCGTCCCGGCCCGCACACTCCTCTCGGATCCACCCGGTTCCAGACGGTTCCGGTCGGTTGGTAGCACCGCCCGCAGCCGAGCCACGACCATCGATACCCGCGCTCCACCGGCCCGGACTGCTGACGATGGAGCGCGACCCGTCGGCAACGGGAGAGGGCACCCGAGAATGGCGACGATGTCTAGACTTCGCGCCGTGACAGCAGCTGAGGCCGAACGCGTCACCGAGGCGTGGAAACGGATCGAGGACAGTCTGCGTGACGTGCTGCCGGCTTCCCTGCGGCACCTTGCCGCACCGGCCGAGGTCGAGGAGATCAATGCGGTGGAGGCCGCCCTGGCCCGGCCACTGCCCCCGGATCTGCACGCCAGTCTCCGCCTTCACAACGGAACCACGTGGACCTACCCCGGGTCGGGTCAGCCCAGCCCGGTGCCGCTGAACTGGCTCTACGACACCGAACGGATCATCGAGAGGACCCGGATGTGGCGCGACAACCATCATCCGGAGCCGGACTGGGACGATCCGCAGGTCTGGGCGTACCTGGTCGACAAAGAGATGATCTACCTCAACGGGCCGGTGCGACCGATCGTGGGTACGGCGGGCGCGGTCGTCGTGGGCGACATGAACGGCGACGTGCACTGGCTGCTCGACTTCGATCCGGCGCCGGGAGGGACGCCCGGACAGGTGGTTCGGGTCGACATCGAATGCTCCTCGTGGGAAGTGCTGGCGCCGTCCTGGGCGCAGTTGCTCGTCCGCTACGCCGAGGATCTGGAACTGTTCGCGGCTGATCCCGGCAGGTCGACCCTCACGATCGATCAGGGCCTCGGACCGGCGTGCGAATGGGGCATGACGTCCGACCTCTGGGCAACGCGTCCCGCGTGGCTAAAGGGCGTTGAGGCCCGTAATCCGCACCTCTGACGGCCTGAGGCCCACCCGCCGGTCCCCGCGACTCGGGCGCCGACCGCACTACCCGAGGCGCTGGCGGTGCTCGGGTTCTCCGGCGACGACGTCCTGCACCAGTTCGCCGTGCCGCGCGTCGACGCGCCGCAGGCCGTCCCGACGGACGAGTTCGGCGAGCGCCGGTAGGTCCATGCTCGGCGCAGCTCGATCATCTGCGCGCACGCCGCCAACCAGGCCGTCGCTGCCCTGCCATCGCCCGGGTTGCCGAGCGGGTGAGGTGACCCAGAAGCCGCCACGCAGGTTCTCGTCCGGCAGGAGCCGGGTTCCCGCGACAGGGACAGCGGCCGCCGCCGGCACGCGGCTTCCGACCGTTCTCGCCGTGGCCACGCCGACAGACGCTGCCTGCGGTCGCGGCACCAGCAGCAGGATCACGCCGAGCAGGGCCAGCGCCGCCGCAGCGTCGAGCCAGTAGTGGTTCCCGGTGAGCACCACGACGGTGAGGGTCACCAGCGGATGCAGCAGCCAGAGCCAGCGCCACCGGCTGCGGCCGGCGGCGATCAGCACGATCGCGACCACGGTGGCCCACCCGACGTGCAGGGAGGGCATGGCGGCGTACTGGTTGGAGAGGGTGTCGGTGGCGGGGTCGCCGTACGCCCGCGGTCCCATCAGCTGTCCCGTGTCCAGCATGCCGGTCGCGGAGAGCAGGCGCGGTGGCGCCATGGGTACGAGCGCCTGGATGGCGAACCCCGCGCCGCACAGCGCCGCGAGGATTGTCCGCGCCCACCGGTACACGGCGGGCCGGAACAGGTACGTGTACAGCAGCAGCGCCCCGGTTGCCGGAAAGTGCACCGAGGCGTAGAACATGTTCGCCGCGCGGACCAGGTCACCGTGTGACAGGACGGCCCGCTGCAGCGACGCCTCGTCGGGCAGTCGCAACGCGCGTTCGAACGCCCAGACGTGCGTGGCGTTGTCGTACGCCGTGGAGAGGTCCCCGACGACGAACAGCCGGGTGATCTTGTACGCCAGGAACAGGGCGGCCACGAGCAGCAGTTCCCGGAGGGCGTGCGGTCGCTTCCCGCGGTCGTCGGCACCCACGGTGTTCCTTTCGCGCGACGAGGGATGGGCAGGGAGAGGGTCGGATTCGCCGGTGAGCGGCGGCTGCCCTTCGGTCGGGGGCTGGTCAGGCGGGGACGCGCTCACGGCGTTCGGCTCGGTCTGGAGCAGCCGGCGAGGTGGTGTGATCACGTCGGCCTGGTCGCTCCCCGCCCGGCTCAGGCGACCGGTGCGGCACGGCCGAGGGGAAGACCGTCGCGCAGCTGCGCGATGCTCGTCCGGACGAGGTCGGGAAGGGTGGCCTCGGTGACCCCGCCGGCCCAGAACGTGAGCACCGCCCGCATGGTCGTGCCGGGAACGGTGGCCAGCAGGTGCGGAGCGAGGTCGCGCTCGATGTCGGCGCCGGTCCGCTCGGCGATGACCTCGGCGATGAGCCGCTCGACACGACCGAACACCGCCAGTTGCTGCGCGGACATCGCCGGGTTCTCGGAGCAGACGCGCACCAGCGTCGCGACGTCGCGCTCCCGCTCGCCGAGCACTTTCATGATCATGTCGGGCAGGACGTGCGCGAGCGAGTCCCACACCGGCTCGTCGGCGGGTCGGGCGCGCAACGCCTCGACCAGCGAGTTCGCGCGCAGCAGGATCCCGTCGAGGATCGCCTCTTCGCGACTCGCGAAGTAGTTGCGGAAGGTCCGGGGTGAGACGTCCACCGCTGCGGCGACAGCTTCGGCGGTCACCGCCTCGATCCCACGCTCGGTCATCAGCGACCACGCCGCATCGCTGAGCGCGATGCGGGTCGCGAGCTTCTTCCGCTCACGCAGGCCAAGATCCGAGGTCACGCGACAACTATCCGCGCGGCTTTCTCAGGCGGCAAAGTTTCCAAGTCGGAAAAATCGTGCAATGAGTCACACTCATGATCGCTACCGCGCTGCCGCCGGCCTGATCGCGAACGCCAGCGGGCCCACCGCACCGGGCTGGTGGCATGCCGCCGCGGAACGGAACGCTCGGCGGCACACCTGCGACGATCTCTGAGACCCGCCCGCCACGTCGACACCCGTCCGGGGCACCACGCCGCGGGGAAACCCGGTCGGGCCGGGGACTGCCCCGGCCCGAGCAGGTCGGCTGCGCTATCCCCCGGCCATCGCGCCGAGGACGATGAACGGCTCCTTGCCGGCGACGACCTCCTCGGGCAGCGGCGCGTCGGGCGATTCGTTGGAGAGGTCCTCCTCGCAGGCGTAGAAGCGGACGAACGCGCGGCGCTTGCCGCTGTGCCGGTCACGGATGGTCCCGAGCAGCATCGGGTACCGCGCCTCGAGAGCGTCCAGCACCGAACGCTGGGTGACCGCGCCGGCCGGCCCGGTCACCCCCTCGAGACGCACCTCTCCGGTGACGTGCGCCAGGTTCTTCAGGTGGGCCGGGAGGAGCACCCGGATCACGGCAGCACCTGGGCTTCCACGGAGAGCACGGGCGGCAGGTCCCGGACGATCGACGCCCAACTGTCGCCACCGTCGGCCGAGTGGTAGACCTGGCCGCCGGTGGTGCCGAAGTAGATCCCACCCGGGTCGAGCATGTCGACCGCCATCGCGTCACGCAGCACGTTGACGTAGCAGTCGGACTGCGGCAGCCCCTTGGTCAGCGGCTCCCACTCGTCGCCGCCGGTGCGGCTGCGGTAGACGCGCAGCTTGCCCTCCGGCGGGTAGTGCTCGGAGTCGCTCTTGATCGGTACGACGAAGATCGTCTCCGGCTCGTGCGGGTGCACGGCGATCGGGAAGCCGAAGTCCGACGGCAGGTTGCCGCTGACCTCGCGCCAGTTCGCCCCCGCGTCGTCACTGCGCATCACGTCCCAGTGCTTCTGCATGAACAGGGTGTCCGGCCGCGACGGGTGCTGGGTGATGTGGTGCACGCAGTGCCCGACCTCGGCGTCCTGATCGGGGATCTCCCCGGAGCGCAGGCCCTTGTTGATCGGCAGCCAACTGTCGCCGCCGTCGTCGCTGCGGAACGCGCCCGCCGCCGAGATGGCGGTGTAGATCCGGCCCGGACGCGTCGGATCCAGGATGATCGTGTGCAGGCACAGGCCGCCCGCGCCGGGCTGCCACGACGGCCCGGTCGGGTGGGTGCGGAGCGCGGTGAGCTCGGTCCACTTGAGGCCGCCATCGGTGGAGAGGTAGAGGGCCGCGTCCTCGGCGCCCGCGTACACCGTGTCGGGGTCGTCGCGGGACGGCTCCAGGTGCCAGACGCGCTTGAACTCCCACGGACGTGGGGTCCCGTCGAACCAGAGATGCTCACCGACCTCACCCGCATAGGCGAAGTCGTTGCCGACCGGGTTCCAGCTCTTGCCGCCGTCGTCCGAGCGCTGGATCAACTGACCGAACCAGCCGCCGGACTGGGAGGCGTAGAGCCGGTTCGGATCGACCGGAGACCCGGTCAGGTGGTAGATCTCCCAGCCACCGAAGTGTGGCCCCTCGACCGTCCAGTCGCCGCGCCCGCCGTCCGACGTCAGCACGAACGCGCCCTTGCGTGTGCCCACGAGCACCCGTACGCCAGTCATGCTCGAATCCTTCCGTTCGGTTCGGCGGTGCCGTCGGGTGAGGACCCGTCACCACGCCGAAGCTCATCGGTCACCGTCAGTCGTACTCTCCGGGTACGACGAACTGGTGTCCATGTGCCCGACGGCGTGTCGGAAGACGTTCGGCGCGGCCCGCCGGTGTGAGCACGGTCTTCCCCACCACGGCCTGGCGGGACTCCGCAGCAGGCGGGCGGCCGGCACGACGAAGGCATTGAGATGCCGGGATGCCCGCACGATACTGCGGCTGTGTGGCCAGCCCTGTTTCTCCTGCTGAGCGTCTACTTCATCCTGAATCAAGCTGGCATATCCGACAGCGGTGCAGCGTTCTGGGCGCCTACGGCTGCGGCCTTGGCGGCCGTACTGCTGCTGTGGCGCGCCGGGCGCAACGGTTCGGCGCAGGCAGTGGAGCGCGTACCGCGTTCGAAGCTGACACGTCGCGTGCTCGCGCTGGCCGTCCTGACCCACATCGCCGTGTCCCTGGTGGCCGGACTCGTCGCCGGGTTCGTGCCGGTGATTCCCCCCGGCGGTTCTCCTGATCACGCCATCGCCACCAACCTGCGGTTGTCCACAACCGTGGCGTTGCCGGTCAGCCTGCTTCTCGTAGTCGGAGTGGGACGCTTGTCCGCGGCATGGTTGACCGTCAGGAGACCATTCCGATGGCTCGGGATGATTTCCGTGATACCAGCGCTTGTCTCATTGGCGCTGCATCCCGCAGTGGTGGCAATTTCCCGCAACCATGGCAGCACGCCTCCCCGTGAACTGGCAGAGACGGCTCCACGCATGGTTGCCGTGACGATCCTGATCTTCTGCGCCCTGGCCCTGGGCAACCTGCGTGGGCGGGAATGGCTGGAACGAGCCGCGGCGGCGGAGAGCACCGGCCACGGTGCCGGTCCCGGTGCCATCGACACCGGCGGGGTCACCGGGCCGAGCCGAACCACCCCTTAGCGCGATCCCGCCGCGTTGCCGAAGAGTCGGCGTCGGGTTCGGAGGGATCGAGGAGAGCGGCTCCCGGCCACCGGGTGGGGTGTAGCCCCACCCGGTGAAGTCGTACTCGGCGGGCTCAGCCTTCGGTCGCCGCCGGCTCGGCGGGCAGGCTGTCCATGAACGAGCTCACCGAGAAGACGGCCCGGCCGGGGCCGGCGGGGCCGTATCCGGGCGGGCTGGACAGGCCGTTCGCCTCCATCGTCGCGCGGTAGATCTCCAGCAGCCGGATGTGGTACTCGAGCGGCGCGCCCTGCGGGTTGCTGCGGCCGAGCGGGGTGGTCGGCTCCGGGCACCAGGTGGTGAACCGGGGGGTGATTCCACGGGACATGAAGTACTGCAGGCCCTCGGCGGTCGAGTCGATCGCCTCGTCGACACTGGTGAAGCCGTGCGGGGCAGCCATCTCCACTCCGGCGACGAAGTTCGGGATGACGTTACGCGGCCCGAAGACCTCGGCGGATTCGAGGATGCGCCGGTGCCACTCCTCCCGGCCCACGTACCGCTCCTTGCCCGGGCAGTACAGCTCGAAGAGACGCTTGTCCCACACCTCGTAGTTCGGGTGGTAGATCCTGATCCCGTAGTCGTGGAAGCGCTGCACGTCGGCCCGCGGCAGCGCCTGGGCGACCACCTTGCCGATCCACCGGCCCGGGAACCGCTCCTCGATCGCCTGGGCGTAGCGGCCGTAGAAGTCGGCCTCGGCCAGCCCGTCGACCTTCGAGGTGATGCTGCCGCCGGTCAGCGTGTACGCCTTCGACGCGCGGGCCGTGTCGTACTTGTCGATGATGGCCAGCGCTTCGAGGACCTCGTCGACCGGCTTGACCCCGGTGTACGGGCGGCCGGCCTGCTTGTGCTGGCGCCAGTTGTGATTGATGTCGCAGTACTGGCACTCCTCCTTCGCGCCGAAGTACTGGCAGACCCGGAAGGCGGTCAGGTAGATGAGGTAGCCCCACTGGATCGTCGGCGCGACCTCCATCACCGACTTGCCGTTGGCGAGCGTGTGCCGGTAGTAGTCCGGCATCGGAGGAAGGCCCACCTCGGCGATCGCGCGCCCGTCGAGGAAGAGCTTCAGCCTCCCGTCGTCATCGGGCTTCACCCGGTACGGCGAGTCAGGGTTGGTGCGGACCGACACGACCGTGCGGCGCAGCTCGTACGGGCCGCCGGTGAGCACGATCTCCTCCGGCGGGCGGCGCAGCGCGGCCGCACCCAGCTCCGGGAGCGTCCGGTGGTCGAACGAGAAGATGAAGTACGACTTCGGCTTGACGTCACCGCCCTCGTTCTCCGTCAGCGCCGAGTCGTCGAAGGCCAGGCCGCCACGCAGCAGGTCCTCCTTGATGACCGCCTCGCGCGGCACGTGAGGAAAGCGTCCCATGAGGTCTTCGATGAGATCGGTACGCGACGACATGCGCCCTCCCAGTACGTCGTGCACGGATGCGCCAGCGGGTTCGTGCGGCGGACTTCAGGTTTCCGGCGGCCCGGTATTCGAGGGGGCAAACCGTAGCACTCCCCTCGCGGCCACCTGCGGCGTTGAGAGCCAGTTCACGAGTGGTTGACCTGAAGTGGGGTTCAGGTCTTAGCGTCGTGCCGTCGACCACCTACCGGTGCTGACGCCTGTGTGCTCACCGGTGTCGGGACCGACGTCGACGCGCGGTCCGAGGCAGCGGCGGGCGGCTCGTCCACCACGACCCCCGAGCGCATCGCCCGCTGCCGGAACTGACATCGTCTGCACCGTCACCGGAAGGAGAATGAGTCGGATGCGACTGGCACGTTTCTTCACCCCCCGCACCACGGCGAGCGCTCACTGCGATCTGCCGTGTGGTGTCTACGACCCGGCCCAGGCGCGGATCGAGGCCGAGTCGATCAAGGCCATCTGTGAGAAGTACCAGGCCAACGAGGACCCGGAATTCCGCACCCGCGCCTTGATCATCAAGGAGCAGCGGGCCGAGTTGGTCAAGCACCACCTCTGGGTGCTGTGGACCGACTACTTCAAGGCGCCGCATTTCGAGAAGTACCCGCAGCTGCACGGTCTCTTCAACGAGGCCACCAAGCTGGCCGGTGCCGGCGGGGCGAAGGGCTCCGCGGATCCGGAGGTCGCGACCCGGCTGCTCGCGAAGATCAACGAGATCTCGGAGATCTTCTGGGAGACCAAGCAGGCCTGATCCGCGTGGCGACAGGGGCGTGCCATCGCGGCCGCACCCGAGCCGCCACCGCGGCGACCCGTGGGTGAGGCACCGTCCCCTCTCGTGTGCGGTGCCTCACCCGCGAACCGCATCAGCGAATGCCACCCCTCCCGTTCGACCAGAAGGGTCCATCGACGTGACCAAGCAGATCCGTCAACTCGACCGGGTGGTCATCCGGTTCGCCGGTGACTCCGGTGACGGCATGCAGTTGACCGGCGACCGGTTCACGTCGGAGACGGCGCAACTGGGCAACGACATCTCGACGTTGCCCAACTTCCCGGCGGAGATCCGCGCGCCCGCCGGGACGCTGCCGGGCGTGTCGAGCTTTCAGGTGCACTTCGCCGACCATGACGTCCTGACTCCCGGTGACGCGCCGAACGTGTTGGTGGCGATGAATCCGGCCGCGTTGAAGGCGAACCTGGCCGACCTGCCACCGGGGGCGGCCATCATCGTGAACACCGATGAGTTCACCAAACGCAGTCTGGCCAAGGTCGGCTATGCGACCAGTCCGCTCGACGACGGCTCGCTCGCCCGGTACTCGGTGCACCCGGTGGCGCTCACGTCGATGACGGTCGGCGCGCTGGCCGACGCCGGGGTGGCGAAGAAGGACGCCGAGCGGGCCAAGAACATGTTCGCGCTCGGGCTGCTCTGCTGGATGTACTCACGGCCGTACGAGTCGACGCTGCGATTCCTGGAGCGCAAGTTCGGCAGGCGTCCGGACCTGGTCGGGGCGAACAAGGCGGCGTTCAGGGCCGGCTGGAACTACGGGGAGACCACTGAGGCCTTCGCGGTGCGGTACGAGGTGAAGCCGGCCCGGATGCGCCCCGGCACGTACCGCAACATCACCGGCAACCAGGCGCTCGCGCTCGGGCTGGTCGCCGCCGGAGTGCGGTCGAAGCTACCGGTCTTCCTCGGCGCGTACCCGATCACCCCGGCCTCGGACATCCTGCACGAACTCGCCAAGCACAAGAGGTTCGGCGTCACCACCATGCAGGCCGAGGACGAGATCGCAGCGGTCGGCGCGGCGCTCGGCGCGTCGTACGGCGGCGCCCTGGGCGTGACCACGACCTCCGGGCCCGGGGTGGCGTTGAAGAGCGAGACCATCTCCCTGGCGGTGGCGTTGGAGCTGCCCCTGGTGATCGTCGACGTGCAGCGCGCGGGTCCGTCGACCGGCATGCCCACGAAGACCGAGCAGGCCGACCTGAACATGGCCCTCTACGGCCGGCACGGCGAAGCTCCGCTCGCGGTGGTCGCGCCGAAGTCACCGTCGGACTGCTTCTACGCGGCCCTGGAAGCCGCCCGGATGGCGCTCACCTACCGCACCCCGGTGATCCTGCTGTCGGACAACTACGTCGCCAACGGCTCCGAGCCGTGGCTGCTGCCGGCCGTGGACGAGCTGCCCGACCTGCGGGTCGAGTTCGCCACCGAACCGAACGGCGAGGACGGGAAGACCTTCCTGCCCTATCTCCGCGACCCGCGGACCCTCGCCCGGCCGTGGGCCGTCCCCGGCACCCCCGGTCTGGAGCACCGGATCGGCGGGCTGGAGAAGGCCGACAAGACCGGCGACATCTCGTACGACCCGGCCAACCACGATTTCATGGTCCGTACCCGCCAGGAGCGCATCGACGCGATCGTGGTGCCGGACGTCGAGGTCGAGGATCCGGACGGCGACGCGCGGGTGCTGGTGCTCGGCTGGGGCTCGACGTACGGCCCGATCGGCGCCGCGTGCCGGGCGCTGCGGGAGCGAGGACTGCCGGTCGCGCAGGCACACCTGCGACACCTCGCGCCGCTGCCGGCGAACCTCGGCGAGGTGCTGGCCCAGTACGACAAGGTGGTCGTCCCGGAGATGAATCTCGGTCAGCTGGCCCGTGTGGTCCGGGCGAGGTATCTGGTCGACGCGGTGCCCTTCAACCAGGTCAGCGGCCTGCCGTTCACGGCCGCGACCCTGGAGAACCTGCTCGAGGACGTGGTCAAGAATGTCTAGCTCGATTCCCGTCACGCCCGTGAAGCTCACCGGCAAGGACTTCAAGTCCGACCAGGAGGTGCGCTGGTGCCCGGGTTGCGGTGACTACGCCATCCTGGCCGCCATCCAACAGTTCATGCCGGAGCTGAACATCCCGCGCGAGCGGACCGTGTTCGTCTCCGGCATCGGCTGCTCGTCCCGCTTCCCGTACTACATGAACACCTACGGGATGCACTCAATCCATGGCCGTGCGCCCGCCATCGCCACGGGCCTGTCCGTCTCCCGCCCGGACCTGTCCGTCTGGGTCGTCACCGGCGACGGCGACGCCCTCTCGATCGGTGGTAACCACCTGATCCACGCGCTCCGGCGGAACGTCAACCTCAAGATCCTGCTGTTCAACAACCGGATCTACGGATTGACCAA